>NZ_JBHLZU010000018.1:0-872285 GCF_042429765.1 Allokutzneria oryzae | reverse complement strand
CAACCAGCGCTTCGAAGCCGCCCGCGCGGGCAAGAACGGCCTGCTGCTCCAACCCTGAGTAGTCTGGGCGGCGTGCGGGCAGCGACGGTGGTACCGGGCAAGCCAGAACGAGCCGAGGTCAGCGAGCTTCCCGATCCTGTTGCCGCACAAGGAGAACTCCTCGTCGCAGGGCTGCTGGTCGGTGTGTGCGCCACGGACGCCGAGATCGCGCACGAGGGTTTCGGCCGACTCCCACCCGGCCGCGACCGGATGGTGCTGTTCCACGAGTCGCTCGGGCGAGTCCTCCAAGCGCCACCGGAAAGCGGCTTCGCCATCGGAGACCACGTCGTCGGCGTCGTGCGCCGCCCAGACCCCGCACCGTGCGAGCCGTGTTCGAACGGCCAGTGGGACTTCTGCGCCAACGGCGCGTACACCGAACGCGGCATCACCGAGCTCGACGGGTACGGCTCGCAGCGGTGGACGGTGGAACCGGAGTTCGCGATCCGGCTGGACTCCGCTCTCGGCGAGCTCGGCGTGCTCACCGAACCGGCCTCGGTGGTGGCCAAGGCCTGGGACCAGGTCGACCGCATCGGCGCACGCACCCCGTATCGGCCGCGCACCGCACTGGTCACAGGAGCCGGACCGATCGGCCTGCTCGCGGCCCTGATCGGCACCCAGCGGGGCTTGGACGTGCACGTGCTCGACCGGGTTCGGGACGGCGGCAAACCGGAGCTGGTCCGGGATCTGGGCGCGACCTACCACCACGACCTCGACCAGGTCCCGGTCCGGCCGGACGTGGTGATCGAGTGCACCGGCGCGAGCGGGCTGGTCTTCGAGGTCCTGCGCCGCACCGCCAGGAACTCGATCATGGTGTTGACCGGGCTCTCCGGCAGCGCGAAGACGATCACCGTGCCGGGCGCAGCGATCAACGACGCCATGGTGCTGCACAACAGCGTGGTGGTGGGCAGCGTCAACGGCAACCTCGCGCACTACCGCGATGCGGCGGAAGCCCTGGCGAAGGCCGACCCGGAGTGGCTGGAGCGCCTGATCACCCGCAGGGTCCCGCTCTCCTCGTGGACCGACGCGCTCACCCGCACTCCGGACGACGTCAAGGTGGTCATCGACCTGCGCCGCTGACCAGGCCGTGCAAGGAGCTGCACCACCTCACTCACCCCCACGCCTCCCCCGCGAGCCACCACGCGTGCCCCCTCGTTCGCGTTGTGGAGCCTTGACGCGAAATGAGAGCGCTCTTTCGCGCAACAAGGTGACAAAACGCGAAAACACCGGGTCGGTCCGGTGCGGCGGGGCGGTCAGAGGTCGGTGGGGCAGGCGGTGATCAGCTTGTCGATCTGCACCGCCGGTCCAGGGCGCGCGAAGAGCCAGCCCTGGCCCGAGTCGCACCCGATGGTGCGCAGGCGCTGCGCCTGGGCTGTCGTCTCCACGTTCTCCGCCGTCACCGTCAGGCCGAGCGTGTGCGCGAGGGACACCAGCGTCGCCACGATCTGCTGGTCCACCTCACCGCCGTCCTGGCCGACGCGCACCCGCAGCCCTTCGACGAACGAGCCCGCGATCTTGAGCTCGTGCACCGGCAGGTTCCGCAGGTAGGCGAGGTTGGAGTAGCCCGTGCCGAAGTCGTCGATCGCGATCCGCACGCCCATGTCGTAGAGCGCCCGCAACGCGTCCAGCGGCTCGTCGGCGTTGCCCATGATCGCGCTCTCGGTGAGCTCCAGCTGGAGCCGGTGCGGGCGCAGGCCGACCTTGGCCAGGATGCGCGCCACGTCGGAGACCAGCCGGGGGTCGCGCAGCTGCCGGACGGCGAGGTTGACGCTGACGAACGGGGCGTCGGCGCCGAAGCGCTCCTCCCAGTCCTTGGCCTGTGCGCACGCCTGCTCCAGCACCCACAGGCCGAGCGGGACGATCATCCCGGTCTCCTCGGCCAGCTCGATGAACCGGTCCGGGGCGAGGCGGCCGAACTCCGGGTGCTGCCAGCGGACCAGGGCCTCGACGCCGACCACCCGCGTGTCCGCCAGGCGCACCAGCGGCTGGTAGTCCACGTAGAACTCGCCGCGCTCCAGCGCCGAGGGCATGGTGGCGGAGAGGGTGAACCTGGCGACCTCACGGGCGTTGCGCTCGGCGTCGAACTGCGCCCACCGGGAGCGGCCGTCCGCCTTGGCCCAGTACAGCGTGATGTCCGCGTCGCGCATGACGTCGGCCGGCGTCGTGCCGACGACCTCGCGCTCGACCAGGCCGATGCTGGCGGAGACGGTCAGCTCGTGCCTGCCGACCTTGATCGGCTTGGTCAGCCCGTGCAGCACCTGGTCGGCGACGGTGATGACGTCCTCGGTGGAGCGGGTGTGCTCGATGAGGATGACGAACTCGTCGCCGCCCATCCTGGCCACCAGCCGGCCGCGGCCGGAGACGTAGGTGTCCAGCCGCTGCGCCACCGCGACCAGCAGCTGGTCGCCGACGTCGTGGCCGAGGCTGTCGTTGATCACCTTGAAGCCGTCGAGGTCCAGGTAGCAGAGGCCGACCCTGGTGTCCCGCTCGGCGTTCTCGAAGACCCTGGCCAGCTGGTCCATGAACAGTGAACGGTTGGACAGACCGGTCAGCGGGTCGTGCAGCGCCTGGTGCCGCAGCCTGGTCTGCAACAGGTGGCGGTCGGTGACGTCCTCGACCATCACCACCACGTAGTTCGGTGCGCCCTGCTCGTCGCGGATCAGCGAGACCGTCAGGTTGGTCCAGATCTCCGCGCCGTCACCGCGCACGAAGCGCTTGTCCACCCGGAAGTGCTCGCGGTGCCCGCGCACCAGCTCGTTGTAGAGCCGCCACACCTCGGCCGCGTCGTCGGAGAGCATGAAGTCGCGGGCGCGGCGCTTGCGCAGCTCGTCGAGCCCGTAGCCGAGCATGCGCTGCAGCGACGCGTTGGCCTCGACGATCCGGCCGCGCACGTCTCCGATCGCGATGCCGATGGCGGCCTCGGCGAACACCGCGCGGAAGCGGGCCTCGCTGGCCCTGCGCGCCTGTTCGGCGGCGTCCCTGGCGTCGAGCACCGCCTGGCGGATCGCCTCCTGCTCGTCCAGCGTGCGCTCCCGCAGCGCCTGGGCGTACCCGGCGGAGAGCGCGCCCTGGAGGGCGGCCACGCGCACCTGGAGCCGTTCGTCGCCTTCGAGACCGAGCTCGCTCAGCAGCTCGTCACCGAGCAGCGCCACGCTCCGGCTCAGCGTCTCGATCCCGGTGAAGTGCGCGTTGACCAGGTGGAAACCCACCTCGCGGGCGGGCGTCGACCGGAATGGGTCGGCGAACAGCGCCTGCACCAGCCGCTCGGTGTAGAGCAGCAGCAGCTGCTCGGTCTCGGCGAGGCTGAGCGAGACGTAGCTGGTGCCCGCGATGGACCGGACCCAGGTACGGGCGAACCGGGCACAGGCGGGCTGCTCGGACTCGGTCGCCGGGGTCACCAGCAACCGTCCGAGTGGAAATGACTCGTTGTTCGAACCACTCATATTCTTCGCCCGACCGCTGCGTGCAAACCAGATCTCTCGGGCTTTCTTCCGACCTCCCCGGAAGAGTCTGACCGCGTTTGCGACACAAAGACGACACCCTGTTCAACAAGTTCGAAGCCGCGATGACGACTTGCGCGCCCGCCACACTGATCGGACCTGGGCACATGCCTGTCCCGAAGCTGTGGTTCCGACACGCCTCGTCCCTCTTCCACGCTGTGTTCCCCGACACTATGCGACGAGACGCGAACAGTTTCTGAAACCATCGCGCAGCGGTATGCCCGAATGGTTCCCACCCGGTCCTCGGAATCGGGAACGAAATGTGACACCACGACTTCACCGGTCGCGGCGCGGTCGTCGTCCGTGTGAACGGCAGGACCGCTGGCGAAGGTTACGGGGTCGGCGTCCGCGGGGACAATCCGACAGCCAGGGTCAACCGTCCGGGCTACTTCGTGCACATTGCGGACGCCGGAAAACCGGCGACAGCGGGCACAGGGACAGGTCAGGACTTGTTGACCTGACGCCCACCAGGGACCGTCCACCGCACACCCCTCGTTACTCGGGGTTCGAAGGGTAGCCCGGCGCGGTCAGACCGAGACAGGCCACAAGGTATGCAATTCCTTCACCCACATGCCGTTTTCAACGGATTGTGGTCTAGACCTTATACCCCACTCCGACCAGGCCCGCAAAACGCTCCGGCTCGTATGCGAGATCACGTACCGAGTCGGGACGCCACAGCGGCAATCTGGCCAAACCGGGTTCCACGAGCGAGAAACCCGAGAAGAACTCGGAGATCTCCTCGGAACTGCGCGAAACAAGGTCGAGACCGGCGCGTTCCATCAGGTCGATCCGATCCTGCGCGGTGGTGTCGGCGGTGCCGAAGGACGCGTGCGAGATCGCGAGGTAGCTGCCTTCGGCCACGGCGTCGCGGTACTCCGAGACGACCCGGTACGGCTCCTCCGAGTCCGGCATGAAGTGCAGCACCGCCAGCATCAGCAGCGCCACCGGCTGGTCGAGGTCGATCAGCGAGCGCACCTCCGGCGAGACCAGCACGGCCCTCGGGTTGCGCAGGTCGGCCTGGATCGCCGCGGCCCTGCCGTTGCCGACCAGCATCGCCTCGCTGTGCGTCACGGCGATCGGGTCGTTGTCGACGTAGACCACGCGGCAGTCGGGGTTCTGCTCCTGCGCCACCTCGTGCACGTTGGCCACGGTGGGAATGCCGGAGCCGAGGTCGATGAACTGGGTGATGCCCTGGGCGACGCAGAAGCGCACCGCCCTGCGCAGGAACGCCCGGTTCGCGCGCATGATCATCGGCAGGTCCGGCAGCAGGTCGATGGCGCGCCGGGCCACCTCGCGGTCGATCGCGAAGTTGTGCTCGCCGCCGAGGAAGTAGTCATACATCCGGGCCTGGCTCGGCCTGCTCAGATCGACCTCGGACGGCGCCCAGGTCGGCCGCATCACCGACATACCTCCTCCCTCCCCTCGCTCACGGCTTGGTCCCCACTCCCGCGTACCCGGTCGTCCGGTGCGGATCGGTGTCCACCACGTCCTCCGGGTCCGGCCGCCACTGGCTGAACCACACCAGTCCCGGTTCGGCGAGGACGAACTCGCCGAACATCGACCTGATCTCCTCCTTGGACCGCCACCACATCGGGGTGCCGGTCCGGCGGTAGAGGTCGGAGTGCGCGAGGGCGCGGTCGGGCTGCCCCTCGAACGTGGCGTGCGAGATCGCCAGCATGCTCCCGGGCACCAGCGCCTCGCGGTAGAACCGCGCGATGCCCGCCGGATCGTCCTCGTCGGAGACGAAGTGGAGCACCGCGAGCATCAGCACCGCAACCGGTTCGTCGAAATCGATGAGCCTGCGCACGTCGGGGTCGTGCAGGATCTGGTCCGGGTAGCGCATGTCGGCCTGCACGACGGTGGTCCGCTTGTTGTCGGCCAAGATCGCCCTGGAGTGCGCGACCGCGATGGAGTCGACGTCCACGTACGCGGTGCGGCAGTCCGGATCGGCCCGCTGCGCGACCTCGTGCACGTTCCCCACCGTGGGGATGCCGGAGCCGATGTCCAGGAACTGCCGGATGCCCTTGGACACGCAGTGGCGCACGGCGCGGCGTAAGAAGCCGCGGTTCTCCTGCATGATCTTGGGCAGCTCCGGCCACTGCCGGATGGCCTCGTCGGCCTGGTTCCGGTCCACCTCGAAGTTGTGCGACCCGCCGAGGTAGTAGTCGTAGACGCGCGCGGCACTCGGCTTCGACAGGTCGATCTCCGCAGGCGCCCAGCTCGGCAGTGCCACCGCTACTCATCCTCCGACGTGGTCTGTGTGCGTTTTCCCTGGTCCGGACTCAGTTCTTGCGGCCTATCCCCCCGTAGACGCTCATCCGACACCGCTCGGACTGGTCGACTTCGGCCGAGTCTGGTCGCCACTCCGGCAACGGGACCACCCCCGGTTCGAGCAACTCGAAGCCAGCGAACAGATCCAAGACCTGAGAGTGTTCGCGGAACCACAGCGGCGTGCCGAACCCGGCGTAGAGCCGCTGGTGCTCGTCGGCGTGGTCGGGCTCGATGTCGTTGGCGCCGTGGGAGATCACCGCGAGGCTGTCCGGGCTCAGCGCGTCGTGGTACTCCTCGACCAGGCCACTCGGGTCGTCCACGTCGGAGACCTGGTGCAGCACGCCGAGCATCAGCAGCGCGACCGGGCGACTGAAGTCGATCACCCGCTGCACCTCGCTCGCCCGCAGGATCGCCTGCGCGTCACGGAGGTCCGCCTGCAGCACGGTCACCCCGGAGCACCCGGCGAGCATCGCCCTGGAGTGCGCGACGGCCACCGGGTCGATGTCCACGTACACCACGCGCGCCCCGGGGTCCGCGCGGCGGGCGATCTCGTGCACGTTGCCCGCCGTCGGGATGCCGGAGCCGATGTCCAGGAACTGCCGGATGCCGTTGCGCACCGCGAACCGCACCGCTCTGCGCAGGAAGTCCCGGTTGGCGCGCACCATCGCGGGCAGCCGGGGCCACTGCGCCACCGCGCGGCGGCCGTACTCCCGGTCGATCGCGAAGTTGTGCGAACCGCCCAGGTAGTAGTCGTAGAGGCGGGCACAGCTCGGCCGCGTCAGGTCGATCTCCCCTGACGCCGTGCTCCGGACCGTGGCCGTGGTCATCCTCCGCCGCTCCACTCAGTTCTTGATTCCCAGCCCCGCGTAGCCGCTGAGCCGTTCCGGCTGCTCCCACTCCTCCTCCGGCGACTCCGGCCGCCACTGGCTCAGGTAGACCAGGCCCGGGTCGAGCAGCCGGAACCCGGAGAAGAACCCGGCGATCTCGACCCCGGTGCGCATCCAGATCGGCGTCCCGGTGCGCTGGTAGAGCGCCTCGTGCTCGCGGGCGCGGTCCGGGCGGCCGTCCGAGGTGCCGTGCGAGATCACCAGCGGGCTGCCGGGCGCGAGCACGTCGGCGTACTGCGCGAGCAGCCCGGCCGGGTCGTCGTTGGGCGAGACGAACTGCAGCACGGCGGCCATGAGCACCGCCACCGGCTCGTCGAAGTCGACCAGCCCGCGCACCTCGGGGTCGTCGAGCACCTGCTCCGGCTTGCGCAGGTCGGCCTGGACGGCGACGGCGCCGGGGGTGTCGGCGTCGGCGAGCAGGGCGCGCGAGTGCGCGACGGCGATGGGGTCGATGTCGACGTAGACGACGCGGCAGGCGGGGTCGGCGCGCTGGGCGAGCTCGTGCACGTTGCCGACGGAGGGGATGCCGGAGCCGATGTCGAGGAACTGGCGGACGCCGAGGGAGACGCAGTGCCGCACGGCGCGGCGGAGGAAGGCGCGGTTGGCCCGCATGATCTTGGGCAGCTCCGGCCAGAGCGCGACGGCCTGGCGGGCCTGTCTCCGGTCAACGGCGAAGTTGTGCGAGCCGCCCAGGTAGTAGTCGTACACGCGGGCCGAACTCGGCTTCGTCAGGTCGATGTCACCGCACACCCAGGTAGGACGATCCACGGATGCCCCTCCCCTTGTTGCCGCCCTGGCGAAGGATAGGACAGGTCAGCGGTCACTCACCGGCTCCGCTCGGATGCAAAAGGTAAACGTGCGGTCTTGTCCGACGAGCGGTCATCCGGACAATCTTCCGGTGGACAAATGGGTGATTCTCATCGCCGGATCGGCTATCTCGCTCTGCGCGGTCGTCCTGCTTCTCACGGGCTGGTCCCGCACACGGCAGGGGTTGCTGCTCACCGGGACGGTGCTGGCGGCCATCGGCCTGTTGGGCCTGGTCGGAGGGTGGTTGCTGATCGCGGACCCGAAGGCGGGACCGGCCGAGGCGATCAAGACCGGCGGTCTCGCGGGCGGTGCCGTTGTCGCGCTCTACGCGCTCTGGCTCAACGACCGCAAACGCCGCGCGGAGGAGGACCGCAACGACCACGACCGGGAGCGCGTCTCGGACGAGAGGTTCGCGCGCTCCGTCGAGATGCTGGGCAACGAGGCCGACCAGGTACGGGTCGGAGCCCTGCACGCTCTTGCGGGTCTGGCAAAGAGCAGGCCGGACTACACCCAGACCGTCCTGGAGATCATCTGCTCCTACCTGCGCCGCCCGTTCTCCCACGAGGCCTTCGACGAGCGCGGTGACGACCCGAACCGGTACGAGCCCGATGAGCGCGACGCCGACGCCGACCGGGAGCGCCAGGTCCGGCAGACGGCACAGCGGCTGCTGCACGACCTCCTGCCCGAGAGGGGAACGGACGGCCCCGCCTACGACCTGGACCTGACCGGTGCGCGGCTGGAGTACCTGGAGCTGCGCAACCGCCGGGTCGGCAGGCTGGTCGCGCGCTATGCGGAGTTCCTGGGCATCACCCGCTGGCAGGGCGCGGAGTTCACCCAGGAGGTCCTGCTGACCAGCGCGCACTTCAAGGGGCGCGCCGAGGTGCACCACGTGGTGTTCCACAACGGCGTCTCGTTGCTGGACGCCAGCTTCGACCGCGAGCTCAACCTCAGCGGGAGCAAGCTGGAGAAGTGGGGTGACCTGCGCGCGAAGACCACCGAGATCAACCACGATGGCTTCGTGATCGGCAAGCTGGACCGGTTCCGGCTGCCGGAGCGCTGGTCGACCGAAGAGATCGGCCAGAACCGCTCGAAACTGATCACGCCATGACGTGCTCGACCCGCTCCAGCACGAGGTCCCAGGGCAGCTCCCCCTCATCCGCCCTGGCCTCGGGAAGCGGCCACACGTCCGCGCCGTAGACCAGCTCGACGCCGCCCGCCCGCAACGCGTCGATGTGCCCGTCCCACGCCGGATGACGGGCGTGCGCGGCGTTGACGCGGGGGAAGACGACAACGGGCGTGGCCATCCCGATGGCCTCGGACACGGTGGTGAGCGCCTGGTTGTCCCCGAGCCCCAACGCCAGCTTGGCGACGGTGTTGGCGGACGCGGGAGCCCAGAGGTAGCAGTCGACGACGGGATGCGGCCGAGGCTCGGTGGGCAACCGCGAAGCGCTCCGCACCGGCAACCCGGTGAGCCCACGCAACCGCTCGACCTCACCGACGGCCTCAAGCCAGGTGAAAGCGTTGGGCGTCAACGTGATCGCCACGGTCCACCCCCGCGCGACGGCGGGCTCGACCAGCCCCTCCCGCACTCCGAGCACCCCACCGGTCGCGCTGCACATCAACCCCAGAACCCGTCCCACACCGCTCATCCCACCACGACGACGGGGCCGCCTCCCACTGCTGCGGAAGGCGGCCCCGTGAGGTGAAGCGACTAGTCGAACAGGGCGGGCAGGGTGCCCGACCAGGCCGTGCGCAGCTCGTCGAGGCCGATGGTCGCCACGTCCTGGATGTCCAGGGCCGCCGCGTCCGGGTCGACCACGCCGATCTTCGTCCACGGCAGGCCGCGAACGGTGCACATGTCCGTGAAGCGCAGCTCCTCGGTGCGCGGGACCGCGACCAGCACGCGGCCCGCCGACTCGGAGAACAGCGTCACGAACGGGTCGGCGCCCTCCGGCAGGACCACGCGCGCGCCGGTCTCGCCGTGCAGGCACGACTCCACCAGTGCCTGCGCCAGGCCGCCCTCGGACAGGTCGTGGGCCGCCGAGAGCATGCCGTCGCGGGAGCCGGCGGCCAGGATCTCGCCGAGCAGCTTCTCCCTGGCCAGGTCCACCTTGGGCGGCTCGCCACCGAGGTGGCCGTGGACGACGTGCGCCCACTCGCTGCCGCCGAACTCGTCACGGGTCTCGCCGAGCAGCAGCAGCGTCTCGCCGGCCTCAGCGCCGATGCCCGAGGGCAGCCGCCTGCGGACGTCGTCGAGCACGCCGAGCACACCGACCACCGGCGTCGGCAGGATCGCCGTGGTGCCGGTCTGGTTGTAGAAGCTGACGTTGCCGCCGGTGACCGGAAGGCCCAGCTCCGCACAGCCGTCGGCGAGACCGCGGACGGCCTGCTCGAACTGCCACATCACCGCCGGGTCCTCGGGCGAGCCGAAGTTCAGGCAGTTGGTGACCGCCAGCGGCGCGGCGCCGGAGACGGCCACGTTGCGGTACGCCTCGGCCAGCGCCAGCTTCGCGCCCACGTACGGGTCGAGCTTGCAGTAGCGGCCGTTGCAGTCGGTCGCCAGCGCGATGCCGCGGCCGGTCTCCTCGTCGATACGCAGCACGCCGGTGTCGTTGGGCTGCGCGAGGACCGTGTTGCCGCGCACGTAGCGGTCGTACTGCTCGGTGACCCAGCCGCGGGAGCACAGGTTCGGCGAGGCGATCATCCGCAGGATGGTCTCGCGCAGCTCGTCCGGGGTGGACGGTCGGGCGAGCGAGTCCGGGGTGTTCGCGACCAGCTCGTCCTGGTCGGCGGGACGCGCGATCGGCCGGTTGTAGACCGGGCCCTCGTGCGCCACGGTGCGCGGCGGCACGTCCACCACGGTCCGGCCGTGCCAGTCGATCACCAGCCGGTCGCCGTCGGTGACCTCACCGATGACGGTGGCGATCACGTCCCACTTCTCGCAGACCTTCATGAAGGCGTCCACATTGGACGGTTCGACCACCGCGCACATCCGCTCCTGCGACTCGCTGGAGAGGATCTCCGCGGGGGTCATGCCCTCGGCGCGCAGCGGGACCAGGTCGAGGTCGACGTGCATGCCGCCGTCGCCTGCGGAGGCCAGCTCCGCGGTCGCGCAGGACAGCCCGGCGCCGCCGAGGTCCTGGATGCCGACCACGATGCCCTCGCGGAAGAGCTCGAGGCAGCATTCGATGAGCACCTTCTCGGTGAACGGGTCGCCGACCTGGACGCTGGGCAGCTTCTTGCGCTTGCCAGCGCTCTCGTCGCCGGAGAAGGTCTCCGACGCGAGCACGGACACGCCGCCGATCCCGTCCAGCCCGGTGCGCGCACCGAACAGGATGATCTTGTTGCCGGTGCCGGACGCGTGCGCCAGGTGCAGGTCCTCGACCCGCATCGCGCCCACGCACAGCGCGTTGACCAGCGGGTTGCCCGCGTAGGTCTCGTCGAAGACGACCTCGCCGCCGATGTTCGGCAGACCAAGGCAGTTCCCGTACCCGCCGACGCCCGCGACGATGCCGGGCAGCACCCGGCGGGTGTCCGGCGCGTCGGCGGGGCCGAAGCGCAGCGGGTCCATCACGGCCAGCGGCCGGGCGCCCATCGCGAGGATGTCGCGCACGATGCCGCCGACGCCCGTCGCGGCGCCCTGGTAGGGCTCCACGTAGGACGGGTGGTTGTGGCTCTCCACCTTGAAGGTGACCGCCCAGCCGTCGCCGATGTCGACGACGCCGGCGTTCTCCCCGATCCCGGCGAGCATGTGCTCGCGCATCTCGTCGGTGGTGGTCTCGCCGAAGTACTTCAGGTGCACCTTGGAGGACTTGTACGAGCAGTGCTCGCTCCACATCACCGAGTACATCGCCAACTCGGCGTCGGTGGGGCGGCGGCCGAGGATCTCGCGGATCCTGGCGTACTCGTCGTCCTTGAGGCCCAGCTCGCGGAACGGCTGGGCGGTGTCCGGGGTCGCCGCCGCGTTCTCGACGGTGTCGGCGAGATGTTCGGTTGTCGTCACGCCTTCACCACCGCGTCGAGAACGGACAGGAACATGCCGAGGCCGTCGTCGGTCGGGCCGGTCAGCGCGTCGATGGCGTGCTCGGGGTGCGGCATGAGCCCCACCACGCGGCCGCGGGCGTCGGTGACGCCCGCGATGTCGTTGCGCGAGCCGTTGGGGTTGCTCCCGACGTAGCGGAAGACGACCCGGCCCTCGGCCTCAAGCTCGTCCACAGTGGACTGGTCGGCGACGTAGCGGCCCTCGCCGGACTTGAGCGGAACCAGGATCTCCGCGTCCGGCTCGTACCGCGTTGTCCACGCGGTCCCGGCGTTCTCCACCCGCAGCCACTGGTCGCGGCAGACGAAGTGCAGACCGGCGTTGCGCAGCAGCGCGCCGGGCAGCAGCCCGGCCTCGCAGAGGATCTGGAAACCGTTGCAGATCCCCAGAACCGGCATGCCGCGCTTGGCCGCGTCGATCACCTCGGTCATCACAGGGGCGAACTTCGCGATGGCCCCGCAGCGGAGGTAGTCGCCGTAGGAGAAGCCGCCGGGGACGATCACGGCGTCGACCCCGCGCAGGTCGTGGTCGGCGTGCCAGAGGGGCACGGCCTCGGCCTCGGAGTACAGCGCGGCGCGGGCCGCGTCGACGTCGTCGAGGGTGCCGGGGAAGGTGATCACCCCGATCCGAGGGCTCATGATTCGACCCTGCGGACAGTCCAGTCCTCGATCACCGTGTTGGCCAGTAAGGTCTCGGCGATCTTGGCGAGCGTGGCGTCGTCGACGGAGTCGTCGACCTCCAGCTCGAAGCGCTTGCCCTGGCGGACGGAGCTGACCCCGTCGAAGCCGAGGCGCGGCAGCGCGTTGGCCACCGCCTGTCCTTGTGGGTCGAGAATTTCCTGCTTGGGCATGACGTCAACGACGACACGGGCCACTGGTCGCTCTCCCAGGTTTGTGGCTCGGCGGGCAGCCGCAGCGTACCTGACCAGCGAGTTCGAACCTTCTCCAGAGTTGTGGGGAATTGGCGTGAGTTGCGCCGCAGATCGATTTCACCTGTTCGCCGTCCGTTCGCCCTCCGCGAGAGGGATGGCCGGGCGAGCCGGCGGAAGTCAGGCTGAGGACATGCGGGTATTGGTTCTAGGTGGAACGAAGTTCCTGTCCAAAGCGGTTGCCACGGAGCTGGTCCGGCGGGGGCACGACGTCCTCTGCGCGGCGCGTGGCGCCTCCGGTGACGTGCCCGAGGGCGCCCGGCTGATACGCGTCGACCGCAACGACCCCGACGGTTTCGCCCCACTGGTCGACGAGCGCTTCGACTCCGTCATCGACGTGGCGACGATGTCACTGACCTGGGTGAACGAGGCGCTCCAGGCGCTCGCGGCGAACGCGGGCCACTGGACGTTCGTCTCCACGATCAGCGTCTACGCGGACAACGAGACCCTCGGCCAGGACGCGACCGGCCCGACGGTGCGACCGCTGGAGGACGCGGACGCCCCCACCACGCCGTCCGCCGATCCCTCCGCGTACGGCCGGATCAAGGTGGCAAGCGAGAACCGCGTGCGCGAGGCGCTCGGCGACCGCGCGTTCATCCCCCGGCCGGGCCTGATCACCGGGTTCGAGGACTGGTCGGACCGGTTCGGCTACTGGCCGGCGCGGTTCTTCCGGGGCGGGCGGGCCGTGGTGCCGGACGCGCCGGGGCAACCCGCGCAGTTCGTGGACGTGCTCGACCTGGCGAACTGGATCGTCGAGGCCGCCGAACAGCGGCTCGCGGGGACCTTCGACGCCATCGGCCCGGTCTCCCAGCTGAACGACGTGCTCGCCGAGGTCGCCGAGGTCGCTGGCCAGGACATCGAGCTCGTCCCGGTCGCCGAGGACGTGCTGACCAAGGCGGAGGTCAAGCCGTGGGCGGGGCCGCGCTCGCTGCCGCTCTGGGTGCCCGGCATGCACGGCATGCTCGCGCACGACCACCGCCCGGCCGCCGACGCGGGGCTGCGGAACCGCTCGCTCGGCGACGCGACGCGAGCGGCGCTGGAGAACGAGCAGCGGCTCGGCCTGGAACGCGAGCGCCGTTCCGGCCTCACCCGCGAGGAGGAGGCCGAGGTCCTGAGGCTGCTGTGAGCCGTGGCGGCGACCGTCACCCGCGGGTGGGTGACGGTCGCCGTCCCGGTCAGAGCTGGCTCTTGATCTTCTCGTGCACCAGGTCGATCCGGACGCCCTGGTTCGGGCAGCCGCCGTAGTGGTGCAGCGAGATCACCTTGTGAGTCTTGGCGGAGAGCACCGGGGAGCCGGACGAGCCGCCCTCGGTGTCGCACTTGTAGCCGATGTCGGACTCCTTGACCCGCCCGTCGACCTTGACCGAGCCGACCTGGCAGTTGCCGGAGGGCGACTGGTCGTCCTTGAGCGAGACCTTCTTGATCTTCCCGGCCGGGTGGCCGACCACGTACATCTGCTCACCGACGTCGGGCACCCTCGGGTCCAGCTCCAGCGAGCCGAAGGGCTGCACCTTGGCGAAGTCGGTCACCGAGAACAGCGTGTAGTCCAGGCCGTAGTCGGTGGAGAGCACCTCCGAGGCGAGGACCTTGGTCACCGTGCCGCTGGTGGTGCCGCCGCAGGTCTCGCACTGGTAGTTGAACCAGACCTCGATCTGCTGCGGGTTGCTGGAGAAGCAGTGGTTGTTGGTCAGCATCCGGTTGTTGGCGCCGACCCGCCAGCCGGTGCACAGCGAGGACCCGTTGCGCAGCAGCTTCGCCACCGGCGCGGTCTTGGCGAATTCGGTCGGATTGCTGGTCTTGTAACAGACAGCGTCCTTGTAATCATTGGTTCCGCAGATACTGCGAGTCTGCGCATCGGTGCGCGCGGTGAACTCCGCGTCGGTGAATCCGCGGGTGATCTTGTCAATCCGCGCTGAGCTCAGCGCGGAGGGAGCGCCGCCGTCCTTGGCCCGCAGCGTGACGACCGCCGTGTCACCGGTGACCGACATCGCCCAGAAACCGGTGTCCGACGGGGTCGCAGGCGAGTCGCCAGCAGCGCGCTCCTTCGCGGGGTTCCCGGAGTAGCGGTAGAGCTCGGTCCCCTTCGGGTCGGCAACGGTCAGCACATCGGTCGACGCCAGGTTCATGCCGGTGACGTGCACCTTCACGTACCACGACGCCGCGCGGCCGATCACTGTCGACGGGTTCGCCGCGGTGACGGTCGCGGCCGTCGCTTCCTCCGTGCCGACCTGTTGGGCGGTCTGTTCGGTCGGCTGTCCGGCGGCATTCGTCGCGGCACCGAGCGTGTCACCGGAGACGACGAAGGCGGGCAGCGCCAAAGTGGCGGCGACTATTAGTTTTCCGAAAGCGTGCACATGCACCTCGCAGGGAAAAACATCAGCAGGGTGCTTTTGATACTGGTTGTCCGGTAATTCCGCGTCACTCTGACATCCGCCGTAATCGGCGTTCCGTTCAGCTCACGCCTTTGGTCTCCCGGTTCTAGACTCGAAGACATGCGCATCACCCACTACGGCCACGCGTGCGTGTTGCTGGAGACCGGCTCGACGCGGCTGCTGCTGGACCCCGGCACCTTCTCCTCCGGCTTCGAGTCGCTGACCGAGCTGGACGCGATCCTGGTGACGCACCAGCACTTCGACCACATGGACCTGGAGCGGCTGCCCGCGCTGATCGCGGCCAACCCGCGTGCCCGGCTCGTCGTCGACGAGGGGTCGGCCCCCGCGATCAGCGACCTCGGCACGACCCCGACGGTCGTCCGGCCCGGCGAGTCCGTCGGCATCGGCGGCTCCACCGTGAACGTGGTCGGCGGCGACCACGCGACGATCTACGGGGACCTGCCCGGCATCCCCAACGTGGGCTACGTGGTCGACGACGGGGCGTTCTACCACCCGGGGGACTCGCTGGTCGCGCCCGAGCAGTCGGTCGACGTGCTCGGCCTGCCGACCGCGGCGCCGTGGCTGAAGCTCTCGGAGTCGGTGGACTTCCTGCACGAGGTCGGCCCGAGGATCGCGGTGCCGATCCACGAGAAGCTGCTGGCCAGGCCGGAGGTGTACACCAGCTGGTTCGACCGGCTCAGCGGGGAGAGCACTGCGGTCCTCGCGCTGAAGCACGCTGAGGCGACGCAGCTGTGACATCGGCGTAGGTGCTGGCCGAAGCGCCGTTGCGGAGCGCGGTGTCCACGGCGTCGAGCAACGCGAGCCGGCACGCGGGGCTCGCGAGGTCGGCCGCGTCTGCGGTGATCCTCACCAGCTCCGCGCGGCGGGCCGCCCATGCGACGCCGAACTCGCCGCGCCGTCCGATGCGGTGCACCCGCCCGCGCCGGTGCACTCCGGTCTTGAGGTCGTGCACACCGTTGGCATCGGCGCAGACGGCGAACGAGTGCCGCCGCAGCGCGGTCATGGTGCCGAGCGACATGGTCTCGTCCAGCACCGCGAAGCAGTCGGTGGCGAGCCCGCGCGCCTCGAAGGACGCGACGGAGGCGATCAACCGAAGGCCCGCCTCGTGCGCGGGCAGCGACGGCTTGCGCATCAGCGGCCGGGCGCGCCGCTGCGTCGGCACCAGCACGGGACCGCGCGCGAAACCGTTGAGCACCACGGCATCGCCTGAGCTCCGCCGGAACCGGATCCAGTCCACAGTGGACTGTTCGGCCGCGGGGAGCGGAGTGGTCAGCAGGGACAGCGGGACGCGACGAAGGTCGAGCTCGGCGGCGAGGGAAACGCAGTGCTCAAGCGAGCGCCGGTCGATGCCGGAGAGCGAGACCACGAGCCGTGTAGGCACCCCACCATCAAGCAGGACGCAGGTGACCAGCGGCTTTACCGCCGATGACCACCACCGTCCGATCCCGCGAACACTCCCCCGTCGTGGGGGTCAGGCGGGGGTGGGCCAGTCCGCCATCGACCGGCCGGTGAGCATCTCGTAGGCCCGCACGTAGCGCTCGCGGGTCGCCTCGACCACGTCGGCGGGCAGCGCGGGCGGGGGCGTGTCGCTCGCGCGGTCCCATCCGGAGGCGGGCGAGGTCAGCCACTCGCGCACGTACTGCTTGTCGAAGGACCGCTGCACCCGGCCGGGCTCGTACTCGTCGGCGGGCCAGAAGCGCGAGGAGTCCGGAGTCAGGACCTCGTCGCCGAGCACCAGCTCACCGTTGGCGTCCGTGCCGAACTCGAACTTGGTGTCCGCCAGGATCACCCCGCGCGACCGCGCGTGCTCCGCCGCGCGCGTGTAGACCTTCAGCGTCAGCTCGCGCAGGCGCTCCGCCTTCTCCTGGCCGACCTCCTTGACGACCGCCTCGAAGGAGACGTTCTCGTCGTGCGCGCCGATCTCGGCCTTGGTCGCCGGGGTGAAGATCGGCTCGGGCAGCGTGGAGGACTCCACCAGCCCCGCGGGCAGCTCGACGCCGCACACCGCGCCGGTGCGGTTGTAGTCGACCAGGCCGGAGCCCGTCAGGTAGCCGCGCGCCACGCACTCCACCGGCTCCATCGACAGCCGCCGCACCAGCAGCGCGCGGCCGCGGACCTCATCCGGGATGCGGGGGTCGTCGAAGGACACGAGGTGGTTCGGCACGACGTCGGCGAGCAGCTCGAACCAGAACACGCTCATCGCCGTGAGCACGCGTCCCTTGTCCGGGATTGCGGACTCCAGCACGTGGTCGAACGCGGAGATGCGGTCCGATGCGACCAGCAGCAGGTGGTCGTCGTCCACGGCGTGGAGCTGGCGGACCTTGCCTGCGGCGATCTGGGGGTATTCGGCGAGCGAGGGCACGCGGCAACCCTACGGTCCACCCACGAGCCGGACGAACACGCGCGCTCGGAAATGTGACCATCGAGGCTTCGCGGCGTGAGATCGGACGGACACCCTACGTAGTAATGTCACTACCACTGCCCTGACTCCGGAGGGGATCACCGAGATGTCGTCAGGCCGCTTCCTCCGCAGCCTCGTCGTCCTGCTCTGCGGACTCACCCTGATCACCACCGGACCCGCCGCACAGGCGGTTCCCACGCCACCGGAGGCCGCGCAGCAGGTCTCCCCGTTCACGGTCTTCGACTACTACGCGCTGCCGGACGGCGGAAAGCTCGGCTGGTCGCCCGTCGAAGGCGCCCGCACGTACCGCATCCTGATCACCGACGGCTCGAAGCCCGTGAAGCTGTTCCAGACCGTCGTGGCCACCGACGAGCAGTTCGTCGAGGTGCCCGTCGGCACCGGCTTCAGCACCGAGCGCACCGCCCCGAACAGCGCGTACAACCTCCGGGTCCAGGCGGTGCTCGCGAACGGCACGGTGAGCGAGCTGTCGAACGAGCCGGTGGTCTACACGCAGCCGCCGGACACCGGGGACATCGCGGGCTGACCGGACCGGCCGGGCGCTACTGCCGGGCCAGCGCCACGGAGAGATCGACGACCAGCTGGTCGGGCACGTCCTCACCGCGTAACCGCCGCTGCTCGAAGCCCTGCACCAGCGCGCCGATGCCGAGCGCGAGCTGCCGCGCCCGCTCGGGCCCGATCACCGCTCCGGTCTTGTCCGCCCTGCCGACGAGGGCCTCGGCGAACTGCTGGTCGGAGCGCTGGGCGATCTCGCGCAGCCGGGTGCTGACCACGGGGTCGCTCTGCGCCTGCCCGGCCAGCTCCATCTCGAAGGCCAGCAGCTGCGCCGCCTCCTTGGTGCTGGCCGCGCGCAGCCTTCCGTGCACGTAGACCCCGATGACCTGTTCCAGGGCGAGCCTGGGGTCGCCGAGCTGGCGCAGCTCGGCGATCACCCGCCAGTGGATGTCCTCCACCACGGCGACCAGCAGGTCCCGCTTGCTGCCGAAGATCGAGTAGATGGCCCCGGTGGTCAACCCGGCCCGCCCGGCGATCATGCCGAGCGACGCGCCCCGGTGCCCCTCCTCGACGATCACGTCCCGCGCGGCGTCGAGCAGGGCGGCGCGGTTGCGCGCTTTGCCTTCCAAGCGAGCGACCACGCGGACAACCCCCTCGACAACGCGTCAGCAGTACTTGACCTCTGCCCCATTGTCGGGCCGCTTACTCCCGACTTGCGCTCTGCTTTCAGGGTCCTGATTTAACCGAATAAGGTTCACGTAAGCGAACGCCGTAAAACCAGTCGTTCGGCCGACGGTGATCTGACGGCTGTTCGGAGCAACGATTGAGCCCTGTTGCTACAGAATCGGTTCCGGTGCGTACCCAGCCGCCTCGGGGTAGCGCGCCATGACGTCCTGAACCCGCTGCACAACGGCATTGACCTGAGCCGAGGCGGCACCGGTGAAGGGCAACCGGTCGGCCAGCAACCGCTCCAGGGCCGGGCGGTCCAACGGAAAGCGCTGATCGGCTCCGAGCCGGTCGAGCAACTCATTGCGCTCGGTGCCCTGCTCCCGCATGGCCAGCGCGGAGGCCACCGCGTGCTCCTTGATGAGCTCGTGGCCGGTCTCCCTGCCGACGCCTTCCCTGATCGCCGCCATCAGCATCTTCGTGGTGGCCAGGAACGGCAGGTAGCGGTCCAGCTCGCGGTCGATCACCGCGGGGAACGCGCCGAACTCGTCCAGCACGGTCAGGAACGTCTCGACCAGGCCGTCGAAGGCGAAGAAGGCGTCCGGCAGCGCGACCCGGCGCACCACCGAGCACGACACGTCACCCTCGTTCCACTGGTCCCCGGCGAGCTCGCCGACCATGGACGCGTACCCGCGCAGCACCACGGCGAGCCCGTTGACGCGTTCACAGGAACGGGTGTTCATCTTGTGCGGCATGGCGCTGGAGCCGACCTGGCCGGGCTGGAAGCCCTCGGTGACCAGCTCGTGGCCCGCCATCAGCCGGATCGTCTTCGCCAGCGACGAGGGCCCCGCGGCCAGTTGCACGAGCGCGGTGACGACCTCGAAGTCCAGCGACCGCGGGTAGACCTGGCCCACGCTCGTGAACACGGTGCCGAAGCCGAGGTGCTCGGCGACCCGGCGCTCGAGGTCGAGCAGCTTCGCCGAGTCCCCGCCGAGCAGGTCGAGCATGTCCTGCGCGGTCCCGACCGGCCCCTTGATGCCCCGTAGCGGATACCGCTCCAGCAGGTTCTCCAGCCGCCCGAACGCGACGAGCACCTCGTCGGCGGCGGTGGCGAACCGCTTGCCGAGCGTGGTGGCCTGGGCGGCGACGTTGTGCGAGCGGCCCGCGATGACCAGCTCGGCGTTCTCCGCCGCGAGCCTGGCGAGCCGCTCCAGCAGCGCAACGCCGCGGTCCCGGACGTGCTCCAGGCTGAGCCGGACCTGCAGCTGCTCGACGTTCTCGGTGAGGTCCCGCGAGGTCATGCCCTTGTGCACGTGCTCGTGCCCGGCGAGGGCGTTGAACTCCTCGATCCTGGCCTTCACGTCGTGCCGGGTGACGCGCTCGCGCTCGGCGATCGAGGCGAGGTCGACCTGCTCGACAACCCGCTCGTAGTCGGCGAGTGCCGTCGCGGGCACGTCGACGCCGAGGTCGGCCTGCGCGCGGAGCACCGCCAGCCAGAGCCTGCGCTCCAGCACCACCTTGTGCTCCGGGGACCAGATCCTGGTCAGGGCGGGAGAGGCGTACCGGCCGGCCAACACGTTCGGGATGCGGGGCTTCGAGCTCACGCGGTGAGCCTATTCGACCGGCGAACCCCCAGCTCAGCCGCTACGGCGTGAGGTGGGGAACAAAAAAAGACCCGATCCCCGCGAAAACGCGAGAACCGGGTGGTGTGTCATCAGCCTAGCGCACCAGTGCGAGATCACCAAACGAGCGGTGTCACCATCCTGCGGGCTTCGCGCAGGGACCGACCGGATCCGGCATCTGATGCGCGCGGAAGTCATCGGCTCGAAGTCGACGCCACCAGTGTCCACCCACTCCGACACCAGGCTCTGCTCGAAGGTCTCTGGCCACCGGCGTCGTACTTGGGTTGATCGTGGCGACAGGCACTCGGAGACGCGCCTGCTCCAGCGGAAAGCTCAGGTCACTGTCATTGGAGAAGACCATGGCGACATCGACCTGTCGGGTCAGGACATCCATCAGCAGGTGGCTCGCGACGTTGACGTCGGACCCTTTCTCCTCGAACGTCGGGACCGTGGCCAACAGCATGGTCTGCCCGTCGGGCTTCACCACCTCACTGACCGGAAGCCAGCCAGGAAGCTGGCTGCTACCTGGGGAAACAATCTGACGTGGTCTCCTGCCTCGCTTCTCGACAAGCACTCCCGAACTGGTGCGGGAAACGTACTTGCCGTGGGCGACGAGGACATTGCCGCAATGCCGCTTGAGCGCCTCGATATAGATCTCCTGGTCGGCGACCGAACTCGGATCACCTGCCCGGTCACGAAGCGCGGTGCAGTAGACGATCCGGTCGATCGTGGGATTGGCCCAGAGGCGTGGGTTGATCAGACTCATGGCCAGGCCGCCGACGTCGAGCCAGCGCCAACCCTCGGTGCCCTTTCCGCAATGCGCCCGAGCGCCGTAGTAGACGTTGAACGCGTCGACATAGACACCGACGCGGGTGACCTGCGGTTCGGTTGTCCGCCGGAGGGAACTTGCAACGATCATCGAGGCACAATAACCACGAAAGTCAAAAAGGCGTTGTGCCACATATGAAAACTGTCCCCCGGCAGAGTGGCACTGATGCAACCTCTCGGGCCTTTTCCGCGTTTTTCCTTCAGCAGCAACGGGAACACCGGCGCCAGGTGAGACGTTCGTCTCCTCGCCGGGCGTGACCCGGTCGTGGCGGTGGGCCCGCTGGAGACGGCCGAGCGGGCGAACTAGATTGGTCGTCTCGTTCTGGGGAGGTTTGCTGGTGTCAGCTGAAGCTGGGTCCTTCGTTCACCTGCACGTGCACACCGAGTACTCGATGCTCGACGGTGCGGCGAAGATCGCCCCGCTGTTCGCCGAGGCCCAACGCCTGAACATGCCCGCGGTGGGCATGACCGACCACGGCAACATGTACGGCGCCGACCAGTTCTACCAGCAGTCCAAGAAGTTCGGGATCAAACCGATCATCGGCATCGAGGCCTACCTCGCCCCCACCAGCCGCGGCCACAAGAAGCCGGTGTTCTGGGGCGAGCCGCACCAGCGCGGCGACGACATCTCCGGTGGCGGCGCCTACACCCACATGACCATGGTCGCCCGCAACGCCACCGGCCTGCGGAACCTGTTCAAGCTCTCCAGCCTGGCCAGCATCGAGGGCTACTACCGCAAGCCGCGGATGGACCGCGACCTGGTCCAGCAGTACGCGCAGGGCATCATCGCCACCACCGGCTGCCCCTCGGGGGAGGTGCAGACCCGGCTGCGGCTTGGCCAGGAGAAGGAGGCCGTCCAGGCCGCCGCGGACTACCGCGACATCTTCGGCGCGGAGAACTTCTTCCTGGAGCTGATGGACCACGGCCTTGACATCGAGCGCCGGGTCCGCGAGGGCCTGCTCAAGATCGGCAAGGACCTGGGGATCCCCCCGCTGGCCACCAACGACTCCCACTACGTCACCAAGGACCAGGCCGACACCCACTCGGCGCTGCTGTGCGTGCAGTCGGGCAAGACGCTCAACGACCCGAACCGGTTCAAGTTCGACGGGGACGGCTACTACCTGAAGTCCGCGGCGGAGATGCGCCAGATCTGGGACTCCGAGGTCCCAGGGGCGACCGACTCCACGCTGCTGGTCGCGGAGATGGTCGAGTCCTACGACGAGGTGTGGAGCTACCACGACCGGATCCCGATGTTCCCGGTCCCGGAGGGCGAGAACCAGGAGACGTGGCTGCGCAAGGAGGTCATGCGCGGCCTGGAGTGGCGTTTCCCGAACGGCATCCCGGACGGCTACGTCGAGCGGGCCGAGTTCGAGATGAACGTGATCAACCAGAAGGGCTTCCCCGCCTACTTCCTGGTCGTCGGCGACCTGGTGAAGTACGCGAAGGAGGTGGGCATCCGGGTCGGCCCCGGCCGTGGTTCGGCCGCGGGCGCGCTGGTGGCCTACGCGCTGGGCATCACCAACCTCGACCCGATCCCGCACGGCCTGCTGTTCGAGCGGTTCCTCAACCCGGAGCGCGCGTCGATGCCCGACATCGACATCGACTTCGACGACCGCAGGCGCGGCGAGATGGTGCGCTACGCCACCGAGAAGTGGGGCCACGACCGGGTCGCCCAGGTGATCACCTTCGGCACCATCAAGACCAAGGCGGCGATCAAGGACTCCGCTCGCGTCCACTATGGACAGCCGGGCTACGCGATCGCCGACAAGATCTCCAAGGCGCTGCCGCCGCCGATCATGGCCAAGGACATCCCGCTGTCCGGCATCGTCGACCCCAAGCACGAGCGCTATCCGGAGGCGGCCGAGGTCCGCACGCTGGTCGAGAACGACAGCGAGGTCGCCAAGATCTTCGAGACCGCCCGCGGCCTGGAGGGCCTGATCCGCAACGCGGGCGTGCACGCCTGCGCGGTCATCATGTCCTCCCAGCCGCTGATGGACTCGATCCCGCTGTGGCAGCGCGACGACGGCTCGATCATCACCGGCTGGGACTACCCCTCCTGCGAGGCCATCGGCCTGCTCAAGATGGACTTCCTCGGCCTGCGCAACCTCACCGTCATCGGTGACGCCATCGAGAACATCAAGGCCAACCGGGGCGAGGACATCGACCTCGACACGCTTGAGCTGGACGACAAGCCCACCTACGAGTTGCTGGGCCGTGGCGACACCCTCGGTGTGTTCCAGCTCGACGGTGGGCCCATGCGGGACCTGCTGCGGCGCATGCAGCCGACGGCGTTCGAGGACATCGTCGCGGTCGGCGCGCTGTACCGCCCCGGTCCGATGGGCATGAACGCGCACAACGACTACGCCGACCGGAAGAACGGGCGGCAGAAGGTCAAGCCGATCCACCCGGACCTGGAGGAGCCGCTCCAGGACATCCTCTCCGAGACCTACGGCCTGATCGTCTACCAAGAGCAGATCATGTTCATCGCCCAGAAGGTCGCGGGCTACTCGATGGGTCGAGCGGACGTGCTCCGCAAGGCCATGGGCAAGAAGAAGCAGGAGGTCCTCGAAAAGGAGTTCGAGGGCTTCCAGCAGGGCATGCGGGACAACGGCTTCTCCGACGAGCCGATCAAGGCCCTGTGGGACACGATCCTCCCGTTCGCCGGCTACGCGTTCAACAAGTCGCACGCGGCCGCCTACGGCCTGGTCTCGTACTGGACCGCCTACCTCAAGGCGAACTACCGCGCCGAGTACATGGCCGCGCTGCTGACCTCGGTCGGCGACAACAAGGACAAGTCGGCGGTCTACCTCTCGGAGTGCCGTCGGCTCGGCATCAAGGTGCTGCCGCCGGACGTCAACGAGTCCGCGCTGCGCTTCTCTGCGGTCGGCCAGGACATCCGCTTCGGCCTCGGCGCTATCCGCAACGTCGGCGCCAACGTGGTCGACTCGATCATCAAGACCCGGGAGCAGAAGGGGGCCTACACCTCCTTCACCGACTTCCTCGACAAGTCCGAGCTGGTCTGCTGCAACAAGAGGGTCATCGAGTCGCTGATCAAGGCGGGCGGCTTCGACTCCTTCGACTCGACCCGGCTCGGCCTGTTCCAGGTGCACGAGGAGGCGGTCGACGCCGTCGTCCCGCTCAAGCGCCAGGAGGCGATGGGCCAGTTCGACCTGTTCGGCGCGGGCGGCGACGACGAGGAGCCGAGCGAGGACGCCTCGCCGCTTGCGCACCTGAAGTTCTCGGCTGAGGAGTGGCCGCGCAAGCAGCTGCTCGGCTACGAGCGGGAGATGCTGGGCCTCTACGTCTCGGCGCACCCGCTGGACGGGGCCGAGCGCGCCCTGCGGCAGAACGCCCCGAGGTCGATCGCGGAGATCATCGCCGACCCGCCGAAGGAGGGCGAGATCGCCATCGCCGGGATGATCTCGGCGATGGAGCGCAGGGTGAACAAGAAGGGCGAGCCCTGGGCGATCTGCACCGTCGAGGACCTGGACGCCTCGGTCGAGGTGCTGTTCTTCCCCAAGTCCTACAGCGTGCTCTCCGAGGAGCTGGTCGAGGACGCGGCCGTCGCGGTCAAGGGCAGGGTGAACTGGCGCGAGGAGAAGATGTCGATCTTCGGCTCCGGCCTGGTGACCCTGGACATCGCCGAGGCCGACCTCACCCAGGACCCGCCGCTGGTGATCAAGCTGATGGCCTCGAAGGTGAACGCGACGCTGGTGGAGGACCTCAAGCACACGCTCAAGGCCCACCCCGGCGAGACCCCGGTGCACCTGAAGATCCAGAACAACCGGCGCGCGTTCACCCTCGCGGTGGACGACGGCTTCCGGATCAGCACCTCGGGCGCGTTCATGGGCGAGCTCAAGGCCCTGCTCGGCGCGGGCTGCGTCGGCTGACCCGCACCTCCACGGCTGGTGGCCTCACCAGCCGTGGAGGGCGAACGGGATGCCTGCCGCGATGTTGCGGACGGCCTCGGCCGGGTAGGCGATCGTGTTGTGCGGCAAGGCGTCCAGCGGAAACCACGCCAGGTCGGAGCACTTCCCCGGTTCGCGGTTCACCGGCTCGCCCTCCCACTGCCACGCCCGGAAGAAGAGGCCGATCCTGGCCTCGCCCGTCGCTTCGCGGTGGTGCATCACGTGCACGCAGTCCAGGTCGGGCGCGGACAGCCTGATCCCGGTCTCCTCCCACGCCTCGCGGATCACACCGTCCACAACGGACTCACCGACTTCGAGGTGTCCGGAGACCAGGTGGTACCTACCGTCCTGGTAGCCGGTGTTGTGCCTGCGGGACAACAAGATCCGGCCGTCCTCGATCAGCACCAGGTGCACGTCGACAACGCTGCGGTAGCGCTCACTCATGCCCCGCAGCCTGCCCGACTCACATCGTGAGGTCGCGATCGGTGGCCAGAGCGACCAGCTGCTCGTTGGTCAACGCGGGACGATCGCGCATCGGCCCGCCGCCGCCGGACGGGTTGTAGGTGTAGGCGCTGACCCGGACCACCACGCCATCGAGGCGGTAGTGCACCGCGCTGGCGATCGCACCGCCACCCTGCGTTCCCCTGACGAGGTCGACGACGAGCGCGGTGCCGTCCGGCAGCTTGCTCACGTGGCAGCTCTCGATGCGCACGGTGCTCTGCGGCTGCTGCACGCACTCCTCGGCGGGTCGGTGGAAGGTGTAGCGCGGCGAGTAGACGCTGTAGACCACGGCGGTGTCGCCGGCCTGGTCGCGGAAGTCGACGCCGCCCTCCATCACGTTCGGCCCCAGGCCGGGATCACCAGCGGTGAGCGTGTTGGCCTTCTGCGCCTTCGCGTTCGTGGCGTGCGGGGCCTCCTTCAGGAACGCACGCAGGAAGCTGTCGCGCACCCCCGCCGCCTGTTCGTCGGCCCTGCTCTGGGTGTAGCGCTCCGGCCGGGGCAGCCCCTGCGGCGGCCACGGGAAGTCGATCTCCAGCCCGGTGATGGCCGCCGGTGGGGCCGGCGGCTGGCCGGCCACCTCCAGGCCGCCGCCGCGACCCACGCCGACGCTCTGCTGCACCAGCACCGCCCCGCCGAGGACGGCGACGACCGCGGCGGCCACGCCGAAGGTGGCGCGCCGTCGCCGGACCTTGACGCCGATCCTGGTCACCGCCTCGTCCGGGTCGAAACCCAGCGGCGGCTCGTCGGTGACGGCGCCCCGCAGACCGTCCCGCAGTTCCTTCTCGATCATGACTCCGTCCTCCCGCCTGCCAGGGCGGACTCGTCCACGCCCAGCCGCGTGATCACGGCCCGCAGGTTGTCCAAACCGCGGGCTGCCTGGCTCTTCACCGTGCCTTGTGAGCACCCCAGGGCCGCCGCGGTGTCGGCGACCGACAGGTCCTCGAAGTAGCGCAGTACGAGCACGGCCCGCTGCCGTGACGGGACCTCGGCCAGCGCGCGCAGGACGAGGTCCCGTGTCTGCGCGCGCTGGCCTACGGCAGCGGGATCGCCATCGTGGTCGGCGACGTCCGGTACGACGCCGGTCCTGTCCTCCGCCCTTCGCCAAGGACGTCGGACCTCGTCCAGCCAGCACCGCACCACGGTCTTGCGGACGTAGCGGTCGAGCGACTCCGCGCCGCGGATCCGCCACCACGCCGAATAGAGCTTGGTGAGTGCGTTCTGGACCAGGTCCTCGGCGAGGTGCCAGTCCCCGCACAGCAGGTAGGCGAAACGACGCATCGGCGCCGCCTGCCTCCGTGCCATGTCGCGAAACCGGGCCTCGTCCTCGGACCGCATGATGGTGCTCCCTTCGCGCTACCGGCCTTACTCACGCGAGCCAGAGCGCAGAGGTTGCACGGTTACCGGAGCTCCGCTCGCAGCATCCTCCGCGCGGCCCCGCGCGGGTCGGGATCGGACTCGATCAGCGCGTTGACGACGGTGCCGTCGATCAGTGCGATCAGCCTGGTCATCTCCGCGGTGGACATCGGCGCACCCGCCGCGACCAGGATCTCCACCAGCAGCGCGTGCAGCTCCTCGCCCATCTCGCGCATGAGCGGTGCGAGGTAGGGCCGCCGCCCGGAGCCGACGAGCCGCTCGTAGCGCAGCAGCACCGCGTCCAGGCCGCCCTCGCGGGAGTTGTGGCCGAGCAGCAGGTCGAGCACCAGCTCACCGAGCTCGTCGCGGTCGAGCCCCTCCTCGCCGAGGTCCCCCAGCTCGGCGAGCCGGTCGCGCCCCCAGGCCAGCTCGGTGCGGCCGTGGTACTCCACCGCCAGCTCCACCAGCTCCTCGATCGAGGAGAAGTAGTAGGTGGTCGATGCCAGCGGCAGCCCGGCCCGTTCGGCGACGGCGCGGTGCCGGATGCCGTCGAAGCCGCTCTCGACCAGCAGCTCGCTGGCCGCCTCGACGAGGGCCTGGCGGCGGCGCTCCCCCTTGGGTGTGCTGGCCTGGCCGGTCCGTCCCTGGGACGGGCTCGGAGCGGCTTCTGTTGGCTCAGGCATGACCCTGCATGGTGCCAGCCCGCGCAAGATCAGTGCGCACCGCCGGCGAGCTGGAGCCCGACCACCCCGCCGATGATCAACAGAATCGAGACGACCTTCAGCACGGACACGCCGTCGCCCAGCCAGACCATGCCGATGACGGCGGTGATCGCGGCGCCGATGCCGGTCCAGACCGCGTAGGCGGGGCCGGCGGGCAGCTGCTTCATCGCCCAGGCCAGCCCGCCGAAGCTGGCGGTGGCCAGCACCGCGAAGGTCACCGTCGGCCAGAGCCGGGAGAACCCGTCGGAGAGCTTGAGCGCGACCGCCCACCCGGCTTCGAGCACCCCGGACACGATCAACACGAGCCACGCCACGGTGACCACCTCCACTTTCTGGTACGAGCGTACCAGTTTTCTCGGGGCACGCACGGCGATGGCCGGCAGATCGACTCTCTGCCGGCCATCGCTCTGGGGGAGGGGACCCGTGGTCTAGAACTTCTCCGCGATCTTCTTCGCGATCTCGTCCACCCTGGCGCCGTACGGCGACGCGGTGGAACCGCCCTGGGGCTCGCTCACCACGACGAGCGGGCGGCCGCTCGGGGCGTAGGCACCGGAGGAGCGCGCGCCCGTGGGGAGGTCCCTGGTGCCGACCTCGTCCGAGTCGATCTTCGCGTCGGGCGGGCCGAGGATCACCGAGATCACCCCGGTGACCGAGCCGTCCCTGACCAGGACGGACATCGCCTTGGAACCCGGTGCGCAGTACCGGTTGGCCGGAGTCGGCGTGAGGCCGGCAGCGGCCGGGAGCTCGTGGGCGAGGGCGACCGCGAGCTCCCGGTCCGCCGGTCCGCACCCGGTCGGGGTGCTGCTGGTCGGCCGACCAGCTCTTCCCGGGTCGTCGTCCCCCTGCTTGGACGTCGGCTCGGGAATGCTTTTGGGCGGTTGTTCCGTGGTCTTGCCCGGCGGAACCGCTCCGGTGGGCAACGGGTTGTTCGTGGGTACTGAGAACGGGACGGCGGGAGCGCCGTTCTCGGTTGCACCGTTTCCGGGAGAATTTTGGGCGGCGACGGTCGTGCCCTGGTCGGCGCCGGTGTCCAGCGCGTTCGCGCCGAACACCGCGACACCCGCGAGCACGACGACGCCGAAGGCCGAGCCGGTCGCCACGCGCATCCGATGGCGCGCCGTCGCCCGCTGCGAGGCCCCGAGGACGTCCTGCTCACCGAACGATGACGGTGGCGCGTCACGCACCGCATCGCGGAACAGGTCCGCGAGCTTGTGCTCGTCCACCTAAACCCACCTCCTCGACCGGCGAAGGTCGCCGCACCCCGACTGTTCGCCGGTGTTCACGACGCCGAACGCAGGTCGTCCAGCGCGTCTCCCAGCGAGGCGCGCAGGGCCTCCAGCCCGCGCGCCGTCTGGCTCTTCACAGTTCCCTCGGTGCACTTCAACGCGGCCGCGGTCGCGGCGACGTCAAGGCCCTCCAGGAACCTCAGCACGAGCACCGCCCGCTGCCTCGGCGGAACTCCCGCAAGCCCGGCGAGCAGCGTCTCCCGCGTGGCGACCGACTCACCGACCTCGGTGTCGGTGACCGGCGTGTCCGGGAACTCCTCCACGGTCCGCTCACGTCGCCAGGGTCGGCGTGACTCGTCGATCGAGGCCCGGACCAGCGTGCGCCGGACGTAGGCGTCCAGGGCTCCCTTGTCCCGGATCTTGCGCCAACGCCGGTGCAGCGCCACGAACGCCGTCTGGGCCAGATCGTCCGCACGGTGCCAGTCTCCGCAGAGCAGGTACGCCGTTCGCCGCACGGCGTCGCGCCGGGCAGCGAAGTACTCCGCGAACTCCTGCTCTTCGCGCTGGTCCACGCGGGACTCTCCGCTCGTCGTGTCTTGCACTGGGGAGACGGACGCGTCCGTTCCGAGGGTTGCATGGTGCCGCACTCGAATTCCTCCTGGCCACCTGCCCCGCTCCCGCGGCGGTCGCGAAAGCGGGCCGACCCGTGGCCCGATCTGTGGTCTGATCGGCTGGTGACCTCCATCGACCTGCGTTCGGACACCGTCACCCGCCCAGACGAACGGATGCGCACCGCGATGGCCACCGCCGAGGTGGGCGACGACGTGCTCGACGGCGACCCCACGATGCGCCGGTTGGAGGACCGGGCGGCCGAGCTGCTCGGGATGCCGGCCGCGTTGTGGGTGCCCACTGGCTGCATGGGCAACACCATCGCTTTGATGTTGCACCTCAAGCGGGGCGACTCCTTCCTCGCGCCGGAGGACGCCCACGTGCTCAACCACGAGCTGGGCACCGCCGCGTGGCTGGCGGGCGGCATGCCCCAGGCCCTGCCCTGCGACGTCGGTCCCGGCCGGTTCTCACCGGACGCGGTGCGCGCGGCCACCGACAACACCGGTCCTTACCACTCCATGCGCACCTCGCTGCTGTGCCTGGAGAACACCCACAACTCGGCGGGCGGCACGGTGCTGCCACCGGAGGAGCACGGCCGCCTCGTCGCCGTCGCCCGGGATCAGCGGCTCGCCGTGCACCTCGACGGCGCCCGGCTGTGGAACGCCGCCGTCGCGGCCGGGGTCTCCCCCGCCGAGCTGACCACCGGCGTGGACACCGTGCAGTCCTGCCTGAGCAAGGGCCTCGGCGCACCGATGGGCTCGGTGGTGGCGGGCACCGAGGAGTTCGTCGGCGAGGCGCGGCGGATCAGGAAGATGCTCGGCGGTGGTGTGCGCCAGGGAGGTGTCGTCGCGGCGGCCGGACTCGTCGCGCTGGAGCGGATCGAGGACCTGGCCGTCGACCACGACAACGCCAGGGCGCTCGCGGACGGCCTCGCCGAGCTGGGCTGGCGGGTGCGGGAGCCGCAGACCAACATCCTGCTCGCCGAGCTGCCCGGCCTGACCCAGGCGGAGGCGCTGGAGCGGCTGACCGCCCTCGGCGTGCTGGCCGGGCCGATGGCCGGTCAGGTCCGCTTCGTGACCCACCGCGACGTGAGCAAGTCCGACATCGATGAGGTGTTGAACCGGATGAGGAGGTCCGAGTGGGCTGGGTCGTCTTCGACTACGGCGAGGTCCTGAGCAGGAGATCGGCGATGCTGCCCAGGCTCGCCGAGTCCTACGGCGTGTCCTTCGAGGAGTTCGAGGAGGTCTACTGGCCCGCACGGGACGCCTACGACCGCGGGCAGAGCGACCTGGACTACTGGCGCGGCATCGGCGAGAAGCTCGGCGTGGACGTGGACGAGGGGCTCTGCGCCGAGCTGACCGGCGCGGACATCTCCGGCTGGCTCGAACTGAACCCGGGGTCCATGGCGCTGTTGGAGGAACTGGACGAAGCCGGGGTGCAGCTGGCGCTGCTGTCCAACGCTCCGGCCTCCTTCGGAGCGGCCGTGCGCGAGCAGCCGTGGACGCGGCGCTTCCGGCACCTGGTGTTCTCCGGCGACCTCGGCGTCGCCAAGCCGGACCCGGCCATCTGGACCGCGCTGCTGGAACGGCTCGGCGCGCGGGCCGGGGACTGCCTGTTCCTCGACGACCGCCAGCCCAACATCGACGGGGCGCGCCTCGCCGGGCTCACCGCGGAGCTGTGGACCGGCCCCGAGGAGGTCCGCCCGCACCTGATCGAACGGGGACTGCTGTCCTGAACAGGCGAAAGGGCGCCGCGACGACGCGGCGCCCTTCACCGGAGGTCAGTACTTGGGCGACTGGTTCTTCTTGAACCAGCCCAGTCCCGCGGTCACCAGGAACGCGATACCGCCGATGACGGCCAGCCAGAACAGGCCCTTGAAGATGAGTCCGAGCACGGTCAGCGCCAACCAGATGATCAGCAGCGTCGCGATGATGGCGAGCATGGTGTCCTCCCCTGAGCGTCTTGCCAACTGAACGGTTGCGCGGGACGTGAAGTTCCCGTCAGCCCAGCCAGCCGCCGATGCGGTGAACGGCCTCCCGCACGTCCTCGGTGGAGCCCGCGAAGGACATCCGGACGAAACGGTTGCCGTCGATGGGATCGAAGTCCACTCCGGGCACGATCGCCACTCCGGTGTCGGCGAGCAGGCGCTCGCAGAAGGCCATCGAGTCCTGCGTGAGGTGCGAGACGTCGGCGTAGGCGTAGAACGCGCCGTCGGCGGGAGCGACCCGGTCGATGCCGAGCTTCGCCAGCCCGGCAAGGAGCTCGTCGCGGTTGCGGCGGTAGCGCGCCACGTGCCCGTCCGCCTCCGCGTAGCCCTCGGCGGTGAACGCGGCGACTCCCGCGTACTGCGCGAGCGCCGGAGGGCAGAGTGTGAAGTTCCCGGTGAGGCAGTCCACCGCGCGCAGCAGCGGGCGCGGCAGCAGCATCCACCCGAGCCGCCAGCCGGTCATCGAGAAGTACTTCGAGAACGAGTTGACGATGATCGCTTCGCGGGAGGTCTGCCACGCGCAGCCGAGCGGGCGCTCGTAGCTGATGCCGTGGTAGATCTCGTCGCTGATCAGCCGGACTCCGTTCGCCTCGCACCACGCGGTGATCGCGGCGAGCTCGGTCGGGTCGAGCACCGTCCCGGTGGGGTTGGCCGGGCTGGCGACGATGAGCCCGCGCACCGGCTTCTCCAACGCCTCCAGCATCTCGATCGTCGGCTGGAACCGGGTGCTCGCGTCGCACGGCAGGTCGACGACCTCGCACCCGAGCGCGGACAGGATGTTGCGGTAGGCCGGGTAGCCGGGGCGGGCGAGCGCGACCCGGTCCCCCGCGTCGAACGCGGCGAGGAACGCGAGCAGGAACGCGCCGGAGGAGCCGGTCGTGACCACCACGTCCTCCGGGGCCACGTCCAGGTCGTAGCGGCGGCCGTAGTGCCCGGCGATCGCGGCGCGCAGCTCGGGGATGCCCAGCTGCTCGGTGTAGCCGAGGGTGTGCCGCTCAAGGGCGGCGGCCGCGGCGGCGCGCACCGGCTCGGGGGCGGGCGTCGCGGGCTGGCCCGCGGCGAGCGAGATGACGTCGCCGGACTCGCGCTGCCTGCGAGCCGCCGCGGAGAGGACCTCCATCACGTGGAACGGCGGGACGACGGCGCGCTGAGCTGCACTGGCGAAGGCGGCGATGGACGACATGGCGTCAGCGTGCCACGCAGGGCCCGTTGGGCCACAGGAGTGAGCCACAGTCCACACCGAACACCTCCGCTGCGCTGTTCCGGTGACGGGTCTGGCGGAGGAGTCCCCGCCGGGTCTAGATCTTCGGAGTGAAAGTAGGATCTTGGACAACCCGCGTACCGGAGCGAACGTCTACCTAGCGCCGACGCCCGCAGCACCGGCACCAAGCACCACTTCCGCGAGGGGAACCAGCATGACCAGGGGCATCCGCCGGTCCGCATCCACCGTCCTCGGCGCCGGTATCTCGGCGGCGATCCTGATGAGCTTCGTCCCCTCCGCGGGCGCGATCTCGGGCAGCCTCGGCGCGATCGACGGCACGGTCTTCTTCGACCGCAACGGAAACGGCCTCATCGACCGCAGCACCACCGGTGGGGAGCCGGGTGCGGAGAAGGCCGAGGTCCGCCTCTACGACGCCGACGGTGACGTGGTCGCCGACGCCGTCGCGGACGCCAACGGGAAGTTCCGCTTCACCGACCTGCGCCCGGGCACCTACAAGCTCGACGGCGGCCAGTCCGGCTTCGTCTCCACCACCGAGGACGAGCGCAAGGTCGAGGTGCGCGGCAGCAAGACCGAGTTCGTCCGCTTCGGCATCCGCGGCGGCAGCATCACCGGCCTCGCCTGGATCGACGAGAACGGCGACGGCATCCACCAGGAGACGGAGAAGGCGTACACGGACTCCCGCGGCTTCACCCTGACCGGCGCCACCGACTACTACGGCAAGATCGCGCAGCGCACGGCCAAGGTGGACGAGAACGGCGAGTACGCCTTCGAGGACCTGCCCTCCGGCCGCTACACGGTGCAGACCACGGGTCCCGATGGCACGACGGCCACCAAGACCGAGGCCGGCCCGGACGCGACCACCGACTCGGACTTCACCGGCAAGTCGGGCACGGTCAAGTCCGACAAGATCCAGCTCGCCCCCGGCGCGGGCATGGTCAGCCTGGACGCGGGCTTCACCCGCGGCACCAACTGACCACAGAGGACAGACGAAGGGCGGCTCCCCGTAACGGGGAGCCGCCCTTCTTGTTCTCAGCGCCGGATGTCCAGCAGGTCGAGCGGCCTGAGCGAAATCGGAAACGGTTCGTCGGTTTCGAACAGCTCACCGCTCACCGCTTCGGCAATGACCTTGTACTCACCCAACTCAAGCCGGGACAGGCGAAGCGACACGAACCGCTGCCGCAGATCTGCCTTGCCGAGCAGGTAGTACGGGATACCGGCTTCGGCGCACAGGTCAGGCTTGTCGAACCGGTCCCTCCGCACGCTGGACGGTGAGACGAACTCGCCGACAAGGACCACATTGTCGACGTCAACCCAGACATCCGGATTCGGGTTCCGCACGATTGTCAGGTCGGGCTGGATCCACCGTTGCGAGGTGATCCTCAGGTTGACCGTGGGGTAGACGGCAAGGCCCGCTTCATGAGCTGGACCGTCCATCGCCATGGCGAGTTTCAACATGGCGAACCCATTGGGGCCCGCCTCGTACGGACTCATGATCAGGTTTCCGTCCAGGCACTCGTACTTCACCGGCGGAACGCCAGGAACAGGCAGATAGCGCTCCGCGAGATCGGTGGTCCACATGCCCGCCAGTTCCACCAGCGGATCGAACGGTGCACCTGGTGGGTCGTACGGCCTGCCAATCACTTCAGCCACCACCCTCAACCACCTCCGGCCGCGAGGCTATCGCCGGAGAGCACACAAAATCAGTCCAGCACAGATTTGCGCCCCTGTCAGGTAATCAGGAGTCGGTGGCCGCCTTGTCGTCCTGCTCCGGGAGCGGAGTGCCGGTCGGCTCCTCGTCGGTGGGCGTGTCCTGCTTGGCGGGCTTGCCGCGCCGCACGGACTCCAACAGCATCTGCGCGACGTCGACGACCTGGACGCTCTCGTCGGCCTTGCTCTCGTTCTGCCGCTGGGTGAGGCCGTCGGTGAGCATGACGCGGCAGAACGGGCAGCCGGTGGCGATCTTGGTGGGCGCGGTGCCCAGCGCCTCGTCGACGCGGTCGACGTTGATGCGCTTGCCGATCCGCTCCTCCATCCACATCCGCGCGCCGCCCGCGCCGCAGCACATCGAGCGGTCGGCGTGGCGGGGCATCTCGCGCAGCGTTGCGCCGGTGGAGCCGATCAGGTCACGCGGCGGCGAGTAGACCTTGTTGTGGCGGCCCAGGTAGCACGGGTCGTGGTAGGTGACGTCCTCGGCGACCGGCGCGACCGGGACCAGCCTGCGCTCGCGGACCAGCTTGTTCAGCAGCTGCGTGTGGTGCACGACCTCGAACTGCCCGCCGAGCTGCGGGTACTCGTTGGCCAGCGTGTTGAAGCAGTGGGCACAGGTCACCACGACCTTGCGCTGCTTGGCTTCCCGGCCCTCGAAGACCGCGTTCAGCACCTCGACGTTCTGCTGCGCGAGCATCTGGAAGAGGAACTCGTTGCCAGCGCGGCGAGCCGGGTCACCGGTGCAGGTCTCCTCGGAGCCGAGCACCACGTACTTCACGTCGGCCATGTGCAGCAGCTCGGCGACGGCCTGGGTGGTCTTCTTGGCGCGGTCCTCGAAGGCGCCCGCGCAGCCGACCCAGAACAGGTACTCGGTCTCGTCGGCCAGCTCTCCGTCGAACACCGGGACCTCGAAGTCCAGCGCCTCGGTCCAGGCCAGCCGGTCCTTGGCGTTCTGGCCCCACGGGTTGCCCTTGTTCTCCAGGTTCTTGAACATCCCGCCGAGCTCGGTGGGGAAGTTCGACTCGATCAGCACCTGGTAGCGGCGCATGTCGACGATGTGGTCGACGTGCTCGATGTCCACCGGGCACTGCTCGACGCACGCGCCGCAGCTGGTGCAGGACCACAGCACCTCGGGGTCGATCACGCCCAGCTCGTCCGGGCCGCCGATGAGCGGGCGCTCGGACTCGGCGAGGGCGAGCACGTCGATCTTGGCGAGGCGGGCCTCGGCGTCGTCGCCGGTGATGCCGACCTCGTCACCGGCCATGTCCTTGCTGCCACCGGCGAGCAGGTACGGGGCCTTGGCGTAGGCGTGCTCGCGGAGGCTGGTGATCAGCAGCTTCGGCGAGAGCGGCTTGCCGGTGTTCCACGCGGGGCACTGGGACTGGCACCGGCCGCACTCGGTGCAGGTGGTGAAGTCCAGCCAGCCCTTCCAGCCGAAGTCCTCGATCTTGCCGGCGCCGAAGACGTCCTTCTCCGGGTCGGCCTCCTCGAAGTCCAGCGGCTTGCCACCGCTCATCATCGGCTTGAGCGCGCCGAGCGCGACGCCGCCGTCCTGCTCGCGCTTGAAGTAGATGTTGAAGAACGCGGTGAACCGGTGCCACGCGACGCCCATGGTCATGTTGCGCGCGATCACGATCGCCCAGGTGCCGGAGATGAACACCTTCAGCGCGGCGACGATCGACACCGCGAGCAGGCTGGCGGGCAGCAGCGCGCCGAGACCGTGCGAGATCGGCGCGGCCCACACCGGGTACGGCAGCAGGCCGTTGGCGGACTTGAAGGCGCGGATGCCGAAGATGCACAGGCCGACGCCGAGGATGACCGCCTCGACGAAGTACGCCTGGCGGAAGTTGGAGCCGGAGAAGCGGGACTGGCGGTCGGCCCGGCGCGGGTGGTTGCGCTGCCGGATGGCGATCAGCACCAGGATGCCGATGACCGTGGTCAGGCCGATCAGCTCGACGAACACGCCCCACACGGTCCAGTGCCCGATGATCGGCAGCTCGAACGCGGGGTCGAACACCTCCCCGTGCGCCTCGACCAGGGTCAGCACCAGCGAGCCGAAGCCCACCATCACGAACCAGTGCGCGGCCCCGACCGTGCCCCACTTGAGCATCCTCGTGTGGCCGAGGATCTCCTTGAGCATGTTCTTCAGCCGCGGCCCCACCGGGCCGTTGCGCGTCGGGTCGGGTTGCCCGAGCCGGATCGTGCGCACCATGCGGATGACGGTCTGCGTCAGCATCGCGACCCAGACCAGCGTCATCGCGACGCAGATCAGGCCCAACACGATGTGCAAGGCGCCCATGCCCACGGCCTCCTGTCCGGTTTCTACCGTGCCGGGAGACTACGCCATATTACTCACCAGTAACCACTTGGAAGTGGCGGGTGTCGCACCGGCAGGTGGATCAACTGCGCATCCTCGCAGGCCCGAGCACGTCACCCGAACTCAGCCAGCCCCCCACCCCCACACCACCCCCCTCTGCCATTCGCGGGCTTATAGACCGGTCCGGAGGTCCGAACACGTCCATAAGCCCGCGAATGGCCGTCAGGGAACGGGGGTTAGGCCTTGCGGCGGCGGAACTTGAGCATCAGTGCGGCGCCCGCGACCAGGGCGACCAGGCCGCCGACCACCAGCTGCCAGACGAAGTCCACACCCGTGTCGGCGAGGTTGCCACCGCCACCGCCGGGCTTGTTGTTGCCGGGCTGCGGGGCGGGCTGGTTGGCAGGGGCCTTGACCGTGTAGCGGACGGTGGTGGCGTCCGAGTCGACCTTCGCCAGCGTCTGACGGGCGCCGATCACGCGCTCGCCCGCGGCGAGGTCGGCGGTCAGCGGCAGGGACCACTTGCCGTCAGCGGCCACCGTGGCCTCGCCGACCTTCTTGTCGTCGACGGTCACTGTGACCAGGGCCTTCGCGACGCCGGTTCCGGCAACCGCGGGCCGGGCGTTGTCGCTGGTGGTTCCATTCGCAGGCTCGGTGATCTTCGGGGCGACCGGGACGACGGTGAACTTCGAGACCGTCTCCTTGGACGAGGTGCCCTTCAGGGTCTGCTTGACCTTGATCTCGTGCGAGCCCAGCGCCAGCTCGGAGGAGAGCTTGAGCGACCACTCCGACTGGGCGGTGCCGGTGACCTCGCCGAGGTCCTTGCCGTCGAGCTGGACGCTCACCTTGGCGTTCGGCTTGGCGAAGCCGCCGAGGGTCGGCTTGGTGTCGGTGATGCGGGCGTCCGCGGCCGGGGTCTTCACGCCCGCCGGACGCAGGTTCGGCTCGTCGGGGTCGAGGTGCGCGGCGATGCCGTCGCCGTTGGCGTCCTTGGTCTGCGTCGGGTTGGCCGACAGCTCGTCGATGTCCTTGACGCCGTCGCCGTCCGCGTCACCGGTGGTGGTGAGCACGGTGAGCTTGTTGTTGGCGAACTCCGGCAGCGTGAGGATGTCGGTCGCCAGGCTCTCGCCGAGGTTCTGGTACGTCATGTTGCCGTTGTTGTCCGGCACCTTGATGCACTTGGAGTCCTCGAAGTAGGCACCGGTGCTCCAGCCGAGCGCGGCGCCGCCCGCGACGATCGCGCCGCCGCTGTCCCCACCGGCGACGCAGGCGCCGTGGAACTCGAAGCCGAGCTGGGCCCTGCCCTTCTCGGTGCCGTCGCCGATGTACCACAGCGACCGCTCGTTGACGACCTTTCCGCAGGTCCAGCCGGTGGTGCGGCCCGACTTGCACACGTTCATGCCGACGATGGCCGGGCTGACCGAGTCGACCTTGACGTTGCCGCCCGCGGTGCCCCAGGTGTAGACCTCCGGCACCGCGCGCACGGACGGGTTGGTCACGCGGATGGTGGCGTAGTCGTTGCCCTTGCGGTCGTCGATCTGGCCGCTGCCGTTGTCGGCGTTGTCCCACACGGTGGTGGCGAAGGAACCGATCTTGTCGCCGAGCTGGGACTGGTTGCCCTGCTTGACCTCGACGAAGACGTCCTTGAGGGCGGGCTGGTGCATCAGCGCGCAGTGGCCGGCGGTCAGCGGGGTCAGCTTGCCGTTCTCGTCAACGGCGTTGAAACCGATGGAGCACAGGCCGTAGCTGGGGCTGGCACCGCCGCTGGAGCCGATGTAGCCGCTGCCGTTGAGCAGGTTGGCCGGGGCCTTGGGCTGGAGCTTGCCGTACTTCACGTCCTGGGCGACGACCGGCTTGGGCATCTTGGCCTGAATGCGGCGGCCGTCCTCGGAGTCGGCGAGCACGATGTTGAGCTTGCCGCCCTTGACGTCGATGCTCGCGGAGAAGACCAGCTTGCGCTCGGCCTCCGGCAGCGACTTGACCCACGCGGACAGCGCGGTGAGCGCGTCCCTCAGCTTCGACTCGGTGGTCGGGCGCACGTGCGCCTCGGCACCCGCGGCGCGGGCCTTCTTCGCGGCGGCCTCGGTGGTGACCGCGATGTTGGCCTTCTTGGTCGCCGGGTCGAACCAGACACCGCCGAAGTCACGGCCGAGCTCCTTGCGCAGGGCCCTGCCGGTCTCCGCGGCCTTCTGCGCCGCCTTGGCGTCGGCGACGTAGGTCGTGGCGTCGGTCTTCAGGTCGCGCTGGATGGCTTCCTTCAGACCGGGCGGGAGCTGACGGACGGTCGCCTCGGTCGAGGCCGCGTCCGGCTCGGCGGCCGGGGCCACGCCGGCGCTGAACGCGACCGACAGGGCGACCAGACCGGTCACCGCCGCAGCGGCGACGAGGCCCCTGCGGAGTCTTCCCTCGGACAATTGCTCTCCTTCCCCAGGCCACCCAGCGGAACTACCTCTAACGGGTGACGAGGGACCCTATGCACACGCCTTGCAGCCGAAGGGGCACTTCACTGAAGAAAGTGGAGGTTTTGTTATCTCGATTTCACCTGGCCATGGCATGCGTTAGGCCATTCGGACGCAGACGGACGGCGTCCACCATAAGGATGACCATGATCAACAGAGTGTGACGGCCGTCGCCCCCGGCCCCGGGAACACCGCGACCGGGCCGCCCGTTGAGCGGGTCAGAAAGCTTGAGCGCGGGTCACTCAACTCCGGTTTGACGCCGGGGCGCCGGAGAATCCAGACTTGAGCCAGACGCACTCAAGGCTCGTCGGGCCTTGGCGTGGTACCTGCACCGATCACGGACACATGGAGGAAACTGCAATGGCGCGAGCGGTCGGAATCGACCTCGGGACGACCAACTCCGTCGTCGCCGTCCTCGAAGGCGGCGAGGCCACGGTCGTCGCCAACTCGGAGGGCTCGCGGACGACGCCCTCCATCGTGGCCTTCGCCAAGAACGGCGAGGTCCTCACGGGTCAGCCCGCCAAGAACCAGGCCGTGACCAACGTCGACCGGACCATCAGGTCCGTGAAGCGGCACATGGGCACCGACTGGAAGGTCGAGCTCGACGACAAGAAGTACACCTCGCAGGAGATCAGCGCCCGCGTGCTGATGAAGCTCAAGCGCGACGCGGAGGCCTACCTCGGCGAGGAGATCACCGACGCGGTGATCACCGTCCCCGCCTACTTCGAGGACGCCCAGCGCCAGGCCACCAAGGAGGCCGGGCAGATCGCGGGCCTCAACGTCCTGCGCATCGTCAACGAGCCGACCTCGGCCGCGCTGGCCTACGGCCTGGACAAGGGCGAGAAGGAACAGACCATCCTGGTCTTCGACCTCGGTGGCGGCACCTTCGACGTGTCCCTGCTGGAGCTGGGCGACGGCGTCGTCGAGGTCCGCGCCACCAGCGGCGACAACCACCTCGGCGGTGACGACTGGGACCAGCGCATCGTCGACTGGCTGGCGGAGAAGTTCAAGACCAGCAGCGGCATCGACCTGACCAAGGACAAGATGGCGATGCAGCGGATCCGCGAGGCCGCTGAGAAGGCCAAGATCGAGCTCTCCAGCTCCTCCACCGCCAGCATCAACCTGCCCTACATCACGGTGGACGCGGACAAGAACCCGCTGTTCCTGGACGAGACGCTGACCCGCGCCGAGTTCCAGCGGATCACCTCCGACCTGCTCGACCGCTGCCGCGCGCCGTTCAACAACGTGATCAAGGACGCCGGCATCCCGATCGGCAACATCGACCACGTCGTCCTGGTCGGCGGCTCCACCCGGATGCCCGCCGTCGCCGAGCTGGTCAAGGAGCTGACCGGCGGCCGCGAGCCGAACAAGGGCGTGAACCCGGACGAGGTCGTCGCCATCGGCGCCGCGCTGCAGGCCGGTGTCCTCAAGGGCGAGGTCAAGGACGTCCTGCTGCTCGACGTCACCCCGCTGAGCCTGGGCATCGAGACCAAGGGCGGCGTGATGACCAAGCTCATCGAGCGCAACACCACGATCCCGACCAAGCGCTCGGAGATCTTCTCCACCGCCGACGACAACCAGACCACGGTGGGCATCCAGGTCTACCAGGGCGAGCGCGAGATCGCGGCCTACAACAAGAAGCTCGGCACCTTCGACCTGGTCGGCCTGCCGCCCGCCCCGCGCGGCGTCCCGCAGATCGAGGTCACCTTCGACATCGACGCCAACGGCATCGTGCACGTGCAGGCCAAGGACCTTGCCACCGGCAAGGAGCAGGGCATGACCATCACCGGCGGTTCCGCGCTCGGCAAGGACGAGATCGACCGCATGATGAAGGACGCCGAGGCGCACGCGGACGAGGACAAGAAGCGCCGCGAGGAGGCCGAGGTCCGCAACCAGGCCGAGACCCTGGTCTACCAGACCGAGAAGTTCCTCAAGGACAACGAGGAGAAGGTCCCCGCCGAGGCCAAGGAGAAGGTCGCCGCCGCCGTCACCGCCGCGCAGGAGGCGCTGAAGGGCACCGACATCTCCGCCATCAAGGACGCGGTGGAGAAGCTCAACGCCGAGTCCCAGGCGCTCGGCCAGGCGATGTACGCCCAGGCCGCGCCGGAGGGTGCCGCGGGCGCCGGTGCGCAGGCGGGCGCCGACGCCAAGGCCGACGACGTGGTGGACGCCGAGATCGTCGACGACGAGAAGGACAAGAAGAAGTGACGGACGAGCACCAGGAGGGGGAGCCCCGCGTGGTGGTCCGGGACCGTCGCCGTGTCGATCCGGAGACCGGCGAGGTGCGCCCGGCCACTCCCGGTGGCGAGGAGCCGGGCGCGGGCCCGGTCGCCCAGGAGAGCACCGGCAAGCACGCCGCGGCCGAGGACGCCGAGCCGGTGGTGGAGGAGGCGGCGGGGCAGCGGCCCGTCGCCGACGAGACCGCTGCCGTCCAGGCCCAGCTGGCCGAGCGCACGGCCGATCTCCAGCGGTTGAGCGCGGAGTACGCGAACTACCGCAAGCGCGTCGAGCGGGACCGGGAGGCGGTGATCTCCGGCGCCAAGGCGCAGGTGGCCACCGAGCTGCTCGGCGTGCTCGACGACCTGGAGCGGGCGGAGGCGCACGGCGACCTGACCGGCGCGTTCAAGGCGGTCGCCGACAAGCTCGGCGCGGCGCTGACCAAGGTCGGCCTCGAACCGTTCGGGACCCGGAACGAGCCGTTCGACCCGTCGGTGCACGAGGCCGTGCAGCACGACACCTCGCCGGAGGTCTCCGGCCCGACGGTGACCGCGGTGCTGCGCCGCGGTTACCGCTTCGGTGACCGGGTCGTGCGCTCAGCGCTGGTCGCGGTGACCGACCACGAGCCAGCGCCGTCCGTCCAGGGCGAGGTCGTCGAGCCGGGCTCCGGCGACCGTGGCAACGGCTGACCGACTACCGAGGGGAGGAAACGCCCGATGAGTGCGCGGGACTGGATCGAGAAGGACTTCTACGGCGAGTTGGGCGTTTCCTCATCGGCATCGGCCGACGAGATCAAGAAGTCGTACCGGAAGCTGGCGCGGGAGCTGCATCCCGACGCCAACCCCGGTGACACGGCCGCGGAGTCCAGGTTCAAGGCGGTCTCCGAGGCCTACGCGGTGCTCTCCGACCCGGAGAAGCGCAGGCAGTACGACGAGGCGCGCAGCCTCTTCGGCGGCAGGCGGCCGGGCTTCGAGGGCTTCAGCGGTGGCAACACCGGCTTCGACTTCGGCAACATCTTCGGCGGCGGCGGCGCGCAGGGGGCGGGCGGCGGAGGCGGGTTCAGCGACCTCTTCGGCGGCCTGTTCGGCAAGCGCGGCGGCGGCGCGGGCGCGGCGAGCCGCGCCCGTCGCGGCTCGGACGTCGAGGCAGAGGTGCGGATCGACTTCGTCGACGCGGTCAAGGGCGCGACGGTGCTGCTGCGCCTGTCCAGCCCGACCACCTGCGGCACCTGCGGCGGTGACGGTGCCGCTCCCGGCACCTCGCCGAGGATCTGCCCGAACTGCTCGGGTTCCGGCCTGGTCACCCGCAACCAGGGCGCCTTCGCCTTCAGCGAGCCGTGCCAGGAGTGCCGGGGCGGCGGCCGGATCATCGACACGCCCTGCGGCGAGTGCGGTGGGGACGGGATCAGCACCCGGACCCGCGCGCTGAACATCCGGATCCCCGCCGGGGTCGAGGACGGCCAGAAGATCCGGCTGTCCGGCCAGGGCGAACCCGGTCGCAACGGGGCCGCCGCCGGTGACCTCTACGTGCGGGTGCACGTCGCCCCGCACGAGGTCTTCGGCCGCTCCGGCAACGACCTGACGCTGAGCGTGCCGGTCTCCTTCCCGGAGCTGGCGCTGGGCACGACGCTGACCGTCCCGACCCTGGACTCCTCGGTGACCGTGCGGGTGCCGTCGGGCACCGCGAGCGGTCGCGTGCTGCGGATCCGGGGCAGGGGCGTCGTGCGCAAGGACGGGCAGGCCGGTGATCTGCTGATCACCCTCCAGGTCCATGTTCCGTCCACTGTGGACGACAAGGCCCGTGCCGCGCTTGAGGCGTACGCCGGGGCGACGGCGGGAATCGACCCGAGGGCCGGCCTGAACGCGTTGCTGGCCAAGGAAGACCCAGGGGAGGCGTGATGAGCTCCGACCCCAGCTGGCACGGCATCCCGGCGGCGCCCGGCACCGACGAGGACACCCCGGTGTTCGTCATCTCGGTTGCCGCGCAGCTCGCCGGGCTGCACGCCCAGACGCTGCGCACCTACGACCGGCTGGGGTTGGTCTCTCCCGGCCGGTCGCCCGGTGGCGGCCGCCGCTACTCGGCCCGCGACATCACGTTGCTGCGCCAGGTCCAGCGGCTCTCGCAGGAGGAGGGCATCAGCCTCTCCGCGATCAAGCGCATCATCGAGCTGGAGCAGCACGTCGACCTGCTGGGCGCCAAGGTCGCTGAGCTGAGCGAGCGCCTCGCCGAGGCGCACGAGCAGCTCGCCGCGGCCCACGCCGCGGCGGAGAGCGCGGCGGCCGCCGTGCACGCCTCCTACCGCCACGACCTGGTCCCGGTGAAGCCGCAGTCCACGGCGCTGGTGATCTGGCGGCCCCGGCCGCGTCGCTGAGACGCCGAGCCAGTGAGCTCAAGCACTGAAGCGCTGAGCCGAACGGGGCAAATGGGCTAGGCCGATGCGGCGTTCGGCCTAGCCGAATGGGAAAGTGTGCCTCCCCGACACGCACTCCTTCCCCGAGGAGCCCCATGCATCGCCGCGTGGGCCAGGTCTTCCTGGCCGTACTCGTGCTGCTCGCGAGCAGCACTCCGGCACTCGCCGAACCCAGCGCCGTGCGCTCGCTCGAACAGACGCACGCCACGTACCCGAGGGCGATCCGCCTCCAGCACTCCGGTCCGTTCAACGGCCGCATCATCGCCACCACCACGACGTTCACCAACGGCGCCGGAATCGGCTCGCTCTACGAGAGCCGCGACGACGGCAAGACCTTCCGCAAGATCGGCGCGGTCAAGGACCCGCTCGCCGCGCGCGGCCTGTGCTGCACCCACCTCTACGAGCTGCCGCAGCGCGTCGGCAAGCTGCCCAAGGGCACGTTGCTGTGGGCGGGCAGCGTCGGCCAGGACGAGAGGAACATGTCGCTGCGGGTCTGGCAGAGCCGGGACCGCGGCCGCAGCTGGTCGCAGCTGACCTCCTGCTACGACTCGCCCAACGGCCAGGGCCTGTGGGAACCGGAGCTGTTCGTCGACGCGGCGGGCAGGCTGGTCTGCCAGTTCGCCGACGAGACCGAGAAGCCGCGCTTCGACCAGCTCGTCGCGCAGCGGGTCTCCGTAGACGGCGTCACCTGGGGGCCGAAGACCCACGTGGTGACGAGCGGGAACCGGTGGCACCGGCCGGGGATGCCGAACGTGCGCAGGCTGCACAACGGCGTCTTCTACATGACCTACGAGATCTGCGCGCAGTTCGGCAAGTACTTCTGCGCCGTCTACTACCGGACCTCGAACGACGGCGTGAACTGGGGCGATCCGTTCGACTTCGGCACTCTGGTCGAGAGCACCCACGGGCGGTACTTCACGCACACGCCCACGATCGCGCTGACCCCGCAGGGCAGGTTGCTGCTGATCGGCCAGATCCTGCAGAACGCGGACGGCTCGGTCGCCGAGGGCAACGGCAGGACGCTGTTCGTCAACGACAACAACGGGAACGGGCGGTGGACCGAGGGCGTGGCACCGGTCGCGGTGCCGGGTGCGCGGGACAACTACTGCCCGAACTACAGCCCGACGCTGGTGTCCTCTTTGGACGGCAAGCGGGTGCTGGAGATCTCCACCGACTACGTGGCCGACCAGAGCTGCCGGGCGTTCTTCGCCACCGGCCCGCTGCCGGCCTGACCGGCCCCGGACGGACCCCTCCGCGCTGTGCGGAGCGGGTCCGTCCGGTGCTCAGTCCAGGGTGAACGGGTCGTACTTGATGCGGTCGAGCGGAGTCCCGGCGACGAGCATCCGGGAGACGGTCGCGCGGATCATCCCTGGCGAGCCGCAGACCAGGACGTCGCGGTCGTTCCACGAGCCGTAGCGGGTCACCACGTCGGCGAGCGTGCCGTGCTCGACGCCGCGGGCTCCGGGGTCGGCCTCCAGGGTCGGCACCACGGTCAGCCAGGGGTTGCCCATGGCCAGCCGCTGCAGGTTCTCCAGGTCGTAGAGGTCGGCACGGGTGCGGCCACCGACGAACAGGTTGACCCTGGGGTTCTCGCCCCACTGCGCCATGTCGTCGACCATCGCGCGCATCGGCGCGACACCGGTGCCGCCCGCGACCATCAGCACGTCGCGGCCACTGGTGCGGTCGACGCCCATCCGGCCCATGGGAGGGCCGATCCGCCAGACGTCGCCGATCTGGGCGTGCCCGACGATCGCGCGGCTGACCCAGCCGCCCTCGACGGAGCGGATGTGGAACTCCATCATTCCGTCCTCGCGCGGGCCGTTGGCCGGCGTGAGGTAGCGCCACAGGCGAGGGCGCTGCGGCGTCTCGACGCTGACGTACTGGCCGGCGCGGTAGGGCACCGGGTACTCGGTCTGCACCCGCACGATGGCGAGGTCCCAGCTCAGTCGCTGGTGGCCGACGACCTGGCCGTTCCACCAGGCAGGGCTCTCGTCGGCGTTGGCGGCCTCCTGCATGGTGCGGGCCATGATCGTGTAGGCCTCGGCCCACGCGCGTTCGACGGCCGAGGTCCACGCGTCGCCCGCGTACTTGCGCACGGAGGACAACAGCGCGGTACCGACCGCCTCGTAGTGGCTGGCGACGACACCGAACTTGCGGTGGTCGCGGCCGAGCTGGCGTAGGAACGGGACAAGGTCATCTGGGCGGTCCACCATCTGCACGACGTGGACCAGCGCACGCAGCAGACGGCTGCGTTGCACCTCCATGTTCGCCGGGAACAGCTCGCGAGTGACCGGTGCGAGGCTGAACAGCATCCCGTAGAAGAACCTGGCGACATCCTCGGCCCTCGGCTCCACCACCGCGAAGCTCTCCCGAATCATCCGCACCATGGCGCTGACTTGGGCAGGGGGCTGGCGGTTAGGTTGCGAGGGCGGCACTGGCATAAGCACGGCGTTCGCGGTCATGGTCCGGGCGCGTCTTCTCCACGTTGTTCGGTGAGCCTCGGTGGCCCACCATTGGTCGACGAGCGTCCCCCGACAGGGTGGACACTAACTCGTCATCCAGGCCAGTGGCTGCTTGATGCCACCTTCGAGTGCAATTTGCTTACTGCGTGTGTACATACTTCCGGCCAACGGGCGAACCTCCCATCTGACATGTGCATCGACCCACCTGTTCGTGACACCGTGACACCGTGAGCCCCGACTCCCCCGGCCCGACCGGTACCGCCGGTCCTGACCTACTGCAACTGGAGCTGGCCGAGACACCCGCGCGTCCCCCGGCGGTGCAGGTGACACGACCAGTTGACCACGATCGGCAGCGGAGCGTCGGTGTTCTGCGAGCCGTCCCGCTGCCCCATTCTCCCGTGCGCACCGCTGTTCCAGAAAGCCCTTCAGGCGCACCCGTTCGCCGGGCAGCCGAACAACCGACCCAGCTTCTCCAGCGTCCGGCACCCGCCGAGCCCGCGACCAGGAAGATCGCGCTCCCGCCCGGGGACCCGCACGCCGAGCCCGAGCCGGGGCTGCCGGGTTCCCAGGGCGAGCACCTGTTACAGAACGTGTACGACACTCGGAAGCGCGCCGAGCGGTTCTACAACGACCAGGTGCTCGGCCACCTCAACGACAAGATGATCGAGTTCATCGGCCGGATGGAGATGCTGTTCGTCTCGACCGCCGACACCAAGGGCGAGTGCGACGCGTCGCTGCGCGCGGGGCCGCCCGGCTTCGTCCAGACGCTGGACGCCGAGCACCTGGCCTACCCGGAGTACCGGGGCAACGGCGTGATGGCCAGCCTCGGCAACATCAGCGAGAACCCGCACGTGGGCATCCTGATGATCGACTTCACCGAGGACGTGATCGGCCTGCACGTCAACGGCCGCGCGCGCATCGTCGAGGACGCCGACCTGCGGCGGGAGCACCCCGGCCTGCCCACCGACTTCGACAGGGGCCGCACGCCCGAGCGCTGGGTGGTCGTCGAGGTCGAGGAGGCCTACATCCACTGCCGCAAGCACATCCCGAGGCTGGTGCCGATCAGCAGGGACCGGCCGTGGGGCACCGACGACGCCAAGCGCAAGGGCGGCGACTACTTCGGCGCCAAGGCGCTGGCGAAACCCTGGCAACCGTCCCAGGTTGGTCACCGGGACTGAACCGGCCGTACCTTACGGTCTTCCGTCAGACGGAGTCGGGACGGGAGACCGGAGACCATGGTGGCGGACGAGGACTCTGCCCACGCGCACCGGCGGGCGGCCGGGGACGCGGTTGAGCGAGAGCTTTCAGTGCTGTTCCGCCGTGCGCGGAGCCTGTCGCTGACCCTGGCCGCACGGCTGCACCCGGACCTGGACGCGGCGGCGTACGGACTGCTGGTCTTCGTCGCCGACAGCGAGCCGGTGCGCGCTGCCGAGCTCGCCGAGCGGTTCGGGCTGGACAAGTCGACGGTGAGCAGGCAGCTGGCCCAGCTGGAGTCGCTGGAGCTGATCGAGCGGGTCGCCGACCCCACCGACGGCAGGGCGCGGCTGGTCCAGCTCACGGCGAACGGCAGGACCCGGCTGGTCGCCGTGCGCGCCGAGCGCAGGCAGCGCTTCTGGCAGAGCCTGTCCGACTGGGAGACCGAGGACATCCGCGCGCTCTCGGAGCTGCTGGGCAAGCTCAACGAGGACCTCTAGGGGCCTGGGTTCGGCCGCTCCGGTCCCTCGCACCCAGCAAAAGGTTGCTGAGTACAACTAACTCCCTTATAGTTGTATTGCGCAACCATGAGGGAGGCTGCCATGGCGCCCACCACCGAGACCTGCGTCGAGCTCATCCAGCACGTTCGCGAGTTCGTCCAGCTCCGACACGCGATGGCATCCCGCCAGGTCGAACCCGGTGAGCCCAGCGTCGCCCTGATCGGACTGCTGGCCGAGCTCGAACGCCGGGGCGAGTGCGCGGGCACCGCCCTCGCCCAGGAACGTGCCGTCGACCCCTCGGTGATCAGCAGGCAGGTCGCCCAGCTGATGCGCGCCGGACTGGTCAGCCGCCGCCCCGCGCCCTGCGACGGACGCGTGCACCTGATCAGCGCCACCCAGCGGGGAGTCGAGCTGCTCGCGGGCTGGCGGCGACGTCAGTCCGAGTGGTTGCGCGACGCGCTGAGCGACTGGCCGGACGCCGAGGTCCACCAGGTCGGCGCACTGATCCAAGCGATGACGCGCGCCGTGCGCGACGCTCTAGAACCGACAACACCGACCGGAGCCGCCCGATGAGTGACGTCACCCCCGTGCCCGACAAGCCCATGACGCACAAGGAGATCCTGCGCGCGCTGACCGGGCTGCTGCTGGCACTGCTGGTGGCGATCCTGAGCTCGACCATCGTGGCCAACGCGCTGCCGACGATCCTCGCCGACCTGAAGGGCACCCAGAGCCAGTACACCTGGGTCGTCACCGCCACCCTGCTCGCATCGACCGCCACCACCCCGCTGTGGGGCAAGCTCGCCGACCTGTTCAGCAAGAAGCAGCTCTACCAGGTCGCCATCGCCCTGTTCACCTTCGGCTCGGTGCTGTGCGGTTTCGCGCAGTCCATGCCCGAGCTGATCGCCTTCCGCGCCGTGCAGGGCCTCGGCCTCGGCGGCGTCCAGGCGCTGGCCCAGGTGGTCATCGCCGCGATGGTCAGCCCCCGCGAGCGCGGCAGGTACAGCGGCTACACCGGCTCGGTGCTCGCCGTCGCCACCGTGGCGGGGCCACTGGCGGGCGGGTTCATCGTGGACACCGACTGGCTCGGCTGGCGCTGGTGCTTCTTCGTGGTGGTTCCGCTGGCCCTGGTCGCCATGTACGTGATCGGCAGGACGCTGCACCTGCCCGTGCTGCGCCGCCAGGTCCGCATCGACTGGGCGGGCGCCACGCTGATCACCGGCGGGGTCAGCCTGCTGCTGATCTGGATCTCCCTGGTCGGCAAGAACTTCCCGTGGCTGTCCTGGCAGACCGCCGCCTTCGTGCTCGGCGCGCTCGCCGCGCTCGCCGTCGCGCTGGTGGTCGAGGCCAGGGTGGCCGAGCCGATCATCCCGCTGCGGCTGTTCCGCAACCGCACCCTGGTGCTCGGCGTGCTGGCCAGCGTCGCGGTCGGCACCGGAATGTTCGGCGCCTCGGTCTTCCTCGGCCAGTACTTCCAGCTCTCCCGCGGCTTCTCGCCGACGATCTCCGGCCTGCTCACGCTGCCGCTGATCTTCGGCCTGCTGACCTCGTCGACGCTGTCCGGCCAGATGATCACCCGCACCGGCCGGTGGAAGGGCTTCCTGGTCTCCGGCGCGGTGCTGATGGCCATCGGCCTGGCGCTGCTGTCCACGATCGACCACGAGACCTCGCTGCCGCTGCTCGGCGGCTACCAGCTGCTGCTCGGGCTCGGACTGGGGCTGAGCATGCAGAACCTCGTGCTGGCCGTGCAGAACTCCACCGACGTGCGCGACCTGGGCACGGCGAGCTCGACGGTGACCTTCTTCCGCTCGCTCGGCGGCACCGCGGGCGTGTCCGTGCTCGGCGCCGTGCTGGCGGCGCACGTCTCCGAGCTGGTCACCGAGAAGCTGCACGGCGCGACCGGCGGGGGCGGCTCGCTGGACATCGCGCACCTGCCGGAACCGGTCCGGTCGGTCGTGCGCGACGCCTACGGCGACGCCACCGGCCTGCTGTTCCTGATCGCCGCGGCCATCTCCCTGGTCACGCTGGCCTCGGTGCTGTTGATCAAGGAGGTCCCGCTCCGCGGTCCATCCACAGCCGCTGAGGACAAGGCTGTGGACAACGACCTGGGGATTGGGGACAACTCGGCTGAGCCTGTGGGTGCGCAGGTGAAGCATGTGGGTGAAGTGGCGCTCTCTGGGGGCAGCTCGCCCCAGCGTGTGGAGCAGCGGGACGGTTCTGTGGATTCCCCTGTGGACAACTGGGAACAGTCCACAAGCCGGAGATAGGCGCGACGGGCGGGTGAGCAAGACCACTCGCCATCCCTCGCCTCAGCTAAGTTGAGCGGAACACACTCAACCCTGCGAACGTTGGGCAGGGTGTTGAACAGAGTTTTCTGCCAGGGCTCGACACGAGGTGGGGAATGGACGCTTTCAATCCGACCACGAAGGCACAGCAGGCGATCTCGGCCGCGATCCAGGCGGCCACCGTCGCAGGCAACCCGGACGTGGGCACCGTGCACCTGCTCGGCGCCCTGCTGGCCCAGGCGGACGGCCTGGCCACGCCGCTGCTGACCGCTGTCGGTGCGGACCCGAAGCAGGTGCGGGAGGAGCTGGACAAGCTCGCCACCGCGCTGCCCGCCGCGTCCGGCTCGACGGTGAACGCCCCGAACTTCTCCGGGGAGGCCGTCCGCTCGATCACCCACGCCCAGCACCTGGCGACCGAGATGGGGGACGAGTACGTCTCCACCGAGCACCTGCTGGTCGGCCTCGCCGCCAAGGGCGGCCAGGTCGGCGAGCTGCTGGTGCGGCACGGCGCCAACGCCGACGCGATCCGCGAGGCATTCGACAAGGTGCGCGGCTCCGCGCGGATCACCAGCCCGGACCCCGAGGGCACCTTCAAGGCGCTGGAGAAGTACGGCGTCGACCTGACCGAGCGCGCCCGGCGCGGCGAGCTGGACCCGGTGATCGGCCGCGACGCGGAGATCCGCCGCGTGGTCCAGGTGCTGTCCCGGCGCACCAAGAACAACCCGGTGCTGATCGGCGAGCCCGGCGTCGGCAAGACCGCGATCGTCGAGGGCCTCGCCCAGCGCGTGGTCGCCGGTGACGTGCCGGAGTCCCTGCGCGGCAAGCGGGTCATCTCGCTGGACATGGGCTCGATGGTCGCCGGGGCGAAGTTCCGGGGTGAGTTCGAGGAGCGGCTCAAGGCCGTGCTCAAGGAGATCACCGACTCGGCGGGCCAGGTGATCACCTTCATCGACGAGCTGCACACCATCGTGGGCGCCGGCGCCTCCGGCGAGGGCGCGATGGACGCGGGCAACATGATCAAGCCGATGCTGGCCCGCGGCGAGCTGCGCATGGTCGGCGCGACGACCCTGGACGAGTACCGCAAGCACATCGAGAAGGACCCCGCGCTGGAGCGGCGCTTCCAGCAGGTGCTGGTCGGCGAGCCCAGCGTCGCCGACGCGGTCGGCATCCTGCGCGGGCTCAAGGAGCGCTACGAGGTCCACCACGGCGTGCGGATCACCGACAGCGCGCTGGTCGCCGCCGCCACGCTCTCCGACCGCTACATCACCGCGCGGTTCCTGCCCGACAAGGCGATCGACCTCGTCGACGAGGCCGCATCGCGGCTGCGGATGGAGATCGACTCGCGGCCGGTGGAGATCGACGAGGTCGAGCGCTCCGTGCGCAGGCTGGAGATCGAGGAGATGGCACTGTCCAAAGAGGACGATGCGGCTTCGAAGATCCGGCTGGACGCGCTGCGCTCCGAGCTGGCGGAGCAGCGCGAGACGCTGGCCGGGCTGACCGCCCGCTGGCAGAACGAGAAGGGCTCGATCGAGCGCGTCCGCGAGCTCAAGGAGCAGCTGGAGCAGCTGCGCGGCGAGTCGGAGCGCGCCGAACGCGACGGCGACCTCGGCCGAGCCGCCGAGCTGCGCTACGGCCGGATCCCCGCGCTGGAGAAGGAGCTCGACGCGGCGACCGCCGCCGTGGCCGCGCCGGAGGCCGACGTGATGCTGAAGGAGGAGGTCACCGCCGACGACGTCGCCGACGTGGTCAGTTCGTGGACCGGCATCCCGGCCGGACGGCTGCTGGAGGGTGAGACGACCAAACTGCTGCGCATGGAGGAGGAGCTCGGCTCGCGGGTGATCGGCCAGACCGAGGCCGTGCGCGCGGTCTCCGACGCGGTGCGCAGGGCGCGGGCGGGCGTCGCCGACCCCGACCGGCCGACCGGCTCGTTCCTGTTCCTCGGCCCCACCGGCGTCGGCAAGACCGAGCTGGCCAAGGCGCTTGCGGAGTTCCTCTTCGACGACGAGCGGGCGATGATCCGCATCGACATGAGCGAGTACGGCGACAAGCACACCGTCGCGCGGCTCGTCGGCGCCCCGCCCGGCTACGTCGGCTACGACCAGGGCGGCCAGCTCACCGAGGCGGTCCGGCGGCGGCCGTACAGCGTGGTGCTGCTCGACGAGGTGGAGAAGGCCCACCAGGACGTCTTCGACGTGCTGCTGCAGGTGCTCGACGACGGCAGGCTGACCGACGGCCAGGGCCGCACCGTGGACTTCCGCAACACGATCCTGGTGCTGACCTCCAACCTCGGCTCGCACGCGCTGACCGACATCACGCTGGACGACAAGCAGCGCCAGGAGGCGGTGCTCGGCGTGGTGCAGCGGCACTTCAAGCCGGAGTTCCTCAACCGGCTCGACGACGTCGTGGTCTTCCACGCGCTGGCGACCGAGGAGCTCACCTCGATCGTGGACATCCAGGTCGACAAGCTCGCCAGGCGGCTCGCGCAGCGCAGGCTCACGCTGGAGGTCACCCCCGCGGCCCGGGACTGGCTCGCGCTCAACGGGTTCGACCCCGTCTACGGGGCGCGACCACTGCGCCGCCTCGTGCAGTCCTCGATCGGTGACCAGCTCGCGAGAAAACTACTGTCGGGTGATGTTCGTGACGGCGACGGCGTTCGCGTCGACGTGACGGACGACAGCTCGTCTTTGCAGGTCAACGCGTTGACACGAGGAGCGTAGCCGGTTTCTACCCGTCCGGGTGAGATCGTCCATATGCAGGTTTTGTGGCCAATTCGATGCCATTGGGCCGCGCGTGACCTACGTTGTGGTCGATCTCACCGCTACGCTGCGCAGTGTGGGCATCCCGGCGTGGATCTGGTTCCTCGTTGCCGTCGTAGCGGCCGTGGCGGGCCTTGCGCTGCTCGCCGGAGACCGGGCGCAGCGCACGGCACGTAATCGCGAGCGGCGCAGATGGGCCGCGCTGCGCGGCTGGCGCTTCGCCGAGCAGGACCACGCGCTGCTGACCCAGTGGCAGCACGGCGGCCTCGCCTTCTCCAAGTCCGGCGGGGCCACCGACGTGGTCACCGGCTCGATGTTCACCGCGGACGGCCGCAGGCTCGTGCAGGTCATGGACCACGAGCAGGGCAGCAAGGTCACCATGGTGCTCGCCGCGGTGAAGCTGCGCCGCGCGGTGCCGACGGTGCTGGAGCTGTGGGAGCCGAGCGTGCCCTTCGCCCGCGAGCGCGAGGCGGAGCTGGACCTCTACGGCCCGGTCGGCAACCGCTACGGCTTCACCGCGGACATGGCCATCGCACACCCGGTGATCACCCCGGAGTTCGTCGAGGCGGTCGACGAGATCGGCGACGACGTGATGGTGGTCTGGCTGGAGGGCACCTGGGTGCTCGCGGCCGCCCCGCCGAACGCCGATCCCGCCCGCCTGGAGCGCCTGCTGTCGGACCTCGGCGAGGTCGCGGACTTCGTCGACCCGTTCGACTCCGACCCGAACGAGCACCCCGAGCACCCCGAGAGCACCGACGTCTACCGGCCGTCCAGCTCGCAGCACACCTCCCAGTAGCCGCCCGGCCCCGGTTCTCCCACGGGGTGGTGTGCGGGCGGTGCACGCGGGATAGCCTCGTGTTATGCCGACTGCGCTGGTGACAGGTCCCACGGCGGGCATCGGTGCCTGCTTCGCCCGCCGACTCGCCGCCGAGGGGCACGACCTCGTGCTCGTCGCCCGCAACGGTGACCGCCTGGAGAAGCTGGCCGACGAGCTCCGCGAGCGGCACGGCGTGCACGTGGAGGTGCTCGCCGCCGACCTCGCCGACGAGAAGCACCGCGGCATGGTGGAGCTGCGGCTGGGCGACCCCGACGCGCCGATCGACCTGCTGGTCAACAACGCCGGGTTCGGCACCGGCAAGGAGTTCTGGGACGCGCCCGTCGAGGAGCTGCAGTCGCAGCTGGACGTCAACGTCACCGCCGTGCTGCGGCTGACCCACGCTGCCCTGCCCGGCATGCGGGAGCGGCGGCGCGGCGCGGTGATCAACGTGTCCAGCGTGGCGTCGTTCTTCCCCGAGCGCGGATCGACCTACGCCGCGAGCAAGGCCTGGGTGACCTTGTTCTCCGAGGGGCTCGCCGCGGCGCTCGCCGGCTCCGGCGTCCGCGTCGTCGCGCTGTGCCCCGGCTTCACCCACACCGAGTTCCACGAGCGCGCCTCCATCGACATGTCGAAGGCGCCGGAGTGGGTGTGGCTGGAGGCCGACCGCGTGGTGCACGACTGCCTCAACGACCTGCGCCGCGGCAAGGTCATCTCCGTCCCAGGAGTGCACTACAAGGCCGCCATCGGGCTCGGCAAGGTACTGCCGAGGTCGCTCGTGCGGATGGTGATGAACAAGGCGGGCGTGAGCAGGCTCAAGCGCTGAGATAACGGAACTGGTGAACGGCCCACCGATTTCCGGTATCGGCGGTGTGCTCCTCGCGAAAAGGTCCTAGGGTTCGGGTGATCGGCGCGTGAGCGAGGGGGCCGCGGTGGACTACACGGGAGAGATTCGCCGTCAGCCCATCGGCTACTGGATCAAGCGCACCGGCGAGGTGCTCAACCACACCATCGACGAACGGCTGCGCGACGCCGGGGTCAGCAGGCAGCACTGGCTGGTGCTGTGCCTGGTCCGGGAGGCGCCCGCCGGGGCGACGCGGGACCAGCTGCACTCCTCCCTGCGCAGCCTGTCCGACGAGCAGCTCGACGAGATCATCAGCGACCTGTGCGCGCGGGGCTGGCTCGCGCCGGAGGTCGATCCGCGCTCGGGTGTGGTCCGCCAGACGCTCACCGAGATCGGCCGCGCCGGGCAGCTCAAGCTGGCGCTGGTGATCAGCGGGGTGCGCCGCCAGTCGCTGGAGGGCATCTCCGAGGACGACTACGCGTTCATGATCGAGTGCCTGAAGCGGATGATCACCAACCTCGGCGTGGAACCGGGACAGGGACCGAGCTCGAACCACCGCTCGAAGCCGGCGCGGACCTGACGTGCGAAGCTAACCGCTCGTGACCGTCGAAGTGGATCCCACCGCCAAGGCCGAACTCGCCAAGCTCGTGAGCGAACTGGCCGTCGTGCACGGCAAGGTCGTGCTCTCCTCCGGCGCCGAGGCCGACTACTACGTCGACCTGCGCCGCGCCACCCTGCACCGCACCGCCGCACCGCTGATCGGCAAGCTGCTCGGTCAGCTCACCTCGGACTGGGACTTCTCCGCCGTGGGCGGGTTGACCATGGGCGCCGACCCGGTGGCCTGCGCGATGCTGCACGCCGCCGAGCGCGAGCTGGACGCGTTCGTGGTGCGCAAGGCGTCGAAGGCGCACGGCATGCAGCGCCTCGTCGAGGGCCCTGACGTCGCCGGGCGCCGCGTGCTGGCCGTCGAGGACACCTCGACCACCGGCGGCAGCGTGCTGACCGCCGTGGCGTCGCTGCGCGAGGCAGGCGCCGAGGTGGTCGGTGTCGCGACCGTCGTGGACCGCGACACCGGTGCCAGGGAGGCGATCGAGGCCGAGGGCCTGCCGTACCGCTCGCTGCTCAGCCTCGCCGACCTCGGCCTGTAAGCCGGTGCCCGAAGAAGAACCCGGCCCCACCGAGTGGGGCACCGAGCAGGTCGGCGTCGGCCCGTGGCAGGGCCCGCCGCCGACGGGCGAGCACTGGGACCCCGAGCTGCTGGCCGAGGGCGACCGGCGCAACGTGGTGGACGCCTACCGCTACTGGAAGCGCGAGGCGGTGGTCGCGGACCTGGACACCCGCAGGCACTCCTTCCACGTGGCGATCGAGAACTTCCAGCACGACCACAACATCGGGACCGTGGTGCGCACGGCGAACGCGTTCGCGGCCAAGGCGGTGCACATCGTCGGCCGCAAGCGGTGGAACCGGCGGGGCGCGATGGTCACCGACCGGTACCAGCACGTGCTGCACCACCCGGACGTGCGAGGTCTGGTGGAGTTCGCGCGCGCCGAGGACCTCGCGCTGGTCGCCGTGGACAACACCCCCGGCTCGGTTCGGCTGGAGCGGGCGAAGCTGCCCGAGCGGTGTGTGCTGCTGTTCGGTCAGGAGGGGCCCGGCCTGTCCGAGCAGGCCCGCGACGCCGCGTCGCTGCTCGTGTCGATCGCGCAGTTCGGATCGACGCGGTCGATCAACGCGGGCGTGGCGGCGGGAATCGTCATGCACGCCTGGGTGCGGGAGCACGCGGACCTCGACACGGCCTGGTGACTTCGCGTGCCGGGACGCGCGGCGGCGCGCGTCCCGGCAGCTCAGGGGTGACCATGATGCGGTGACCGGCGACGGGGTGCCCGAGCTCTGGGGCGCGCGGGCGGCGGTGGCGGAGGTCGCCATCGTCGGCAGGCACCTGCGTCAGGTCTGGGGCACCCCCGGCACTCGGCTCGGGATGACGCGGTGGCCTCCTGATGCCGGGCACCGGCTGCACGCGAACTGGCACTACGGCTGGCAGGCGCAGCTGCTGGACTGCGCGGTCGACGCGGGCGAGCGCACCGACGACGACGGGCGCAAGGCGACCGTGGTGAAGCTCGTGCGGGGCATCCGGCTCCGCAACCCGCACGGTTGGTTGTCCGACCGGAACGACGAGCTGGCCATGATGGGGCTCGCGTTGGCGCGGGCGCGGCGGCTGACCGCGATGCCGAAGGCCGCGGCGCTCCGGCTGATCGCCTCGCGGCTGCGCGCGGCGTGGACCGACCACGCGGGAGGTGGCCTGTGGTCGACGCGCGACGGCGGGGTGAAGGACGCGTCCACCAACGCGGCGTTCGCGATCCTGTTTGCCAGGCTGGCAAAGGAACTCGGGGAACGCGCCGATCTTCAGCGGGCCCGGTCCACCGTGGACTGGCTCGCGGAGAGGTTGATCGATCAGGAAACCGGCCTGGTCGCGGAGTCCGTGCGGATCATCGGCAATGAAGTGGCGGAAGTCACATCCGGCATCCAGGCGCACGCGCAGGGGCTGCTCGTCGGCGCGTGCGTCGAGCTCGCCGAGACGACCGGTGAGCGGCGGTGGCGCGAGCTGGCGAGCCGCACGATCGACGCCGTCGACGAGCACCTGACGACCGCCGGAGTGCTGCGCGGCAACGGCGGATCGGACTCCGGGTTGCACGCCGGGATCTGCGCGCGGCACCTCGCGGGCGCGGCACTCGCGTTCGACGGTGACGCGGCGAAAACCGCTGCCAGAATCGTGTATCGCTCCGCCGAGGGCGCGTGGCGCAACCGGGCAGCGGTGCCGGGCGGACCGCTATTCGGTCCACAGTGGACAGTACCGGCGGTCGGCAGGAACGGGCTCGCCCCCGCCCGGCTCGCCGAGCAGTTCGGCGGCATCGGCCGGGACTCCCGCTGGGAGTGCGACCTGTCGGTGCAGATCTCAGGCTGGACCGTCATGGAGGCCGCCGCGCGCCTGGCTCGCGGCGGCGTGCCCGAGCGCGAGTTTCGCGTGATGCGCTGAGGCATCTAGGGTTGCTCTCCGTGCGCGTTCTCGTAATCGGCGCAGGTGCCCGCGAACATGCCCTGCTCCTCGCACTGTCCCGCGACCCGAGCGTGACCGCTCTGGCCTGCGCGCCCGGCAACGCCGGTACCGCCGCGCTGGCCGAGACCTACGGAGTCGACGCGGTCGACCCCGGCGCGGTCACCAGGCTCGCCCAGGAGTGGCAGGCGGACCTGGTGGCGATCGGCCCGGAGGGCCCACTGGTCGCGGGGGTGGCCGACGCCCTCCACGACGCGGGGATCCCGTGCTTCGGCCCGTCCAAGGCGGCCGCGCGGATCGAGGGGTCCAAGGCGTTCGCCAAGGACGTCATGTCCGCGGCCGGGGTGCCCACCGCCCGCAGCGAGGTGGTCGACAACCCCGCGCGGCTGGACGCCGCCCTCGGCCGGTTCGGGCCGACCTGGGTGGTGAAGGACGACGGCCTCGCCGCGGGCAAGGGCGTCGTGGTGACCGCCGACTTCGACGCGGCGCGGGCGCACGCCATGCGGCTGCTCGACGACGGCCACCCGGTGCTGCTGGAGTCCTTTTTGGACGGCCCGGAGGCGTCGCTGTTCTGCCTCGTCGACGGGACCACCGCGGTGCCGCTGCTGCCCGCGCAGGACTTCAAGCGGGTCGGCGACGGCGACTCCGGCCCCAACACCGGCGGAATGGGCGCGTACGCGCCGCTGCCGTGGGCGCCGGAGGGCCTGGTCGAGGAGATCATGGACCGCGTCGTGCGGCCCGTGGTCGAGGAGCTGGCCCGCCGGGGCACGCCGTTCTCGGGCCTGCTCTACGCCGGGCTCGCGCTGACCAGCGACGGCGTCCAGGTCATCGAGTTCAACTGCCGCTTCGGCGACCCGGAGACCCAGGCGGTGCTGGCGCTGCTGCGCACGCCGCTGGCCGGGCTGCTCAAGGCGGTGGCCACCGGCACGCTCGCCGACCAGCCCCCACTGGACTGGGCGGACGGCGCGGCGGTCACGGTGGTCGTGGCGGCCGAGGGCTACCCGGGCCGTCCGAGGACCGGCGACGTGATCACCGGCAGCGAGGGCGACGGGGTGCTGCACGCGGGCACCCGCAGGCGCGACGACGGCGCGGTGGTCTCGGCGGGCGGCCGCGTGCTGTCGGTCGTCGGCATCGGCGAGGACCTGGACGCCGCCCGCGACGACGCGTACCGCAAGATCGCCAGAGTGCACCTGACCGGCTCGCACCACCGCACCGACATCGCGCTCCGCGCGGCACAGGGCCAGGTCGCCGCACTCTGACCACCCACTCCGCCCGCACCGCTCGGGGTGTGGGCGGAGCCGTGGGGATCTACGGTTTCGGAGTGGCTGAGCAGCAGCGGGACAGCGGCGGCGAGAGCACGTTCACCGTGCTCGTCGCGCTGGCGGTGAACTTCGGCATCGGTGTCATGAAGGCGTTCGCCGGTGTGGTGACCGGTTCGGCCGCGTTGCTGGCCGAGGCCGCGCACTCCGTCGCCGACACCTTCACCGAGGGGTTGTTGCTGACCGCGCTGCGGCGCTCCGGGCGGCCCGCCGACCGGCACCATCCGTTCGGGTACGGCAAGGAGCGCTACTTCTGGTCGCTGCTCGCCGCCGTGTCGATCTTCGTGTCCGGCGCGTTGTTCGCGTTCATCGAGGGCTTCGAGACGCTCGCGGGCGAGGGCGTCGAGCAGACCGACGCGTGGGTCGGCTACCTCGTCCTGGGACTGGCGTTCGCGATGGAGCTTGTCTCCTGGTCGCAGGCCGTCCGCCAGGTCCGCAAGGACGCCAAGGAGGACGACCGCTCGTTCGGCGAGTACCTGCGGATCTCCGACGATCCGACCGTCAAGACTGTGTTCCTCGAAGACACCGCCGCGTTGATCGGACTGGTCATCGCCTTCGCCGGAGTCGGGCTGCACGACCTCACCGGCTCCTCGGTCTGGGACGGTGTGGCGTCGCTGCTGATCGGTGTGCTGCTCGTCGTCGTCGCGTACATCCTGGGGCGCAGCAACAAGGCGCTGCTGATCGGGCGCCAGGCCGACCCACGGCTCGTGCGGGAGGTGCACAACCGGCTGCGGGCGCAGCCGGAGGTCGAGACGGTCGCCGACCTGCTCACCATGCTCACCGGGACCGACCAGGTGTTGTTGTGCGCCAGGGTGGACTTCGACGACTCGCTGACCGCCGCGGAGCTGGAGCGGGCGTGCGTGCGGATCGACGCGGAGCTGCGTGCGGAGTTCAGCGAGCTGGACGAGATCTTCCTGGAGCCGGTCCCCCGCTCCGACCCGGAGCTGCGGGCGCGGGTGCTGGCTCGCTACGGTGATCTCGCTGAGCGCTTCGGGAAGAGCTGAAACGCTGCGCTCCCAACACTTTCAGCAGTCTCAGCGCCTCGTGTGACGGCGTGCCGGGGGCCGCCGTGTAGAGCACGATGCACTGGTCGGCCTCCGGCACCATGAGGCGCTGGCAGTCCAGCACGAGGTCGCCGACCTCCGGGTGCCACATCCGCTTGCTCCCGCCGCGCAGCACCCGGACCTCGTGCTCGGCCCACAGGTCCGCGAACTCCTCGCTGCTCGCGAGCAGCTCGGCGACCAACGCGCCCAGCTCGGCGGAGTGCGGATAGCGGGCGGCGGCCTGGCGCAGGTCGGCGACCATCTCGCGGCCGAACTGCTCGGCCTGCTCGGCGTCGAAGGGCCGCTCGGGCCGCATCAGGAACCGCTGCCGGGCGAGGTTGCGCAGCTTCGGCGGCAGTGCGGAGTAGTCCGTCCCCAGCGCGACCGCCATGTCGTTCCACGCCAACATGTCGTACTTGGCGTCGATCACGAAGGCCGGGGTGTCGTCGAGGCGGTCGAGCAGGTGGAGCACGCCGGCGGGGACGTCCTGCGGCGGCTCCCCGACCGGCTCCGGCGTCTCCCCGACGAGGGTGAACAGGTGCCTGCGCTCGTCGTCGGACAACCGCAGCGCCCTGGCCAGGCCACCGAGGACCTGGCGGGACGGACGCGGGCCGCGCGCCTGTTCCATCCGCGTGTAGTAGTCGACGGAGATCGCGGCGAGCCTGGCGACCTCCTCGCGGCGCAGCCCCGGCGTGCGGCGGTTGTGCCCCGCGGGCAGCCCGACGTCCACGGGGAGCACCCTCGCTCGACGGCTGCGAAGGAACTCGGCGAGCTCGGTCCGGTTGTTCACGTGTCCCAGGATGCATCGCGCGGCCGCGAACTGGGAGGGACTGCCGATCCCAGCCTCAGCGGGTCTCTCCCGCCGCCGGGGAAACCGCCGGATGCTCGGTGGCATGAACGAGACGACGAAGATCGCCCTGGTCACCGGGGCCAACAAGGGAATCGGGCTGGAGATCGCGCGCCAGCTCGGCGAGCTGGGCATGACCGTGCTGGTCGCGGCGCGCGACCCGGAGCGAGGCGGCGAGGCCGCGGCGCGGCTGCGCGAGGGCGGCGCCGACGCGCGGTTCGTGCTGCTGGACGTCGGCAACGCGGAATCCGTTGCGGCAGCGGCGAAAACCGTTGAGAAGGAGTTCGGGCGGCTGGACGTCCTGGTGAACAACGCGGGCATCACCGGCAGCTCCTACGCACCACCGAGCGAACTGCCGACCGAGGTCATGCGCACCGTCTACGAGACCAACGTCTTCGGGGTGGTCGAGACGACCCAGGCGTTCCTGCCGCTGCTGCGCCGGTCGCCCGCGGGCCGGATCGTCAACATGAGCAGCGACCTGGGTTCGCTCGGCCTCGCCGCGCACCCGGAATACCCGTTCCGCGAGCTGAACTACCTCGCGTACTCCTCGTCGAAGACCGCGCTGAACGCGGTGACCGTGGCCTTCGCGAAGGAGCTGGCCGGCACTCCGGTGAAGATCAACTCGGCGAACCCGGGCTTCTGCGCGACCGACCTGAACAACCACTCCGGGCACCGCTCCGCCGAGCAGGGCGCGCGGATCGCGGTGCGGCTGGCGACCTCCGGCGAGGACGGCCCGCACGGCGGCTACTACGAGGACTCCGGCGCCTTGCCCTGGTAGCGGTTGCGGCCGGATGCCACCAGCAGCACACCGAGCAGCACCATGCCGATTCCCATCAGCGGCAGGGGTTCCAGCTCGACACCGGGCGACGCCAGCTGATCGGGGCTCGCACTTGCCTGAGGCGCAACGGTTTCCACCTGCTGGCGGTGCACGATCACCTTCGTGTCGTACGTGGCGCGCACCTGGTTGTGCTGCGGATCGACCGCGGTCACCGTGACCGTGCCCGGCGGGCTGAAGTCCTCGACCACGGCGCCACAGGTGTAGGTGCGCTCAGCCCCCGGCGGCAGCGGCTCAGCGAAACTGTTGCCGCACACCGCGTCCTCGTCGTCGTCGATCGAGACCTCGGTGAGCGGCACGTCGCCGGTGTTGCGAACGGTCACCGTGAAGGTGGCCATCTCGCCGGGGCTGGCGGGACTGCCTTCCTTGACCACCTCGACGGAGGAGCCTGCCAGCTGCTCCGGATCGGTGCGGGCGAACGGGACGAGCACGCCCCCAGTCTGGCCCCGCCCGGTTCAGCGCGCCGGGCGGGGTCGGCTCACCTGCGCGTGTCGACGCGGTGGAAGTTCAGGTAGGCGCGCGACGGGGTCGGCCCGCGCTGGCCCTGGTACCGCGAGCCCACCGAGGCCGAGCCGTACGGGTTCTCCGCGGGGCTGCTCAACCGGAACAGGCACAGCTGACCGATCTTCATGCCGGGCCACAGCGTGATCGGCAGGTTGGCCACGTTGGACAGCTCAAGGGTGATGTGGCCGGTGAAGCCGGGGTCGATGAACCCCGCGGTGGAGTGGGTCAGCAGCCCGAGCCGCCCCAGCGAGGACTTGCCCTCCAACCGGCCAGCCAGGTCGTCGGGCAGCGTGACGAGCTCGTAGGTGGACCCGAGCACGAACTCGCCGGGGTGCAGCACGAACGGCTCGTTCTCGTCGCTCTTCTCCACCAGCGAGGTCAGCTCGTCCTGCTGCAACGCCGGGTCGATGTGGGTGTACTTCGTGTTGTCGAAGACCCGGAAGAAGCGGTCCAGCCGGACGTCGATGCTGGACGGCTGGATCATGTCGGCGTCGAAGGGATCGAGCCCGAGGCGGCCAGCCTCGACCTCCTTGCGCAGGTCCCGGTCACTGAGAAGCACGGACCCAGACTAGCCGGGGACCCCGGGGCTCCCCGAGCCCGACCGGTCTGTGTATGCTCTTGATCGCACTGCGGGTGTAGTTCAATGGTAGAACGACAGCTTCCCAAGCTGTAGGCGCGGGTTCGATTCCCGTCACCCGCTCTCGACACACGAAGGCCCAGGTCAGAACCGGTTTCCCGGCGACCTGGGCCTTCGTCGTTCGATCTTGTTTCTACGTCATCGTGCTGTCGGCGTGCGGTTAGCCCACCGGAACCAGCGCACCGGCTTCGCCGTCGTCGTCATCGTCAGCCGACTTCTTGTAGCGCTCCCGATCCACCAGACCGCTCAGACCGCGAGCGATCTCCTGATCGGCCTCGCTGGTTGCGTGCTGGTAGATCATCGCCGCACGAGGGCTGTCATGCCCCATGCGCGCCATCAGATCCCGAGTGCTCGCCTTAGTGCGAGCCGCCAGCGTGTTCCCGGTGTGCCGAAGGTCGTGAAAGTGCAGATGAGGCACGCCGATAGCTGCTACGGCGGCCTTCCACTTGGTGGCCGGGTTGAAGTTGCAACGCCGAAGCGGATTGCCCCGCTTGCCTGTGAAAACCCAGGCATCAGGCTTCGACCCCACAAACTCATCCAGGTGAGCGAAGATGTCGGCCCGAATCGCCTCCGGAATCGCCACAGTCCGCCGCCCCGCACGGGACTTCGGCGGCCCGTAGACCAGGCCGCGACCGGGCAACTCCACGAACGCACCAGCCACCCGCACCCAGCTCGCGTCAGGTGCGATGTCCTGCCGACGAACCGCAGTGATCTCACCCCACCGCAGAGTGGCGAACGCGGCCAAGAGCACGAAGGCCCTGTACCGCTTCTCGGCCATCCTCGAAGCAAGATCGAACACCTGGGCAACAGTCAGAACGGGACGCTCGTCCGGGTTCTCCGAGCCAGCGCCACGAACCTGACACGGGTTGCGCGGGATGATCCGATCCTCGTTCGCGGCGGTCATCAGGACCGCCCGCAGCAGGCGGTACGCCTTCGCCGTCATCGTCTCCGAGACACCCTCCCGCAGCAGCTTCGCCCGCCACGAGCGGATCATGGGCGTGTCGAGCTGTCCGAGCTGGACCTCTCCCAGGTGAGGCGTGACGTACTTGGCCAGCAGCCAGCCGTACAGGTGCACCGTGCGGGGCCGCAGTCCGGGGCGTTCCGCAATCCAGCTCTCGGCGTAGTCGCAGAGCCGGATCTTGGCCTGGTCCGGGTTCGTCCACTCACGACGGAGGATCGCGCCCTCAACATGGACCAGCCAGCGGTCCGCGTCCCGGTCCGTTGGGAAAGTCTCAGGTGCGTTGTGCCGCTTGCCGTCCGGACCGAGGTAGCTCGCCTGGAACCTCCCCGAAGGCAGTTTGCGCACCCATCCGAAACGGCGACGGCCCTTCTTGCGAGCCATTAGCTCACCCTCCTCAGGTCGCGGAGAACGGACTCGGCGGTGATCGGCTCGACCTTGCCCGCCTGGACGAACTCCTCCAGATCGCGATGCTTCAGCCGGACGTACCGACCGACCTTGTAGAACGTGATGCGCCGTTCGGCGATCAGCCGCCGCACGAACCGCACCGTGGTGCTGAGGTAGGCCGCAGCCTCCTCAACCGAGTAGTGCTCGTTCGCGATCACCGAAGTCACCAGGCACCCCCTTCGCGCGGCAGCGAGTCCAACCAGGTCGCCAACCGCTTGCGCGACGCCACCCACTGACCGCCGATGCGCGAGCCAGGGATGACCCCTTCGGTCAGGTACTGCTCGGTGACCGAGGTGCTCAGGTTGAGCAGGTACGCCAGCTCACCCACGGTGTAGGTCAGGCCCTCCGGGGCGATGTCGGGCGTCGGCCCCTCGTAGAGGTCGCCGAACTCCTCGGGCTCCGGCTCCTCAGCGGGCCGGGCCGGGAAGGCGATGACGTTGCTCATGAGGAGTCCCCCTGGTGTGTGGAGCGGCGGTGTGCGGTGCGTGCGGCGATGGCGGAGGCCATGTCGCGTTCGGCGTCAGAGCGGTAGCCGACACCGGTCATGTGCCAGTCGTTGACCACCGAGACCCGCTCGGTGTCGCTGATGCCCAGCCCGGCCAGGTACTCGGCGAGCCGGAACTGTGCGCGCGTGGTGCGCATGGCCGTGAAGGTCGTGGAGTAGTGGCGGGACTTGGTCAGGAAGTGGCCCCGGAAGCCGAGCATGTGCGCCCACTTCCGCAACCTCAGTGCCTCGAACTCCTCCAGCCCGCCGAGCCACCACGAGGTGGCGATCATCGTCTTGTGGTGCTCGGAGACGTCCAGGTCCTCGATCGCCTTGGCCTCATAGATGCGGCGGTTAACACCCGAGGTTGCGCCGGTGCCCTTGGTGGCGTACTTCGCGATGTACCCGGCCACCTGGTGATCCCGCACCAGCGCGTCCGGGTCGTCCGGGTCGTGCGCGGTGATCGGGCGCGCGTCGACCTGCTCACCCCACACCAGAGTGCGCGTGCCCACGGTGTCGCTGTGCGGGCTGGTGACCGCCACGGCAGCGGCGGCGGAGCGCACGACCTCGCACAGCAGGTCCGCAGTGACTCCGGCCGGGGGCCGGGTAGTGGGGCCGTCAGGGCCGTCCACTCGGATCACCGCGTGGAAGTGCACCAGCCCGCGCCGCTGGTACTCGGCGACCTTGGCGTAGGAGATCCGAAGGTGGTGCCGCAGCTGTCCGGGGGCGATGCCCAGGGCTGCGGCCAGGTGGCGAGCGCAGGTGATGGTGAACCGCCGCCACAGCTCGGTGGAGTGCGCCTGCCACAACACCGCACCCACGTAGTCATAGGCAGCCGCATCCACCGGGGTGCCCAAGCGGGTGTCGTAGTCGGAGTGGAACTCCCCGCACGAGCACGGCCGGGCCTTGCCGGTGCGCGTGCGCGGCTGGGAGTGCACCGCCCCGAAGGACGGCGGGGTCAAGGTGGCGAAGACCCGCACATGCCCCGACACCGCTTCCGGGACCTCTTTGCCGCCGCACAAGCCCGCGCGGATCAGGTGGAAGGTGTCGGCGGCGTACTTCGCCGCACAGGGCTCGCACACGGCTTCACGTCGGTTGTTGCAGGGGACGAAGATCTGTCCCTCGAACTCCTCGAACCGGGCACCTGTGGTGTCCTGAAGACACGTCGAGCCCGTCAGCCGTACCGGCTTGGCGCACCCGGAGACGGCCTCGACCTTGCTACGCCAGGACTTGAAAGCCTTGGAGCGCACCAGGTTCACCATGCGCTCGTCCTCAGTGGACAGACGAGACACCAGGGCGGAAGTGCTCACGCGGAACCACCCCGCCGACCCGTCGCGGTGGTGGTGAACACCCGGTGAGGGTCAACGAACTCGGCGACCTCGCCGTACTCGACGAGGAGATTCCACTCGGCCGAGGGCATGTCCAGGTAGTCGGTGACCACGGCGGCGACGAAGCCCGGCAGGTCACGGAACCGCGACCGCTCGTAGGGCTCGCCCGTGATCGGGTTGCGGTCGGCGAAGGTGAACGTCACCGGCACCGGCACCGGCTGTGACGAGTGGGGTTCGCTGTCGTCAGCGAGGACCAGGAAACGACCGTCAGGGAACATAGGGATCACCACACGAATCCGTCGCTGCACGAGCACACCAGCGCGGCCCCGACCGTCCCGGTCAGCGAACCATCGGTGTCGATCTGCTCGCAGGTCCCCCAGCAGTCCGGGCACACACCAACACCAGCCACACCCGTACGCGCCGACCCAAGGGGGCGATCCAGGACCAGCGGCAGCCGGAACAAGCCGTGGCAGTCGACCCGCTCGGCAACCTCACGCTCGGCCACCAGGTCGTCCCACTCGCGGGGAGACAAGCCGAGCTGGCGCTCAACGACCAGGGACACCGCGTAGGGAAGGTCATCGAATCGCGAGGCCCAGTACGCCAACCCAGTGCAGGGGTTGTCATCCGCGAAGCGGAACCACAGATGCGCAGAACCGTGCCGGAACTGCGGCGTTCTCTCCTTGACTGCCACCGTCATCACTCGCTCCCACCCTGTCCCAACTGGCTTGAGCCAGTACTGGCTTAAGCCAGTGAACACGGCGACAAGGCTCGCGTCAAGCAACTGGCTTGAACCAGTTGTAGGCTTGGTGGTGTCAGGTCCCCACGAAGGCATGAGGTGTGCCGTGACCGATCACGGTTCAAGCGAGGCAGACAAGCAGCTCCCCAGCAGGCGGTTGGCGGAGCAGCTTCGCCACGCGATCACGTCCGGCACGTTCCCCCCGGGCACGAAGCTGCCTTCCGAACGCACCCTGGCTGCGCAGCACCAGGTAGCGCGCAACACCGCCCGAGAGGCCATCCGGCTCCTTGCGGAAGAGGGTCTGGTTACCGCCGAACACGGCCGAGGGGTGTTCGTTCGAGAGAAGCGCCGCCTGCTCCGATTCGGCAGCGAGCGCTACTCGCAGCGGGTGCGCAACGAAACCGGCCTATCTCCGTACAGGGCGGAACTGGCTAAGCAGGGCCGCACCGCGCGTGTGGACTGCACGTCTATCACGCGCTCTCAGCCTCCAGAAAATGTGGCTGAGCGCTTGGGTATCAGCCATGAAGAAGACTCTGTTGTTCGACGCGAAAACTGGTACTACGCGGACGATGAACCCGTTCAGGTCGGAATAACGTACATCCCATGGGAGATCGCATCGGGTTCCGTCCTTGCAACCTCCGCACAGATGGGAAAGGGAAGCCTCTACGCACGATTCGAGGAGCTTGGCCATCCGATCACGAGGATTCGCGAAGAGATCTGCGCGCGAATGCCAAACCCCGACGAGGTTCGAGGTCTGCGAATTCCGGACGGAGTTCCCGTGATTGATGTCTTCCACACGGGAATTAATGATAAGGGCGAGCCATTCGAGGTGACACACTTCGTGATGCGGGCAGATGTGAACGGACTTGACTACAACATGCCAGTGGAGGACTGATGGCCACCGACGTGCGCGTTCGACTTCAGGACGACCTTCCTTCATGCGCCCAGGCACTAGTGGAAGTTCACCGGAGCGATGGCTATCCGGTCGAAGGAGTAGCCGATCCCATCGGATGGCTAACACCTCCGACGCTAATCCGGGCGTGGGTTGCAGAGAAGGACGGAAGCATTGTCGGCCATGTCCTGCTGACCACTCCGCAAGAAGGTGACGACGCAGCTCGCCTATGGCAATCCCAGTCGGCAAATGACGAGAAAATCGCCGTACTGGGACGCCTTTTCGTGCTATCCACCGCGCGCGGCCATTCCTTTGGTGAGCACTTGATGCGCGCCGCGACCGAGTACGCGCAGCAGCAAAACATGCGTCTCGTGCTCGATGTCATGGACAAGGACAAGGCCGCGATCCGCTTGTATGAGCGTCTCGGATGGCAGCGCATCGGAACCGCCTACCACCAGTTCGGCGAGGGGCAGAGCATTCCAGCGTTCTGCTATGTCTCGCCGACGCCTGCCAGTTCGTGAGTGCCCTGCCGCAAAGCGATCAGCGAGGTTAGTGCCGTGCCCCTGAAGGTCAGCGAGATCATCAAGCTCATCGAGGCAGACGGGTGGTACCTAGCCCGAACAAAGGGCAGTCACAGGCAGTACCGGCACCCAACCAAGCCAGGTACCGTGACAGTGGCAGGCAAGCCCAGCACTGACGTGCCGATCGGTACCGAGCGCAGCATCCGCAAGCAGGCTGGCATCTGATGGAGGCAGCAGTGAGTACGTACGCCATCATCATCGAGCGCGGCGAGACCGGTTCCTTTGGCGCGTGGTGTCCAGACCTTCCCGGGTGCGTAGCCGTCGCCGATGATCAGGACGAGTGCCTTCAGCTCATGCGAGAGGCCATCGAGTTCCACCTTGAGGGCATGCGCGAGAACGGCGAGCCCATCCCCCACCCGGCCACCGTCGCCGCCACCACCGTCACCGTCGCTGCTTGATCCCCTGTCCGGCACCAGTCCACGGTGAGGACTTTCTTTACTTGTTCAAGGCGGCCCCTGCGGGGCCGCTGGTCGCCTGCCTGACCCGATCGCTCAGGGCTGACGCGGCCCCGTTCTTTGCCGACCCGGCCAGCGGGCTGCGGCCTGACGGCCGGTCCCGCGCCGGGTCGGCGGAGGGCCGCGCCCACGCGATCGGGGAGCAACCACCGGCCCCAAGCACGCAGAAGCAGAAGTCTCCAGGACCACACGCCGCAGGCCGAAGACGAGCGCCTGACGGTGAGCCTCGATGTGGTGGCAGTCCCTACGCGGACCTGTGCGCGACTGGGTTGGTCTTGTGGTTGGGGGTCCGCGACTGCGCAGGGCTTCCGGTCCTCGGCCCTGGCGGGCCTGCGGTCCGGGTCCCTTTGCTCCGAATGAGCAACCCCACATAGCCCTGACCTGCGCAAAGGAGTGATTTGAAAACAAAAGTGCCCAGGGGGTTGACGTCCCCTGGGCACCTGTGCGAAACTTGGAGCGGATGCTGTATACCTACAGCTCTAGCCACTCTACCTAAGTTCTGGATCTCAACAACCCAAAACTTAGCCGGGAGCAGCCCGGCTTGTCAACCTCTAACACCCATTCAGGGGAGGTTGTCGAAAGGTAGTCCGGGTGACGTCCGGAGTAGGTGGCTTCCAGTCGCGATCTAAGGAGCCGTACTTGGCTACCCCCTCCACCTCCGTGAACGAGCGCAGCATCGGCGGCCTTCCGTGGTTGGACTACGTCCTTGCCACTCCCAAACAGGCCGTGGGCATCGCCCGGGCGCACAGGCAGCGCTACGAGGGCAACTCAATGGCATACGCGATGTACTCGCCGTTGCACGCGGCTATGCGCCGGTCACTCAACTCCGTTGACCCGCGAACGCCCTTGGACAACGTCGTTGCGTGGGCCGTACAGAAGCGCGACTGGCGAGGGCCTGCCTTCCGCAAGGCGGCCAACGGCTTTCTAGATCTGTTGCCCGCTGGAGCCACCGGCGTGAGGGTTGCGCAGGAAAGCTGGACCGAAAGCGAACTCACCATCGTACTGCGGGACCTCCTCGGCATCCGCCTTACCAGCGGAAAGCTCCTGCTCGTTGCGCCATACTGCAAGGAGTTGGAACTACACCAGGACGCCGCCGACATCCTGTTGCTGATGATGGAGTCAGTGCTCGACCAGGCTCTACCCGGAGCAACCCCCGTCGTGTGGGATACCAGGCACGGTCAAGCCTTCCGGCTCCACGCCCGCACCAACCGCCGCATCCTGGAGGTTGCAGCGCGGGGGCTCGTCGCCAAGTACTTGCGCGAGTGGTCTCTAGCTGCTTGACCGTTGTGCGTGGGCCGGGTCTCGACTGCGTGCGAGTCCCCGCCCACGCAACGTTCGGGGCGAAGTGCGTACGTGCTGTCTGCGTGCTGTTAGCGCAGGTCAGTAGCGGTCAATCAGGGACACTGGTGACTCGCTCCAGCCGCAGGTCAGGGGCGCCACCTGGTCAGCCGCAACGGGTTCCCAAGCTGTAGGCGCGGGTTCGATTCCCGTCACCCGCTCGACGGCCAGGGTGTTCGGCGGCTTTGCCGCCTTCCCCTGGCCTTCATTATTTTGGGGGACCGAGTCCCCCATGCCCCCTACGGTGCGGGCTTCGTCCTTCTCAGCGTGGCTTGGTTTGGTGTTACCAGCAGCGTTGGGTGCCGGTGGCTGAGTTTGGCGTTACCAGCAGCGTTGAGTGCCAACGGCTGGGCTTGGCGTTACCAGCGCCGTTGAGTGCCGGTGGCTGGGTTTGGTGTTACCAGCAGCGTTGGGTGCCGGTGGCTGGGTTGGCGTTGCCAGCAGCGTTGGGTGCCAACGGCTGGGTTTGGTGTTGCCAGCAGCGTTGGGTGCCGGTGGCTGGGTTTGGCGTTACCAGCGCCGTTGGGTGCCGGTGGCTGGGTTTGGCGTTACCAGCAGCGTTGGGTGCCGGTGGCTGGGTTTGGCGTTACCAGCGCTGTGGGTGTGGCCAGGACGGCTTCGGCGCTGGCGGGTGGGGCTAGTGGCGGGCGGGCGGGGCCGGGAAGAAGCCGGAGTGCTGGGCTCGGGGAGCCGTGCGCGGGGGCATCCGGGGGACCGGCTTGATGCGCTCGGTCGGCATCACTCCCGCCAGGCGGACCTCCAGCAGGTCCAGGAAGGCGTCCACTTCGCCGTTGTCGTAGCCGCCGTGGCCCGGCGCTGGCGGGTGGAAGCGGACGCGCTGGACGTCCTTGAGGGTGATGCGGTCCTCGCCCTGCAACGTCGCCTCGACGCGGTCGAGGAACTGGTCCACCTCGATCTCGTCGTAGCCGGGCTCGCCGGGCCGCGGGCGGTGGAAGGCCACCTTGCGGACATCCGCGGCGGTCAGCATCGGCAGCGGCTTGGGGGTGCGCGGTGGCAGCTGGGTCAGCGACAGCGCCAACCGGTCCAGCAACGCGTCGACACCGTCGGCGTCGTAGCCGGGCTTGCCCCGGCGCGGTGGGGTGAAGCGGATGTCGGCGACCTGCTGCGGGGTGATCGTGTCCTTGCCCCGCATGGTGGCCTCGATGCGCTCCAGGAACGCGTTGACCTGCTTCTCGTCGTAGCCGCGGCCGCCGGGTACCGGGGGCCGGAACGCCTGCTCGCGGATCTTGTCGCGGACCGGGGGCGCCTTGCGCTCGGTGATCTCCGTCGGGAGGTCGGCGAGCTCGTCATCCTCCAGCTGCCGGGTGATGCGGCGGAGGAAGGCGTCGACCTGGTCCTCGTCGTAGGCGTCGCCGCGGCGCTTGGCGGGCTTGAAACGAGCGGCCTTGATCTTCTTGGCGGTGAGGGAGTCCTCGCCGCGCAGAGTGGCCTCGATCCGGTCCAGGAACGCGTCGACCTCTTCGTCGTCGTAGCCCGCCTTGCCGCGCGCGGGCTTCTTGAAGACGACCTTGCCGATGTCGGCGGCGCGGATGCGCTCGGCCGAGGGCTTCTCGCGCGCCTCGCCCTCCTCGGCGAGGGCCTTGAGCGTCTCCACCGCGCGGTCGAGGAAGTCATCGACGGCGTCCTCGTCATACCCCCGTCTGCGCCAGCGCGCGGGCGGGAAGCGGACTTCGAGCACTTCCTGGGGGGTCAGCGTGTCCTCACCGCGCAGGGTCGCCTCGACCCGGTCCAGGAACGCGTCGACGTCGTCGTCGGAGTAGCCCCGTTCGCCGCGTGGCGGCTTCGCGAAAACCACAGAGCGGATCTCTTCCGGGGTGAGTGTCATGACTGCCGCCGCTTCATGCTTGGTCAGGCCCCCGACTACCCGCCGTCAACTCATCGGGCCACACTTTGCCCAATCGGGCGACCCTCAGCAAGGTGCATCCGCGTGTAATTGCTTGATGTCGGTCCGTCACAGCGAGACCACGTCGGCGCGACGCTACCTGACAGCTGTTAGGTAACTCGGGTACGCTACCTAACCGATGTCAGGTAACGAGCGGTCCCCACGCAGGAAGCGGCTCCGGCCGGAAGACCGACGCGCGCTCATCGTCGCGGCGGCGGCGGAGATCTTCGCCGCGCACGGCTACGACAAGGCGTCCATGCGCGAGGTCGCGAAAGCGGCGGGAATCAGCACGCCGGTGCTCTACGACCACTTCCCGTCGAAAGCCGGGCTCTACGCGCACCTGCTCGAAGCGCACGCCACGGCGTTCATCGAGCATTGGTCGGCACCGGAACCGGCGGAGACACCGGAACAGCTGGTCACACGGTCCCTCGACGCGATTTTCTCGTGGATCGAGGGCAACGAGCACGCGTGGCGAATGATCTTCCTGGACACGCCGGGCGACGCCGAGGTCGCCAAGGCGCACCGGCGCGGGCAGGAGCTCGCCACCCAGCGGCTCGCCGGGCTGTTCCACCAGATCCCCGAGCTGTCGCTCTCGGTGGAGCTGGAGCGGGCACGCGCCGACGAGCTCCTCGCCGAGACGTCGAAGTGGGCGGTCAACGCCCTCGCGGCGTGGTGGTGGCGGAACCGAGACGTGTCACGGGAGCAGGTCGTGCTCCTCGCCAGGGACCTGCTGTGGCGGGGTTTGGCTTCGACGACGACGAGGAGTGGGACATGAGCCTGGAGCGAGCGGAAGCCACCACGGAGCGGTTCCGGCTGGCGGGCGAGCGCGGCGACGCGGACCTGGCGGTCTCGACCATGGCTGAGGACGTGGTGCTGCGGTCGCCGCTGACCGAGCGCGGCACCTTCTCCGGCAAGGAGAGCGTGCGCGAGATCTTCGAGGCGGGGTTCAGCAGCATCAGCGACATTCGGTTCCACACCGATATCGGCGACGACCGGCAGCGGGCGCTGTTCTACCGGGGCCGGGTCGGCGACGTTGCGATCGAGGAATGCTCACTCGTGCGGCTGGACGACAACGCGCAGATCGCCGAGGTGACGCTCTTCATCCGGCCCTTGCCCGGTATCACCGCGGTGATGGGCGCGATCGGACCGAAGATCGCACGCCGCTACGGCAAGCCGCGGATGGCCGTGTTGTTGTCGGTGCTGACCAAGCCGTTGCGGCTGATGGTGGGTTCCGGCGACAAGCTCGCGGCCCGGGTGCTCAAGCGCTGAGAAGGCCGTCCCGGGTCAGCGGGAGCCGGCGTGCTGGAACTCGACGCAGGCCACGATGTCGGCCGGGGTCAGCTCCGGGTGGCGCTGGATGATCTCCTGCTCGCTCAGGCCCTGGCAGACCAGTGCGACGACCGAGGAGACCGAGATCCTCGTGCCGGTCACCAGCGGAACACCCTGAAGGACGTCGGGGTCGATCGAAATCTCCTGGAGAGCCACGAGCTCATCATCGACCATCGCCGCCGGCGAAGACAAACAACCCCGGGCGGTGTCACCGCCCGGGGCTGCTCGCGTTCGGATCAGGCGGTCTTCGCGGTCTCCTGCACTGCGGCCCCGTCGGTGGACAACGAGTCGATCAGCTCGTCGCGCCGGTTGTCCCGCTCCGGCTTGACCAGGCCGACCAGCACGTAGAGCACCAGCGAGGTCAGCAGCGGGAACGCGACCAGGGCTTCCTTGTCGATGACGACCCCGCTCTGCTGGCTGATGTAGAGCGCCGCCCAGACGCCGAGACCCGAGACCACCGACGCGAGCGCCGCCGCGGGCCCCATCCTGCGGAACCACGGCAGCAGGCCGAGCATCAGCGGCACCGCGATCGGCCCCATGGTGGCGGCGACCAGGTCCACGACGATCTTGAGCACCCAGCCCTGGCCACCGGAGGTGACCGCGATCAGCATGCTCGCGCCGATGAAGACGAACGTGGTGACCCGCGCCAGCTGGAGCTGCCGCTCCGCGCTCAGGTTCCGCACGCCCTTCCACAGGTGCGGCAGCATGTCCCTGGTGATCACCGCGGAGATCACGTTGGCGTCCGAGGAGACCATCGCCATGGTGTGCGAGAAGAACCCGGCGAGCACCAGGCCGATCATCCCGGCCGGCAGCATGATCTTGCCGAGCTCGATGTAGGCGTCGTCGGCAGAGGCCAGCCCCGGCACGATCAGCGGCGCCGCCCACATGGGGAAGAACAGGATCAGCGGCCACACCAGCCACAGCACGCTGGACAACAGCGCGGAGCGCTTGGCGGCGGCCCCGTCCGGCGCGGCCATGTAGCGCTGCGCCAGGTTCCACATGCCGCCGTTGTACTCAAGGGTCTTGATGATGAACAGCGCCATGAAGAAGGTCGCGGTGTAGGGCTCGCGCAGCGGCTCGCTGTTGGCGGCCGGGAGCTGCCCCCAGATCTCCCACATGAACTGGATGCCGCCGAAGTGCGCGGCGACGGCGACGAACATGACGATGCCCGCGGCGGCCTGGATGAGGAACTGGCCGAAGTCGGTGAGCGCGTCGGCCCACAGCCCGCCCATCACCGAGTAGACCATCGTGACCAGGCCGACGATGAGGATGCCCCAGGTGATCGGGACCCCGGCGAACCCGCGCAGCAGCACGGCGACCGCCGCCCACTTGGCCGCGATGTCCACGACCTTGAGCAGCGTGCCCGCCCAGGCCATCACCTGCTGGGTCGGCACGTTGTACCGGGTGGCCAGGTACTCCAGCGGCGAGGCGACCCCGTGCTTGGCGCGCAGCCGGTTCCACCGCGCGGAGAACACGAACGCGCCGATGCCGATGCCGACCCCGATGGTCAGCGCCCACCAGACGTAGACGGTCAGTCCGAGCCGGTACGCCTCGCTGGCGAAGGCCACGAACATGACGGCGCTGTAGCCGGACATGTGGTGCGAGATGCCGGACAGCCACCACGGCATCTTCCCGCCAGCGGTGAAGAAGTCCAGCACGTTCTTGATGCGCGTGCGGGACCACCAGCCGATGCCGACCATCACGAAGAAGTACCCGCCGACCACGATCCAGTCGAGGGTCCCCATGAGACCTCCCAGGGTTGTGCGCGAAGCCTGCGCACCGTGAGGGCACCGGGGACCGTTCGGCGACGACGGGGGCTGGCGGACCCCCTGCCCCTCGGCATCCCGCACGGGATTGCTGAGTGGCTTACGTCATACGGCCGGGACGCTGGTTAACGGAATGGTTACGGACGAACCGAGTCACACTCGTGATTGTTGTTCACGTACATGACCGATGGCGGCCTCGGCGAAGTCTCCGATGTGGTGCTTGAGCCGTTCGCGCCCTTCGTCCGTGTCGACCTCCTCCCCCAGCACCAGGCGCGCGATCTGCGGCACCACCACCGGCCACGAGCACAGCGCCATGAACATGAACAGGTACGGCGCGGCCTCCTCGGCGCTGTCCAGCCCGATCGCGTCGGCCATCGCCCTGTTCTTGCGCACGTAGTGCTCGACCCGGCTCTGCCGGTTGGGGCACGAGCCGCCGCCCTGCATGCCCTCCCAGACCAGCAGGCGCACCAGGTCGGGCCGCTCCCGGTGGAAGTCGTGCACCCGGCGCACGTACTCCCCGATGTCCTTGCCCGGGGCGCCGACGAACTCCATGACCTCGTCCAGCACCTCGTCGAGCACGGCGTCGAAGAGCTTGCCCTTGCTCCCGAAATAGCCGTAGATGCGCTCCTTGCTCACCCCCGCGCGCTCGGCGATGCGGTCGACGCGGGCACCAGCAGCCCCGTGAGCTGCGAATTCGACGCGAGCGGCGGCGAGGAGGCTGGCCTTGGTGGCACTGGGGTCCCTGGACATGCTCCAACGCTACCAACTGGTTGGTTGACTACCAACCAGTTGGTTGGTTAGCGTTCCCGGCATGCACTCGCCCCCTGCGACAGCCCAGCGGCGGACCTACGCCCCGCTCGGCCGGACCATCTCCGCGTTGGGCGTCGCCGCCCTGCTCGTGGTGAGCCAGCTCTACGCGTCCATCCCGTTGTCCGCCCTGGCCGCGGCCGATCTCGGTGTCCCGGAGTCGGCGCTGGCGTGGTCCTCGACCGGTTTCGGCCTGGCCTACGCCTTCGGCTTCCTCTTCCTCGGCCCGCTCTCCGACCGCTTCGGCCCGAGCCGGGTGATGGTCGTCGGGCTCGCCGTGACCGCGCTGACCACGGCGGCCGTCGCGCTCGCGCCCGGCGTCAGCGGACTGGTCGTCCTCAGGGCGTTCCAGGGCTTCACGGCCTCGGCGTTCGGTCCGGCCGCGCTCGCCTACGTCGGCGCTCAGATCGACCCCCAGCGCCGCGCGGTCGCCTTCACGCTCTTGACCAGCGCGTTCGTCTCCTCCGCGGTGATCGGCCAGGTCGGTGCGCAGCTGCTCGGTGACCTGGTCGGCTGGCGGGCGGTGTTCGTGATCAGCGGGATCGGCCTGCTCGCGTGCGCTGTCTGGCAGAAGCTCGTCTTGCAGCCGGAGCCCGCCCAGCCCGCGGCGGTGACCGTGTCACCGTGGCGGGTCATGGTCGAGTTGCTGCGGAACCGGCGACTGGCGCTGCTGTTCGCGGCCGCGTCGACCCTGCTCGCGGGGTTCGTCGGCGCGTACTCCGGCATCCAGATCACCGGGCTCGCCGACCAGGACGGGCTGCTGTGGCTGCGGGCAAGCGCGTTGCCGGCGATGGTGCTGACCGCCGTGGCGGCACCGCTGGTGACCAGGATCGCGGCATCGCGACGGGCCGTGCTGGCGCTGGGCTTGTCCGCGGTCGGCGCCGCGATCACGGCCGCGTCCGGCGGCGGTCTGGTGCTGATCGGAGTCGGCATGTTCGTCTTCTCCGCCTGCGTCGTGGCCGCCGGTCCCGCACTGGTGGAGTCGATCAGCGACAACGCGGGCCCGGCGCGCGCCACCGCCGTGTCCGTCTACTCCTTCGTGCTGTTCATCGGCGCGAGCCTCGGCCCGCAACTGGCCGTGGTGCTACACGACGCCGGGTTCTCGGTGATCGCGCTGGCCATCGCCGCCCTGCTGTCGCTCGGCACCCTGCTCGCCCGCCTGGCCAGGTAGCGGCGTGAGCGCGCCCACAACGGTGTGGGTGCACTCGCACCGGCGGCGCACACTTCCGACATGGATGCCCTGACCTGGCCGTTCGTCGTCACCTGCCTCGCCGTCGTGATCGCGCCGGGCCCGTCCCTCGCGGTGATCATCGACCAGTCGCTGCGCGCAGGGCGGGTCGCCGGGCTGGCCACGGTCCTCGGCAACACCAGCGGCCTGGTGTTCTGGGCGTTCGCTTCGGCCTTCGGGCTCACCGCGCTCGTGCGGACTTCGGAGATCGCGTTCGTCGTGCTCAAGGTCGTCGGCGCGATCTACCTCGTGTGGCTCGGGGTTCAGGCCTTGCTGCGGTCGCGGCGGCGGCGCGAGGAGGAAGCGGCCGCCGGGCCGGTGCAGCGCGGTCTGCTCGCCTCCTACCGGGCAGGGTTGCTGGCGAACCTGGCGAATCCCAAGGCCGCGGTGCTCTATCTCGCACTGCTCCCCCAGTTCCTGCCCGTCGGCGGCACCGTGTTCGCCGGGACGGCGTTGCTCGCCGGAGCGCAGATGCTGATCAGCACGTCCTGGTACACGCTGGTGGTGCTGGCCGTCGGGGCCGTGCGGCGGTTCCTGGCCCGGCCCGGCGTACGCGCCAGGGTGGACCAGCTCAGCGGCCTGGTGCTGGTCGGTATGGGTGTCCGGATGGTGACGCTCGGTCGCACCGCGGCCTGACTTCACCCGCCCGTGACATCAGTTCTCCTGTCCGTCGCTTGCTAGCGGTTACCCATGGGTAATATCCTGTTGTTACCGGCTAGTAGGGGAGCGCCCCTCGGCCAGCAACCCGCGATGACCCGGGAGCAACGAGATGGGCCACTACAAGAGCAACCTGCGCGACCTCGAGTTCAACCTGTTCGAGGTGTTCAAGATCCAGCAGCGACTGGGCAGCGGGCCGTTCGAGCAGGCCGACGAGGACACTGCCCGCGGCGTGCTGACCGAGCTGAACACCCTGGCGACCGGTCCGCTGGCGGAGTCCTTCGCCGACGCCGACCGCAACCCGCCGGTCTTCGACCCCAAGACGCACTCCGTGACGCTTCCGGAGAGCTTCAAGGCCGCCTACCAGATGCTCATGGACGGTGAGTGGTGGCGGCTCGGCGCCGTCGACGAGCTCGGCGGCTTCGGCATCCCGCCCACCGTGCAGTGGGCCGCCGCGGAGCTGATCCTCGGCTCGAACCCGGCGCTGTTCATGTACATGGCGGGCGCGAGCTTCGCCAGCATCGCCCACGCCAACGGCACGGACGAGCAGAAGCACTGGGCGCAGCTGATGGTCGACCGCGGCTGGGGCGCCACCATGGTGCTGACCGAGCCGGACGCGGGCTCCGACGTCGGTGCCGGTCGCACCAAGGCCGTGCTCCAGGACGACGGCACCTGGCACCTGGACGGCGTGAAGCGCTTCATCACCTCCGGCGACCAGGACATGACCGAGAACATCATGCACCTGGTGCTGGCCCGCCCCGAGGGTCCGGGAATCGAGGTCAAGCCCGGCACCAAGGGCCTGAGCCTGTTCCTGGTGCCCAAGTTCCACTTCGACCCGAAGTCGGGCGAGCTGGGTGAGCGCAACGGCGCGTTCGTCACCAACGTCGAGCACAAGATGGGCATCAAGGCGTCCACCACCTGCGAGCTGACCTTCGGCCAGCACGGCGTGCCCGCCAAGGGCTGGCTGCTCGGCGAGGTGCACGACGGCATCGCGCAGATGTTCCAGGTGATCGAGCACGCGCGGATGATGGTCGGCACCAAGGCGATCGCCACGCTGTCCACCGGCTACCTGAACGCGCTGGAGTACGCCAAGGAGCGCGTGCAGGGCGCGGACCTGACCCAGATGCTGGACAAGACCGCGCCCCGGGTCACCATCACCCACCACCCGGACGTGCGGCGCTCGCTGATGCTGCAGAAGTCCTACGCCGAGGGCCTGCGCGCGGTCTACCTCTACACCGCGACCTTCCAGGACCAGATCCGCGCGGGCGAGAACGCGGAGCTGGCGAGCCGGGTCAACGACCTGCTGCTGCCGATCGTCAAGGGCGTCGGGTCCGAGCGCGCGTACGAGATGCTCACGCACTCGCTGCAGACGCTCGGCGGCTCCGGCTTCCTGCAGGACTACCCGATCGAGCAGTACATCCGCGACGCGAAGATCGACAGCCTCTACGAGGGCACCACGGCCATCCAGTCGCTGGACTTCTTCTTCCGGAAGATCGTCCGCGACAAGGGCCAGGCGCTGGCCTTCATCGCCGGTGAGATCCAGCAGTTCCTCGCCGACGAGAGCGGCAACGGCCGCCTCAAGGAGGAGCGCGCGCTGCTCAAGCAGGCCCTAGAGGACGCGCAGGGCATGCTCGGCACGCTGATCGGGTTCCTGACCTCCTCGCAGGAGGAGCAGCGCAACCTGTACAAGGTCGGCCAGAACACGGTGAGCCTGCTGATGAGCATGGGTGACCTGCTGATCGGCTGGCTGCTGCTGAAGCAGGCCGACGTCGCGCTGGTGGCGCTGGACTCCGGCCCGTCGGCCAAGGACAAGTCCTTCTACGAGGGCAAGGTCGCGGCGGCGAGCTTCTTCGCCAAGAACGTGCTGCCGGAGCTGTCCTCGCGCCGCAAGATCGTGGAGAGCACGGACAACTCGCTGATGGAGATCGACGAGTCGGCCTTCTGAGCTGGTTCTCCTTCTGGTTGAACCCATGAGTCCCGGTCGGGATGGGAGGCGGCGGTGCCAGGGCAAAGGCACCGCCGCCTCTTTCTTTCCCCGCCGCCGGGCTGCGACCCGGACACGAGAAGGGCCCCTCGGAACTCGGCGTTCCGAAGGGCCCTTCGTGGTTCGTGCTCCCGCTCAGCCGCCCGCGGGAGGCGCGCCGCACACGACCTTGTGCTGCGGGTTGTAGCGGACCGTGCGGTCCTCGCGGCGCACGTGGCCGGTCGCCAGGTCCTTGATGGTCCTGGTGTCCTTCACGCTGAAGCCGCCGGAGCCCGAGCTCGCCGTGCAGGGCTGGCCGTACGGGATCTCCTTGACCTGCGGAGCGGTCTGCGCGAACTCGCCGCTGGTCTGCGACGTCACCTCGTAGGTCTTGGTGCCCCACATCTTCACGGTGATCGAGTTCGACGTCCAGATCGTCTGGATCAGGATGCCGGTCTTCGTGTCGTTCTTGAACTTCACGTCGATCACGCTGCTGCCGTTGGGGTTCTGGAAGACCGTGGCCTCCCGGCCCTTCGGGTACCGCGAGATGTAGAAGCTGTGCTCCTTGTGCGCCACGTCGACCATGCCCGCGAAGTACGCGGCGTTGTAGAGCGTGGTGGCCATCTGCGAGACACCGCCGCCGACCGCCCGGCTGAGCTCGCCCTTCTCGATGATCGCGGCCTCGACGTAGCCGGTCGCGGCGGTGCGCGGGCCCGTCCTGCCGTTCATGCTGAAGGTCTCGCCCGGCTTCACGATCGCGCCGTTGATCTGCTCGGCGGCCCGCTTGATGTTGCGGCCGGAGTCCGCGGCGAAGCCCTTGGTCTCGAACTCGGCGACGAGCTGCTTGACGCCGAGCGCGTTGGCCTGCTCGGTGGTCAGCTTCGCCGGCAGCTGCGAGTAGGTGGCCTTGATCTGGCGGTCCTGCGGCTTGCGCAGCACCTCCAGCGCGCCCGCGAGGGTCTTCTCCCAGTCGACGCCCCTGCCGTCGGTTGACGGCTTGACCACCGGCTTGCCGCCCTCGATGACGATCTCCGCGTCCTTGCCGGGCTTGTCGGTGGACGCCAGCTGCGGGCGGGCGACCTCGGCGACCTTCGGCACGTCCAGCGAGGCGGCGAGGCCGCCCTTGCCGTCGGACTCGAAGCGCATCGCGTTGCCGATCGCGACCGGCGGGACCGTGGCGTTGCCACCCTCGCCGAGCACGGTCAGCGGGCCGGACACGGCGGGCTTGGCGACCTCTTCGAGCGCCTTGCGCACGCCCTCCGGGGTGGAGACGACCGGCTCGACCACGACCGGCAGGGCGACCCGCGTGCCACTGGCCCACGCCGACTTCAGCACCGGGATCGCGGCGGGGGCGTCCAGCTTCTGGCCTGGCTTGGGGTCGATCGGCTTGGGCCTGCCGTCGGTGAACGCGATGGTGCCCTCTGCCGGCAGCCGGTCGGTGATCTCGCGCAGGTGCTCCAGCGCGCCGCTGACCTTGCTCTCCTCGGCCGAGGTGATCACGCCGAGCTCGGTGGTGGTGAAGAACGAGGCGATCCTGGTGAACGGGTTGTACGACTGCTCGCCCGCCTGGTCCAGGGTGCCCTGCCAGTTCATCGCCAGCCCGGCCTCCTGCGGCGAGACCTCGGTGTCGACGTCGCCGACCCGCAGCGCGACGGGCTTGCCGAGCCGCGGCTCGATCTGCTCGCGCAGCTTGCGCTCGGCGGAGGTGCGGTCCATGCCGCCCACGTCCACCCCGGCGACCGTGACGCCACGCGGCACGGTGCCTTGGGAGAGCAGGAGGTCACCGACGTAGAGCACGCCGAACAGGCCGATGACGGAGGCAGCCGCGAGCAGGACCTTCTTGCGGCGGCCCGCCTTGGGCTCGTCCTCGTCGTCCTCGGGCAGCGGGTGGATCGTGGTGGAGCTGTCGATCGGCGGCGTCGGCGGTGTCGGCGGCTTGGCGTTGAAGACCGCCGTCGCCTTGGCCGGGGGGACCACCGCGGTCGGAGCGGCCGTGGTGGCCGCGTCGATCTTGGGGATGCGCACCGTGTCGGACTCGGGGTCGATCGGGCGCCCCGATCCGAGCCCTTGCGGCCGGATCGCGGAGGTGGCCTGGTCGATCCGGTTGGTCGCCTGCTGGAGCGAGTCGACGCGGACGGCCGTTGTCGGCTGGTCGACGCGGTCGGCGCCCTGCTTCGCACCGGAGCCGACGGCCTTGGTCGGCTGGTCGATCCGGTTCGTGCTCTGGTCGAGGTCACCGCCGGGCCGTGCCTGCTCGGCCTGGCCCACCGGGCGCACGAACGTGGTCGCCTGTCCCTGCTGCGGCTCGGCCTTCTTCGCGTCGCCGACCGGACGCGCGAAGGTCGTCGCCTGCTCGGGCCGCGGGGCGGGCCGGGCCTTGGCGTCCTCGGCGGAGCGCTGGCCGTTCTGCTCGGCCGCGGGGCGCGGCGTCGCCGGAAGCTGTTGGAAGACGACCGTCTCGGTCTGCTCGGCGACGTTCTGGAACAACGCCGCCCCGGAAACCGTCGCCTGCTGAGCGGGCTTGTTCTGCTGCTGCGCGTCCTGCTGCTCGCGCTGGACCGGACCGCTGTCGTGGCGCTGCTGCTGAGCCTGGTCGCGGCGCACAGGACCACTGTCATGACGCACGGGCGGCTGGGCGGCGGACTGCTCCCGCTGCACCGGGCCGCTGTCGTGGCGGTAGGGCTGCGGGGCGGGCGGCTGCTCGCGACGGACGGGACCGCTGTCGTGCTGCGACTGCTGCTCGCGCTGCACGGGGCCGCTGTCGTGACGCGGCGGCTGCGCGCCTTCAGGTCGCGGCGCGGCGCCGTTGTCGGGGCGCTGCTCGGGGTTCTGCCACTGCTGGCCGCCCTGCTCCGGGCGCGGCTGCACGCGCTGGTACTGGACGTTGCTCTGCGGCTGGCCCTGGTTCCACTGCTGCTGACCGGGCTGGATTCTGGGCTGCGGCCCGCTGTGGTGCACCGGCGGCTGGCCGGGCGCTCCGTGCGGAGCGGGCTGCTGCGGCTGCTGCGGCTGGGGTGCGTTGTAGTGCACGCGGGGCATGCCGTCGTTGGGCGAGATGCTCTGCGGAACGCGCTGCTGGGGACCGCTGTGATGGACCTGCGGCGAGGACGGCTGGGGCTGCGGTGCCGACGGTTGCGCAGCCACGGGCGAAGCCGGCTGGGCCGGCGCCTGGGACGCGGCGGGAGCCTCCTCCTCGGGCTCGGGCCGTTCGGTCCCGGGCTTGGCCGCGGACATCCACTGGATGCGCTTGGTCGTGCGCTCCGCGCTCACCGGACGCTGCTCCGACCCGGTGGTGTCACCGGTCGTTGGTGTCGCGGGTGTCGACGCAGCCGGTGTGGAGTCGTGCTCCGGCTGCGAGTCGGGCCTCCCGTTGTCGTCCGACACCGTGTCCCCTCCTCCAGGTGCGCTCGGCAAACACGCGTCCGCCTATCGGCCGACGGACACGCCGAGAACACGAATCACAGATACAGACCCGTACCGTGCTCGGTCCGCTCGCTGGCTACCGCGTGCAGATCGCGCTCGCGCATCACGAGGTAAGCCTCGCCCTGCACCTCGACCTCGAACTGGTCCTCGTGGTTGAACAACACCCGGTCACCGACCTTGACGGTCCTGACGTGGTTGCCCACCCCGAACACCTCGCCCCACGACAAGCGCTTCGCGACCTGGGCGGTCGCCGGGATCACGATCCCACCGCCGCTTCGCCGCTCCCCGGCCTCCCGCACGACTTTCACCATGACGCGATCGTGCAGAAGCTGGATTTCGAGCTTGGCATCGGGCACCAGCGGAGTTTACTTGGCGCGACCGGGTGGGCTACCACGGATCCCGGTCACACACCAGACCTTCGTTGCGGTGTAAAGCGCGAGCACCTGGCCCCACGGTGACCCAGATCACTCCGCCGAGTCGTCCATTCCGCCCATGACCAGGGGCAACCTTCGCGGTGCCCCGCCGCTGACGCGGACAGGGACGCCCCAGTCCTGACGGGCCAGCCTGCACACCGGGTGCTCGGCATCGACGTCGCAGCTGGCGGCCTGGGCGACCACGTGCAGCACGCCGGAGGCGATGCCCTCGGCGATCACCAGGCGACGGCTCAGCCCGGTGCCGACGCCCGCGCCCTCGACCAGCAGCTCCGGCGGCGACGAGGTGATCTCCAGCCGGGTCGGCGGGCCGTAGCGCTCGTCCAGCTTCTCGCCGGGCGGCGGGGTGAAGACGACCACGAGCTCGACCTCGCCGGAGGCGATGTCGGTGGGCAGGCGGCGCACCTGCTGCGCGGCTCCGGCCACCAGCCGCGCGCTGAGCCCGGGTGGCACGGGCCGTTCCAGGCGGTGCGCCGCGGAGGCGATGACGACGAGCTCGCCGTCGACGATCAACGCGCCAGAAGGCTCGGCGACCTCGGTGGCGAGCGTGGAGACCTCGTCGCTCACCGGGTCGTAGCGCCGGACCGCGCCGTTGTAGGTGTCGCAGATCGCGACGCTGCCGTCGGGCAGGACCGCGAGCCCGAGCGGGTGCTGCAGCAACGCCTGCCCTGCCGGACCGTCCCGGTGCCCGAAGTCGAACAACCCCTCGCCGACCGCCGTGCGCACGGTGAAGCCGTCGTCCGCCTTCTCGATCCACCGCAGCGCGGAGGTCTCCGAGTCGGCGAGCCACAACCGGTCCTCGCTCGCCGCCAGTCCGGAGGTCTGCGCGAAGAAGGCCTGTTCCGCCGCGCCGTCGCGCAGCCCTTCGACGGTGGTGCCCGCGAAGCGGGAAACCTCGCCCGACAAGGGGTCGAACAGCCCGATCGTGTGGTTCCCCGCCATCGCGACGACCACCCCGTTCGCCGGCGGCCACCACAGCACGTCCCACGGGCTCGTGAGATCGACCTCCAGCCCAGGACCGTCGGTCTCCCCGTCCCGCCACTGGTTCCCAGTACCGGCCACAGTGGACACTCGCCCGTCCGCGAGCCGGACTCCGCGCAACAGGTGGTTCACGGTGTCGGCGACGACGACGTCGTACCCGACCCGCTCGGCGACCTCCTGCGGCAGGAGGGCGAGCCCGTTGGGCTCGGAGAAGCTCGGCGCGTCCCCGTCATCACGCCCCCGCGAGCCGGAACCGATGCGGCGCACCAGGTTCTCGCCGGTCGCGTCGAGCTCGGCCAGGCTGTGCCGTCCGGAGTCGGCGACCAGGATCGTCCCGTTCGGGGTGAGCACTGCCTTGGCGGGGAAGCGCAGCGCGGTCTCCGGCGCGGCCGGCGGAACGTACGGCCCGTCGCCCCGGTGCAGCGTGCCCTTGGCCTCGTGCTCGGCGACCACCTCGCGGATCACCCTGCGCAGCGCCTCGGCGTGCCCCTCACCCGCGGCGACGTGCACGACATAGCCCTCGGGATCGACCAGCACGAGCGTCGGCCACGCGCGCACGGCGTACTGCTGCCACGTGGTCAGCTCCGGGTCGTCGAGCACGGGGTGGTGCACCTCGTAGCGCTCGACGGCGGCCTTCACCGCGTCCGGATCGGCCTCGTGGGTGAACTTCGGCGAGTGCACGCCGATGGTCACCAGCACGTCGGCGAACTCCTCCTCGATCGGCCGGAGCTCGTCGAGCACGTGCAGGCAGTTGATGCAGCAGAAGGTCCAGAAGTCCAGGAGGACGACCTTGCCCCGCAGGTCGGCGAGCCTGACGTCGGCCCCTCCGGTGTTCAACCAGCCACGGCCGACCAGCTCGGGAGCGCGCACCCTGGCGCGAGGCTTCGCAGTCGTCACGTCTTATCGCAACACGACCTGCCGTCCGCGGTGTTCCCGTCCCACTTGCTGGGACCCGTCCGCTCAGGCCCAGCCAGGTGGACCACGTGGGGCCGGAGGCGAACGCCACGGCGCTGAGGTCGGAGCCGATGTGGCGGGGCAGGAGGCGGTCAGCGGACCGAGCGCGGGCCGAGCACCTCGGCTCCGAGTGCGGTCACCCTGGCGCGGAGGGCGCGGTCGGCGGTCACCACCGCGCAGCGGCGGCCGGGCGCCTCCGCCCGGACCAGGTCCACGATCGCGTCGTCGCCGGAGCCGGGGGCGGCCAGCACCCGGACGCCTTCGACCTCGGTCACTCCCCTGGCAGCGCCCTCGACGACGAGCACCACTTCGAGCGGAGCGCCGAGGGACGGCAAACCATTGGTGTGCAACGGGATCAGCGCGTCACGGAGACGCTCGTTCGCGCCACGGCGGTCGCGCCACCAGCCGTCCGGCACCGAGCCGACAACGTTGGCCGCGTCGACCACCAGCAGCGGTAGCGGGTTCCTGTCCACGGCACCAGCCTGCCAGGCACTCCGCGAGGGCCGTAAGTTTGGCAATGCGGGCGCATTGCCAAACTTGCCCGCCAGTGGATACGATGCACTCGCATTGGAAATGACCTGGGTGATCGCAGGGATCCGGACCGAGGGGGTCGGGTTCACTGGGGGAACGTTCGCCCAACCCCTTGTCGGGGGGACCGAGCCGCTCTGGGGGAGATTGGCGCGGTCCTCCCGGCAACGGTGCCGGTCCGTCGCTCCGCACCGCTCACCCGAACATTTCCGCTGTCAGAAGCCACGCCGCGTGGATGCAGCTGTCACATCGCGAACCCGGATCTCGTCCTCCTGACGCAACAGCTCAGGAAGGAGCGATCGATGCGGGTTCTGGTGACAGGTGGGACGGGCACGCTGGGCAGGGCACTGGTCCCGACGCTGACCCGCGCGGGTCACGAGGTGCGGGTGACGAGCAGGCGGGAGCACGAGGGCGACGAGTGGGTTCGCGCCGACCTGGCCACCGGGGACGGCGTGGCGGAGGCGGTCACCGGGGTCGACGCGGTCGTGCACCTGGCTTCGGCTCCGTACAAGGGGAAGTACACCGCGAAGGTCGATGTGGACGGCACTCGGCGGCTCGCGGAGGCCGCGCACACCGCCGGGGTCCGGCACCTGCTCTACGTCTCGATCATCGGTGTCGACCGCATCCCGTTCGGCTACTACCGGGTGAAGCTCGCCGCGGAACAGGTCGTGGCCAACGCCGAGGTGGGCTGGTCCGTGCTGCGGGCTGCGCAGTTCCACGACCTGCTGGAGACGGCTTTCCGGGCGCTGACCAGGCTGCCGTTCGCCGTCGCCGACCCCCGTATCACCGCGCAGCCCGTCGCGACGCGGGACGTCGCCGCACACGTCCTGGCCATGCTGGAACGCGGTCCGAGCCTGGCGGTCGAGGAGTTCGGCGGGCCCGAGGTGCTCGACTTCGAGCAGGCGCTGCGCGCGTGGATGACGGCGCGCGGAGTCCGGCGGCCGGTGCTGCGGATCCGGGTACCGGGCAAGGCGGGCCGGGCGTTCCGCGGTGGTCACCTGACCACCACCGCCCAGCCCACCGGCACCGTCACCTGGGCCGAGCACCTGCGGTCATAGCGTGCGGACGAAGGAGATCCGGTCAAGACCGGGGCCGTCGTAGTCCGGCTGCACCCACACCCCGTCGACCACCTTCTCGCCCTGCTCCACCAGGAAGCCCAGCGCGGTGTGGAAGGCCAGCGACGTCGTGTTGGACGGACTGGTGATGCAGTGCACCCGCTTGCGCCCGTGCTCCCGAGCGAGGTCGAAGAAGCATTGGTAGAGGCTGCGCGCGAGGCCGGAGCGCCGCAGTCCCGGATCGACACCGACGAAGTGGATGTACGCGGCGTCGGTGTCGGTCTGCGACAGGAACCCGATCAGGAAACCGACCAGCCGATCGTCGGCGTCCTCGACGAGCCAGCTGGTGGTGGTGAAGTGCTGGAAGTACAGGCGGGGCAACAACAACGCGCGTTGCTGCGACCCCGCCTCGCCACCGAGGCCGCCCCACCACTCGTCCAGGACCGCGAGCACCCGCAGCTGGTCCTCGGGCCGGGGGTGGCGCAGGCGAAGTCCCTCTCCGATCACTGCCCGCGCCACCCCTGGGGGTCGACACCGCCGGGCACGGCCGCATCCGGGTCGTACGGGGTCCTGGTGAAGACGAACGTGTTGAGGTCGAGGTGGCTGACCGAGCCGTCGGCCCTGCGCACCACGCGCAGCTCCTCGCCCGCGTAGTAGCCGTCGAGCCCGATCCACGCGCCGTTGCCGTCGCGGCGGAAGCGCGATGCCCGGCCCCTGCCGTTGAGCGGGGTCAGGTCGATCATGCCCTCCGGGCGCAGCCGCAGCGCGTAGCCCATCGGCCCCCAGTACCACTGGCCGGTCAGCGCGAGCAGCTCACTGTCCACATCGGACTGCGGGGTCCAGGTGGCCGGGATGCGCGGCTCGTGCTCGGCCATCAGGTCGAAGAAGTCGGTCAGCAGCATGTAGCCACCGCCGGAGGTGGTGTTGGCCAGGAACAGCACGCCGGTGCTGTCCTTCGGGTCCACCCACACCGTGGCGAGGAAGCCGGGCATCGAGCCGGTGTGCCCGGCGACGCGCCTTCCCTTGTGCCGCATCAGCTGCAGGCCGAGCCCGTGGCCGCCGCGCCATTCGTCGGCGTCGTCGACGATCGCGGGCTCGCGCATCTCCGCGACGGTGTCCGGGTGCAGCACGTCGCCGGTGTCGCCCCCCAGGAACGCCGCCCAACGCGCGAGGTCCGTCGCGGTCGACCACAGCTGGCCGGCCGGGGCCATGGCGCCACCGTCGTGCGAGGGCTCCGGCAGCAGCACGTCGGCCCACGGGTGCACCGCGTAGCCCTGCGCGTGCGGGGCCTCGGCCAGGAAGGTGGTGCGGCCCATGCCGAGCGGCTGGAGGATCTCGGCGCTGACCGCTTCCATCCAGCTCATCCCGCGCGCCCGCGCGATGATCTCGCCGAGCAGGCCGAATCCGAGGTTGGAGTAGTGGAACCGGCGACCTGCGCGGTGCGGCATGGACTCCTTGCCCAGCAAGGAGATCAGCTCGTCGGCGGAGACGCCCGGAGTGCGCTCCCACCACTCGCCAGGCGACTCGGCGGTCAGCCCGGAGGTGTGCGAGAGCAGCTGCGCGACGGTGCTCGCGCCCGCGGGGGTGCCCGGGACGAAGCGGTCGAGCGGGTCGTTGAGGTCGAGCTTGCCCTCGTCGCGCAGGCGCATGATCAGGGTCGCGACGAAGGTCTTGGTGATCGAACCGATCCGGTACTGGGTGTCCGCGGTCGGCTCGGCGCCGTCCACCCGGCCCCTGCCGCCGATCCACACCGGCTCCCCGTCGCGCACCACGGCGGCGACGATCGACGGGACGCGGTTCTCGCTCTGGTCGACGGCGAGCCGGCGCAGCAGCGCGCGCTGGGTACCGGCCAACAACTCGGGCATGCGGGTTCCTCCCTGAACGGCTACGCCGGGAAGTCCATCACATGCGCGCGGAGCCGCCCAACCGTTTGGCGGAACGGCTCCGTCAGCAGTACTACTCCGCGCACTCCTGGTCGTGCTGGACGTCGATCGCATAGCTCGCGTTCGGATTACCGGGAACCGGGGCCCATCGACCGTTGGTGCCGTTGGACCATTCCGGACAAGCGATGAGCAGTACTTTCGATTGAAGTCGATTCCGGTTCCGCGTGGAGTGCGAACTCCCGGATAGGCATTGATGACGGCGACGGCCCGGTCGGCGAGGCGGCCTGCTCCTCCACCATGCCCAGTTTGAGGTCACCCGGCCCGCTTGGGCGGCCGAACCGACAAGGACGGCACCGACCACGCGCACCTCATTTCACTCCCCTCTTCAACGAAAGCCTCGAACTTCCACACAAAGGAGAACAGGCAAGCCACCGAACTGTTACTGGGAAAAGGAGGAGATCGAACAGGCATCTCCGAGCAGAATGTGCTGCGCGGCGGTGACCAGCGGAGTCGGGCCGAGTTCAACAGGAGGAACAGTGAACGTGGTCATCCGAACGGCCCAGCTCCCGGAGGACAGCGCGGAGATCCTCGCGGTGGACCGGAGGTTCGGCACCCGCGAGGTCCTGCGGGTCGAGCTCACCGGGGACACGTTCGCGCTGACCACCGTGCCGCTCGCCGAGGAGCTGACCAAGGAGTACGAGATCGACCCGCTCGACGACCCGGAGCGCGACGGCGACCACGTGCTCGTCGCCGAGGTGGACGGCCGGGTCCGGGGGTTCCTCTCGCCGCGCTACGACGCCTGGAACCGCAGGCTGGTGATCTCGGAGATCTTCGTCGACGCCGCCTGCCGCGGCGCGGGCGCCGGGCACGCGCTGGTGGAACGGGCGACGGAGTACGGGCGCTCGCGCGGCGCGACGCACGTGTGGCTGGAGACCAGCAACGTCAACGTTCCCGGGGTGCGCGCGTACCGGCGGATGGGTTTCGAGCTGTGCGGCCTGGACACGCGGCTCTACGAAGGCACACCGGACGCGGGCGAGGTCGCGCTGTTCCTGGCCCGGTCGATCAGCTGAGCGGTTTCCTGCCGACCCCGCAGCACCAGGACTTCCACCGCTCCTCGGAGTCCGGTCGCCAGTCCGAGAGCCGCACGACGCCGGGATCGACGAGGTCCAGACCGGCGAAGAACGCGGCGACCTCGGCCGAGGTGCGCACGACGATCGGGCTCGTCGTGCGCTGGTAGACCTCGCGCACGGTCTCGAAGCTCGACGTCTCCTCCTCGGAGAAGTGTTCGTTGGTGCCGTGCGAGACCACCAGGTAGCCGCCGGGCGCGAGCCGGTCGACGTACCCGGCGACCATGGACCACGGGTCTTGCGAGTCGGGGACGAAGTGCAGCACCGCGACCATCAGCACGGCGACCGGCCGGCCGAAGTCCAGCAGGTCGCGCACGTCCGGCTCGTCGAGCAGCCGTGCCGGATCGCGCATGTCGCCGAGCACCGCGGCCGCGTTGGGGTTGTCCGCGAGGATGCGCTTGCCGTGGCCGACGGCGATCGGGTCGATGTCGACGTAGACCACCCGCGCGTCCGGGCACTCCCCCTGCGCGATCTCATGGACGTTGCCGATGGTGGGAATCCCGGACCCGAGATCGAGGAACTGCCGGATTCCCTTGCCCACCAAGTACTTGACCGCGCGGCGGAGGAAGGACCTGTTCGCCCGCACGGCCAACCGCACTCCGGGGAACGCCCGCTCGGCCGCCGCGGCCGCCTCGCGGTCCACCGCGAAGTTGTGCGAGCCCCCCAGGAAGTGGTCGTACATCCGAGCGGCGCTCGGCCGCGTCAGGTCGATCTCCTCCGGGATCCAGCCCACGGTCAGCGACGAACCCTGGGCAGGACAACGGTCTCGTCCTCCGCGGGGACACGGGGCAGGACGACGGTGGCGTCCGCACCCGGCTGCAGGTCGGCCTCCTCGGCTTCAGCCTGGAAGTACTTGCGCCGCACCAGCTTCGCCCCCCACCACACGAGGAACGTCGCGACCACGCCGACGACCCCGCCCATGATGATGTCGGAGGGCCAGTGCACGCCGACGAACACCCGGGAGACCGCGACGAGCACGGCGGGCAGCGCGAGCAGCCAGCCCCACAGCGCGGAGACGAAGATCCCGACCACCAGCGCCACGGTGATCGCGGCCGTCGCGTGGTTGCTGGGGAAGGAGACCCCGGGATCGTGCTCGACGAGCAGGTTGACCTCGCGGGTCTGGAACGGGCGTTCGTGGAAGGCCATCATCCGCAGGACCCGGTTCACCAGGAAGCCGAGCAGCAGGGCGGCGCCGACCTGACCGACCATCCAGATGTTGGTCGTCCGATCCTGGTGCCGCATGGCCAGCAGGGACACGATCCCGGCCGCCGCGAACAGCAGGTAGATCAGTGGCCCGGCGGCGAAGAGCATCACCGCGTCCAGGGTGGGGCTGCTGTGAGCCATGCCGTTGATCAGGTCGAATAGCACGTCCTGCATGGTGTCGCTACTCCCACTCGGTGAACGTCCGCTGACATTGGCGTCCCCCGATCATCCCAGCCTAGCCAGAAACGCTTCCGCCGTCCGTTATTCACCAGGCGTTGATTTTCCACCCCGGGCAGCGCTAACGTGCACCCATGCACTAGTTGCAAAGACGCAAACATTGGAGGACGCCATCAGCGCCCACGACAGCAACCGCGTCGCCGAGGAGATCGGCGCGGTGCGCAGAGAGCTCCTGTCGGACTTCCTCGTGTCGGTGGTCCGCAGGGCAGGCGACCTCCAGCTCGTCCACGTCGCGACGCTCTACGTGCTCGACGCCGGCCGCGCACCCACCGTCAAGGACCTCGCCGACCACATCGGCCGCTCGGTCTCGGCGACCAGCCGGATGGTCGAGCAACTGGTCGTGAGGGGACTCGTCGGCAGGCGCGAGGACACCGAGGACCGGCGGGCCAAGCGAGTGCACCTCACCGACGAGGGGCGGGAGTTCCTGCGTGGCTTCGAACGCACCAGGGCCGAGGCGCAGCTGGGGCTGATGGCGTACCTGTCAGAGGAGGACCAGCGGATCGTCGCGCGGTCGACGACGCTGCTGGCTGAAGCCGCGAGGAGACATCGCGATGAGCACAGGGCAGCAGCAGGGGAAGCACCGGGCTAGCGGCGCCGAAGGGGTGGTGCTCGACCTGGCAGTGCTCGACGGCGGAATGGGCGAGCTGGTCGGCGGCAAGGCGGCCAACCTCGGGGAGCTGGTCAAGGCGGGGATTCCGGTGCCGCTGGGGTTCTGCGTCACCACGGACGCCTACCGAAGGATCACCGACGTCACCGGCCCGGTCTCCGAGCGCGACCCCGCCGCGGCCCGCGAGCTGCTCCGCTCCGCGCCGATCCCCGCCGACATGGCCGAGGAGATCGTCTCCGCGTACCACGCACTCGGCGACGACGTCCCCGTCGCTGTGCGCTCGTCCGCGACGGCGGAGGACCTGCCGAACGCGAGCTTCGCCGGCCAGCAGGACACCTGTCTCAACGTGGTGGGCGCCGATGCGGTGCTGGACGCGGTGCGCCGGTGCTGGGCGTCGCTGTGGACCGACCGCGCGGTGAGCTACCGCGACTCCAACGACATCGACCAGAGCACCGTGCGCCTGGCGGTCGTGGTGCAACGCATGGTCGACGTCGACGTCGCGGGCGTCATGTTCACGGCGAACCCGGTCACCGGCACGCGTTCGGAGTTCGTGGTCGACGCCAGCCCCGGCCTCGGCGAGGCGGTCGTCTCCGGCGTGGTCAACCCGGACCACTTCGTCGTGGCGGCGGACGGACGCGTCCTGGACCGCAGGCTCGGCGACAAGCTGGTGGCGATCAGGGCGAAGGCCGGCGGCGGGACCGAACACGTCGAACTGTCCACAAAGGATGCCTGCCTGACCGACGAGCAGCTGAAGCTGTTGGTAAAGCTGGGAAAGAGGGTTCAGGACCACTACGGGACACCCCAGGACACCGAGTGGGCGTTGGACGACAAGGGCGAGTTCTGGCTCACCCAGTCCCGCCCGATCACGACGCTGTACCCGATCCCTGTGTCCACTGAGGACGGTGTGCGGGCGTACTTCTCCGCCAATGTGGCACAGGGCCTGTTCTGCCCGTTCACCCCGGCGGGACTGGCGGGCATGCGGCTGGCGATGGGCGCGGGCGCGAAGGCGTTCGGCTTCGCCTTCGGTGACCCGGTCGACGGCCCGCCGGTGTTCACCGAGAGCGGCGGCCGCATCTACATCGACATCACCAGTGCGCTGCGGAACCCCGTCGGCAGAGCGCTCGTCCCTCGGATGCTGGACATGATGGAGAGCCGGTCGGCTGAGGTCTTCCGGCAGCTCACCGAAGACCCCCGCTTCTCGCTCACAACCACCAGGCGCGGACCCGCGCTGCGTCGGCTCATCAAGGCCGCGCTGCACGTCGGCGCCCCGTTCAGGGCCGCACACGCGCTGCTTCGACCGGATGCCATGCGTGCGAGAGCGTACGGCTACGCCGAGGAGATCGACCGGCTCACCAGGACGCGGCCGGGGCTCACACCCGTGCAACGGCTGGACTTCGTCGAACACATCTTCGAGGACGTGACGATGCCGAGGGTCGTGCGGATCATGCCGGTCGTGCTCGGCGGCTTCGGCCTGATCAACGCGATGCCGAAGCTGATCGGCGACCCGGACTGCACCGACGACGTTCGCGTCGTGCTCAAGGGCATGCCGCACAACGTGACCACGGAGATGGACCTCGAACTGTGGCGGATCGCCACGTCCGGCTCGGACGGTGACGTCGACCGGTTCCTGGCGAGGTACGGGCACCGCGCAGTTGCCGAGATCGACCTCGGGGTCCCGCGCTGGTCGGAGGACCCGACGCACGTGCGCGGCATGATCGCCAACTACCGCAGGGCCGAGGCCCCGGGGTGGGCCGCGGACAAGCAGTTCGAGAAGGGCGTCGCCGAGGCCGAGGCGATGATCTCGCGGCTGACCAGGCGCGCGGGACGGCGCGGCTGGCTGGTGAACAGGGCGCTGCACCGGATCCGCGCGCTCGCCGGTGTCCGGGAGCTGCCGAAGTACTGCCTGGTGCTGGCGTTCGCGCGGGCGCGCGAGCAGCTCAAGCTCGTCGGCGCGGAGCTGGCGGCGTCCGGCGTGGTCGGCGAGCAGGACGACGTGTTCTTCCTCGACTTCCACGAGATGCGGGAAGCCCTGCGGGGCGAGGACTTCAACGAGACCGCCACGCGGCGCCGGGCCGACTACGACCGCGAGCAGCGCAGGCGGCACGTGCCGAGGCTGCTGCTCTCCGACGGCACCGAGCCCGAGGCCGTCTGCGCGGCCGTCGACGGTGCGCTGACCGGGACCGCGGCCTCCCCCGGCACGGTCACCGGCGTCGCCAGGGTGGTGCTCGATCCGATCGGTGCCGAGCTGCACCCCGGCGAGATCCTGGTCGCCCCGTCGACCGACCCCGGCTGGACTCCGCTGTTCCTGACGGCAGGCGGGCTGGTGATGGAGATGGGCGGCCCGAACTCGCACGGCGCTGTGGTGGCGCGCGAGTACGGCATCCCCGCCGTGGTCGGCGTCGCGCGGGCCACCCAGGAGATCGTCACTGGTCAGACCATCACGGTGCACGGCTCCAGCGGCTCGGTCGAGGTTTCTTGACGGCCATCGTCAAGTGCTTTACGGTCATCGTCAAGGAGGCCGCGATGACCCTTGAGGTGACCGAGGCGGAGCTGGCCGAGCAGCTCGCCGCGCTGGTCGGCACCCGCCTGCTGGACCCGCTGGAGATCCTGCTCGGCGCGGACTGGACGCTGACCAAGCTGGAGCGCAGGACCAGGACACAGGCGGCGGTCTGGGCGAAGGAGCTGCTCGGCCGGAGCGACCGGACCGCGACCCAGACCGCGGTGAGCCTGATCGCGACGCTGTACCCGGGCGACGGCCCCTTCGACCCGCCAGCGGCGTGGTGGCAGACCCCGTTCGGCCAGGTCGTGGCGTACCGCGTCGGCCACCCGACCATCGCGGGCCTGTCCTACTCGACGGCGGGCGCGATGCTCGGCGTCACCAAGCAGGCCGTGCACGACCTGGTCAACCGCGGGAAGCTCGTCCGCCACGAGGACGGCGGCGTGACCTCGGAGTCGGTCCGCCTGAGACTGCGCCAGCGGAGCCGTCGATGACCTTGGGGTGTCCATAGTGGACTTCACGGATGTTGTTGTTACTGGCCCTGTTCCGATCGCGGCGCGAGACTTCGGCGGAACCGGGCAACCGGTGGTGCTGCTGCACGGCCTCGGCGGCGGCAAGGAGAACTGGGCCGGCTTCGCCCCGATGCTCACCGCGAAGCACCGCGTGGTCGCGCTGGACCTGCGCGGTCACGGCGACTCCGGTGACGCGCCGTGGGACTGGGAGGGCGCGGTGGGCGACATCTCGCGAGTCGTCGCGCACTTCGGCCTCGAAGCACCGGCGGTCGTGGGCATGTCCCTCGGTGGTGGCCTCGCCGTGCTGTGGGGCCAGTCCCAGCCGAGCTGTCCGGGTGTGGTCAACATCGACGGCGGCCACCGCCACGTCAGCGACGCCCGGCAGTACTCCGACGCGACGGGGCTGCACGAGCTGAACGCGCTCTTCGACGCCCAGGCGAAGCTGGTCCCCCGCCCCGGCCCGGAGATCCTGAAGCCGCTCCGCCTCGGCCTGACCGGCCTGGACCTGTTGTCGCGCTACGAAGAGCTGTCGTGCCGGTGCCTGGTGTTCACCGCGACACGCGGCCTGCCGGGCATGGAGGCGTTCGAAAACCTCGGCGTGGTGTACCGCGACGGCCTGAACCGCGACCTCGCCGAGGTGGGCAACCCTCTGGTCGAGGTCGTCGAGTTCGACGGCAGTCACGCCATGCTCTTCGAACGACCGGCGGAGATCGCCGACCGGGTGCTGGAGTTCCTGGGCTAGCGCCTGTCCTCCAAGTCGTCCCCATCCCCCCGAGGCGGCTCCGCCCCCGCACCCCCCTGAGCTGGCCGACGTGGCCGGGGGTGGCCGGGGTTCTCGCGTTTTGTCACCTTGATGCGCGAAAGAGCGCTCTCATTTCGCGTTTAGGTGACAAAACGCGAATTGAGGGGGATGCGGGTGAGGGCGCCAGGGGGTGGTGAGGTGGTGCTACCACGTGCAGGACACGACCTAGCCGGCCGTTCGCTGCGCCCGCTCCAGCAGCTCCTGCTCGATGAGGTCGAGGTAGTTGTCGACCTCCTCCTCGTCGAACCCACCAACGCCCAGTGACGTGCTGAAAGCGACGTTGTGCACCTGTGTCGCGGTCACGTTGCCCCGGCCGTCCAGGGTGTTCGCCACCTCGGCGAGAAACCCGACGACCTCGACCTCGCTGTAGCCGCGCCGCCCGAGGCCCGCCTTCGTGAAGCGCACTTCCCGCACGTCGTCCGCGGTGAGAGCCATGCTCAGTCCTCCCAACGGGTAACCCGTCGAAAGTATTAGCCCGCTCCCACCGCCCGGCCACTCGAAACCAACCGACGCGGTCTACTTGGGACGAACAGCGGGGTGAGGGCACGCCCCCCAGGTCAGTGCCAGCCAGTGCAGTGGAAACGGCCGTTGACCTCGGAACAGGCGCGCCAGCTGTAGTTGGCGCGGTTGAACTTCTTCGACCAGCCCTGCCCTCTGCCGAGCGGACCCTCCCAGGTGCGCCCGCCGTCGAGAGAGCGGTCCAGGTGGGTGTAGTAGTGACCGTTGTCCCAGCCCGCCATCGTCCGGTCGCTGCCGTAGAACAGGACGGAAATCTTGTGGCCACCGCTGATGGTGTCCCGGCACATCCAGCCGCCGGCAACGCCGTTGGGCTCACAGGCGCTCGCCTGCGCGGCGGGAGCGGCGAGCACCATGCTTCCCGCCGCAGCCGCGGTGACGAGCGCTGCGGCGATCTTCTTCCTGACGTGCATGGCTCCCCCGATGTCGCTTGTCCACAGTGGATTGTTGGGCGTGGAAGATAACGACAGGAATTCGACGATCACTAAACATCCGCTAAAAGCGCCTGGCTTTCACGGCAACCAGAGGAATGCTCACGACGGCCGGGCGAGGAACTCCGTGAGGAAGTCGGGTGTCGCGGTGTCGGCGAAGCCCACGGCGTCGGCGCGGGCGAGGTCCCTGATGCGATAGCCCTGCTCCCCCGCGGCGACGGCCGCGGTCGCGGTGACCAGTCCGGCTCGGCGGGAGAACGGGTTGCTGCCGAACGACCACGAGAGCACACCTTGTCGTTGCAGCAGAACAGTGTCCCTGCTGAACACACCCGATCTGATCACCAGGTGGTCTCCGGAGACTCCGTGGCCGAGGTTGCGGTAGGCATCCCTTGCCAGCCACACGGTGATCGGCGTCGCGAGCACGAAGAAGATCCACGCCACGTGCACCAGGACCGAGGTGAGCAGGAAACCCAGTACCAGCAACGCGAACGTGATGGGCAGCGTCACGAAAACCATGCCGCGCACGACACGTCGACGCTGAGCGACCTTGGGATGCTTGCGCAGCACGAGATCGGTGGGCTGGGGCAGTCCCAGGACGTCGAGCGCGACCCGTGCGGCGTCGGCGCGTGGCGACGGGGGCAGCAGCGAGCTTCGACGACGGGTTTCCTCCTCGTTGCCGAGTCCTCCAGCGACTGCGTCCACCAGCGCTCCGCCACTGGCGCGCAACAGCAGCGGTTCGCGGAGGCGGGACCCGCGCAGCCGGCGGCGCTCGATGGACACGACCCGCGTGGTGAGCAGTCCCCTGCGGATCTGCAAGGTCTCCGAGTCCGTCCACTCCAGACGGTAGGACCACCAGTTCTCCACGTACAACGCGACCGCGCCGAGCACTCCGATGAGCGTGATCCCCAACAGCAGCAACGGAATGGTGATCCAGAGCGTACTGTGGCCGAACGCGTCGAACCCGCCCCGCACGAACCCGAGTTTCCACCACTCGATGCCGAGACCGTCCAGGGCGCGCGAGGCGGCACCGCCCACGATGAGCACGCCACCGAAGACCCAGAACGTCAGTGGTGCGTAGCGAAGCCACCGCCAGTTCATCGTCGCGATCACCGGATCGGGCGCGTGCACCCGGCTCGCCCTGGCGAGGAGCTCGTCGCGCAGCCGGTCCGCGTCCGAGCGCCGCAGCGCGTCGAGAACGATCTCGGTCCCACCGTCGGAGGCGGCCGTGCCCGCGCGGAGCACCACCAGGCCGAGCACGCGGTGCACCGGGCTGGCGGTGACGTCGACGTTGCGGACCCGCTCCAGCGCGATCGAGCGGTGCCTGCGGTTCAGCAGACCGGTGCGCAGCTCCAACGTGGTCGCGGAGATCCAGTACCGCGTACTGGTCAGCCGGACCACGCCGAGCACGGTGATCACCAGGAACGCCAGGGTGATCGCGGCGAGGCTGGTCCAGCCCCTCACCCCCACCTCGCCGCCGGTGGCCAGCAGCGTCAGCACGAACGAGGCCAGCGGCGCGACGAGCCACGCGCAGTGCACCGCGATGGTGCGGCGGTCCAAGCGCCGCCAAGTCTGGTCCGAGGTCACGTCGCATCACCCGGGATGGCCTCGGCCGCCTCGCCGATGCGGCGGGCCAGCTGGTCGGCGTCGGCCGCGGCGAGCCCGGCGATCTTCACGTCCCCGTGCGTCGACGCCGTGGTGACCACCACCGTGGCCAGGTCGAACACCCGCTGGAGCGGTCCCTGGGTGGTGTCCACGGTCTGCACCCGGGACAGCGGCGTCACGCGGTGCTTCTGCCAGAACCAGCCCGAAGCGGCGTACACGGCCCGGGAGCCGAGCTCCCACGCGTGCACCCGGTACCGCCACGACGGCATGACCAGCGCGTACAGCACGGCTGGCAGCACGAGCACCACGGCGAGCAGCGGACCGAGCCACACCAGGGCTCCGGGGAAGAACAACAGGGACAGCGTGAACATCGTGAGCGCGACCAGCAGCATCGGCACGGCGGGCAGCACCCAGGCCTGCAACGCCCACCATCGGCGGGCGCGCGGATCGACTCGGTTCGCGGGCGGGCGCAGGTTCATGGCGACATCTCCCCTTTCCAAGTCGAACGTATTAAGTCAGCCGTAATAAGTCAAACGTATTGATATAGGCTCTGCTCGTGCCGAAGCAGGTGGACCACGAGGAACGACGTGCCGCGATCGCCCACGCCCTGTGGTCGCTCGCCGGGGACAGGGGCCTGGACCGGGTGAGCCTGCGGGACGTCGCGCGCGAGGCCGGGATGTCGCTCGGCCAGCTCCAGCACTACTTCGGCACCCGCGAGGAGATGCTGTTCTTCACCATGGACTTCATCAGCGAACGCTCGGGGGAGCGGACGAGGGCGAGGATCCAGGAACTGCCCGAGAAGACGCCGTACGCGATCGTCCACGCGTGCCTGTGCGAGATGCTGCCGCTGGACGCGCACGCCCGTCAGGGCAGCCTGATGAGCATCAGCTACTACATCGAGGCGCTGCGCAACGATCGCCTGCGCGAGCACGCGCGGGACGGCGCGGGCAGGCTGCTCGCGTTGATCACCGGCCAGCTGGAGCTGGCGCGGGAACGCCGCGAGATCCCGGCCGACCGGGACCCGCGGCGGGAGGCCATGCTGATCATGAGCATCGCGGACGGGCTGACCAGCTACTGCCACCTCGGCCTGCACACCGCCGAGGAGGCGCTGGCCATGGCGCGGTCACACCTGGACCGCCTTTTCGCCGCGGCGCCCGCACACGAAACGAAACGTTAGTCAGCCGATCCTCGGGAACGGTGAGGTCGAGAAGACGACCTCCACCGGGACCTCGAAGTGCTGGGCGATCCGGAGCGCGAGGTACAGGCTCGGGCTGTACTCGCCGCGCTCCAGGTAGCCGATCGTCTGGTAGTGCACCCCGAGCGCCTCCGCGAGCTGCCTGCGCGAGATCCCCCGCTCCGCGCGGAGCATCGCGATGCGGTTGTGGACCGTCTCCGACCCCGAGCCCTCACCCAATGCGCCGCATCGCCCTGGTGCGGCGAGCCTCCATGAGGGAGCCGGACTCGCGCCGGGCCATCCGGCGCAGCACCGACGGCGCGACGAGCACCGCCCAGGCGCCGAGCACGGTGGTCTTGCCCGCCCCGTTCGGCCCGACCAGCGCCAGCACCTCACCCCGGCGCGCCCGCAGGTCGACCCCCCGCAGCACGTCGTGCGCGCCGTATCTCATCCACAGGTCGCGGACGTCGATCACGGTGTCGTCAGCCGTCACGAACCTCCCCCTTTCCGTCCTACCCCTGCGCGTGAATGTAGCAGTAGTACTACATTCGATAGCGAGTCCAATCTGGTTCGCCGGGCGAGAACCGGACAGCGAACACGGGGCCGACGTGTTCGGATTGAGCCATGCGGGTGGTCGTACTCGGTGGGACGCACTTCATCGGCAGGCGCGTGGTCGAGGACCTCGTGGCGCGGGGTGACGAGGTCCTCGTCGTGCACCGGGGACGGACGGAGCCCCGGAACTGGGTCGACTGCGAGCACCTGCACACCGACCGGTCGGGCTTCGCCGACGTCGCCGGGGACGTGCGCGCGTTCGAACCGGACGCGGTGATCGACAGCTTCGCGCTGAGCAGGGCCGACGTGGACGCCGTGCTGCCGCACCTGCCCGACGCGCAGCTCCTCCTGCTCTCCAGCATGGACGTCTACCGCGCGTTCGAGCTGGCCAGGGCGGGCGTCAGCGGCGAGCCGATGCCGCTGACCGAGGAAAGCGCGCTGCGACTGGTGCGGTACCCCTACCGCGACCAGGGCATCGGCCTCGACGACTACGACAAGCTCGACGTCGAACCGCCCTACCTGGACCGGGACGGCACGGTGCTCCGGCTGGCCGTGGTCTACGGCGAGCACGATCCGCAGCGCCGGGAGGAGTTCGTCCTACGGCGGGTACGGGCGCGACGTGAACGGATTCCCGTCGGACCCGGCAACTGGCTGTGGACCCGGTGTTACGTCGGCGAGGTGTCCGCGGCGGTCCTCGCGACACTCGGCAACGCTCGCGCGCGGGGCGAGATCCTGAACATCGGCGAGCCCCGGACGCACAGCTTCTCCACCTGGACCCGGCAGATCCTCGCCGCGGCGGAGCACGAGGCGGAACTGGTCGAGGTGCCCGGTGACCTGGTCCCCACCGACCTCACGTTCACCAGGGCGCACGCGCAGCACCTGCTCTTCGACAGCTCGAAGGCGCGCGAGCTGCTGGACTGGAGGCCGGAGCCCGTCGAGTTCGGCATCGAGCGGTCCGTGCGGTGGCACCTGGCGAACCCACCCGCCGACGCGAGCACCGACTTCAGCGAGGACGACCACGCCCTCAGCTACTAGCGAGCGAGCCGGTGGATATGGGAAACCCCGCGGTGCTGCCAGGTCGGGGGTCCGACAGCATCGCGGGGTCATAGTGGTCATCGCGGACGCCACCGAGCTTGTTACACGATACGGTGGATGTGACGTAGGTCACGTTTGATGAGGCGTAGTGCCGAAGGACGTCCGGAAACGATGAAGCGCCCCTGGGCGGCGGGAGGCCGCTCAGGGGCGCTGGTAACTCCGTTGGGCGAAACGGCGGGAGGGCCGCTCAAGCCGGCGGTCGAGGTCGCCGGCGAACGTCCGCCGTCTCCGGCCTCAGCGGAGGGTAGTCACCTGCTGCTGGGCAATGACCATGAGCTCGTGACGCAGGGCCGGGGTGGCCGCGCCGTCGATCGCGCGGTTCACGGCACGGCGAGTCCGGTTGTCGGCACGACGAGCACGCATCTTCGCGACGAGGTTCATCTGAGTTCGCATCCCCTTGAAGGCTTCGGTGTCGGTGTGACAACACAAGTATGCACCAGGATTCGAGGTTTGACACCCGATTATCCGGTGAGGTGGCTCACCGACCGGACAAGTAACGGGCCGATGCGGGTTACGACCGCATGATCATCCGCCAAACGGGGCATGACGCCGATCGTCCCCTCACAGGTGCCGTTGGTAGCGGACGAAGCTCGGGCAGTCCGGCCTGCGCGCGGCCTCGTCCAGCCACCAGCCACGCCCGGAGAAGAAGGATCGGGCCCGCGTGTTGTGCTCCCAGACCCACAGCGTCAGGTAGCCGAAGGAGACCCGGAGCCTGCTGACCGCCGCCCGCAGCAGCTCGCCGCCGATGCCGCGGCGCCAGCTCGGCGGTTCCACGTACAGCGAGTAGAGCTCGCCGATCTGCGCCGGGTCCGCGTCCGGGTCGTGGCTCGGTCCCGCCGCGGCGAAGCCGACCACCCGCCCTGCCAGCTCGGCGCACAGCAGGGCCTGGTCCGGTGAGTAGAGGAACCCCTCGATGACGCCTCTGCGCACGGCGGCCTGCTCGGGGTCGACGAGAACCCGCTCGTCGACGTAGCCGCGGTAGTACGAGGCACGCGCCCTGGTCTGGATCTCCGAGAGATCGTCGAGGTCAGCGAGATCGGCAGCCCTGATCCGCAGGTCTTCGCTCATGCAGTCAGGACGTGTGAGCGCGGTTCTGGTGGCCCGCAAGCGATTTCTCGCACAGTTGCGACCAAGCCCTCAAGTTCCGCCGAACGCCCGTCGTTGCGGCGGCGGCGGAACAGGGGTTGGGTGGGTCGCGTGGCTGAAGTTGTGACCAAAGGGACCGGGGAAGTCGAACGCATCGCCGATCGGGCGCAGCTGTGGGTCTCCTACAGCGCGAACGGGCAGGACCGCACCGCCGCGGTGAACGAGCTGACCTCGCGGATCTCGCGGGTCGAGCCGTTGCTGGACCGCGAGGGTGTCGAGGTCCGCTCGCGGCGCCTTTCGGTGCACACCAACTGGGAGAACGGACAGCGGGTCGGTTCGGGGGCCGAGCAGTACTACTCGGTGCGGGTGACCGACCGGGAACAGCTCGACGAGCTGCTCGGGGCGTTGATCGCGGCGGAGCCAGCCTGGCTGAACGGACCGGACTGGGAGCTGTCGGACCGGACGGAGGCGGTCGCCGAGGCCCAGCACCACGCGGTCGAGGACGCGCGGCGACGGGCGCAGGGATACGCGGCGGCGCTGGGCGTGCGGCTCGGGCCGCTGCTGCGGATCACCGACGGCAACGACTCCTACGGCGGGTCGGTGGAACGGATGGCCTACGGGGCGACCTCCGTCGCGTCCTTCACGCCGGACACCAGGGAGCTGAAGCTGGAGCCGCAGCCGGTCACGGTGTCGGTCCAGTGCACGACGACGTGGGTGCTGCTGGAGTAGCCGGCACGAGGACGGACGGCGGGAAGCCGGCGCCGGGTAGAGCGCGCTACCCGGCACCGGCTCGGAAAGAGCATCAGCCGAGCGGTGCCGCCTCGGTGACGTCCGCCCGGTCGTCCACCGGGTTCTGCCAGAACGAGATCACCACGAAGCGCGCGTCTCGCACCGGGAGCGACCGGACTTCACCATCGGTCGATGGTGCCACCGGTGGACCTACCCGCCCACGCCTCCTGGTAACCCATCACCGCCAGCGGTCAGCGTTCGAGAATCGCGGTGACGCCCTGTCCGCCAGCGGCGCAGATCGAGATCAGACCACGTCCGGAGCCCTTCTCCGCCAACAGCTTCGCCAGCGTGGCGACGATGCGCCCGCCGGTCGCCGCGAAGGGGTGGCCCGCAGCCAGCGAGGAGCCGTTGACGTTGAGCCTGGCGCGGTCGATCGAGCCGAGCGGGGCGTCGAGGCCGAGCTTCTCCTTGCAGTAGCCCGGGTCCTCCCACGCCTTGAGGGTGGCGAGCACTTGCGACGCGAACGCCTCGTGAATCTCGTAGAAGTCGAAGTCGCCGAGTTCCAGCCCGGCGCGCGCGAGCATCCTGGGCACCGCGTAGGTCGGCGCCATGAGCAGCCCCTCACCGCCGTGCACGAAGTCAACGGCGGCGGTCTCGCAGTGCGTGAAGTAGGCCAGCACCGGAAGTCTGCGCTGCTCCGCCCACTCCTCGCTGGCCAGCAGCACGGTGGAGGCTCCGTCGGAGAGCGGTGTGGAGTTGCCCGCCGTCATCGTCGCCTCGCCGCCAAGCTCCTTGGACTTCGTGCCGAACACCGGCTTCAGCTTCGCGAGCTTGTCCACTGTGGAGTCCGGGCGGAGGTTCTGGTCCCGCGTCAGGCCGAGGAACGGCGTGAGCAGGTCGTCGAAGAAACCGCACTCGTAGGCGACCGCGAGCTTGCGGTGGCTGGCCGCGGCGAGCTCGTCCTGGTCCTGCCGCGAGATCTCCCACTCCTTGGCGGTGATCGCGGCGTGCTCCCCCATGGACAGCCCGGTGCGCGGTTCACCGTTGCGCGGGATGTCGGGGATGACGTGACCGGGGCGCAGGCGCGGCACCAGCTTCAACCGCTCGCCGAGGCTCTTCGCGGAGTTGAACCTCAGCAGCAGTTTGCGCAGGTCCTCGTTCACGCCGATCGGCGCGTCGCTGGTGGTGTCGACTCCCCCTGCGATACCGGAGTCGATCTGGCCGAGCGCGATCTTGTTGGCGACCAGGATCGCGGCTTCGAGGCCGGTGCCGCACGCCTGCTGGATGTCGTAGGCCGGGGTGTGCGGCGACAGCCTGCTGCCGAGCACGCTCTCCCGCGCCAGGTTGAAGTCGCGGCTGTGCTTGAGCACGGCGCCCGCGACCACCTCGCCGACCCGCTCACCCTGGAGCCCGAACCGGCCGACGAGGCCGTCGAGCGCGGCGGTGAACATGTCCTGGTTCGATGCCGAGGCGTAGGGGCCGTTGGATCTCGCGAACGGGATCCGGTTCCCCCCGACGATCGCCACGCGGCGTGTGGTCCCGGCCATGTGCCCCTCCAGCGGTTGCGGGGATACCCTTCGAGCATAACCTACCGATGAGTAGTCTTACTGGTGAGTAGGGAGCGTCACATGGCGGATCGGTACCAGCGGTTCAGCACCTCTCCGCTCGGGCGGGTGCTCGTGCGCAAGCTCGGCCTTCCCAGTCCGGCGAAGCTGCGCAGATACCGGCCCGGTGACCCTGTTGTAGCAGGTCAGGTTCTTGTCGGCAGCTCGGGCGGCGGGCGGCTCGCCAAGGCCGCCGCGAGCGTGCTCACCTCGGCGGGAGCCGACGTGGTGACGACGGCCCCCGAAGGCGACTCCCGCTTCGCGGTCCTGGTCTTCGACGCCACCGGGATCGGCGACAGCGCCCAGCTCCAGGACCTGCACCGGTTCTTCCACCCGGTGATCCGGCGGCTGGACTCCTGCGGACGGGTGATCGTGCTGGCCACCCCGCCGGAGGACGCGGGCAGCACAACGGAGGCGACCGCGCAGCGGGCCATCGAGGGCTTCACCCGCTCGCTGGCCAAGGAGATCAAGCGCGGCGCGACCGCTCAGCTCGTCTACGTCTCCCCCGGCGCCGAGGACGGCATCGCGAGCACCCTGCGGTTCTTCGCCTCCGACCGGTCCGCCTTCGTCTCCGGCCAGGTCGTGCGGGTCGGCGTGGCCGAGGTGACCGAGCCGGAGGACTGGGACCGCCCGCTCGCCGGGAAGACCGCGCTGGTCACCGGCGCGTCGCGGGGGATCGGCGCCGCCATCTCCGAGCTGCTCGCCCGCGATGGCGCTTCCGTTGTGTGCCTTGATGTTCCGGCCCAGGGTGACGAGCTCGCCGAGGTGGCCAACCGGATCGGCGGCAGCACGCTCCAGCTCGACATCACCGCCCCTGACTCCCCCGCCAAGATCGCCGAGCACCTCGCGCAACGGCACGGCGGCGTGGACGTCGTGGTGCACAACGCGGGGATCCTGCGCGACAAGACGCTCGGCAAGATGGACGACCAGCGGTGGGACTCGGTGCTCGCGGTCAACCTCTCCGCGCAGGAGCGGATCAACGACGCGGTGCTGGACGGCGCGCTGCGGCCGGGTGGGCGAATCATCGGCGTGTCCTCGATCGCCGGGATCGCCGGCAACTTCGGGCAGACCAACTACGCGACCTCCAAGGCCGGGGTGATCGGCATGGTGCAGTCGCTGGCACCGGTCCTCGCCCGCTCCGGCGGCACGATCAACGCGGTGGCCCCCGGCTTCATCGAGACGAGGATGACCGCCTCGATTCCTTTGGTGACAAGGGAGATGGGGCGCCGGGTGAGCAGTCTCGCCCAGGGCGGCCTGCCGGTCGACGTCGCGGAAACCATTGCGTGGTACGCGAATCCCGGATCGGCGGGGGTCAACGGCAACGTGGTCCGCGTCTGCGGCCAGAGCCTGTTGGGGGCGTGATGACGGTGGTCCGGACGGTTCGCAAGCTGCACAGCACGCCCAGCCTCGGGCTGCTGTACCCCAAGGCGGCGTTGAGCTTCGGCGGGCGAGGCTCCGAGCTGCCCGGCGTGGAGTACGTGCGGCCGGAGGTGGTGATCGACCGCGCGGCGCTGGCTTCGTACAACGAGGTGTGCGGCTTCGGCACCGGTGACGTGCTGCCGGCGACCTACCCGCACGTGCTGGCGTTCCCGCTGGCGGTGCGGCTGATGACCGATCGCGGTTTCCCGTTCCGGCTGCCGGGCCTGGTGCACGTGAACAACCGGATCACCCAGCACCGTCCGGTCTCGGCGGGGGAACGGCTCCGGCTGCGCGTGTGGGCGGACTCGTTGCGGGAGCACGAGCGCGGACAGCAGTTCGACGTGATGTCCGAGGCCGCGGTGGGGGAGGACGTCGTGTGGGAGGGCGTGAGCACCTACCTGCGGCGGACGACGTCGTCCTCCTCGGCCTCGCCCTCATCGTCCGAAGTGGAGGAGCTGCCCGCGCCGTCGGCGGTGTGGCACACCGGGTCCGACCTGGGACGGCGGTACGCGGCGGTGTCGGGGGACCACAACCCGATCCACCTCCGCAAGATCACCGCGCGGCTCTTCGGCTTCCCCAGGGCGATCGCGCACGGCATGTGGACCAAGGCGCACTGCCTCGCCGCGTTCTCCGGCCGGTTGCCCGACGCCTTCACAGTGGACGTCCGCTTCAAGCTGCCCGTGCTGCTGCCGTCCTCAGTGGAGTTCCGGTCTGCCCGGCACGGCTCGGACTGGGAGTTCTCCGTCCGCTCGAAGCGTGGTCCACACTTGACGGGTGCCATCCAGGCTTGACTTCACCAAGCACATCCCTTGACTGCGCCTGGTTTCCGACTTGTCCACAGTGGATATGTCGGAGTGGGCACTGCCGGTTGGAGCCACCGTCCCGGTTGGACGGCTACGGCGCGGAGTCTGTTCGGTGCTCTACGCGAAGCCCTTGGCGCGTCGAGTGGCGTAGTGCGGCTGGCGCTGATGGGGTAAGGGCCATGGAGCTGCTGGAGGCGCACGACCGCGCGATGGAGGAGTTCGACCGACGAGTCCACCTGGTGCGTGCGGACCAGTGGAGCTTGCCGACCCCGTGCACCGAGTGGACAGTGCGCGACCTGGTCAACCATCTCGTCGGCGAGCAGTTGTGGGCCCCGCTGCTGCTGCGTGGAGCGACCACCGCCGAGGTGGGTGACCGCTTCGACGGCGACCAGCTCGGCGACGACCCGGTCGGGGTGTGGCAGCGCGCGGCGGAGAAGGCGCGCGGCGCCTTCGAGCGGCCGGACGCGCTGGACGACGAGGTCGAGGTCAGCTTCGGTCGGATCCCGGCGAAGGACTACGGCTGGCAGATGACCCTGGACCTCACGGTGCACGCCTGGGACCTGGCGAAGGCGATCGGTGACGACGACGCGCTCGACGCCGAGCTCGCCGAGGCGGTCTACGCGGTGATGCGGCCGGAGGTCTTCAAGTGGCAGGACTCCGGCATCTTCGCAGCCCCGGTCCAGGTCCCCGACGACGCCGATCCGCAGACGAAGCTCATCGCCCTCGTCGGCCGCAACCCGCGCAGCTAGACCCCTCGTCCCGCGCGTAGCGACACCACCTCACCGAGTCGCCGCACCCTCATCCGGGGACGCCCCCCTCCCGTTCGCGTTTTGTAGCCATAACGCGAAATGGGAGCGCTCTTTTGCGCAATAAGGCTACAAAACGCGAAAACCCTGGCCAGGGTGGTCAGGGCGCGCGGGAGCTAGCTGAGCGCCTGCCTGGCGCCGGGGTGGAGCTGCACCGGAGCGGTCGTGGACGCCTTCTCGCGGAGGATGTCCTTGGCCGCCGGGTGCACCTTCTCCAGCTCCGCGCGCTTGTCGAAGATCAGCTTCGTGATCGCGCAGGCGGTGCCGACCGGGAAGTCCTCCCGCACCAGCAACAGGTTCGGCACCACGATGGTCGGGACGTCCTTGGCCTGCTTGTAGGTCGCGGCCGGGATGGTGCCCGCGTCGTAGACCGGGTTGATCTTCTTCAGCGGCTCCAGCAGCGGCGTGGTGTCGACGAAGCGCACGCGCTCCCGCATCGAGGTCGTCAGGTCGGTGAGCTGCGCGGTCGGCAGGCCACCGGACCACACCAGCCCGTCGAGAGTGCCGTCCTTCATCCCGTCGATGGTCTTGTTCAGGTCCAGCCGCTGCGCCCGCACGTCCTTGGCCGGGTCGAGCCCCGCCGCCTGCAACAACCGGTTGGCGATCAGCTCCGTGCCGGACTTGGGGGAGCCGGTGGAGATCCGCTTGCCGCGCATGTCGGCGATCGAGTTGATGCCGGAGTCCGCGCGCACCACGACCTGGGTGTAGTTCGGGTAGATCCGGGTCAGTGCCTGGATCTTCTGCGGCTTGCCAGCGAAGGAGTCCTTGCCCGCCACCGCGTCCGCCGCCGTGTCGGCCAGCGAGAAGGCGATGTCGTAGTCACCGGCCACGAGCTGCTGGACGTTCTGCACGGACGCGCCGGTCTCCGCGGCGGTCGCGCGCACCTTGGTGTTGTTGCTGATCAGCTGCGCCAGGCCGCCACCGACCACGTAGTACACGCCGCCCGCGTTGCCCGTGGCGATGGTGAGCCTGCCGTCCGCCGCGACGCAGCCCGCCGCGTTGGGGTCGGCTCCCGCACTGGTGTCGACACGTTTGCCGCCACAGCCCGTCGCCAGCAGGGCCACCGCGGCGAGTGCCACCAAGCTCTTACGCATCAACGTCAACTCCCTCGTTTCGACGCCGCGTGGCCAGGTGCAGCACCACGGCCGCGACCAGCACAGCGAGGCCGATGGACACCACCAGTGGCTGGAGGTAGAGCAGCATCAGCGCGGCGACGGCGCACAGCGCGCGTTCCGGCCACCGCGCGGGACCGAACAGCCAGCCGCCGGTGGTCACCGACAGCGCTGCCACTCCGAGCACCGACACCCCGAACACCCACACGGTGTCCAGGAAAGGCTTCTGCAGCAACAAGGCCGCGCCGTTGTCGGTCAGCACGAACGCGATCGGCACGAGGAACGCGGGCAGCGTGTACTTCCACGTCTGCCACATCGTGCGCATCACCGAACCACCGGTGATCGCCGCCGCTGCCACGGCCGCGAGCGCGGTCGGTGGCGTCACCTCGGACAGGACCGCGTAGTAGAACAGGAACATCGCGCGTTCCGGCGCTTCGACGCCGAGCGTCGCCATGGCTGGGCCGAGCACCACCCACGCGATGATGAACGAGGCGGTCACCGGCACCGCGAGGCCGAGCACTCCGACCGCGATCGCCGAGAACAGCACGGTCAGCAGCAGCACGACCGTGGCGTCGGTGGCCAACGCGCCCGCGAGGTCAACCAGCGCCGAGGACAGCACCTGGCCGAGCCCGGTCTTCGTGATCGTCGAGGTGATCACGCCCGCCGCGGCGCAGACCGCGACGACCGGCAGCGCGCCACGGACGCCACGGGACAGGGCGAGCGCGACCTCGCGCAGCCACTCCACGACGGATCCGCCCGCGACGAGCTTGCTGACCAGCGCGAACACCGCGGCGAGCGCGGACGCGTAGACCACGGCGGCGAAGGGCGGGATGTCCAACGCCAGGAACACCACGATGATCGCCAGCGAGGCGAAGTGATAACCGCCGCGCAGCAACACCTTCCCTGGACCGGGCGTGTCGATCTCGACCTCACGCGCGCCGAACCGCTTGGCGTCGGCCTGCACCGCGAGCACGATCCCGAGGTAGTAGAGCAGCGTGGGCAGCAGCGCCCAGAGCAGCACGTCGAAGTACGAGACCTGGAGGTACTCGGCGATGATGAACGCCGCCGCGCCCAGGGTCGGCGGGGACAGGATCGCGCCGATGCCCGACGCCGCGAGCAGCCCACCCGCCTGCTCCCTCGGGTAACCGGCGCGCTTGAGGATCGGCCAGGTCACCGCCCCGAGGCTGACCGTGGTCGCGGTGCCCGAACCGGAGACCGTGCCGAGCAGGAAGCCGGAGAGCGCGGTGGTGCGGCCGGGCGCGGTCGCCGAACGCCGGAACGTCGCGAAGCTGATGTCCACGAAGAACTTGCCCGCACCGGAGACGTCGAGCATCGCGCCGTAGATGGTGAACAGCACGATGTAGGTCGCCGCGACGTCGAGCGGAGTGCCGTAGAACCCGCTGGCGTCGTTGTACAGCGCGTTGATGATCTGGCTGAAGTCGATGCCCGCGTGCGCGATGGTCCAACTGGGCGGCAGGAATCCGCCGTAGTAGGCGTAGGCCAGAAAGCCGGCGCAGACGGCGGGGAGCACGAGCCCGGTGGTGCGCCTGCACGCTTCGAGGACGAGCACGAGCAGCACGGCTCCGCAAAGGATGTCCATTGTGGACAGAGAGCCCTGCCGGTCGAGGAACGCGTCGAACCCACCGAGCACCGGGTAGAGCCCGACCAGCAGCGCCAGCGCCGCGAGCACCCAGTCGTACGCCGGCGGATTGTCCCGCTCGCGCCGTTGCGAGCGGGACAACCCTGGACGGTAGACCAGGAAAACCAGGGGCAGCACCAGCGCGAGGAAAATGATCAGGTAGTACTGCCCGCCCTTGCCGAACGGGAAGAACACCTGCTTGAGCACGAGCAGTGCGACAGCGAAGGCGGCGAAGCCGACGCCGAACTCCCAGCGCCCGGTGAGCCGGCGCGCGGGGCGTTCCTCGTCGTGGTCGGCAACCAGCTCATCGACCGTCGGACCGGCCAACGGCCACCTCCAGCAGCGTGGTGCAGCTCACAGAGAGGACCATCCTGCGGGTCGGATGGCAATACTCCACGGCACATTTACCGCGTTGTTGCCAGCTCGTAGCCCTACGGTGGCACCAGCGACGCCACGGGCGCCGAGGGTGTGCCGAACAGTGCCGTTCACCGAAAAGGGGAGGTCTCCCACGATGTCTCGCCGCTCGCGGACGTCCCGGATCGCCGGACTCGCCGTGTCCGCCGTCGCCGTGCTCGGGGTGGTCGGGGTGCCCGCCTCAGCCGCGCCGGAAGCCGCTCAGGAGCTCGCCTCGCACCGGGACAGCGGTCCGCTGGTGCTCGGGCACCGCGGCGCGTCGGGCTACCGGCCCGAGCACACGCTGGCCTCCTACGAGCTGGCCGCGCGGATGGGCGCGGACTACATCGAGCCGGACCTGGTCCCCACCAAGGACGGGGTGCTGGTCGCCCGGCACGAGAACGAGATCGGTGGCACCACCGACATCGCGAACCGCCCGGAGTTCGCCGACCGCAAGCGCACCAAGGTCATCGACGGCACCACGCTCACCGGCTGGTTCACCGAGGACCTGACGCTGGCGGAGCTGAAGACGCTGCGGGCCAAGGAGCGCATCCCGGAGACCCGGCCGCGCAACACCCTCTACGACGGCCGCTTCCAGGTGCCGACGTTCCAGGAGGTGCTGGACCTGCGCGCCCGGCTCTCCCGCGAGCTGCGCCGCGAGATCGGCGTGTACCCGGAGACCAAGCACCCCACGTACTTCCGGTCGATCAAGCTGCCGCTGGAGCCCGCGCTGGTGCGCACGCTCACCCGCAACGGGCTGAACACCCCGCGCGCCAAGGTGTTCGTGCAGTCCTTCGAGGTCGGCAACCTCAAGGCGCTCAGGAACGAGCTGCGGGTGCCGCTGATCCAGCTGATCGACTCCTCCGGCGCTCCCGCCGACTTCGTCGCCTCCGGCGACCCGCGCACCTACGACGACCTGGTCAAGCCCGCCGGGCTGCGGGAGATCGCGAGCTACGCCAACGGCATCGGCCCGTCGAAGGACCGCATCCTTCCGCGCGACGCCAAGGGCTTCCTGAAGCCGCCGACCACCCTGGTCGAGGACGCGCACGCCGCGAAGCTGAAGGTGCACCCGTTCACCTTCCGCAACGAGAACACCTTCCTGCCAGCGGACTTCCGCACCTCGACCGACCCGGCGCAGTACGGCAGGGCGTTCGAGGAGTACGCGCTGATCTTCAAGCAGGGCGTCGACGGCCTGTTCTCCGACAACCCCGACACCGCCGTCGCGGCGCGCGAGGAGTTCCTCCGCCGCTGACGGTCAGCTCGACGGCGGCCACGGCGGAGCCGCCGGTGGTGGCCACCGGGACGGGGGAGACGCGGGGGCTGGCGGTTTCTGCGTCTGGTACCAGCGTCTCTCCCATTCCTCGGGGTCGGCTCCGCACGCCTCGGCGAAGGCCATCACCACCGCGCGGGTGGGAAAGTGATCACCGCGTGCCGCGGCCGACAGCGTCCCGGCCGAGAAGTAGACCCGGTCGGCCATGTCCCGATAGGTCGGATTTCCGGTACTGGCACGGAGATTTCTGAGCTGCGCGGCCATTCTCCCCGCCGGTGACTCCGGATCGCTGATGGGGCGCTCTGGCCGCCCCGATTTCCTAGCCGACATCGAACCCCCCGCTCGACGCATTCGTGCAGGTCGTTTCGTTTTTTCATGCGGCCCACAAGGATTGTGCGTTCGGCGGTCGCGGCGACGACAGGTCCACAGGGGTTGGTTTGAACGAGTGGAAATAGGGCGAACGGACTAATACGCGGCGTGCGGTAGTAACGCAGACGAGAACCCGGCAGATGCCGGAGATGTCCGATCCGAGTCCCGTGCGCGGGGCGGCGACTCCGCTGTAATGGGGCCGGAGGAACACCGGCCGTGAAACGCCGAGGGGCACCTCGCCGCGGCGAGGTGCCCCTTGCGGTGCGACGAGGTGTCAGGCCATCGGGTAGCGGACGATCGTCTGCTCACGGCCGGGACCGACGCCGATCGCGGACATCCGCGCGCCGGAGAGCTCCTCAAGGCGCAGCACGTACGCCTGGGCGTTGGCGGGCAGCTCCTCGAAGGTGCGGCAGTGGCTGATGTCCTCCCACCAGCCCGGCAGCTCCTCGTAGACCGGCTTGGCGTGGTGCACGTCGGACTGCGACATCGGCATGTCGTCGTGGCGGACGCCGTCGACCTCGTAGCCCACGCACACCGGCACCCGGTCCATGCCGGAGAGCACGTCCAGCTTGGTCAGGAAGTAGTCGGTGATGCCGTTGACGCGCGCGGCGTAGCGGGCGATCACCGCGTCGAACCAGCCGGTGCGGCGGGCCCGGCCGGTGGTCACGCCGACCTCGCCGCCCGTCTTGCGCAGCCGCTCACCCCACTCGTCGTTGAGCTCGGTCGGGAACGGACCGGAGCCGACGCGGGTGGTGTAGGCCTTCAGGATGCCGATGACCGTGGTGATCCGGTTCGGCCCGATGCCGGAGCCGACGGCCGCGCCACCCGAGGTCGGGTTCGAGGACGTGACGAACGGGTAGGTGCCGTGGTCGACGTCGAGCAGGGTGCCCTGCGAGCCCTCCAGCAGCACGGTCTCGCCGCGCTCCAGCGCCTGGTTGAGCAGCAGGCGGGTGTCGGCGATGCGGTGGGCGAACTTCGCCGCGTGACCGAGCACGGTGTCCACGACCTCGTTGGCGTCCAGCGCGCGCCGGTTGTAGACCTTGACCAGCACCTGGTTCTTGAACTCCAGCGCGGCCTCGACCTTCTGCCGCAGGATCTTCTCGTCCAGCAGGTCCTGGATGCGCACGCCGACCCTGGCGATCTTGTCCTGGTAGCAGGGCCCGATGCCACGACCGGTGGTGCCGATCTTGGCCTTGCCCAGGTAGCGCTCGGTGACCTTATCGATGGCCACGTGGTACGGCATTATCAGGTGCGCGTCGGCGGAGAGCAGCAGCCGGGAGGTGTCCACCCCGCGCGCCTCCAGGCCGGAGAGCTCCTCCAGCAGCACACCCGGGTCGACGACGACGCCGTTGCCGATCACGTTGGTCACGCCCGGGGTCAGGATGCCCGAGGGGATCAGGTGCAGGGCGAAGTCCTGCCCGTCGGGAAGAACCACGGTGTGGCCGGCGTTGTTGCCGCCCTGGTAGCGAACGACCCACTGCACCTGCTCGCCGAGCAGGTCGGTGGCCTTGCCTTTGCCTTCGTCGCCCCACTGGGCGCCGATCAGGACGATGGCAGGCATGTGAATACTCCAAGAGGTCCGGCTGAGCGACGAGGGCGGATGCCGGTAGTTGAGGGTAGACCAGGAGTCGATTGTGGACGCACTAGCGTTGTGCTGCGGAAACGCGGGGATCACCGAGGGTGAGGGACTGGAGACGCACCGCATCGGTGCGCGGCCCGGCCGCTCGGAGGTCGACCCACTGCTGGACACCCTCGGCGACCGGCGGTTGGTCGTCTGCGGGACCGACGCGGACCTGGCCGCGGTGGCCCTGCGGCTGCTGCGCACCGAGCGGCTCGCGGAGGTCGCTGTCGGTTACGTCACCTCTGACCGGAATTCCGCTGTGGCGGAACTGTGGGGGCTGCCGACCGAACGCGAAGCGGCGCTGCGGCGGGCACTGGGCGGCGAGGTGGACAAGGTGCCGCTGGTGCGCGACGACGTCGGGGGAGTGCTCGTCGGCAGGGGCAGCATCGGCCCGGTGCGCGGCGTCGCCTACTGCGACGACACCCAGGTGCTGCGCGGCCAGGCGAGCAGCCTGGAGGTCACCCCGCACCCGGCGCTCGGCCTTGAGGTCACCGTCGTGCGGCGCGGGCTGCTCGGCAGGCGGCGGGTGGTGACCACCGGGCGCGCGATGCAGGTGGGCTGCCTGCCCGTGGCGGTTCGCAAGGACGGGGTCGTGCACGACCGCCAGCTCGACAAGTGGATCTGGTACCGGCACACCGAAGATCTTCGTCTCATTCGTGGCCTCGAATGAGTTGTGCCTTATTCCCGACTTTCGGAGGAAATTCGGGGGCTATTCGTAGCGTATTCACCGAATAGTGTTGCTGCGCTCACTCTGATGGGTGATGGTCTATTTGACCCTGCAATCACCCTGCTGGAGGCCCGAGTGTCCGCCACACGCGTCCTCAAAGCCCTGCTCCCCGCCACGCTGCTCGCCGGCATGGTCTCGGTCGGACTGACCGGCTCGGCGAGCGCCACCCCACCCGGCATCCCCGACGCCGCGACCGCCAAGGCCGAGCTCACCGCGCTGAAGGTCGCCCCTGAAGGCCCGATGACCGGCTACTCGCGCGAGAAGTTCCCGCACTGGGAAACGGTTTCGGGCACCTGCAACACCCGCGAGGAAGTCCTCAAGCGCGACGGCACCAACGTGCAGACCGACGCGTCGTGCGCCGCGGTCTCGGGCAAGTGGTTCAGCCCGTACGAGGGCGGCACCTACACCAAGGCGTCGGACATCGACATCGACCACGTGGTGCCGCTGGCCGCCGCCTGGCGCTCCGGCGCGAGCAAGTGGACCACCGACCGCCGCAAGCAGTTCGCCAACGACCTCGGCAGCCCGCAGCTGATCGCGGTGAAGGACACCGTGAACCAGGCGAAGGGCGACAAGACGCCCGACGTCTGGAAGCCGCCGGTGCAGGGCTACTGGTGCACCTACGCGAAGATGTGGACGAAGTCGAAGACCAAGTGGGGCCTGACGGTCACCGAGGCCGAGAAGGGCGCGCTCAAGAGCATGCTCGACCGCTGCTGAACCGGCAGTCCTCAAGGGACACAGGATCTTCCTGTGTCCCTTGAGTGTTCTCAGCCCGTCACGACCCGGCGCAGCGCCTCCTGCATCGCCAGCAGCCGCTCCGGCATCTTCGAGGGCACCGTGATGTCGTTGCCCGGCAAGAGGCTTCGCCGCGCGTGGGCGTCATAAGCGCGCTCCGTCTCGAACCGCCTGATGGCCCTGTCGAAGTCGTCGAGACCGCGGAAGAGCTTGTGCACCACGGTGTTCAGGCGATCGACCTCGCGTTGCATCTCCGCGGCGATCCCGGCGAACGCGGGACGGGTCCGCGCCTCGGCGACGTCGGAGCGCAGCACCAGCTGGTCTCGCAGCTCCACCAGCGTCAGCCACACCCGCCGTTCCAGGGCGGCGAGCGCCGCGTGGTCGACGAGGTCGAGCTCGACGATGCCGCTGCGCTGGATGCTGGTGAGCGGCTCGCACAACGAGCGCGCGAGCTGGCGGTCCTCCGGGTAGCCCTCGAAGTGGGTCCACGCGACGACGTCCTCCTCGTCGGCGACCACCACCATCAGCTGCTCGACCTCGGCGTGCGTACGACCGGACACCCGGCCGCGAACCGCCTCAGCCGCCAGGAAAACGCCTGCCAGCGCCACCACGACGGCCCCTGGCACCAGCGCGACCACCAGCACGTTGGTGAAGGTGATGCCCAGCAACAGCAGCACGGTCGCCGCGGGCACTCCGAAAGCAGCGCCGATTCCGCCGAAAACACCGAGCACGGACCGAATCCGCTTGCGCTGGGCCAAACGTCGGACCGCCGTCAGGTCGGCGACGGGGTTCCACATCCACCAACGGGGGAACCCGGTGACGACGACAACGTGACCCGGACGCGCTGGGAGCCAGTTGTGCCTGGTCACACCAACCTCCCCCGTCGCGGGCCAAGCCGGTTCCGTCCTGCGCCGTGATACCACTACCGGTACCGTCCGCGCACCCCCTTGAGACGACAAGGATAAGCGGCATGAGCGAACTGACGTCGAAATTCACCGCGTTGCCGGGTGGCGTCATGACCGACGACGTCGGTGTGATCACCGGGGACCTGGAGCTGCGGACCCGCTACGACCAGGACGGCACGCTCACGGTCGACGTCCGCTACGACGAGGCGGACGAGTGGTACGGCCTGACGGGTGCCGACTGCAAGCTCTACGACGAGCGGGACCACGAGGCGGTGCACACGGTGCTGCGCAACGTCCTGCACCGGCCGCCGATCGAGACGGGCTGACCGACTCTCCACAGTGGACAGTCAGCGTCTCTCCTCGCGGCGCGGGGTGAGCGGGGGCAATGCCGCGATGGCCTCGTTGCGCTTGATCCCGGTCGCCAGCAGCAGGTCCACCGCGATCGAGCGGAGCTGGGCGAGCACCACCCGCGAGGAGAACCCGCCCTCGCCGATGAGGGTGAGCGTCGCGCTCCGCGCGGCGACGTAGATCTCCTCCCGCGCCTTCACCGGCTCGCGGCCCTCGGCCAGGTCCGCCTGGAGCGTCCGCACCGAGTCGGCCAGCTCGTCGAGCACGTCGGCTACGCCCTCGGGTATCGGCTCGTCGTCCCGCAGCGCGGCGAGCGCCCGCCGCACCAGCACCCTGGTGTTGCGCAGCGCGTAGTCCACGGCCGTCGCCGCCGTCTTGTACCGCTCCAGGTCACCGCGCCTGCGCCAGCGGATCGGCGCGATCTTGGCGATCTCCGCGCCCGCGTCGAGGCTGGTCCGGAGGTCCTCGACGGCCTTGTGACTGTCCCTGGCCCTGGCCAGCACGTCGGCGCACTTGGCGGAGTCGTGCCCGCGCACGGCCTCCGCGACGCCGCGCAACGCCAGCTCCAGCTCGTCGAGCACGACCTTGCCCTGGCGGTGCGCCACGGTCAGCGGGTTGGCGGGCAGCAGCCCGGCGACCACCAGGCCGACGACACCGCCGATGAGCGCGTCCACCATCCGGTCGAGACCGCCGGTATCACCCGGCGGCAGCAGCGTCGCCACCAGCACGGCGGAGGAGCCCGCCTGCAGCGCGATCACCGCGCCGCTGTCCAGCAGCACGGCCGCGGACATGGCCAGCGCGACCACGAGCATGATCTGCCACGGGCCCGACCCGATCAGCGAGATCAGCAGGTCGCCGACGCCGATGCCGACGCTCACACCGACCACCAGCTCGGTGACCCGCCGCAGCCGCTGACCGAAGGACACCCCGAGGCAGACCACCGCGGCGATCGGCGCGAAGAACGGCCGTGGGTGGCCGAAGAGGTGGAACGCGACCAACCAGGCGATCCCGGCGGCCAGCGCACATTGGACGATCGGGATCGCCGTGCGCTGCCACCGTCTCAGTCTGCGCTCAAGCTCTGACCACACCCGCTGCACAGCGCTAATGCTGTCTGTTCGAACGCGACAAAGCCACAGCGGCGCCGAGTGCGAGAGCGACGCCACCGACGAGCGGCCACCTGGGCGCGGTCGGCGGCGGGGGCACGTCGCGGCCCCGCCGCCGGTCCAGCTCCAGCAGCAGGCTGCGCTCGCCCATCCGCATCGCCCAGTTGTGGTTCGCCGCGAACGCGGGCTTGAACACCGCGGAACCGTGGCGCAGCAACGGCTTGTCCGCGCGCACCACCCAGTCGAAGACGACGAGCACGTCCTCGCCCTGCTGTTCGAAGTTCCACTCGCCGGTGCCGGTCAGGTCGCCGTGGCCGGAGAAGCCCGCCCCGTCCTCGCGCTGGTCGGTGACCGTGAGCCGCCAGCGCAGCGTGTACGGCAGCCAGCCGTTGGTGAACAGGTCGAAGGCGGCGCCGATGCCATCAGGACCGCCGGGGTCGGCCAGCGTGACCTCGCGGTAGACCGACGGCCACCACCTCGGCAGGTCACGGGGGTCGCTGAGCACCTCGCGGATCTCGTCGACGGTGCTGCCGGGCACCAGCCAGCGGGACTGGAAGGCGTAGTCGTTGGCGCCGCCCACCCGGCTCAGCCCAGCCCGAGTTCGGCGGGCGCCTCGGGGTCGCTGTCGGCGAGGAAGGTGCGGCAGCGGTCGTACTCCTCGGTCTCGCCGATCTCCCCGGCGGCGCGGGCGAGAGCGGCCAGCGCCCGCAGGAAGCCCTGGTTCGGCGCGTGGCTCCACGGCACCGGGCCGAAGCCCTTCCACCCGGCGCGGCGCAGCTGGTCGAGCCCGCGGTGGTAGCCGGTGCGCGCGTAGGCGTACGCGGCGACGGGCTCACCGGCGTCGAGCGCGCGCTCGGCCAGCGCGGCCCACGCGGCGCTGAAGTACGGGTGCTCGCGAGCGACCTGGGCCGGGTCGGTGCCGCTGTCGAGCGCGGCCTGGGGCACCGGAAGCTCCGGCAGCGTGGTGGGGTCGGGTCCGAGGAGGTTGCCGTGCAAGCTCATTGCCCCATCGTGCCACCTGGCACGGCGACGGCCCGGCACCCCGAAGGGCACCGGGCCGTCGGTGTGCGGTGCTCAGCCGGCGATCATGCGGCCCGCGGACTTCAGGTTCTCGCAGGCGTGCGCGATGCGGGCGGCCATGCCCTGCTCGGCGGCCTTGAGGTAGCTGCGCGGGTCGTAGGTCTTCTTGTTGCCGACCTCGCCGTCGATCTTCAGCACACCGTCGTAGTTGGTGAACATGTGCGCGGCGATCGGGCGGGTGAAGGCGTACTGGGTGTCGGTGTCGATGTTCATCTTGATGACGCCGTAGGACACCGCCTCGTGGATCTCCTCCAGCAGCGAGCCGGAGCCGCCGTGGAAGACGAGGTCGAAGGGCTTGGACCCGGCGGGCAGCCCCAGCTTCTCCGCGACGACGTCCTGACCCTGCTTGAGGATCTCCGGGCGCAGCTTCACGTTGCCCGGCTTGTAGACGCCGTGCACGTTGCCGAAGGTGGCGGCCAGCAGGTAGCGGCCGTTCTCCCCGGCGCCGAGGGCCTCGACGGTCTTCAGGTAGTCCTCGGGGGAGGTGTAGAGCTTGTCGTTGATCTCGTTGTCGACACCGTCCTCCTCGCCGCCGACGACGCCGACCTCCAGCTCAAGGATGATCTTGGCCTTGTAGGCGCGGGCGAGCAGCTCGGTGGCGATCTCCAGGTTCTCGTCGAGCGCGACCGCGGAGCCGTCCCACATGTGCGACTGGAACAGCGGGTTGAGGCCCTTGGCCACCCGCTCCTCGGAGACGGCGAGCAGCGGGCGGACGAAGCCGTCCAGCTTGTCCTTGGGGCAGTGGTCGGTGTGCAGCGCGATGTTGACCGGGTACTTCTCGGCCACCACGTGCGCGAACTCGGCGAGCGCGACGGCGCCGGTGACCATGTCCTTCACCTTGGTGCCGGACAGGAACTCAGCACCGCCCGTGGAGATCTGCACGATGCCGTCGCTCTCCGCCTCGGCGAAACCGCGCAGTGCCGCGTTCAGGGTCTCCGACGAGGTCACGTTGATCGCGGGGTAGGCGAACTCGTTCGCCTTCGCCCGGTCCAGCATCTCGCCGTAGACCTCGGGGGTTGCGATCGGCATTGAAACGTCCTCCTCGTGGGCGTTCTACGGACTCGGGGCAACGCCGTCTCCGCTGCATCCTACGAGGCGATGCCGTAACGCCCCTCACACACCGACCAAATCGATCAAGTATTGCGGCGATCGGTGGACGTTCGCGTGCGTACGCAAGCACTGACTGTGCCGTGGTGCTCGAAGGGCGGGACCGGGGTCGCATCCCGGTCCCGCCCCTCGCACGTGGCGACTAGGAGGCCTCAGCCATGCGGGAACCGCCGAAGTTGCGGTCCACCTCGGCCGCCTCGGCGGCGTTCGGCGGGACGCTCTTGCAGCTGACGCCGCCGGTGCTGCCCGACATCAGGCTGGAGCACGGACCGGGCTTGCGGTCCGGCAGGCCGAGGATGTGGCCCAGCTCGTGGGTGGCGATGCGCGGGACGTAGTAGCCCTGGTTGACCGCCGTGCGCCCCATCCAGACCCGGCCGGAGCCGAGCGCGCCGGGCTGCGCCCGGGGCCAGCCGTCGTCGACCAGGATCTTGATGGAGGAGTTGGCCGGGGTCCCCTTGGCCAGCTTGACGTTCTTCACGCTGTTGTTCCAGACGACGGCCGCGTCGTCCCATGCCTTGGCGTACTCGCCAGCCTGGCTGGTGTCGTAGTACAGCGTGCGGGCAACGGGGGCCGCCGTCGCGGCGGTCTGCAGGCCTGCCGCGAGCGGCATCGCCACGACGAGACCGATCACCGCGCGCCGGAGGTGCGAGAGTGCCATTTTCTGAGTTCTCCTTGCTGTTGCAGGGGATTGGCAAGGTGCGTACCCGGCGGCGGCCGGGTCTCAGGTGGCCGTGTGCATCGACGCTAATTCGTGATCTTCCGCTCCAGGCAGGGCCGTTCGTTGGGTCTTGTCCACCCTTCAGTCGGCGAGGCCGAGGTCGGCGAGCAGCCGCGCCTTCGGCTTGGCTCCGACGATCTGCCGGACGGGCTCACCCTTGTCGAACACCAGCAGGGTGGGCAGCGACATCACCGCGTAGCGGGCCGCCGTCGCCGGGTTCTCGTCGTAGTTGAGCTTGACGACGCGGATCCGGTCGCCGTGCTCGGCCGCGATCTCGGCGAGCACGGGGGCGATCATCCGGCACGGCGGGCACCAGGTGGCCCAGAAGTCGACGACCACCGGGAGGTCGCTGCCGAGCACGTCCCGCTCGAAGGTCTCGTCGGTGACGCTCAGGAGCTCTTGCGCAGGCGCGGACATGTCGTCTCCTTGTGCTTTCTCGCTCGTTCGAGCTGGTTTTCGAGGTGGCCGCGGACCGCCAGCAGCCGCTCGACGCACTCGTCGATCTCCTCGATCTTGCGGCGGTAGACGGCGACGGAGTCCGGACACGCGTCACCCGCCGCGTTGCCCGCGCGCAGGCACGCCACGAACGGCCGGGTCTCCTCCAGGGCGAACCCGATCGCCAGCAGTGAGCGGATCTCCCGCGCAACGCGCAGGTCGAGCTCGTCGTAGTCCCGATAGCCGTTGGCACTGCGGCGAGCGCCGAGCAGCCCCTGGCTCTCGTAGTAGCGCAGCGCCCTGGTGCTGGTGCCGACCTTCTCGGCGAGTTCTCCGATGCGCATCTCCGCCTCCCGCCAGGCGACGCTAGACCTTGACGCCGACGTCAACGCCAGCGTTTTCCGGCAGATTCCGGCACACCAACGGGTGCGGGGGCCACCACGGGGCACCGACCCTCAGTAGCCTTTCCAGCACGTGGAGTCACACCGGGAGGCGACCGCCGTGGAGTTGGCGTTGGACGTGGCGTGCCCCGCATGCGAGGGCAGCGGCAAGAACACCCAGCCTGGGGCCGAGCACATCGGCGAGGAGGGGTTCCGCAAGCGCAGGAGGGCCGAGCGGTTCCTGCTGGCGCCGCCGGTCGCGGCCAGGATCACCGAGATCGCCGAGGAGTGGGAGGAGCTCAAGCGCTACGCCGCGGAACGCGGTGACGACGAGGTGCTCGGCTTCGTCGACTACCTCCAGCTGCGCGAGGGCGACTCCGTGATCACCAGGGCCTACGTCACCGCGAACACCAACCCGGACTGCGAGCCCTGCAAGGGCAAGGGCCGCGAGCTCACCGAGGAGGGCAAGAAGCTCCTCGCGTTCATCAAGCGCTGGCCACCGGAGGACTAGGCGTCCTCACCCACCCGCCCCTCCTTTCGCGTTTTGTCACCTTGATGCGAAATGGGAGCGCTCTTTCGCGCATCAAGGTGACAAAACGCGAAAAACCCGGCCACGCCGGCTGGCTCACGCGGATACGGGGGCGCGGGGACGCGGGGGCGGCGCGTCGGCTCGGGGGAGCGGGACGACTTGCAGGACAGGCTCTAGGCGCCCTCGGACGCCGAGCCGCAGTGCGGTGTGCGCGCACCGGCGTGGCCCGGTTCTCGCGTCGCGTCAAGGCTCCACACCGCGAACGAGGGCGGACCGGCAGTAGCTCAGGTGCCGTGCAGGACGAGGCCGGCGCGCTGCGCCCGGACGGCCGCTTCCGTGCGGCTGCGCACGTCCATCTTGTGCAGCACGCGCTCGACGTGCTTGGCCACGGTCTTCGGGGAGATCAGCAGCCTCGTCGCGATCTGGGTGTTGGTGCAGCCGTCGACCAGGAGCGTGAGGACCTCCAGTTCGCGCAGGCTGAGCGCGAACGGCGGCTCCGCCACCTCCTCCAGCACCAGCACGCGGTCCTCCCAGCGGGTCGTGGTGACCGCGTGCAGCACCCCACCGCCGGAGTGCCACCAGAACTGCTGCGGCAGCCGCTGCTCGGCGATCATCGCCAGCAGCGCCCTGACCAGCGGTGTTCCCTGCACGAGGTGGGGACCGGTCGGGCGACCGGGGACACCTTCGAGCACCGGGCCGGGGTAGACGCAGACGGAGTTGACCGCGTCGTCGACCTCCCACACCGGCGGCGGCAGGGACCTGGTGCGGTCGACCAGGCCGCCGAGCATGGACTGCATGGCGACCAGCACCGAGACGTCCTCGTCCGCCGGGTGGCGGGCGTCGTCGGTGGAGACGTGCAGGTTGCCGGTGTAGACGCCGAGCCGGTTGTAGAGGCAGACGGTGACGCCCTCGGTGAACCCGGCAGGCAGGAACACCTCTTGCGCAGAGAACGTTTCCCGGTAAGGAAAAGGTGTGTCCCGCCACCGCAACGGCCGCCGGTTCACCTTCCGCATGTGTTCGTAGGCGGGGTCGTTGCGCACGAACCACGAGTCGAGATGGTCGAGCACCTTGTCCGGGTAGTCGACGTTGACAAGGGCTTTATGGTCTACGTCAAAACCGTGGAAAGTGGACAGGCTGGCCGCGGCGTAAGGAACGACCTTCCGCAGCCCGGCCAGGATTTCCTCCGCTTTCTCCGAGGAACCGGCCGAACCGCCGAGCACGGCCCCCACCTCGATCAGGAAAGCGATCTGGTCATCGCGCATCCGCTACCTCCCGCCGAGGGTGCGCCAGGGTACGTCCAGCCTTTCACCAGCGCAATGGGCACTTGACCCCCTTGGCCAGCACCGTGCCGGAAAATAGCGTGACCGTCGTGCGACAGATCGCGTAGCCCGGGGCGATATGCCCCGAACTGGGGACGGTGACAGGTGACTGACGACGCGGACTTCACAGCCAGCCTGACACGCTATCGGCCGACCATGCTGACGATCGCGCGAGCGATCACCGGTGATCGGCACGACGCCGAGGACGCGGTTCAGGCCGCTTATCTCAGGGCGTGGCGCAAACGCGCGCAACTGAGCGACCCCGATGCGGTCAATTCCTGGCTCGGCACCATTGTCCGGCGCGAGTGCTATGCGCTTGTCCGGGCCAGGAGAAAATGGACGGAAGTGCCCGGAGAAATCCACCGCACGTCGGTGGACCCGGCCGAGATGGTGACGGCGGGGGAGTCGCTGCGCCAGCTGCTGCGCGCGTTCTCCCGGCTGCCGAAGACCGACCAGCTGGTCTGGTACCTGAAGTTCCACGAGAACTTCCGCTACCGGGAGATCGCGACCATCGTGCGGAGCTCGGAGGGCGCGGTCGGGGCGCGCCTGCACCGGACCCGGATCGCGCTCCGGGAGGCGCTGTCCTGATCAGCCCACCCAGGCGCCGAGCACCGGGTTCCACTCGGTGACGGTGGTCTTCACGATCACGCCGGCCTTGGTGTACGGGTCGGCGTCGAGGTAGCCCTGGAGCTCGGTGACGTCGGCGGCTTCGAAGACGACGATGCCGCCGGAGTCGTCGCCCAGCGGTCCCGCGGCCAGCACGACCCCGCGCTCGGCAAGCGAGCCGAGGTGGAGCCGGTGCTCGGGGCGGGCGGCCAGCCGGGCGTCCCGGTCCTCGCTGTAGACCCACTGCACGACGAAGCGCGCCATGACGTCCTCCTACCTCAGCTGATCTTGTTCCCGAACGCTAGTCCACTGCGCTGCGTAATCGATTGACCGTGGAAGGTCACGTTTTCTGGGAGTTATCCCAGGCAAGTTGCCACAACCACGCCTGACCTCGGTACGGTCGTCGCGTGGTTGGGGATGATCCGCGGGGACTGAGTCGAAACACGGGCCCGAGGCCGGTCACTGTCGAACAGACAGTGGAGCGGACACTCGGCCACATTCGCGCGCTCGACCCCGACGACCGGCCGGGCGGGAACACGCTCACGCTGGAGGACCTCTACCGCCAGCACCGGATGCGGCTGGTCCGGCTGGCCGTGCTGCTCGTCGACGACGCCGCGACCGCGGAGGACGTGGTCCAGGAGGCGTTCACCGGCCTCTACCGCAACTGGTCCGGCCTGCGGGACGGCGCCGCTGCCGTCGGCTACCTGCGCACCGCCGTGGTCAACGGCAGCCGCTCGGTGCTGCGCCGCCGCAAGACCGCGCGGGAGTACCAGCCGCCGCACATGATCAACGCGCGGTCCGCCGAGTCGCTGGCCATGCTCACCGCCGAGCACCAGGCCGTGGTCGCCGCGCTCGGCCAGCTGCCGCCTCGCCAGCGCGAGGTGCTGGTGCTGCGCTACTACGGCGGCATGTCCGAGGCGGAGATCGCCGAGTCCACCGGCATCTCGCGGGGCACCGTGAAGTCCACGGCGAGCCGGGCGCTCGACGCGCTGCAGAAGATCATCAAGACCTAGCTCCTTCGTCCCACCGGCCTCGCGAGGCTTGCTCGCGTCGGGCGAGAGGTCTAGACCAAGCGCCACCTGGTGCCGCAGGATGCGAAGGTGCCCAGCTCCCAGGTGGTCATCGCCGTCGACGTCGGCGGGACCGAGATCAAGGCCGCGCTCGTCAGCGGATGTGCCGACGGCGATGGCGCCGACCTGCGCGAGGTCCGGAAGCTGCGCAGGGCGACGCCCAAGCTCCCCGACGGCACCGAGACCGCGGACGCCGTCGTGGACGCGGTCTGCGACATCGTCGCCGAGCTCGGCGAGGGCGTGCGGCCGGACGCGGTCGGCGTGGTGGTGCCGGGCCTCGTCGACGACCAGCGGCGCGTCGGCATCTTCTCCGCCAACCTCGGCTGGCGGGACTACCCCTTCGGCGACGCGTTCGCCGCGAAGATCCCCTTCCCGCTCGCGTTCGGCCACGACGTGCGCGCCGGCGGGCTGGCGGAGGCGCGGCTCGGGGCGGGCCGGGGTCTTGAGGACCTCGTCGTGCTGCCCATCGGCACCGGGATCGCGGGCGCGCTGATCCTGGGCGGGCGGCCGCACTCCGGCGGCGGGTACGCGGGCGAGATCGGCCACCTGGTGATCGCAGACGGCCCGGAGTGCGCGTGCGGCCAGCGCGGCTGCCTCGAGCTCATCGCGTCCTCCTCCGCCGTCGCCCGCCGCTACACCGAGCGCACCGGCAAGGCGGTGAGCGGAGCGGTCGACGTCGCGGCCGCACTGCGCGAGGGCGACGAGGACGCGAAGGTGGTGTGGGGCGACGCGGTGGACGCGCTGGCCAAGGCCATCGCCCAGCTCGCAACCGTGATCGCCCCGCAGGCGGTCGTGCTCGGCGGTGGGCTGGCCATGGCGGGCGAGCTGCTGACCGGGCCGTTGGACGCCCGGCTGGACGAGCTGATCACGATCCAGCGCCGGCCGGCGCTGCGGCAGGCGGCGCTGGGTGACCGGGCGGGCTGCCTGGGCGCCGCGCTGATGGCCATCGGCGCGGCCGAGACAGCGGAAGCGGTCGATGCGGTCGATGCCGACGTTGCGGAGGAGGACCGATGAGGCTCGCTGGAGGCAGGATCGTCACGCCTGCCGGGGTGCTCGACCCGGGCTGGCTGCGCGTGGACGGCGGCAGGATCGCCGAGCTCGGTGCGGGCGAAGGGCCGACGCGGCCAGGTGAGCGGGTGGTCGACGCGGCGGGCTGCTGGATCGTGCCCGGCTTCGTGGACATCCACTGCCACGGTGGCGGCGGTGAGTCCTTCTCCACCCTCGACGGCGCCCGGGTGGCGCACGCGGTCGCCGCGCACCGCAAGCACGGCACGACGACGATGCTGGCCAGCCTGGTCACCGGTGAGATCCCGGAGCTGGCCAAGCAGGTCGCCGCGTTGGCCGAGGCGACCGAGGACGGGCTGATCGCGGGCGTGCACCTGGAGGGACCGTTCCTGTCCGCGGCCCGCTGCGGAGCGCACGACCCGGCCCTGCTGCGCGCGCCGGACCGCGAGTCCGTGCGGACGCTGCTGGAGGCCGGGGGCGGCGCGGTTCGGATGATCACGCTCGCACCCGAGCTCGACGGTGCGATCGACGCCGTCCGCCAGCTCGCCGACAACGGGGTGATCGCGGCGATCGGGCACACCGACGCGACCGAGGCGCAGGTGCGTCCCGCGGTCGACGCCGGAGCGACGGTGGCGACGCACCTGTTCAACGGCATGCGACCGCTGCACCACCGCGAGCCGGGTCCGATCGGCGCGCTGCTGGACGACGAGCGGGTCACCGTCGAGCTGATCTGCGACCTGGTGCACCTGCACCCGACCGCGGTCCGGCTGGCGGCCCGGTACGCGGGCACCGGGCGGACGGTGCTGATCACCGACTCGATCTCCGCGTCGGGCATCGGCGACGGCGTCTACGACCTCGGCGGCCTCCAGGTCACCGTGCGCGACGGCGTGCCGACGCTGGCGGGCGGCTCCCTCGCGGGCAGCACGCTGACCATGGACGCCGCCTTCCGCAACGCCGTGGTCAGCGGCGGGCTGAGCATGTCCGAGGCCGCGTACGCCTGCTCGACCCGGCCTGCGGGGCTGCTCGGGCTGGACGGGGTCACCGGGGCGATCCGCGCCGGGCTGGCCGCGGACCTGGTGCTGCTGGACGCGGACCTGCGGCTGCGGTCGGTGCTGCACCGCGGCGAGTGGGTGGACACGGCCGCGTCCTGACCACGCCTGCCGCTACCGTGGTGGGGTGGCCCAGGCAGACGATCCGGAGCGCTTGCTCGCCGAAGCGCTGCGGGCTCAGGCCGCCTCCACCCCGTCGAGCGGGTCCGGCGGCCTCCCCACGGCGGCGGCCCTGCGCGCCATCACCCAGAGCGGACCGACCGAGCGGGTCGCCGACGACCCCATGACCGTGCGCACGCAGCGGCCTCAGCTGCGACCGGTAATGTTGATCATGCTCGCGGTGCTGCTCGGGCTCGCGGTCGGCACCGTCGCCGGGCTGGTCTCGGTGCTGTGAGGTCGCGGCGGCCGTCCTCCCGACGGTCGTCAACCGCACGACCTCACAGAGGCCCCGACCGGAGTCTCTGTATCGTGTGGCCTTGTGACGACCGTTTTGCCCGCTCTCGCGAGCACGTCGACCGAGATGGCACTCTTCGGCATCAAGTGGCTTGACCCCGAGTACATCATCAGCTCGATGGGTCACTTCGCACTGGTGGGGATCTGCCTCATCGTCTTCGCCGAGTGCGGTCTGTTCGCCTTCTTCCTGCCAGGCGACTCGCTGCTGTTCGTTGCGGGCCTGTTCGTGGCGAGCGGCGCGATCGAGACCCCGATCTGGCTGGTCTGCACGCTGATCACGCTGGCGGGCATCCTCGGCAACGTGGTCGGTTACGCGATCGGCTGGAAGGCCGGTCCCGCGCTGTTCGACAAACCGAACTCCAAGATCTTCAAGAAGGACTACGTCGACAAGACGCACGAGTTCTTCGAGAAGTACGGCGCGCGGGCGATCGTGCTCTCGCGGTTCGTGCCGGTGGTGCGGACGTTCATCACCGCGCTCGCCGGTGTCGGGCGGATGGACCCGAAGCGCTACTTCACCTACTCGATCATCGGCGGTATCGCCTGGGGCGCTGGCATCACCGTGCTCGGCTACTTCCTCGGCGAGGTGTCCTTCGTCAAGGAGAACCTCGAGGTCGTCATCCTCGGCATCGTGTTCATCTCGGTGGTCCCGATCATCATCGAGGTGATCAAGGCCCGCAAGGAGAAGCGGCTCGCCGCGGAGAACGCGGCCGAGCAGACCCAGATCCTCTACCCCAAGCACGACTGATCTGCTTGCGAGAACAAGGGCCCCGCGGCTGACCGCGGGGCCCTTGTCGTCGCGGTGTCAGGAGAACATCGAGCCCGGGTTGAACAGCTGCCCGGGGTCGAGCGCGTTCTTGATCGCGCGGTGCGCCGAGAGCCCGACCGGGCCGATCTCCTTGGCCAGCCACTCGCGCTTGATCTTGCCGACGCCGTGCTCGCCGGTCACGGTGCCGCCGAGGCGCAGCCCGAGCTCCAGGATCTCGTCGAAAGCCTGCTGCGCCTTGGCGAACTGCTCCTCGGAGGAGGCGTCGTAAACGATCGTCGGGTGCATGTTGCCGTCACCGGCGTGGCCCACCACGGCGACCAGCAGCCCGCAGCGCTTGCTGATCTCCTCGCAGCCGCTGATCAGCTCGCCGATCCTGGTGCGCGGCACGCAGACGTCGTCGGTGAGCCAGGAGCCGTAGACCTCCAGCGCGTTGAGCACGGCGCGGCGGGCGGTCAGCAGCATCCGGCCCTCTTCGAGGTCGGTCGTCGAGTACGCCAGGTCCGCGCCGGAGTCGGTGCAGATCCGCTCGACCGCGGCCAGCTCCTGCCGTGCGGCCTCACCGCCGGAGTCGGACTGGCAGATCAGCAGGGCCGCGCTGCCCGCGCCCGCGCCGACCTCGGTGTTCAGGTGCTGTTCGACGGCCTTGATCGACGCCGCGTCCATGATCTCCATCAGTGACGGGACGAGGCCCTCGCGGACGATCCGGCTGACGGCGGCTCCCGCGGCCGCGGTGGAGGAGAACGAGGCGACCATCGTGCCCGGCGCCTTCGGCAACGGCCGCAGCGCGAGGGTGGCCTGGGTGATCACGCCGAGGGTGCCCTCGCTGCCGACGAAGAGCTTGGTGAGGTCGTAGCCCGCGACGCCCTTGACCGTGCGGCGGCCGGTGCGCAGCACCTCGCCACTGGCCAGCACGACTTCGAGCCCGAGCACGGAATCCGTTGTCACGCCGTACTTCACGCAGCACAGGCCGCCCGCGTTGGTCGCGAGGTTGCCGCCGATCGTGCACCAGTCGTAGCTGGAGGGGTCGGGCGGGTAGAACAGCCCGTGCTTCTCCACGGCGTGCCGGAGGTCGAGGTTGACCACTCCAGGCTCCACCACGGCGAGCCGGTTGTCCTGGTCGATCTCGACGATCTTGTTCATCCTGGTGGTCACCAGGACCACGCAGCCGTCGATGGCGTTGGCAGCACCGGAGAGCCCACTGCCCGCGCCCCTCGGCACGATGGGCGTCCCGGCCGCGGCGCAGGCCAGCACGACCTGACGGACCTGCTCGGTGTCGGAGGGCAGCACCACGGCGAGCGGCGAGCCGACCGGGGCCAGCGGCATCATGTCGCGGCTGTAGCCCGCGGTGACGTCCGGATCGGTCAGCACCCCGTCTGCTCCGACGGCGGCTTTGAGCTGGTCGATGAGGGCGGCGGTGTCCACCCACCGACCGTAGACCGCGGCGCCCTCGGTCGGCGAGGGCTCTTCAGCGCAGTTCGTAGGTCTCGTTCTCCGCGACCGCGGCGGTGCGCCCGCAGTAGACCTTCGCGGCGCGCTGGGCCGCCCAGTCCGGCGTCATCGCGGGTCCGACGTGGGTGAGCAGCAGCTGGCGCACCCCGGCCTTGCGCGCGGCCTCGCCCGCGTCCTCGGGCGTGCAGTGGAACGCGGTGTCCATCTCGTCGTCGGAGTCGGCCTCGCACAGCAGGACGTCCGCGCCGTGGGCCAGCTCGTCCAGCGCTGCGCACGGGCCGGTGTCACCGGAGTAGGCCAGCACCGTTCCGTTGTGCTCGGCACGCACGCCGAAAGCGGGGATGCCGTGGTGCACGGCGCGGCTGGTGAGCCGGATGCCGTCGACGTCCACGTCATGGCCGTCGTGCAGCTCGTGCTCCTCGAAGACCGCGCTCATCGCGGCGACGTGGGCGTTGGTGAGGAAGGCTTCGAGGCGCCCGCCCCAGCCGATCGGGCCGTAGACGGGGATGCGGCGCTGCGGGCGCAACTCGGAGAAGGCCAGCGCGTAGTAGGCGGCGGCGAGGTCGGCGAAGTGGTCGGCGTGCAGGTGGGAGATCCAGATGGCGCTCAACCGATCGGGCGAGACGTGGCGCTGGAGGTTGGCGAAGGACCCCGGGCCCGCGTCGACCCACACCGCGCTCTCCTCGGTGCGCAGCAGGTACCCCGAGCAGGCGTTGTCCGGCCGCGGGTACGGCGTGCCCGCCCCGAGCACGGTGAGGCTCAGCGAGCTCATCGCGACGCCCTCCCTCGTCGTCAACCAGGAATTCACCGATGACCGGCCGCTGACCCACGTAGTGTCGGCACAGTGACGGCGGCGCTGACCAACCTTGCCTGGGACCCCTTGGGCTCCAGCGGACCCGTTCTGATCTGGGCCGTGGTCGTCGGCTTCATCTTCGCTGAATGCGCTCTCATCATCGGCCTTTTCCTACCGGGCGACTCGCTGCTGTTCACCGCCGGGGTCCTGCTCGCACAACAGGACCTGCCCGGCAACGCGTGGGGTCTTGCCGCTGCGACCACCCTGGTGGCGATCTGGGGCAACGACGTCGGCTACCGCATCGGGGTGCGCACCGGCACCAGGGTGCTGGCCCGCGAGGGCGGCAAGGTGCTCAACCGGGAGAACCTGGAGCGGGCGCGGAACTTCCTGGACCGCTACGGGTTCTGGGCGATCGTGGCGGCCCGCTGGCTGCCGTGGGTGCGCACGCTCGCCCCGATGATCGCGGGCGCGGCGCGGATGGACCGCCGCCGCTTCTTCTGGTCCTCCGTGATCGGATCGATCACCTGGGCGCCGCTGCTGATCCTCTTCGGCTACTACGCCGCGGGGCTGCTCGACCGGTACCCGTGGCTGAAGGTGGCGGCGATCATCGCGTTCCTGGCGGTGGTCCTGACGGGAACGGTCTACGGCGCGGTCCGCTTCCGCCAGGACATGAAGCGCCCCATCGACGAGTCGGCGGACACCACCCCGCCACAGTCCCGCTGAACACCCCGGCGCGGCGCTAGGTCACGGCGTGGATCCGGAGGTCGGCGCGCGAAGCCGTCGCGACCACCCGGAGCGCGTTGGCCTGGTCCGAGCCGTGGGCGCGGCGTTCGGCCTCCTCGTGGCTGCGGCCGTAGCGCTCGTGCCTCGCGACCAGGCGGGAGAGCCGCAGCTCCTCGTCGGGAGCCAGGAACCAGGTCTCGTCGAGCACGTCGCGCAGCCGGGGCCACGGGTCGTCCGGTAGGAGCAGGTAGTTGCCCTCGGTGATCACCAGCGGCACCTCAGGCGCGACCGGGACCGCGCAGGCCACCGGCTCTTCGATCTCGCGGCGGAACTCCGGGGCGTAGACCGTCACGCCCGGCTCCGCCCGCCGCAACCGCACCAGCAGGTCCAGGTAGCCGTGCGCGTCGAAGGTGTCCGGGGCCCCCTTGCGCTCCGCCCTGCCAAGACGTTCCAGCTCGCGCTGGGCCAGGTGGAAGCCGTCCATGCCGACCAGCACCGCCCGCTCGCCGAGCGCGTCCGCGAGCCGTTCCGCCAGCGTCGACTTGCCAGCCCCCGGGGCGCCGGTGATGCCGAGCAGGCGACGCCCGCCCGGCTCCGCCAGCCTCGACGCGCGCTCCAGCAGCTCGTCGAAGGTCACGTCGAGGCTCATGCGGGCTTCCGTCCCGCGTTGCGGTACACCTCGACCAGCTCGCCGTCGTCGCCGACCTCCAGCGCGCCGGTGATCAGGCCGACCACCTCGTTCATCGTGCGCTCGCGCGGGGAGACCACGCCGACGCGCCTGCCGAGCCGGTGCACGTGCACCCGGTCGGCGATCTCGAAGACGTGCGGCATGTTGTGGCTGATCAGCACCACCGGCAGGCCCCGGTCCCGGATGCGGGCGATCAGGTCGAGCACCTTGGCCGACTCCGCGACGCCCAGGGCCGCCGTGGGCTCATCCATGATCACCACCCGGCTGCCGAACGCCGCCGCCCTCGCCACCGCGATGCCCTGGCGCTGCCCGCCGGAGAGCGTCTCAACGGCCTGGGTCATCGACTTGATCTTGATGTCCAGCTCACCGAGGATCCTGGCCGCCTCCGCCCGCATGCCCTTGGCGTCCAGCAGCCGGAACACCGTGCCCAGCGGCCCTGGCCTGCGGCGCTCCCTGCCGAGGAAGACGTTGGTCGCGATGTCCTGGGCCGGCGCGAGCGCCAGGTCCTGGTAGACCGTCTCGATGCCGTGCCTGCGCGCGTCGAGCGGGCCGGAGAACCGCACCCGCTCACCGTCGAGCAGGATCTCGCCCGAGTCCGGGACCACCGCGCCGGAGAGCGCCTTGATCAGGCTGGACTTGCCCGCGCCGTTGTCGCCGACCACCGCGAGCACCTCGCCGGGCAGCAGGTCGAAGTCGGCGCCGTCGATCGCTGTCACCTTGCCGTAGCGCTTGACCAGGCCGCGGGCCTGGAGCACCGGCAGCTGCTCGCTCATCGCTGCTTCCTCCTGGAGAACCGGTCCACCGCCACCGCGACGATCACCAGCACGCCGGTGGCGACGTCCTGGTAGAGGCTGTCGATCCCGGCCTGGGTCAGCCCGGAGCGCAGCACCGCGACGATCAGCGCGCCGACCAGGGTGCCGAGCACGCTGCCCCGCCCGCCGAACAGGCTGGTCCCGCCGAGCACCACCGCGGTGATCGAGTCGAGGTTGCCCATCTGGAAGGCGTTCGGGTCGGCGTTGGGCACCCGGCCCAGCGCCTGCCAGGCCGCGATGCCGTAGACCAGCCCGGCGACCACGTAGACGCTGAGCACGGTGCGCCGGACGTTGATGCCCGACAGCCGCGCCGCCTCCGGGTCGTTGCCGACGGCGTAGACGTGCTTGCCCCACGCGGTCCTGGTCAGCGAGTACCAGAGGCCGAGGTACATCAGCAGCGCCAGCCCCATGCCGACGGTGACCTCGATGTGGCCGAAGAGGTACTGCCGGGTGCCGAGGAACGACAGCACGTCGTCGGTGACCGGGTAGCTGCGGCCCTCGGCGTAGATCCGGCTGACCGCGGTGACAATGGTCAGCATGCCGAGGGTGACGATGAACGGCGGCAGGCTCGCCCCGGTGACGATGCCGCCGACCAGCGCTCCGATCGCCACCGCGACCGCGATCCCGGTGACGAGCGCGACGGGTCCGGAGACCCCGCCGACGACCAGCTTGGCCATCAGCAGGGTCCCCATCACCGCGGTCGCCGCGTTGGCCAGGTCGATGCCACCGGTGAGGATCACCAGCGTCTGGCCGAGCGCGAGCGTGCCGACCACCAGCGACTGCTGGACGATCAGCGAGAGGTTGTCGCTGTTGAGGAAGGTGTCGGTGGTCGCGGCGAACAGCACGACCGCCACCGCCAGCGCGATGGCGGGGCCGACCGCCGGAGTCCGCAGCACGAACTCGGTGACACTGCCCTTGGTCCTGGTACTCACGTGATCATCCCCAGCAGTTCTGCAGGCCCCACGCCGTGTCCTTGGACTCGATGCCGGGCACCGGCTTGTCGGTGACCACCACGGAGCCGGTGTTCACGAAGCCGCTCGGCTTCTTGCCGGACCTGGTGAACTCCACGGCAGCCTGCACGCCCTGCTCGGCCATCTTCTTCGGGAACTGCATGACGGTGAGGGCGTACTTGCCGTCCTTCACGTCCCGCACGCCCTGGCAGCCGCCGTCGATCGAGCCGACGAGGACCTGCGCCGCCTTGCCGCGCGCCGCCAGCGCCGCGTAACCGCCCCGGGCGGCGGGCTCGTTGATCGTGTAGACGGAGTTCACGTCGGCGGCGCGCTGGAGCAGGTTCTCCATCGCCTGCTGGGCCTTGTTCTGGTCGCCGTTGGTCGACTCCTTGCCCACGATCTTCGGGTCACCCTCGGCGATGCCGATGCCCGCGAGGAAACCTCGGTGGCGCATCTCGTCCACAGTGCCGCCGGGCGTGCCGTCGAGCATCAGCAGCTTCGGCTCCTTGCCCGCGAGTGCGGCCTTCACGTAGGCGCCCTGCGACCGGCCCGCGTCGAGGTTGTCGGTGGCGAAGGTGGCGTCGACCGCGTCCTTCGGGTCGGTCTCGGTGTCCAGGGCGATCACCAGGATGCCCTTCTCCCTGGCCTTCTTGATCGCGCCGAGGATGCCGGTGGAGTTGCTCGGCGTGATCATGATGGCGTCCACGCCCTGCTGGACCAGGTTCTCCAGCGCGGCGACCTGGCCCTCGTTGTCGCCGTCGAACTTGCCCGCGAGCGCGATGACCTCGGCGCCGTCCTTGGCCGCCTGCGCCTTCGCCGCGTCGCGCAACGCCACGAAGAACGGGTTGCTGTCGGTCTTGGTGACCAGGCCGACCTTGGTCTTGCCGTCGTCGTTGCCCCGCCCGGTGTCTCCGGCCTTCTGGCTGGAGCAGGCGGTGCCCGTGAGTGCGATCGCGGCGGCCGTGAGCACGGCGGCGCCGCGGCCGAGGGGACCTCGTCGTCCCATTCGCTGCCTCCTGGGTAGGCGGACCGCCCTCCTGGCGCGGGCGGCGGTGCGCGGATAGTGGCGCGGAAGCTAACCCGGCGCACGGCGAGCGCCAAGCGTTTGCGCAAACGCTTGCGACCGGCGCACCCTGGACGCGTGGTCACCATGCGGGAGGTCGCGCGACTGGCCGGGGTCTCGATCACCACGGTGTCGCACGTGGTCAACGGGACCCGCCCGGTCGCAGAGGAGACCAGGCAGCGGGTGCTCGACGCGGTCGCGCGGACCGGCTACACCGGCAACGCGATCGCCAGGTCGCTGGTCACCGGCGGCACCCGCACGCTGGGCGTGGCGATCTCGCTGGTCGCCAACCCGTACTTCGCGGAGCTGATGCAGGCCATCGAGAGCGAGGCCAGCGGCGCGGGGTTCACCCTGCTGCTGATCGACACCCACGACGAGGCCGAGGCGGAGCACGCCGCCGTGCGGGCGCTGCGCTCGCGCCGGGTGGACGGGCTGCTGCTGACGCCGTCGCGCCGGGCGAGTGCGGCGGTGCTGCCGGAGCTGCGGCACCTCGGCGTGCCCACGGTGCTCGTGGACCGGCTGCCAGCCGACGGCCAGTTCGATCAGGTGGGACCGGAGAACGTCGGCTCGACCGCCAGCCTCGTCACCCATTTGGCCGAACGTGGTCATCGCCGGATCGGGTTGGTCAGCGGAGCCGCGGGACTGACCACGAGCGCGGAGCGGACGCGCGGGTACCTGGTCGGCCTGCACCGCGCAGGGCTGCCGTCCGACGAGGCGCTGATGATCTCCGGGGAGTCGGCCGTCCAGCCCGCCGCAGAGGCGCTGCGGCGGATGGCCGCGCTGTCGCGACCACCGACCGCCGTGGTCGCGGCGAACAACAACATGCTGGTAGGAGTCCTGCGGGCGAGCCGAGAGCTCGGCATCCGGGTCGGCGAGGACCTCGCGGTCGTCTGCTACGACGAGGTCGAGTGGGCCGAGCTGGTGGACCCGCCGCTGACCACGATGGCGCAGCCGATCGCCGAGATCGGGCGCACCGCGGTGCGGATGCTGCTCGCCAGGATCGCCGATCCTCGGCGCCCGGCGCGCACGATCCGGCTGCCCGCACGGCTGATGCACCGCCGCTCCTGCGGCTGCGCATGATCGTGACGCCGCTAAGGTCCCTGCCGGCGGTCGATGCGAGAGGAGGGCTAGTGATCATTCCCGGCCTGGTGTCGGTGACCTTCCGGCACCTGGACGTGCCGAGGGTCATCGAGCTGGTCACCGAAGCGGGGTTGTCCGCCGTGGAGTGGGGCGGCGACGTGCACGTGCCCTCCGGCGACGTGGAGACCGCCCGCCTGGTGCGCGAGCAGTGCGCGAGCGCGGGCATCTCGATCGCCGGATACGGCTCCTACTACCGCGCGGGCGCCTCCGATCCGTCCGAAGTGGACCGAGCGCTGCGCACGGCGGTCGCGCTGGGCGCGCCGAGGATCCGGGTCTGGGCGGGCACGTGGGGCTCGAAGCGGATCACGCCGGGCAAGCGCGCCGAGGTCCTCGCGGCGCTGCGGCTGTGCGCCCAGGCCGCCGAGGCGGAGGGCCTCCAGGTCGCGCTGGAGTTCCACCGCAACACCCTCACCGACACCGTGGAGTCCACGCAGGCGGTGCTGGCGGAGATCGGCATGCCGAACGTGGCCTCCTACTGGCAGCCGCGTGGCGCGCAGGACGTCGAGGAGGCCGTCGACGAGGTCCGGTCGCTGCTGCCGAACCTGCCGACGGTGCACGTGTTCTCCTGGGGAGCGGGCTGGGGTGACAACCGGCTCCCGCTCGGCGAGCGCGCCGACCTGTGGGAGGCCGTGCTGCCGGAGCTGGCCGGCGACGAGGTGGACCGGTACGCGCTGCTGGAGTTCGTTCCCGACGACCACCCCGCCGCCTTCCGCCGCGACGCGGGCACGCTGCTCGGCTGGCTGGACCGGCTGCGCTAGACCCCGAGGGCTCCCAGCAGCATCGGCAGCGAGTTCCTCAGCTCGCGGCCGTAGTACGGCCACGCGTGCGTTCCCTTGCCGTAGAAGGACGTCTGCACCTTGCCGCCCGAGAGCAGCAGCTTGGTCGCGACCAGCTGCGACATGCCCTCGATGGCCTTCTCCTTGACGTCGAAGCCCGCGCCGGGCGCGTCGAGCGGGCCGGGCTCGCCGTTGCCCGCGGAGAGGTAGACGGGGATGTTCTTCAGCTTGTCGGTCAGCTCGTGCGGGTTGTGCGCGGCCCACACCTTCGCGTCCTTGACCGGGTCGCCCCACAGCGCGGCGGGGTCGAGCCCCTGGCCGATCAGGACGGCCTGCACGCTCGCGGGGCCGAGCATGAACAGCTGCGTGTGCACCGTGCCGCTGTAGGAGGCGGCGGCGGAGAACATGCCCGGCCTGCGCCCCGCGTAGGACAGCGCGCCGAAGCCGCCCATCGACAGCCCCGCGATCGCGCGCTTGGTGCCGCCGCCGTAGTTCTTCTCCACCAGCGGCAGCACCTCGTCGAGGTGGAAGTCCTCCCACTTCGGGCCGCCGGCCTTGTGCCAGTTGCTGAAGTAGCCCGCCTTGCCACCGATCGGCGTGACCACCAGGACCTTGCGCAGCTCGGGGTAGTTCTCGATGTCGGTCTTCTGCACCCAGCTCTCGTGGCCGTCGCCGTCGCTCCAGCAGCAGCCGCCGAGCAGCAGCAGCACCGGCCAGGTCCTCCCGTGCTGCCTGCCGTCCCAGCCGTCCGGCAGCAGCAGCCGCACGTTGGCCTGCTGGCCGATCGCGGGCGAGCTCACGGTGAGGTCGAGCGTGCGCGCGTCGACGCGGTTCTCGGCGACGACGGCCGCCCTGGTCGCTGTCCCCGCCGAGGCCGGGGCAGCGGCCAGCAGGGTCGGCAGCGTCACGGCCATCGCGGCGAAGATCGTCACAAGGCGTCGGATCGGCATTCGCACGCCCGGTCCTCCTCGAAGTTCACATTGGGGGAGGACATGCTCTCGGCGTGCTCACAGTGCTGGATAGAGCACGTTAAGTAATTTACTAATCGAATATCTTTACAGTGCGCCAAGAAGTAACAAGAAGTCACCGCTCACACACGCAAACGGTTACCCATCGGTAAGTGCGGGAGCCCTCATCAGAGGGCGGATACCGCCATGCGAGGCTGGGGCCGAGCCGTGCCGCGGAAGGCGACGAAAAAACCGTACACAAGCTGATACATAAGCCACATGTGGCAGGGCTCACGGATCATGGCATTCCCGTGTCAGGATGGCGGCAATGCGATCCGTCATCGTCGACGGGCTGGCACCCACCCGATCCGGTGGGTGTTCGTACCGAGCGGCGTAGTCGTGCCCGCCCGCCACAAGCGGGAGGCGTGACGTCAACCACGAGGAGAAGACGCATGTCGTCGCCGGACTTCTGGACGCAGCCTCCGGCCACCCCGCCGGACGCGTCCAGCGAGGTAGCCCCCGCTGCGACCGCAGCCCGACCGACCGCGGAGCAGGTCATCGCTGGATTGCGGGCGACCACCGAAGGTGGAGCCGATCTCGTGCAGCTGCTCACCCCTGAGGGTGAACGCGTGCACCACCCCGAGTTCGACATCGACATCACGGCCGAGGAGATCCGCGGGCTCTACCGCGACATGGTCCTCGTGCGCCGGGCCGACCGGGAGGGCAACGCGCTCCAGCGCCAGGGCCAGCTCGGCATCTGGGTCCCGCTGCTCGGCCAGGAGGCCGCCCAGATCGGCGCCGGCCGCGCCATGCGGCCCACCGACATGGCCTTCCCGAGCTACCGCGAGCACGGCGTCGCCTGGTGCCGCGGCATCGACCCGACCGAGATCGTCGGCATCTTCCGCGGCACCGACCACGGCTCGTGGGACCCGCAGGAGAAGCGGTTCCACCCGTACACGATCGTCATCGGCAACCAGTGCCTGAACGCGGCCGGCTACGCCATGGGCCAGAAGTTCGAGGGCAAGGTCGGCGACGACGACGGCGAGGCCACCATCACCTTCTTCGGTGACGGCGCGACCAGCCAGGGCGACGTGCACGAGGCCATGGTGTGGGGCGCGGTCTACGACGCGCCGCTGGTCTTCTACTGCCAGAACAACCAGTGGGCCATCTCCGAACCGCTGGAGCGCCAGACCCGCGTACCGCTCTACCAGCGCGCGCTGGGCTACGGCTTCCGCGGCATCCGCGTCGACGGCAACGACGTGCTCGCCACCCTCGCGGTGAGCCGCTGGGCGCTCAACGAGGCCCGGCACGGCAACGGACCGGTGCTGATCGAGGCCTTCACCTACCGGATGGACTCGCACACCACCTCCGACGACGCCACCCGCTACCGGCACTCCGACGAGCTGGAGGCCTGGAAGCTCAAGGACCCGATCGAGCGGGTCCGCGTCTACCTGGTCAAGCAGCAGCTGGCCGACCAGGAGTTCTTCGACGGCGTGCAGGCCGATGCCGACGAGCTCGCCGTCCGCCTGCGCGACTACACCATGAACCTGCCGGACCCGGGTCCGGAGCGGATCTTCAGCAACGTCTACGCCGAGGAGCCGGAGACCCTGCGCTCCCAGCGCGAGGAGTACCTGACCTACCTGTCCGGATTCGCCGACACCCACGCTGGAGGTGGGCACTGATGGCCGCGCCGACGATGAACAACGCACCGGGTGCCACCGCCCAGCCGCCGAGGACGACCACCCTCGGCAAGGCGCTGAACATGGGGCTGCGCGCCGCGATGGAGCGCGACCCGAAGGTCATCGTGATGGGCGAGGACGTCGGCAAGCTCGGCGGCGTCTTCCGGATCACCGACGGGCTGCAGAAGGACTTCGGCGAGCAGCGCGTCCTGGACACCCCGCTCGCGGAGTCCGGCATCATCGGCGCCGCGATCGGCCTGGCCATCCGCGGTTTCCGCCCGGTCGCCGAGATCCAGTTCGACGGCTTCATCTTCCCCGGCTTCGACCAGATCGTCAGCCAGCTGGCGAAGCTGCACTACCGCACCCAGGGCCGCGTGAAGGTGCCGATCGTGGTGCGCGTGCCCTTCGGCGGCGGCATCGGCGCGGTCGAGCACCACTCGGAGTCCCCGGAGTCCTACTTCGCGCACACCGCCGGTCTGCGCGTGGTCAGCTGCTCCAACGCCGTCGACGCCTACTGGATGATCCAGCAGGCAATCGACTGCGACGACCCGGTGCTGTTCTTCGAGCCCAAGGCGCGCTACTACGAGAAGGCGGAGCTGGACACCTCGCTCACGCCGGAACCGCTGTTCACCTCGCGCGTGCTGCGCAAGGGTTCCTCCGCGACGATCGCCACCTACGGCCCCTCGGTCAAGGTCTGCATGGCCGCGGCGACCGCCGCCGCCGAGGACGGCGTCGACCTTGAGGTCATCGACCTGCGGACGCTCTCCCCGCTGCACCTCGGCCCGGTGTTCGAGTCCGTGCGCCGCACCGGCCGCCTGGTGATGGTGACCGAGGCGCCGAGCGAGTCCTCGATCTCCTCCGAGGTCATCGCCCAGGTGCAGAAGGAGTGCTTCTACTCGCTGGAGGCTCCCGTCCTCCGGGTCACCGGCTTCGACACCCCGTACCCGCCGAGCAAGTTGGAGGAGGAGTTCCTCCCCGACCTCGACCGGGTGCTGCACGCCGTCGACCAGGCGCTGACCTACTGAGAACGGGAGGAAGTCCGCTATGCCGCAGTACAAGCACTTCCCCCTGCCCGACGTCGGGGAAGGCCTCACCGAGGCCGAGATCCTGAACTGGCACGTCAAGCCGGGTGACACCGTCACGGTCAACCAGATCATCGTCGAGATCGAGACGGCCAAGGCCGCGGTGGAGCTGCCGTGCCCGTACGCGGGCGTGGTGACCGAGCTGCTGGCCGAGGCGGGGCAGACCCTGGAGGTCGGCGTCCCGATCATCACCATCGACACCGACCCGAACGGCGAGGCCGCGCCCGCCGTCGAGCAGCCCGGTGGGGCCTGCCCCGCGGACGCGGTGGCGGCCAACGCGGCCGCCCGCGCCCAGGCCGACGCGGCCAACGGCTCCGGCAAGATCGGCGAGGAGATGCCGGGCGGCCGGATCGCCACGCTGGTCGGCTACGGCCCGCGCTCGACGACGGCCAAGCGCCGCGCCCGCAAGGGCGACGCCAAGCCCGCTCCGGCCCCCGCCGCCGTCGCGGCTCCGGCAGCACCGGCTCCCGTGGCACCTGCACCGGCGCCGGTCGTCGAGGAGCAGCTGCCCGGCGGCTGGGTCCCGCTGGCCAAGCCGCCCGTGCGCAAGCTGGCCAAGGAGCTCGGCGTCGACCTGCGCGAGCTGAACGGCTCAGGCCCGGACGGCGTGATCACCCGCGAGGACGTCTCGCTCGCCGCGTCGGCTCCTGCCCCGGTCGCCGTTGCCGCCCCTGCGGGCTACGACGCGGCGACGCGGGAACGCCGCGTGCCGATCAAGGGCGTCCGCAAGGCCACCGCGCAGGCGATGGTGGACAGCGCGTTCACGGCTCCGCACGTCACCGAGTTCCTGACCATCGACGTCACGCCGATGATGGAGCTGCGGGCGAGGCTGAAGAGCTCGCCGGAGTTCCGCGACGTCAAGCTGACCCCGCTGGCCTTCGCGGCCAAGGCGGTCTGCCTCGCGGCGCGGCGCACCCCGGACGTGAACGCGACCTGGGACGCGGCGAGCAACGAGATCGTCTACAAGGACTACGTGCACCTGGGCATCGCCGCGGCGACCCCGCGCGGGCTCGTGGTGCCGAAGATCCGCGACGCGGACGCGATGTCGCTGCGCGAGCTGTGCGTGGCGCTGGAGGAACTGACCACCACCGCGCGCAACGGCAAGACCTCGCCGGCGGACATGGCCAACGGGACGATCACCATCACCAACGTCGGCGTCTTCGGCGTCGACACCGGCACACCGATCATCAACCCCGGTGAGTCCGCGATCCTCGCCTTCGGCGCGATCCGGGACATGCCGTGGGTGGTGGACGGCCAGGTCGTGCCGCGCAAGGTCTGCCAGCTCGCGCTGAGCTTCGACCACCGCGTGGTCGACGGCCAGCAGGGTTCGCAGTTCCTCGCCGACGTCGGCGCGCTGCTCGCCGACCCGTCGGTGGCGATCACGTACTGATCCGGTCAACGGACATCGAGCACCCCCGTCATCCCGGCGGGGGTGCTCGTGTTCTGGGCTGAGAACACTGCCGACAACCGCTTCCTGGGCATGCGTCGCATGCAGCCCATCGGAGCCCTGCCCGCGGGCGCTCTCGCGCGTTGCAGTCCACATTGGACGAGATGACGCGCAACGGTGCTCCGGGGGTCCTCGCGCGGCTTCGAGACGGCGACCGGATGTGGGTCGGGGCAAGCGGGTTCGGCGACATCACCGTGCCGACCGCTGTGCTGAGCGCGAACGGGATCACCGGCCCAGGAAAATCCGTCCGAAAATTTTGATGCCACATCTGCTGACCTGGGCTTTTACCTCCGTGACTGTCAGACCCCCTCCGTAGGGTCCGTGGTGTTGGGTCTCCGCTGGCCAAGGAGGTACGGGATGGAGCGACACATCCCCACTTCGCTCTGGATCGACTACAACAACGCGCCCGGACCGGAGAAGGCGCGCCGCGTGCGCAGGCACCGCGCGATGCAGGAGGAGAGGAACGTCTGGGCGATCAGGTACAACCTGGACCTGCTCGACGCCATCCAGGCGGGACGACGCACGGGCGACGACCTGTCCGAGCTGATCACCGCGATCGACAACGCACACCCCAAGAAGCGGCGCAGCTACGAGGAGAACGCCGAGGGCTGGTGCAGCCTCACCGAGGACTGGAAACCCGCGCTCACCGAGGTCGGCATCGGCGAGGTCGTCTTCGACGACGTGCGCGTACGCGTGCGTCCGCACCTCGGCCTCGTCGACGGGAACACCCGGTACGCCACGTACCTGTGGTTCAAGGACGAGCCGCTGACCGAGTCCGCGGCGTGTTCGGTGCTGCGGCTGATGCAACTGGAGATGCCCGCCCTCCTGCCCGGCGGCAAGCCCCTGGTGATCGACGTCCGGCGGTCGCGGCTGATGCACCTGCCGCGTAAGCGCCAGTGGCAGGACTTCGACGCCTGGCTGGCCAGGGAGGCGGCGACCTACGGCGAGTACTGGCGCGAGGCCCCGGTGGCCGCGTAGCCGATGAGGTCCCGTGTCCCTGGGGGTGGACACGGGACCTCGTTCCCCGGCGCCGTACTGGCCGTTGTCCCAGACTTGCCTGCTGACCAGGCAAAACGGTGCCTGCACTGTGCCGCGAGGTCGTTGTCGGTCAGCGGCGAGCGGTGGCCACTGCGATGTCCGCTCGCCAGTCCGCAGCATCCGCGGGCGCGAGGTGGCGAACAACGGCTCGCTCAACCCGAGCTTCACCCACGACGAGTACGTGCAGCGCCCGCCCGGCACTTCTCCGGCAGGCTCACCGAGCGGGACTGGACATGCCCGTACCGCTCCCGTCACCGCGTCCCTGCCAGGTTTCGGGGAAGCGACGTCCTTCTCCGGGCGCCGGTGGTCCTCGACGCAGTCGCACCGCCGGGAAGAGCTTCGCGCAAGCGGTCCGCAACCGGGCTCGCGCGTTCGGGTGCGGCCACAGGACCTCATCACGAGCTGGTCAACCAGGTGTACACCCGTGATTCACGAATGGCCGAACCTCATATTTCGCTACCCATTCGAAGCGAAATGCGAAGAAAGGGCTTTCCGGGCGGGCGCCGCAATCAACCCAGCAGCACACAGGCACTCCATGCACATGCATGCACTTTTCTGTCAATCAATCAGCCTACGGCCGACAAAGTCGCAAAACGGGCAACCCTTCGACCGGAAATGCAACGTGAGATCCACGTCACATGGTTTCCCGGTTGTCGTCATTGTTACCTTTGCCCCCATGAAATCCGACGCACAAGCGGAGCTTGAGGAGTTCATTTCCTCAAAGAACTTCAGCTGCCTCGGCGCCCGCGCGGCAGTGAAGCGCGGCTCCATCACCCACGGGCATTATCGGCGACTCGGCGACGAGCAGTCCGCGCTGGAAAACCACCGCGACCTGCTTCGCTACGCGATCGGACTGGACCAGAAGCTGTCCGACAAGAGCTTCATGACCTTTGTGGCCACCTTTGACGAACCGGGCCTGGTCGATGAGGACGAGTACGAACGGCTCATCTGGAAGCACCTGCAGATCATGCACGACATCGACAGCGAGGACCACGGTCTCGACCCGGGCAGCAGTTCCGACCCGAATGAGCCGAACTTCGGATTCCACACCGGCGGACACGCGTTCTTCGTCGTCGGAATGCACCCCGGCTCATCGAGGGCCACCCGCCGGTTCTCCAAAGCCGCGATGGCTTTCAACTCGAACAAGCAGTTCATGATGCTCGGCGAGAAGTTCTTCTCGATGCAGGACAGGATCCGCAAGACCGAGCTGACGAACAACGGCTCGGTGAACCCGAGCTTCGTCACCTACGAGTACCAGCAGCCCGCGCGACACTTCTCCGGCCGCTTCACCGCAGCCGACTGGGAGTGCCCGTACACCTCACGGCACGAGGCGTCCCCGGTCACGTACACCAGCGACGTCCTGCAACGAGCCACCACCTGAGCGAGGCCGCCGGAGCCGCGGGTGGTGGTGGATCCCGGCACTGGGGGACACCGGGATCCACCACCCCCTCACGAGGCCGCCAGCGCGGTTTGGCGACCTGGTCCCACCATCAGCGGATGTGCACTCCGGAGATCGCACGGGCCATGACCAGGCGCTGGATCTCCGAGGTGCCCTCGAAGATGGTGTAGATCTTGGAGTCCCGGTGCATGCGCTCAACCGGGTGCTCGCGGGTGTAGCCGTTGCCGCCGAGGATCTGGATGGCGCGCTCGGTGGCCCAGACCGCGACCTCCCCGGCCTTCAGCTTGGACATCGAGCCCTCGGCGTTGGCGAACTTCTGGCCGTTGCGGCCCATCCACGACGCGCGCCACACCAGCAGCCGGGCCGCGTCGATCTCCATCTTCATGTCGGCGAGGGTGAAGGCGATGGACTGGTTCTCGATGATCGGCCTGCCGAAGGTGACGCGCTGCTTGGCGTAGTCCAGCGCGTACTCGTAGGCGGCGCGGGCGATGCCGACCGCCATGGCGCCGACGGTCGGGCGGGTGACCTCGAAGGTCGCCATGGCCGCCTGGCCCTCCGCCTTCTTGCCCTCGCGGGCGCGGGCCAGCCTGGCGTCGAGCTTCTCCTTGCCGCCCAGCAGGCAGGAGCCGGGGACGCGGACGTCGTCGAGGTAGACGTCGGCGGTGTGCGACGCGCGCAGGCCGTGCTTCTTGATCTTCTTGCCGCCGACGAGGCCCGGGGTGCCCGGCGGGATGATGAAGCCGGCCTGGCCGCGGGCCTTCAGCTCCGGGTCGACCACGGCGGTGACCACGTGGACGTTGGCGATGCCACCGTTGGTGGCCCAGGCCTTCTGGCCGTTGAGCACCCACTCGTCCTTGGCCTCGTCGTAGACCGCGCGGGTGCGCATAGCCGAGACGTCGGAGCCCGCCTCGGGCTCGGAGGAGCAGAACGCCGCGACCTCGGGGTCGTCCGCGTCGCCGTAGCACTGCGGAACCCACTCGGCGAGCTGGTCGGGGGTGCCGGAGGCGAAGATGCCCGCGACGGCGAGGCCGGTGCCCATGATGGCCATGGCGATGCCGCCGTCGCCCCAGAACAGCTCCTCGTTGAGGATCGGCAGCGACAGCCCCGTGGGGTCGGCGTAGCAGGTGGCAAGCGACTCGAAGCCGTACAGGCCGATCTTGGCCGCCTCCTGGATCACCGGCCAGGGCGTCTCCTCGCGCTCGTCCCACTCCGAGGCGGCGGGCCGCACCACCTCGCTGGCGAAGCCGTGCACCCAGTCCCTGAGCCCGGTCTGCTCCTCGGACAGTTCGAGCGAGAAGGTCACGTCGTCTCTCCTCAGGCCTTGGGGATGGAGAACAGGTTGGTCAGCCCGGCCGCGAAACCCAGGTCTCCCTTGACCTTGAGCTTGCCGGTCATGAACATCACCGGGGCGGAGCCGTTGCCGGTGACGAGCTTGAGGAAGTCCAGCGGTGAGAGGGTCACCGAGACCCGGGGCTCGGCGGTGTTGTCCTTGTTCACCGTGCAGACGCCCGAGTCGATCACCGTCTCGTAGCGGTCGTGCTCCTCGCCTTCCGGCCTGGTGATGCGCCAGTGCACGACCGCGCGGGTCGAGCCCGCCCGGTCGGCCTTGAAGTGCGTTCCCATCCTCCGGAAGACCTCATCCAGTACCTTGGCGCGCAGTTCCGGACGAACCATGACGGCTTCGATCTGATCCTTGGAGGCGCGGGAGACCAGGCGAGCGAACTTCTGTGGCTCCAGCGAGCTGAGATCGACCTCGGCTCCGCTGTCCGCGAGGTCCGACGCGGCGGAGAGCAGGGCGACGAACTCGTCGTTGCTGATCTTCTTCGGGTCGACCTCGGCGAGGGCGGCGATCGGGTCGGTGTTCGGCACAACGCACCTCCAGGCTTACCTACTCGCGAGTAAGACTACTTCTGAGTAGGTTTGGTCGCAAGAGCGTCCCGAGACACCGTTGAGGTGGTGCATGACCAAGAAGGACGTGGCGGGGGAGACCCCTCCGCCGCGCGCCAAGCGGCTGCCGCGCGCCGTGCGCGAGCGGCAGATCCTCGACGCCGCCGTGCGGGTGTTCTCCGAGCGGGGCTACCACCCCGCGTCGATGGACGAGGTCTCCGAGGTCGCGGGCATCTCCAAGCCGATGATCTACGCCTACCTCGGCTCCAAGGAGGAGCTGTTCGCCGCGTGCATCCAGCGCGAGACCACCAGGATGATGGAGGCCATCGGCGGGGTCGTCGACGTCAACCTCGATCCGGAGGAGCAGCTCTGGCGCGGCGTGCTGGCGTTCTTCACCTTCGTCGGTGAGAACCGCGACTCCTGGCAGGTGCTGCACCGCCAGGCCGGCACCCAGGGCGCGCCGTTCGCCGCCGAGCTCGCCGAGGGCAGGCGCAGGGCCATCGCGCTGATCTCCGTGCTGCTCGACCGCGCGGCGAGCAAGGAGGGGGTCGGCGCGTTCGCCGAGGGCCAGACCGAGCCGCTGGCCGCCGCGCTCACCGGGGCCGGTGAGGCGCTGGCCGAGTGGTGGCTGGAGCACCCCGACGAGAGCCCGAAGGCGATGGCGCGGCGGCTGATGAACCTGTCCTGGATGGGTTTCGGCAACCTCGTCGATGGCAAGGCCTGGCACCCGGAGAAGCAGCCGGAGAAGGCATAGGGGAGCCCCGTGACCGCGCCGGCTGGGGGGGCGCGGCGGGCCACGGGGCGAACGTCAGCTGATGGGGGGTTTCAGCTGACGGGCACGACGACCGCCGTGATGCCGACGGGGCCGTTGATGTCGCTCGGCCAAGCGACGTCGAACGGAATGCCGGCGGGACCACCACCGGGCAGCGTGAAGCTGACCGAGTTGGCGGGCGCGCCCTGCTCGTGCGGCTGCGGGGTCACCACGTGGGCATCCGCCTGGTGGTCGGCGTCGATGAGCACCGGCGGCGGGGTCCCGCCCGTGGTCAGCGGGTTGACCTCGACACCGAGCAGCGCACCGTTCGCACCGCGAAGGCCGCACGAGACACCGGGGCGGGAAGCACTGAAGGTGATCCGGAACAGCTTGTCGGTGCGGGTCGGCGACACTCCCTCGCTGACGACGGCCGTCAGGTCGCCCGCGGCGCAGGAACCCAGCTCGGGCGGCGGGTTGGTGCCCGCGTTGGCGACCCCGGCGGCGAAGGCTCCCACCGCGACCGCCGCGGCGGTCAGTGCGATGCCGAACGTGCGCTTGCTGATCCCCGACATGGCGCCCCTCCGTGGTCCGCTGTCCCGACGGCGGCAATCCTGTCCACAAAGGACGGCGCACGGATCGGCCGTGCGACCGGAACGCCCTTCGCGACCTCGGCCGGAGGGTCGCAGAACACCGGCCGATCGGTCGAGAACCGGCTCGGTCCGGGTTCATGACCAGCGCTGCCGCGCCGACGAGAGCTGGAAGGGCGCCGGGACGCCCTTCCTCCGTCCTCGTCTAGCGCAGCTGGGCGGAGACGAGTCCCGCCAGCGCGGCCTGGCCGTCCTTGTTCAGGTGCAGCACGGCCTCCCGACCTTCCTGTCCGGCCATGAGCGCGTCGAAGCCTCGGTAGTAGGTCGCACCGGCCTCGCACTGCGAGTGGCCGGCGAACTCCTTGCCGATGGCGATGGAGTTGGCCTTGTAGGGGCTGACGAACAGGGCGTCGATGCCGTGGCGCGTAGCCGTCTTGACGGTGTTGCGGAGTGTCGCGTCCAAGGCGCTGGCGACCTTGTTGCCCTCAGTGCGCTCCTCGGCGCTGAACACCGTGGGGGCGCAGACGGGGTCCTGCGCGGTGGACGCGTTGGCGCCGGAGGTGAGCTGGCGCCCGTAGGCGACCGTGACGATCTTCGCCTTGGGGCTCTTGGCCTTGATCTGCCCGAAGAGGGTGAACAGGTTCTTGGCCATCCCCGGCATCTGGTCGATGACGGACTCGGCCGCCTTCGAGCAGTCGCCCTGCATGCACAGGCCGCCGAACTCGGCGTAGCTGATGTCGTTGGCGCCCAGGGTCAGCATTACCAGGTTCGTGTCCGGCTCCAGCGCGTCCAGCTGCGCGGGCTCACCCTTGAACGACGTGCGGACGTCGTTGATGGCCGCTCCGCTGCAGGCGACGTTGCGCAGCTCCACCTTCCGACCGCTCGCGCGCAGGTTCGCCACGACGACCTCGGAGTAGGAGTTGCCGCTGCGCCAGCAGGTGCCCGCGGTACCGGACTGGTAGTCACCGGCGCCGGTGCCCGAGGCGGTGGAGTCCCCCATCGCCACCACGTTCAGCGGCGCGGCCGGGGTGGCCGAAGCGATCACAGCGAGGCCGCAGACCAGGAAGGTGGCGGCTACGACGGCGATCGGCAGGATGCGCTTTCTCAACTTCTCTCCATTGGCGGCAGCGATGCGTGAGCACTCCGCCCACAGCACTGAAGAACTTTCGCCCAGGGATACCAGCAGCGAAAGCAGGGGTACTGAAAACGAACTAAACGAGCGAAATCGCTCAGTGGGCGTCGGACGACCTCACGGGTTCGCGACCAGCGCCGCCGCGCCGACCAGACCGGCCCGCGCGCCCAGCTCCGCCCGCTCGACCCTCAGCTTGTCCAAAAAGGACAGTCCTGCGTGCGTGGCCAGAGTCCTCCTGACGGGACCGAAGAGCAGCTCGCCCGCCGCGGCGACGCCGCCGCCGATCACCACCAGGTCGAGGTCGCACACGGCCGCCGTCGCCGCGATGGCCAGGCCGACGGCGCGGCCACCTCGCTCGAACGCGGCGAGCGCCACCGCGTCGCCCGCCCGCGCCGACTCCGCGAGCCCGGCCGCGTCCGCACCGGCGTTCCACCCTCGCCCACGCGCCCACCTCACCAGATGCGGCCCTGCCGCAACGGTTTCCGCGCAGCCGCGACCACCGCACGTGCACGGCGCGCCGTCGGGTTCGACGACGACGTGGCCGATGTGACCGGCGTTGCCGGTGCGTCCGCCGAAGGGCTTTCCGCCGAACACCAGGCCGCCACCGACCCCGGTGGACACCACGATGCCGAGCAGGTGGTCACTGGTCCGGCCCGCGCCGCGCCAGTGCTCGCCGAGCGCCATGCAGACACCGTCGCCCGCGAGGCGCACCGGCACGTCCGGCACCAGGCCGGTGACGCGGCGGACGAGCGGAAAGTCCTGCCAGCCGGCGATGTTGATCGGGCTGACCGTGCCCGAGGTGGTGTCGATCGGCCCGGCACAGGCGATGCCGACGCCACGGACCCGGACGTCGCGCACTGCCTCCTCGATCGCCTCCCTGGTGGCCGCCCAGCCCAGTTCGGGGTTGGCGCGGGCAGTCGGCCTGCGGGCCTCGCGCAGCACTTGGCCCCGGTCGTCGACGAGCGCGGCGGCGATCTTCGTGCCACCGACGTCCAGCGCGAGCACCACGTCCGTCATCAGCGAGACGGTACGGGACCGGTGGGGTCAGTGGCGGTGGGTGTTGTCCGGCTGACGGGGATCTCCGGGATGTTCGTAGCCGGGGGCGAGGCGGACCAGCTCCGCGCGGCGCGCCTCCAGCCAGTCGCCGAAGGCCCGGCGGCGGGCCGCCGCGAGCAGGTGGGCGGTGATCTCCTCACGCGCCTCCGCGAGGGTGCGGAGGTTCTCCGGGTAGGCCCGCTCGACGAAGAGGGTGTGCCAGCCGAGCGGGTCCTGGACCGGGCCGACCACCGAGCGTTCCGCCGCCGCGAACAGGGCTCGTTCCACGGGTCCCGCGAGCTGACCGCGCACTACTGTCCTTAATGGACACTCAGAGAGGTCGGCGAGGTCCGGGGTCGGCAGGACCCGGTGCCGCACGACTCGCCGCTCCGGGGCGGAGAACAGCTCGAAGTTCGCCTCGTAGTAGCGGACCACCTCGTCGGGGCTCACCGCGACACCCGCGGTGACCTCGACGAACACCGACCGCGCCTGGGGGCTGCCGGTGAGCAGGGACGCGGCGACGCTGCCCAGTTCGAGCATGGCCGCCCGGTCGGCGGCGATCTTCTCCAGTGCCGGCGGCTCGCCGTGCGGGTTCATCAGCCCGACGATGCGCTCCGCCGTGAGCCGCTGCACCAGCCAGCGCCGCAGCTGCCGCGCCTCGCTCGTGCCCTGCGCGGGCAGGGTGGCCGCCGCGCGCCCGGAGCGCAGCTCGGCCTCGGCGTTGTCGACCTCGGAGACCAGGACCGGCTCGTCGCCGACCCACGCGATGGGGGTCATGTCGTCACCACCAGTGCGACCGCGTCGGAGTAGAGGATGCGGCCGGCTCCGGCCACCTTCACCAGCGCCCAGTACGCACCGGGCTCGGCCCAGGGCGGTGGCGCGATGTCGAAGCCGAACTCGGTGCGCCCCTTGAGCTCCCGGACCTGCCACCAGTCCGGCGTCGCGTCCCAGGTGCCCCACGGGGTGAGCAGCTGCGCCTCGACGGAGACCGGGGCGGAGGTCTGGCAGACCACGTCGACGGTGAGCCGTTCCCGCGCGCCCCGCGCCACCCGGACCGCGCGGGGCGATCCGGCGAGGCGCAGCGGTTGCGCGGGCTCGGCGACGGTCGACAGCATCGCCACATCCTCGACCACCTGACGCCAGCTCGGTGGGAGCGCCTCGCCGACGAGTTCCAGCTGCGCGCGCACCGGATGCGGCCCCTGTTGATCACCCCCGGGCGCGCTGACCTGCACTTCCGTCTGCCAGTGACCGCCAGGGGCCAACCCGAACGGCAGCTGCGCGGGCGTTGAGGTCCACCCGTCCGGCACCACCAGGCGGACGACGCCGTGCAGCTCGGCGTCGGTGCAGTCGCTCGCGACGGTCAGCGTGAGCGTGATGTCACCGCCCGGTTGGACCAGTCCGGTCACGGGGTCGATGTGCACCGCGACCGGCAGCCCGCCCAACGGCGCGGGGCCCCGGTTGTGCATCCAGTACCGCGCGTAGAGCGGCTGGGCGACCTCCGCCTCCGGCCCGAGCGGACGACCGTCCAATGTGGACCAACGGTTCGGCTCGGGGCGGGCGACGATGGTGGCGATCTCGAACGGGGCCAGGTCGACGGAGAGCTCCGCGCCCGAGGGGATCGAGTCGCGGCGCTGTTCCAGCAGGTCGGCGGTCGCCGCGTCGGCGAAGCTCAGCAGTGGCGAGGACAGCAGCGCCGCCACCGCGGTTCCCGAGGTCTCCACCAGCCGCACCGCGATGCCCTCCGCCGGGTCGACCGGTCGCGCGGAGCCACGGGCCAGCGGGTTGCCCGCCGCCTTCACCGCGGCGAGGTTCACCGCACCCGCCGGTTCGACGCGCAGCAGGGAGCCGGAACCGGGCAGGCCACCGACGCCGTCCTCCGGCGACGGCACCGCGATCAGCGGCCGGGAGAACTCCGCGCTGCGCTCCGGGATCCCGTTGCGCCAGTCGCCGTCCGTGCTGACCACCGCGTAGTCGAAGACGTGTGTCCAGTGCTGGAGCTGGAAACCGCTGCCGTCCGGCGTGGTGCGGCGCGGCGGGTCGATCCACACCCCCGACGGCCAGCCCGTGCACGAGCGCAGCAACGACGCGTGCAACGTGCCCGCCGCGTCGACCGCGAAGCCGGGCACGCCGCGGTTGAGCAGCGCCACCGTGCGCGGCTCGAAGTCGCCGACGCCCGCGTCCACACTCTGCTCCACCACGATCTCGTGGTCCGCCAGATCGTCCACAATGGACTTGATGACGGCACCGAGGTCGTCCCCCGCGACGATCAGCACCGGAAGCGCCCGCGCCGCACGGAGATCGGCGCTGGGCACCCAGACCTCGGCCAGTGGCCGTTCCGCGGGAACCCACACCACCGCCCGGCCGGTCGCGGCGAGCTGACGGTCGAGCTCCTCCCGGTAGGCCGGGTCCGCCTCGGCGAGAACCCTGGCGGTGAACGCGTTCCGGTCCGGTCCACCGAGGGCGAACCGCACGTCCGGGAGGTTCGAGTCGACTTCGAGGTGTCCGTAGCGCGGACCGCCCGAGGTACCGCAGGTCGCGGTGACTCCGGCTCGCGCGAGGGCGACCGTGAGTTCGCGCGCCAGCGGAGCGGCTTCCGCCCGCGACGGTGCGACCAGCTCCGCGACACCGATCGCGCGGGTCGCCCCTCCGACGCGGATACGAGCCGTCGCGGAGAGGCCGAACCACGTGCAGGCGGGGTTGTCCAGGGTCCACGGGTGCTCGGCGGAGTCCACGTCCGGAAGGCCGAAACCACGGCCCACCACGGCATCCCCGACCTCGCTCACCGGGAGCGCACCCGGGACCGGGCACGGCCAGCGCAGGCGCAGCAGCTGGTCGGAGCCGGTGAACTCATCGACCTTCGTCGAGCAGTCCACCCGGGGAACCCCGCGCCACAAGGTGATCGTCTGCGTGTACCTGACCGGACCGATCTCGCCGCGCACCACGAGCCGCTGGCCGATGGGGCAGCGAAAGGCTTGCACGGAAGCGTTGTTGGCGCTCGACACCTGGACCGGCCCCTTGGGCAACAGGTGCCACGGACCCTCACCGAAGCGCGGATGCTGGTGGTACTCCTCGTAGACCGCGAGCTCGTTGCCGACCGATCCCGGCGCGACCAGCTCCCGTTCGCCGGGCAGCTCGACGAGACTGACGACTCCGCCGCCCCGGCCCGGATCGACCTCGACGCGGTAGTGCCCGTTGGCCACCGCACAACCATCCACAGGCTGCCACCGCGAGCTGTCCACACCGTCCACAGGTTCATCCACAATAGACTTATCCACAGTGGACACTCGTATTGTGTATGCCCGCCAACCGAAAGACGGCACGTCACGGGCGAGGAAGCTGACCGAGTGGCCATCATGATCCACAAGCGCTGGCAGCTCGGTCCCCGAGTCGTCCACAACGGAAACGCTGCCATGCACAGGATCCGTGAGTCGCGCGGTGACCAGATCGGTCCGCGACGAGGCCAGCGAGTTCCACACCACCACGCCGCGACCCACAGCCTGAGAAAAGTCCACGCGGTCGGTCAGCTGCCGCAGAGCCGAGTCGCGCACACCGAGCGCGAGCTCCCTCGCCTCGCGCCAGCCCCACAGCAGATCAAGGTAGACCTGGTCGGACTCCGAGCCGGTGATCCCGTCGTGGTGCGCACCGTAGGCCAGCTGCACCCAGGCCTTGGCGAACGCGGCGTCCGGGTAACGCGCGCCGGTCACCAACGACGCGAAGACGGCGAAGCGCTCCGCTTCGAGCAGCACGTCCTCCGCCTCGCGCTGCGCCTGCTTGGTGTCGATGTAGGAGACGTCCTTGCCGGTGTAGACCGGGTTCATGTCGCGGCTCTGCGGCGTGGGTTCCTCGCCGCGTTCGGCCAGCTCCGCGCGGACGGCGGCGAAGAACTCCTTCGGCAGCGCGCACACGAACCGAGGCCACGTGTAGCGGGAGCCCCAGTCGCGGTGGATGCGGGTGATCCACTTGTTCGGCGGCGTGTAGTCGGTGCCCACCGGCAGCAGCACGTTGCGGGTGGTGGCCACCTTCTTGAGGCCCTGGAACAACGTCAGCACCGCGGCCTCGGCCTCGTCCAGCGACGGGGCGGAGTCCATCCACCAGCCCGCGCTGTAGTGGTCGGCCATGTAGCTGGTCAGCAGGCCGCGGCCGGAGGGGGAGATCCACTCGAACTCGCTGGGGAACTGCATGCGGCCCGGATCGCCCTTGACGCCGTCGCGCGTCTCCATCGGCCCCCACTGGTGGAACGGGCCGCGCGCCCACGAACTGGACGAGAGACCGGCGTCGGCGGCCATGCCGGGGAACGCCGGGTCGTGGCCGAACACGTCGAGCTGCCAGGCGGTCCGCGGGTCGGCGCCGAGCACGTGGCGCTGGAAACCGATGCCGTGCACGAAGTTGCGGATCGCCGACTCCGGGCTGCACAGGTTGGTGTTCGGCTCGTTGTACGTGCCGCCCATGATCTCCACCCGGTCCTCGGCGATGAGCCTGCGCAGCACGTCGCGGTCGCCGGGGAAGGCGTCCCAGTAGGGCTTGAGGTAGTCGACCTCGGCGAGCACGAACTTGTACTCCGGCTCGCGCAACGCGAGGTCGAGGTGCGCGCGCACCAGGTCGAAACCCGCGAGTTGGTAGGCCGATCGCGGCGAACCGGGGAAGTCCAACGCGTCCCACGCCGTGGTGTAGGCGGCCTGGGTGTTCCACCACACCGGGTCGTAGTGGAAGTGGCTGACCATGTGCACCGTCCAGCCGGGTTCGGCGACGGTGAGGTCGAAGTCGAGCCCCGACCCGTCGTCGGCGACCACCCGCGCCCTGACGACACTGCCCGGACTGTCCGATGTGGACACTGAGACTTCGACGACCCCCTCGCCCCGTGCCGGCTCCGGCGTGCTGACGCCCGGCCCGGTCACGCGCACCGTCGCCTGCTCGGCGAGGGTCACCCGAACCACCTGGAGCGGCGCGTCCACCGGGCCGGTGAACAGCTCGGTCGACTCCGCAGACAGCACCCGTGCCATGGGACCCCTTCCGCTCCGAGGATCACTTCACCGCGCCCGCCAGCGTGAACGAGCCACCGAGCCGCCGCGAGACGATCAAGTACAAGCCCAGCACGGGCGCGGTGTAAAGCAACGAGTACGCGGCGAGCGGCCCGTAGGACTCCACCCCCGCCCTGCCGAAGAACGCGAAGACGCCGACGGCCGCCGGCTGCTTGTCGGGGTCGAGCAGCAGGGTGAACGGGACGAAGAAGTTGCCCCACGCGGCGATGAAGGTGAACACGCCGACAACCGACAGGCCGGGAACCATCAGCGGCAGCACCACCTGGCGCAGCGACTGCATGCCGGAAGCGCCGTCCATCCACGCCGCCTCCTCCAGGCTGAGCGGGACGCTGTCCATGAAGCCCTTGGTCATCCAGATCGCGTAGGGCAGCGACGTCGCGGCGAGGAACAGCATCGTGCCGATCATGCTGTCGACGAGTTCGAGCTGCACGAACATGCTGTAGACCGGCACCATCACGGCCGTCATCGGCAGTCCGGTCGCGAACAGCACGACGTAGAGGAACGGCCGCTTGAACCGCAGCTGGTAGCGCGAGAGCGGATACGCGGCGAGGGCGGCGAGGGTCACCGAGATCAGCGCGGCTCCCCCGGCGAGCACCAGACCATTGATCATGGGCAGCAGGCCGATCTCCCAGTCGAGCACCGCGAGGAGGTTGGCAGGCCCGGGCCGTTCGGGGATCTCGACGCGCAGCCCCGCCTTCTCGTCCACCGCTGCCGTCACCAGCCACAGCAGCGGCGCGGCGAAGACCAGTGCGATCACGCCGAGCACCAGGTGGACGAACGCGGTCGCGACGCGTCTTCGCGGAGTGGTGGTCATCGCAGCTCCTCCCGCAGCGAGCGCGCGTAGACGGCGGCGAACACCCCGCCGACGACGAGCAGCACCAACGCGGTGGCGGCGCCGTATCCGATCTCGCGGAACACGAAGGCCTGCTCGTACATCAGCAGCGGCAGAGTCTGGCTGGCCTCGCCGGGACCACCCGCGGTGAGCACGTAGATCAGCGCGAAGACCCCGAGCGTCTGCAACGTGACCAGCAGCAGGTTGGTCATGACCGTGCGACGGATCAGGGGCAGCGTGACGTGCCAGAACCGGCGCAGCGGTCCGGCTCCGTCCATCTGCGCGGCTTCGACGAGGTCGCCGGGCACGTCGGACATGGCCGCCTGGTAGGTCAACATCGAGAACGCGGTGCCACGCCACACGTTCGCCAGCACGACCGCGGCCATCGGCGCCGTGTAGAGCCAGTTCTGGCCGGGAAGCCCGAGCCACTCCAGCAGCGCGTTGAGACTGCCGTCGGCGTTGAGGAAGGCGTAAACGGCGAAGGCGGCGACCAGCTCCGGCAACACCCACGCCGCGACGACCACTCCGCCGACGACCGAGCGCAGCGGCCCGGACCGGCCCGCGAGCAGCACGGCGATCAGCATTCCCAGGCAGTTCTGGCCGATCACGGCGGAGCCGATGGTGAAGACCACGGTCAGCCACACCGCGTTCAGCAGTGCCGGGTCCTCGATCATCCGCTCGAAGTTGTCCAGGCCGGTGAACTGCGGGGCGCGCGCGGCGGCCCCGCTCAGCGCCGTGTTGGTGAAGGAGAGATAGATCGTCCAGAGCACCGGGCCGACCAGGAACAGCCCCAGCAGCACAGTCGCTGGCACCAACGGCAACAGCCGCTTCACGCGCACTCCCCCCTGGCACCCGGCGCCTTGTGCGCACGAATGGCGGTTTCGGGTCACCCCGAAAGCGCGATAAGTGCGCGAATGGCGAAGAGGCTCCCTGACGTGGGGAGATGTAGTGCATGTGGGTGCAGGTATTTGTGTGGAACAGGTATTACGAGCGAGCCTATGGACAGGCGGGACAACTCCGACACCGCCATAAGTACTTGAATGCCATAAACACGCTAATGGCCGTCATCCCGCCCTGGTGTTGGAGAGCCCGACGATGCGGGTGACCTTGGCCGCCCACGCGGTGGCCGTGTCCGCCGCGTCGGCGCCGTTGACCACCTGGTCCATCGCGATCTGCAGCTCCTGGGAGACCCTGGGGTAGATCGTCAGCGTCGGCCGGTAGTGGGTGATGTCGATCAGTCCGGTCCAGAAGGCGACCGTGGGGTTGCGCTCGACCAGGCGCGGGTCCCCCTTGGCGATGTCCCTGCGCACCGGCAGCTGACCAGCGCCGACCGCGAGCGCCAGCGCGCCCTCCCGGTCCAGCGCCGAGGTGATGAACCGGAACGCGTTCTCCTTCTGCTTGCTGCGCGCGCCGACCGCGAGCGTCCAGCCGCCGGAGAGGCTGACCCGGCCGGGGGCCTGGCCGAACTGCGTCGGCATGGCGGCGGGCGCCATCGTCCGCGACCACTCCGGCCACTCCGCCTTGCCGCCGGGGCTCCAGTGCGCCGGCAGCCAGCTGCCGTCGAGCCGGATGCCGACGCGGCCCTGCTTGGTGAGCTCCTCGATGCCGCGGTCACCGAAGCGCGGGTCGGCGACCTGGGCCGGGCTCGGACCGAGACCGGTGGCGAAGACGTTGTTGACGAAGCGCAGCGTCTCGGCCATGCCCTGGCTCGGCACGACCCACTTCTTCTGCGCCTCGTCGTAGAGCGTGGCGGTCCTGGTGCCGTAGAGCAGCATCTCCACGCTCTGCATCGCAACGGCCTCGCCGTTGGCGCGGCCGGCCGGCATGGCGAACGGGATGACCTCCGGCACCCGCTCCTTGATCGTGCGGGCCGCGGTGAGGATGTCCTCCCAGGTCCTGGGCTGCCAGTTCTCCGGGAGCCCCGCGCTCGCGAAGACCTGCCGGTTGAACCACAGCCCCCTGGTGTCGGTGGCCATCGGCACGCCGTAGGTCTTGCCGTCGATCGCGCGGGCGCTCTCCCTGGCGACCGGGATGATCTGGTGCCAGTCCGGCCACTTCGCCAGGTACTCGTCGAGCGGGGCCAGGTAGCCCGCGTCCACGTCCGCGTTGATGTTGAAGCTGTCCTCGTAGATCACGTCCGGCGCGGTCGCCGGGGAGCGCTGCATGAGCTGCACCTTGGACAGGTACTCGTTGTCCGGAGCCACCACCGGGATCAGCTCGACCTCGATCTCGGGGTGGGCGGCCTCCAGTGCCTCCTTGGTGCGCTTCATGTGCGCCTCGACCCGGACGTCCTCGCCGTAGCGCTGGTAGACGACCTTGAGTGAGTGCTCGTCAGAGCCGTTGCCGCAGGCCGTGACCGACAGCAGCAGCGCCGAGATCGCGAGCGCGGCCACCGCCCTGTGCAACGACATTCGCCCTCCTCGCATCAGTTGCGAGAGCTTGAGACGTGGATCACACCGACCTAAATCCAGCGTTCAGTGAAAGTCAACGGCCCACAGGTTGAGTTCCTGAAGCGGCCATGTGGCTTAGGAGACACGCCGGGATGCCGCCCGGCGCCAGCGCCACAAACCGTATCGGACCTCGTGCGCGAGCTGATCATCGACGGGTCGGCGGGTGATCAGTCCCCCATGAACCAGAGGTAGCTGCCGGGCGTCCTGGCACACGTCCGCAGCAACCCTTCGAGGTCACGAACGGCAGCTGTGGCCTCGGCGTCGGAGCACGAGCGGAGCAGGCCGGGAATCTCCAGGAGTGCGGCTTCGGCCTCCTGCTCGTTGAACAGCGTGTCGCCGAACGGGTCCACCCAGCCCAACTTGCCGGAGCCGTTCTCCTCAAGCCGGGACAGCACATCCGCCAGCGCGTAACCGTGCTCGTACGACCCGCGCACGAGCGTGGTCCTGGACTTCTTCCAGTTGCCGCGCGCCGGCCGGCTGGAGTGCAGCTCGATCTCAATCCCCATAGTTCCCCTTGGAAAGCCGCTCCTGAGCCCGTTTCGCACCCATCACGGTGAGTGCGAAACGGGCGCCGAGCGGGCGGGTCAGGTTCCCGACTGGTGCACCGGGTCGAGCACGCGGGCGAGGAACGACCGGGTGCGCTCCTCGCGCGGGGCGCCGATCACCTGCTCCGCGGGCCCCTCCTCCACCACGTAGCCGCCGTCCATGAACAGCACGCGGTCGGCGACCTCGCGGGCGAACTGCATCTCGTGCGTGACCACGAGCATGGTCATGCCGTCGTCGGCCAGGTCGCGCATCACGCCGAGCACGTCGCCGACGAGCTCCGGGTCCAGCGCGGAGGTGGGCTCGTCGAAGAGCATCACCTCCGGGTTCATCGACAGCGCGCGGGCGATGGCCACCCGCTGCTGCTGGCCGCCGGAGAGCTGGCCCGGCATGGAGTCTGCCTTCTCGCTGAGCCCGACCTTGGCCAGGTTCTCCCGCGCGACCTTCTCGGACTCGTCCTTGGAGCGGCCGAGGACCTTGCGCTGCGCGATGGTGAGGTTGTCCAGCACGCTCAGGTGCGCGAACAGGTTGAAGCCCTGGAACACCATGCCGACGCGGGTCCGCGCCTTGTCGATGTCGCAGTCCTCGTCGGTCAGCTCGACCCCGTTGACGACAACCTTGCCCCTGGTGGGCTCCTCAAGCAGGTTCACGCAGCGCAGCATCGTGGACTTGCCGGAGCCGGACGGCCCGATGATGCAGACGACCTCGCCGCGCTGGACGGTCAGGTCGATGCCCTTGAGCACTTCCAGCGGCCCGAAAGCCTTGCACAGACCGGTGATCTCGATGATCGGCTCGGTCATGTCAGCCGCCCACCCCTCGGGTCGTCGTTCCGCCGGAGCCGTACTTCTTCTCCAGACTGCGGGAGAGCAGCGACAGCGGGATCGTGATGATCAGATAGCAGAGGCCGACGACGAGCACCGGCGTGAGGCTCTTGAACTGGGTCAGCGCCTGGCGGCCGAACTGCGCCAGCTCCTGCTGGGCCAGGGTGCTGCCGAGCAGGTAGGCCAGCGAGGAGTCCTTGGTGAGCAGGATCAGCTCGTTGGTCAGCGGCGGCAGGATGATCCGGAACGCCTGCGGGATCACGATGGTGATCATCGCGCGGCCCTGCGACATGCCCAGCGAACGGGCCGCCTCGACCTGGCCCTTGGGCACGGCCTGGATGCCCGCGCGAATCGTCTCGGCCATGTAGGCGCCGCCGACGAGGCCGAGCGCCAGCATGATCGCGACCTCACGGCTGAGGAAGACGTTGGGGAAGGCCAGCGGGATGCCGGTGCCGATCGCGATGAACACCAGCAGCGCGGGCAGGCCGCGGAAGAACTCGATGTAGATGGTGGACAGCCACCGGTAGGGCGCGACCGAGGACAGCCGCATCAGCGCCAGCACCAGGCCCAGGCTCAGGCCGAACGCGAACCCGAGGACCGTGTAGACGAGGGTGTTCTTCAACGCAATGGTGATGACGTTGGGGAACTGGTCGGCGGCGACATCGAAGTCGAAGAACGCCCGCTTGATCTGCCCCCAGTCGGCGACGATCGCGATCACCACGACGATCACGGCCAACAGGGCGTACTGCGACATTCGGAAGATCTTGGCGCGCTGGCGCTTGCTCAGGCCGGACTTGCCTGACATCCGTACTCCTGGAAGTCGTCGGGGCCGGTGCCGCCTCCCGGCACCGGCCCCTCGGGGACGCTTACTTGCTGGTCGGCTTCTTGCCGAACCACTTCTCGTAGATCGCGTCGTACTCCCCGCTGGACTTGGCCTTCGCGATGATCTCGTCGATCTTGGCGCGCAGCTTGTCGTTGCCCTTGCGGACACCGATGCCGTAGTCCTCGTTGGTGTCGAACTCCTTGGTCACGTCGAGGTCGGAGTTCTTCTTGGCGTAGTCGAGCAGCACGCCGTTGTCGTTGATGCCCGCGTCGACCTGACCGCTCTTCACGGCCTCCAGCAGCAGGCCGAGGTCCTCGTAGACGACGACCTCGGCACCGAGGGGCTTGGCGTTCTTGTTGGCGTAGTCGAGGCCCGTCGTCGCCGACTGCGCTCCGAGCTTCTTGCCCTTCAGCTGGTCCAGGCTGTTGATGCCGGAGGACTTCTTGACCAGCAGCGCCTGGGTCGCCTTGAAGTACGGGGCGGAGAAGTCGAAGTTCTGCTTACGGGATTCCTTGATGGTCATTCCCGCCGCAGCGAGGTCGCACTTCTTGGCGTTGAGGTCCTCGCCGGACTCGATCGTCTCGAACGGGCCGTTGATGATCTCCTGCTTGACGCCAAGATCCTTCGCGACCAGGTCCACCAGGTCGACGTCGAACCCGACGACCTCGCCGGACTTCTCGAACTGGAACGGCTCGTACGGCAGGTGGGTGCAGGTCTTGAGCTTGCCCGCCGCGACGAGCGGAACGCCCTTGGCCTCACCGGCCTGCTCACCGGAGCCGCAGGCGGCCACAACGATCGCCAGTGCCGGAAGCAGCGCGAGAGCCTTGAGCCCTGTTCGTCTGGCCACGGTGTAACTCCTCGTGATGGAGATCGATCGAGATCTGGGAATCCTGCCATCCACATGGGGCAGGCGCACCGGTTCAGTGATTACGGCTGCATGACTATACGGACATTTGAACTACGCAACGTGTCCAAATCAGCGCTTTCCGTGACCATCGAGCAGATGCGCGATGGCCGCGGTCACCTTCGCCGCGAAGTCCAGCCGCAGCGACTCGTCCGGCACGTGCGCGTTGCTGTCCGGCCCGAGAGCGCCGGTGATCACGAACTGGGCCTGCGGGTAGGCCTCCTGGAGCAGGCCCATGAACGGGATGGAGCCGCCCATGCCCAGCGCGCCCCACGGCTGGCCGAAGACCTCCGAGCCCGCCCGGTCCAGCGCGGCGCTCAGCCACGGGGACAGCTCCGGGGCGTTCCAGCCGTCGGCGTGCTCCACCCGGCTGAGCTCGACCTGCGCGTCGTAGGGCACCTCGGTGGTCAGCACGCGGCGCACCGCGGCGAGGGCCACCTCGGAGTCCGCGGTCGGCGGCAGCCGGAAGCTCAGCATCAGCGAGGTGCTCGGGCGCAGCACGTTGCCCGCGTCCGCCGGGGTGGGCAGGCCGTCCGCGCCGATGACCGAAAGGGTCGGCCGCCAGGTGCGGTTGAGCTCCAGCTCCAGCTCGTCACCGGTCACCGCTCGCACGCCGGGGGTGAACGGGAAACTGCCGACGACCATGCCCGGCAGCGCGGAGACGGCGGCCGTCGCCTCCTTGACCCGCGTCTCCGGGATGTCCACGTGCAGCTCGGCGAGCTTGATCGCGCCGGTCGTGGCGTCCTCGATGCGGTCGAGCAGCTCGCGCAGCACGCGGAAGGAGCTGGGCACGACACCGCTGGCGATGCCGGAGTGCTGGCCGCTGTCGAGCACCTGGACCTTGACCTCAAGGGCGACCATGCCGCGCAGCGAGGTGGTCAGCCACAGCCGCTCGTAGTCGGCGCCGCCGGAGTCCAGGCACACCACCAGGGAGACCTCGCCGAGGCGGGGCCGCAGGTGTTCGAGGTAGGCGGGCAGGTCGGGGCTGCCGGACTCCTCACCGGTCTCCAGCAGCACGACGCAGCGGCCGTGCGCGCCACCGGCGGCCCGGACGGCGAGCACCGCGCCGAGCGCGGCGTAGCCGGAGTAGCAGTCGTCGGCGGAACCACGGCCGTAGAGCCTGCCGTCGCGGACGACCGGGGTCCACGGGCCGAGCCCCTCCGACCAGCCACCGACCGGCGGCTGCTTGTCCAGGTGCCCGTAGAGCAGTGCGGTGCCCGCGTCCTCCGCGCCCGGGGTCGCCGGGATGTCCACCAGCAGCACCGGGGTGCGGCCGTCGAGCTGGACCACGTCGATCCGCGCACCGGGCAGGTCGCGTTCGGCGGCCCAGGCGCGCACGTGCTCGATCGCGGCGTCGAGGTGCCCGTTGCGCTGCCAGTCCGCGTCGAAGGCGGGGGAGACGGCGGGGATGGACACCAGTTCGGAGAGGCTGGTCAGGATGGGACCGTCCCACAGGGTCTGGACGGTCGTCTTCAGGGCTGCATGGTCCACGTCCGCATCCTGTCACGTCGTGGCGCTTGCGCAGGGTGAAGCGCTCAAACGCTTGGCGCGCAAGAAAAACCGCCTCAACCGGGGCAGCTTGGTCCGTTCGGCGGCCACGAGTCGGCCGGTGTGGCTAGCGCCTGTCCCGCACGCCGTCCCGATGCCCCGAGACGGCGTCGCCCCCGCACCCCCTGCGCTGGCTGGCGTGGTCGGGCTTTTCGCGTTTTGTCACCTTGATGCGCAAAAGAGCGCTCCCATTTCGCATCAAGGCTACAAAACGCGAAAAGAGGGGGCACGTGGCCGGTGTGGCTACTCTCCTCGGACCGTGGGGGAGACCAGGACCCGAGCGGCCGTCGACGTCATCGGGCTGTGCGCGGTGGCGATGTTCTGTGTGAGCTGGTCCGGCAACGAACTGGTCCGGTGGACCACCGTCGCGCTCACGGCGGCCGGAGTCGTCCTGACGTGGTTCCACCGACGAGCGGCGGCACTGCCGTTCGTCGCCGCGCTGCTGGTGTCCGCCTACACGGTGTGGACCCCCAACATCTCCGCCAATCTGGCGGAACGGGTCCTCGGCATCGGGGTGCACGGACCGCTGCAACAGGCCGGGTGGCTCCTGCTGGTCCCCTTGGTCTGGTTCTCCGTCGGCAGCGTCACCGCACCCACCTGGCTCGTCGCCGTGACGCTCGTGGCCGCGCTCCTGGCCGGTTGGGGTTGGTCGGCGTTCCTGGAGGACAGCACGGACGGGAGCCACCTCAAACACACCACGGCCACGCGGAAGCCATCCGGTCCCGCAGACGGGAAGCCGCTCGAAGTCGCGTGGGCCCGCACGCTGCCGCCCGAGGTTTACAGCGGAGGCGTGGTCGTGCCGGGACGCGGCGTCGTGGTCGAGGTCCGCGACCGGTCCGGCAAGGGCGAGCAGGGCTTGTACGTCGGCGACGCCGCGACCGGGGAGACGTTGTGGCAGTACTCCGTTGACGAGCACCTCGTCATGCAGGTCATGATCGACTCCGATGCGGGCCTGGTGTTCGCGCAGTTCCGCCGCGCGGCACTGGTCTTCGACCTGATGACCGGCGATCTCCGGGACCGCCTCGACCTGTACGAGCTCCAGCCGGAGAGCACCTTCTCCTTCGTGCGCGCTCCCGGCGAGAACCAGCCGTCGATCCGGTTCGGCTCCGTCGCGTTGGTCAACGCCAGCCGCCCGGGGGTCGTCGACGACGCGGTGTACGCGGTGGACGCCCGCACGCTGAAGTGGCAGGAGGTGCTGCGCGGCGGGAACCCCGACTGCGCGGACTACTGGGTGCGCGGCGCCGGGGCGGAGAACTACTTCGTGCGCAACGCCTGTCCCGACGCCTCGGTCGAGGTGATCCGGCTGGACGGCCTCCGCGAGGCGAGCCGGACGAGGACGCCGGTCCGGCCGGACGACCGGCGGTGCAGGGCGGCGCCGTGCCGGCTGATCGACATCGTCGGCCACGACCACGGACTGCTGCTGCTCACCTCGGACTCCGGCGGGGAGAGCACACGCGGCCAGGAGAACCACGGGCTGGTGTGGCTCCGCGAGGACGGTTCGGTCGGCGCGCGGGTCGAGCTCGGAAACTACGGACGGCTGATTCCCTTGCGGGAGAAGGACAACAGCCGCTCCCGCGTGGTCGCCGCCGGGGAGGGCATCGGCACCAAGGCGTTGGACTTCGGCGGTGGCGCGCTGACGCAGACCGACGTCGCGTTCGACAGCGGGGCGGTGTCCCTGGGAACCGCGTCCGGTGTGGTCTACCAACGGATCGAGCAGAACATGGTGCGGGCGTTGGACGTCCGGAGCTTCACACCGCTCGGGGACGCCGCGCGGCCCGGTTGCCCGCCGAGGTACGTGACCGCGGCCGACGGGCGGGTGCTGATCACCTGCCAGGCTTCCGGCAACGGGGACTCCGCGCTGGTCGCATTGCACGGGCCCTGACCGAAACCACAGCTGTTCCCAGCGCGGACGGCGTTACCATCCGGTCATGGTGAGAGCGGACCTGAGCAAGGACACGGCCCAGGTCTCGGCGATGTTCGACCAGGTCGCCGCGGGCTACGACCGCACCCGGAACCGGTTGTGGTGGGGCCGGATGGACGCCTGGGGGCGGCGGATGGCCGCCGCGGCGCACGCCGGGCCCGGCACCCGGATCCTGGACGTCGCCGCGGGCACCGGGACCTCCAGCGCGATCATCGCCCGGCACGGCGGCGCCGTCATCGCCTCCGACTTCTCCCTCGGCATGCTCGACGTCGCGGGACGCAGGCACCCGGGCCTGAGCCGGGTTGCCGCCGACGCCATGGCGCTGCCGTTCGCGGCGGGCTCCTTCGACGCGACGACGATCTCGTTCGGGCTGCGCAACATCTCCGACCCGCAGGCGGCGCTGCGCGAGATGCGCCGGGTGACCCGGCCCGGCGGCCGCCTGGTCGTGTGCGAGTTCAGCATGCCTCCCGCCACCGTTCCCCGTGCCCTGTGGCGGGTGTACCTGCGCCGGATCGTTCCGATGATCGGAAAGCGCATCAGCAGCAACCCGGAGGCCTACGTCTACCTCGCCGAGTCGATCCAGGCCTGGCCCGCGCCGTCCGCGCTCGCCGGGCAGATCGCCGCGTCCGGCTGGAGCGACGTCGCCTGGCGCGGCCTCGACGGCGGTGTCGTCCACCTGCACACCGCCGTCGCGCGCTGAGCGAGGGCTCAGAACGGCCTGCTGACGGCCTTGCGAGCAGCGGACTCCAGCGATCCCACCGGCTGCGCCGTCACGTCGACGCCCGCCCCGCCCACCCCTCGTTTCGCGTTTTGGCACCTTAGCGCGAAATGGGAGCGCTCTCTTGCGCAAATAGGTGACAAAACGCGAAAACCTCGACCACGCCAGCCAGGCCGCGCGCACGCGGGCACACGTCGGGGCACGGGCGGCGACCGGTCGGAGGTGCTTCTCCGAAGCCTGCGATGTGCTGCTCTCGCGGCGGTGGTTCCAGCGCACCAAAAAGGGCACCCGTTCCCGGGTGCCCTTCCTGGTGGAGCGTGCCTAATGCGCGGCGACCGGCTTGAGCTTCGGGTCGCCCTCGTCGGCGTGGTAGTCCTCGGGGTTGGTCTCGTCGGTGCCGTTGGGCTTGCGCAGCTTCCTGGCGACCAGCGTGACCACGACGGCCACCACCAGGTTCACCACCAGCGCCACGAAACCGACGTAGATCTGCACCTTGGAGCCCTCGAACGGCGCCCAGCCGAACAGCGTCAGCTTGTCCAGCGTCAGCGCCGAACCACCGAAGTGCGCCTTGCCCGCCGCCGGGTTCGGGATCTGGTAGAGCAGCCAGAACCCGTAGGCCATGCCCGCGACCCAGCCGGAGATGAGGCCCCACACGTGGAACCAGCGGGTGTAGAGCGCGATCGCCACCGTCGGCAGCGTCTGCAGGATGATCACGCCGCCGATCAGCTGCAGGTCGATGGAGAACTGCGGGTCGACGAACACGATGAACAGCACCGCGCCGAACTTGACCACCAGCGAGGCGAGCTTGGCCTGCTTGGCCTCCTGCTGCGGGGTCGCGTCCTTGCGCATGTACTCCTTGTAGATGTTGCGGGTCCACAGGTTCGCGGCGGCGATGGACATGATCGCCGCCGGCACCAGCGCGCCGATGCCGATGGCGGCGAAGGCGACTCCCGCGAACCAGCCGGAGAACTGCTGGTCGAACAGCACCGGGACGATGGTGTTGGTGTCCGGCCTTCCGGTGGCCGCGTTGGTGATCGGCTTCGCCCCGGAGACCAGCGCGACGTAGCCGAGCAGCGCGAGCAGCCCCAGCAGCAGCGAGTACGCCGGCAGCGCGACCATGTTCTTCTTGATCACCTTGCGCCCCTTGGACGCCAGGATGCCGGTCAGCGAGTGCGGGTAGAGGAACAGCGCCAGCGCCGAGCCCAGCGCCAGCGTGGCGTACTGGAGCTGGTTGTTCGGCGTGAGCAGCGTCGAGCCCTTCGGCGCCCCGTTCGCGCCGGGCGCGGACAGCAGCTCGGCCGACTTGTCGAAGATCGTGGACCAGCCGCCGAGCTTGGCGGGCAGGTAGATCACCGCGACCAGGATGACGATGTAGATCAGCGTGTCCTTGACGAAGGCGATCAGCGCGGGCGCGCGCAGGCCCGCCTGGTAGGTGTAGACCGCCAGGATCAGGAAGCCGACGAACAGCGGAAGGTGGCCGAGGAAGCCGCTGCCGTTGAGGCCCATCGTGCGCAGCACGGCCTCAAGGCCCACCAGCTGCAACGCGATGTAGGGCATGGTCGCGACGATGCCGGTGATCGCGATCAGCAGCGCGAGCGGCCGGGAGCCGTAGCGGCCCTTCACGAAGTCGGCCGGCGTCACGTAGCCGTGCACCCGGGAGACCGACCACATCCGCAGCAGCGGCAGGAACACGATCGGGTAGAGGATCACGGTGTAGGGCAGCGCGAAGAAGCCCATCGCGCCGGCGCCGAAGATCAGCGCGGGCACCGCGACGAAGGTGTAGGCGGTGTAGAGGTCACCGCCGACCAGGAACCAGGTGATCCACGAGCCGAACTTGCGGCCGCCGAGGCCCCACTCGTCGAGGTGCTCCAGGGTGTCACCGGCCTTCCACCGGGACGCCACGAAGCCCATCACGCTGACCACGAGGAACAGCGCGGTGAACACGATCAGCTCGGTCCACTGCACGTTGTCCAGGCTCATCGCTTGTCCCCCTCGTCGAGGTCGTCGACCGAGAGGTGGTCGGGCTTGTCCGTGACAACGGGCTCGTCCTTGGTCTTGACGTAGACCAGGCCGACGCAGATCACGCCGATCGGCACGAAGGCGAACTGGGACCAGTAGAAGAACGGCAGCCCGAGCACCCTGGGCTCATCCAGGTTGATCATGGGCGTGAACAGCATGGCGAGCGGGATGATCAACAACAGGTTCCACGCGTTCCAGCGCAGCCCCGTCGGACTCGTCCCACCCGCGTTGGACGGTGGTCCAGACGCCATCGGGTTTCCCTCCGAACTCTCCGACCGCGCAGCTCAGCCGGTTCCCGACGGGTCACGGCGGTGTGGCGGTGTCGCGCGGATGTTAAGTCTCGACCGATCTCGGCGTCACCCAGAAGAACTCCGCCGCACGGACACGAATGACCGAATCGTGACCTGGCGCCCGTGGACGGGACTGCCGGGACGAATCCCGGTACCGTTCGCCGAGGGAGCGAACGGGGAGGGACATGCGCAGGCACAAGCGGGGTGGGACCACGCTGGTCGTGCTGTCCGCGCTCGCCCTGGTCACCGGCTGCACCACCCTGGTCCGGCCGGAGCCGCTGCCGGTCACACCGCTGCCCAGCTCGGTGCGCCCGCAGGCCGCCCCGGCCAGCCCTTCCGGCACGGCGCTGGCCGCGCAGTGCATCGACGGCAAGCGCTTCGTCGTCGTGGACTGCGCGCAGCCGCACGACCTGGAGGTCACCCAGCCGGACCGGTTCCCGGCGACCATGCCCAAGGAGTACCCGGACGAGGCCACGCTGCTGGCCGCGGCGCTGCCGCAGTGCCGGGCGCACGCGCTGTCCTACGTCGGCGACCAGCTCGACGCGAGCAGGCTCCAGGCGTGGCCGGTGTGGCCGACCCGTGAGGGCTGGGCCAAGGGCGAGCGGTGGCTGACCTGCGCCGCGGTCGAGCTCGGCCCGGACGACAAGCCGATGAGCCGGACCGGATCGGTGCGCGCCGCCATGGCGGGCACCAGCTACTACCGCTTCCAGGTCTGCACGGCGGGCTCGCCGTCGAGGGACAACCAGCTCAAGATCGCCCCGTGCGACCAGCCGCACCTCGGCGAGGCCGTGCCGTGGGTGCTCTCGCTCGGCAAGCCGAGCGACCCGCCCCCTTCCGCGGAGCAGATGAACGCGGCGGCCGAGCCGCACTGCAAGGCGATGTCCAACCAGTACCTCGCCGCCCCGAACGGGCGGAAGGACCTGACGCTGACCTGGCGGCTGCCGGAAACCAAGGACTGGCCGCTCGGCTACACCACCGCGGTCTGCTACCTGGAGTCGGCGAAGCCGCTGACCAAGACGCTGCTCAACATCGGCGAGAGTGCGCCGCTGCCCGGCTGACCACCCGGCGGCTGCGGTGCCAGAGGTTGAGCACGAGCAGCGCGATCCCGGCCAGGACGGCCAGCATCGCCACGGACATCCACGGCCCGAACCCTCCGCCCGGCGTCCCGGTGAACTCCGCCCGCGCGTCCGGTGGCTTGGCCACCGCGTGCACCGGGGCCTCCGAGGTCGTCGGCCGCGCCGTGGTCGGCGCGATGTCGATCTCGCAGTGCACGCGCAGCTGCGCTTCGGAGACCGTGCGGTCGTTGCCGTTCCTGACCTGCACGGTGTCGAGCATGCCGTCGGTCAGCGGCACGAGCACCCGTTCCGCCCCGCCCGGCGGGAGCAGGCCCGCGCGCATGACCTGCCCGTTGACCAGCACCCGATAGCGCGCGATCGCGGTGCCGGTGGCGTTGCCGACCTCGACGCTGGTCGCTGGTCCGGCGGCGCAGTCGACCTGCCCGATCCGCGCGGTCGGCATCGGCCTGGTCGTGGTCAGGTCCGAGCCCGCGACCTGGTACTTCCACGCCCCGCCGGTCAACGCCCCCGGCCGCAGCCGCACGAACGGCACGTACTTCGTCGTGGGCTCGCCGGGCAGCACGCCGGTGAAGGTGTACGGCAGCTGCCCCTGCGGCTCGTAGTCCTCGACCACCTGGCCCGCGACGTCCACCGCGTCGACCCGCGCGGTGTAGGTGTTGTCCTGCCGGAGCTGCACGGTGTAGCGCAGCGACGCCACGTCCTCGGCGGGCTCCTCGTGCCCGGGCGCGTCGAGCGGGTCGGCGCAGTGCACGCCCTCCTCGAACACGAACCTGCCGCCGCGGTTGAACTGGTTGTTGACGCAGAACATGCTGCTCGCGCCGTTGACGTAGCGGGTGAACAGCATCGGGTCGCCGTCGTGGTCCGGGGTGGCGAGCGGGGTCTTGTGGCTGACCGCCTCGCCGTCGAGCACCCGCAGGAACCCGACCGCGGTCGACTCGGGCGCGCCGTCGTAGAAGGTGGCCGCCCGGTCGGCGGAGATGGTCGTGGTGAACGTGGCGGCGGCGTCGGGCGCGCTCTGCGCCAGCTCGGCGGGGCTGACCGCGAGCGCGGGGTCGTAGCCGAAGTGCGCGGGCTGCGACCTCGGGTCGAACAGGGTCGCCGAGCCGGAGTGCGTGCCGTTGTAGCTCGGCACGGGCGCGGCGATGGCGGTGGGGGCGGCGAGGGAGAACGACGTCACGGCGACGAGCGCGGCGAGCAGCAGGTGGCGAATGCGCATCTGGCGGTCCTGGGGCGGCACAGTGGGGGACCTGCGGAAACTAACCCGGATGTGACGGCTTCACCTGCGGAGATCCGCTCTGGCACTCGACGGGGTTACCGATGTTGACCAGAAACGAGGTAGTCCACCCTCTGGTGGGAACGCCACCACAGGGGTCAGGGTGGTGGGGTTGCCGGCGCTCGCCGCCACCGACGCGCCGCCCGACCGGAAGGACGACCGCATGTTGATCAAGGGGCAACGGCTGACCGTCGCCGCGGCCACGGTCGCCGCACTCGTGCTGTGCACGACGGTGTCCTCGACCGCAGGCTCGACGGCGACGGCGGGGGAGGCGGGCGTCGACGCCGCCGCTCCGGTCCCCGCCGCGCTCGGTGGCTGGGTGGGCACCTGGCAGACCGCCCCCGCCGCGGGCGTGGACAACACGCCCAACGGCTACCCCAACCACTCGATCCGCAACATCGTGCACACCAGCATCGGTGGCGGCACCGCCCGCGTGCGGCTGTCCAACGCCTTCGGCAAGTCCCCGCTGCCGATCAGCGCGACGGTCGCGGTGGCGGAGAGCGGCACCGGCCCCAAGGCGGTCGCGGGCACCATGCGCGAGCTGACCTTCGGCGGCGCCAAGACGACCACGGTGCCCGCGGGCGCCGAGGTGGTCAGCGACCCGGTCCGGCTCGCTGTGCCCGCCGACGGGGACCTGCTGGTCACCACGTTCACCCCGACCCCGTCCGGACCGGTGACCTACCACCCGGCCGCGATGCAGACCTCGTTCTTCACCCGCGACGGCGACAAGGCCGCGGAGGAGTCGGGCACGTCGTTCACCGAGAAGACCAGCGTCTGGCACTACGTGGCGGGCGTCGACGTGCTCGCGCCGGAGGTGCGCGGCGCGGTGGTGGCCCTCGGCGACTCGATCACCGACGGCGTCGGCGGCACGGCGAGCACCAACCGCCGCTGGCCGGACCACCTCGCCGACCGGCTGCTCGCCCGGCCGCGCCCGAGGCAGCTGGGCGTGCTCAACTCCGGCATCAGCGCCAACCGCATCCTGCTCGACGGCGGCAACCCGAGCGCGGGCGTGAACGCGCTGGCCCGCCTGGACCGTGACGTGCTGACCAGCACCGGCGTCCGCACGATGATCCTGCTGGAGGGCATCAACGACATCCAGCAGACCCCGCACCAGACCGACCCCGAGCAGATCATCGCGGGCATGCGGCAGATCGTGCTCCAGGCGCACGCGCGCGGAATCCGGGTCATCGGCGGCACGATCACGCCGTTCAAGGGCTGGCGCACCTACGACGAGACCCTGGAAGCCACCCGCGTGAAGGTCAACGAGGCGATCCGCTCCGGCCGGATCTTCGACGGGGTGGTCGACTTCGACCGCGCCGTCCGCGACCCGCAGGACCCGCAGAAGATGCGCGCGGAGTTCGACTCCGGCGACAGGCTGCACCCCGGCGACGCGGGCTTCAAGGCCATGGCCGACGCGATCGACCTCGCCCTGCTCTAGTGCCGACCTGGCTCCCGCTGCCGGTCGTCCTGGCGGCAGCGGGAGCCGTGGCAGAAGGTGACGTCGCCGTTGATGGTGTGGGCCTGCACGACGTTGGCGGCGTCGCGGACCTCGTTTCGCGCCGGGCGTTCCCGCAGGCGCGCGAGCAGGAGACCGGCCAAGCCGAAGAAGAACCGCACCGAGAAGGTGACCGCGCCCGCGATCAGGGCGAACAGGCCGCCGGAGAGGAGGAGCCCTCCCGGGCTCTGGACAATTGCCGGATCACCGTGGGTCGTATGAGAAAAGGCTGATCAGCGCCAGTCCCATCGAGTCCAGGTGAACCACCTCGCCCTCGCTCTCCTCAGGAGCTTACTGGCGCGGCGTCACCCTTTCCAGCCCCTCGGCGGGCGGCTCCTCCACGTCCACCGGCGGCTTTTCCTTGCGCCGCAACACAAACCTGTCCTCGGCGCCGTCGAGCACACCGCCGGTGGGATCGTCCTGCCCCGCGTAGCGCACCTTGTCCCGGCCGGGGCGGTAGATGTCCCTGATCACCAGCACGCACAGCACCACGACCATGGCGTCGCGCACCAGTACCGTGCCCAGGAACCAGTCAGCGGGCAGGCCCTTGTTGGACTCGCCGAGGTAGAAGTACATGCGCGGCACCCACACCAGCGCGTCGACCGCCATCCACGCGAGCAGCAGCCGCCACCTCGGCAGCGCCAGCACCGCGAGCGGGACCAGCCACAGCGAGTACTGCGGGCTCCACACCTTGTTGGTCAACAGGAACGCCGCAACCACGAGGAACATCAGCTGCGCCACGCGTGGTCGGGTCGGTGCGGACAACGCGACCCAACCGACTCCCGCACAGCACAGGCCGAACAGCACGGCGGTCACCGCGTTGAGGATCGTCGGCGCCTGTCCGTGCGCCAGCGGACCGTCGAAACCCGCCCAGCCGGTGAAGTACATCAGCGCGTTGTAGATCGTGTCCGGGTCGACGCCGCGCTCGGAGTTGAGCCGGAAGAACTCCCACCACCCAGCGGGGTAGAGCAGCATGATCGGCAGGTTCACCGCGCTCCACGCGACGACGGTGGCACCCGTGGTGCGCAGCCACGCGCCCATCTTCCCGCCGCGCAGGCACAACACGAGCAGCGGTCCGAGCAGGAACAGCGGATAGAGCTTCGCGGCGGCGCCCAGGCCGATCAGCACTCCGGCCAGGATCGGTTTCTTCCGCGCCCACGCGAGCATCCCGACGGCGGCGAACGCCGTTGCCAGGGTGTCGAAGTTGGTGAAGGCGTGCACCACGACGAGCAGTGACAGCGCGGCGATCGCGGCGTCCCACGGCCTTCTGCCCGCCAGCTGCACGGTCGCCCAGATGGTGACCAGCCACGCCAACGCCAGCCACAAGGCGGTGAAGTCGAAGTACACGACGACGGGCATCGTGCTGGGGAGCCAGCCGTCGGCGGCGAGCGCGGTCCACCCGGCGGTGAGCTTGGCGTTGAACCACTGGAACAGCCCGGTCAGCACCGGGTACTCCATGTAGCGGACCTGTTCGTTGGGCTGGCCCTCGTTCTCCACCCACGAAGTGGCGTAAGGGAAAGCGCCCTTGTCTAGGCGTTCGGCCGTGTAGAGCGGAACCGTGTCGGAGTAGCACATCGCGACGTACTGCCTGGAGTCGCGCCAGTCCAGCTGGACGGTGCCGTTGTCGTCGACGTAGGTCTGCAGGCACGGCGACTTGGCGAACCAGCCGAGGACGAGGGTGACCGTGGCGAGCAGCAGCACCACCCGCAGCGGTGTCCAGAACCAGTGCCGCCCGAGCACCGCGTGTCTGCCGAGCGGACCACCGAAGGGCCTGCTCGCGTGGAACGCCAACGGCTCGCTCCAGGTCGGCACGATGCGGTCGGCCGGGGTCAGCGACGCGGAGTCGGCGACGGAGTTCTGCTGAGGCGACGCTTCCTCTGGCAGGTCCTGCGACGGCTGTGGATCACGGCTGGACACGGGCCGGATGCTACGTGAGCGCGGAGAGCGACACCGGACAAGCCGCCGAACAGCGCGAAGAAAACGGCCACCACCCGAACTCGGGTGGTGGCCGTCCCGCAACTCTGCTTTCAGCTGGGTCAACCGCTGCCGGGGTCGCGTCCGCCCCCGCCCCCGCCACCGCCGCCACCGCCGCCGCTGCCGCCACCGCGTTCCTGGCCGTCGCTGGACTTGGTGGTGGTGGGCTTCGAGGGCTTGGTGGGCTTGCAGTCCGGGTCCCACGGCGGGCACCACTTGGACGACGTGGTCGTCGGCCGCGACGGAGTGGTGGTCTCGTCGGGCGGGGTGGTCGTGGTCTGCGGAGGGGTCGTGGTCGTCGGCGGCGTCGTCGGCTTCGGCGGCTCCTGGTACTGGCCGATCCCCTTGGCCTTCTGGAACGGCACGACGGGCTTGCCGGTGAGGTAGGAGTCCATGAACTCCTTCCAGATCTGGCCGGGCTCGTGCCTGCCGTAGATGTCGTGCATGCCCGAGGGGTAGTTGCCCCTGATCGCCATCAGCTGCTCGGAACCGACCCACACGGCGGCGGAGATCTGCGGGGTGTAGCCGACCATCCACGCCTTCGAGTTCTGGGCGGTGTCCTTGTACTGGTGCGTTCCGGTCTTGGACGCCACCGGCCGGTTGCCCTTGAGCGCGAGCCTGGAGTAGCTGGCGACCTCGCTCATCGACTCGGTGACGTTGCGCGCCAGGTTGGCGTTGCGGTCACTGTCGGCGTCGTCGAACGCGGCCTTCTCCGCGAAGTGCCGCTTCTCGTAGTCGGGCTCGTAGGGCTGCTGGCCGTCGAGCACCTCCTTCACGAAGTGCGGCTGGATCTTCATGCCGTCGTTGGCGAAGGTCGCGTAGGCACCGGCCATGTCGATCGTGCGCACCGCGGTGGTGCCACCACCGATCGCGATGTCCGCGTATGGCGGACTGCCATTCGCACCGACGAGGGTCTTCTTGCCCTTGATCTCCTTCGGGATGCCGGCCTGCCAGGCGGCTTCGGAGATCGTGAGGGGCTTGAGGTCCACCGCCATCTTGATGAACACGGTGTTGACCGACATCTTCATCGCTTCGCGCACGGAGCACTGCTTGCCGCATTCGCTGCTGTTGCCGGAGTTGTTCCAGTTGCGGCCGGCGATGGGGATGCCAGAGGTTCCGTCGTAGGTCGCCCCCAGCCCGATGTTGTTCTCCAGTCCCGCCAAGGCGACGAACGGCTTGAACGAGGAGCCGGGCTCCTGCGGGGACTGGGCGAAGTCGAGACCAGCGCCGTTCTCACCGCCGTAGTACGCCTGGACCCCACCGCTCTTCGGGTCAACGGCGACGAGGGCGCTGCGCAGTGACTCGACGTTGCGCCCCATCACCTTCTCCACCGCGGCCTCGGCAGCCTGCTGCGCCCCCGGGTCGATGGTGGTGACGATGGTGAGACCGTTCTGCCCCTTCTTGAGCAGATCGTTCTCCTTGATCTTCAGCGTGTCTTCCAGCTCCGACAGGATCTGGTCCTGGATGTGCAGCATCGGACCGCTGATGCCGCCGTTGGTCTTGGTCGACCGGGGCTGCACCTGGGGGAACGGCAGGGTCTTCGCCTGTTCCTCGGTGATCCAGCCACCCTTGGCCATCCGGGGCAGGACGAGGTTGCGCCAGCGGTCCTCGACGGCATCCCGGTTGCGGTCCGGGTCCAGCCGGGACGGCGCCTGGAGCACGGCGGCCAGCAACGCGGCCTCGGCCGGGTCCTTGATGTCCTTGACGCTCTTGCCGAACATCGCCTGGGCACCGGCGTCGATCCCGATCGTCCTCGCCCGGAACTGAGCCGTGTTGAGGTACGCCTCCATGATCTTTTCTTTGTCCTGCTGGACGTTCATCTTGAAGGACTTGACCAGCTCGACCCACTTGCGGCTGAGGGTGTTGTCGTTCTCGCCCGTGGACAGCTTCACGTACTGCTGGGTGATGCCGGAGCCACCGCCGACACCGGTGGTCGCCTGGTTCCACACCGCGCGCAGGATGCCGATCGGGTCGAAGCCGGGGTTCTCGTAGAACGAGGCGTCCTCGGTCGAGGTGATGGCTCGCCGGACGATCTCCGGAACCTCGTTGTGCGTGACGTAGGTCCGGTTCCCGTTCTCCGGAACGATCTTGCTCATCGGCGTCTTGCCGTCGCTGAACATCAGCGTGACGGTCTTGCCCTGCTCGGCCAGGTACTCCTGCGGGCTCTTCACGTCGACCGAGTAGTAGGTGATGATGAACGCCACGATCGGACCGATGATCGCCAGCCCGCCGAGCACGTAGCAGGTGCGGCGGACGCGGCGCCAGATCTTCTTCTTGCGCAGCCTGCGCTCCTCCTCCTCGGTCAGCTCCCCGTCCTCGCCGTCGAGCCCGTCGGCGTGGTTCTCGAAGTCCTCGCCTCCGGGGATCGGCTCGCGGTGGGTCAGCAGCTGCGGCTCGCGCGGGTAGTCCTCCTCGACCGGAGCGATCATCTCCGTCGGGGCCTGGATCATCTGCGTCCGCGCCTCGTCGGGGTTGCGCCGCGGCGGCGGACCGGGCGGCGGGAACCCACCGGGACCGTTGGGACCAGTGGGGCCATTCGGACCATTCGGACCGTTGGGTCCATACTGTCCACCGGGACCGTTCTGCGGCGGCCTACCCGGCGGCGGTCCCATGGGGGCGCCGGGGGGACGGTTGGGTCCCTGCGGCGGTCGCGGACCACCGGCTGGGGGGATCCCTCCGGGAGGCGTGGCGGGACGCGGCGGCGGACCGCCGGGGCGGGCACCGCCTGGCGGCTGCGGCGGGCGAGCCGGGGGAGCGTCGTCATCGTCCCACTGGGGGCTCCAGAAGCCGGTGCTCTCGTTCGGTTGTTCCGGCCCAGGGCCGGACCCGCGCCCTCCGCCGTCAGGTCGGTTGCGCTCGTCGTTCACGACTTAGCCTCCAGAAACCGGCGTCGCCCCGACAGGACGCCGCTCGGTGTAGTTCTCCGTTCCCCCGTGGGACTCCAGCACCAGTGCGTGTTGGCTCACTCCGACGCGGTCTTCCTCCGCGATGGGCTGGGCAGACCACGCGTCCCCAGGACGTATGACTGCACCAGGTGGTTCCAACCGCACGTGCGGCAGACCTCAACCACGTAGACGGTGAACTCCTCGTACAGAGTTGCCAGCTTGACCAGTTCCTCCGCGGTGCGGGCGGAACCGGCGGCGTGCTTGAGCTCGTCCCCGTAGACCCAGGACACGTGCGTCAGCGGCTCCTTGCGGCAGACCGGGCACGTCGTGGTGCTCGGCTGCCCGTGGAACTTGGCCGCCCTCAGGAGATAAGGGCTGGCGTCACAGACTTCGGCGACACCCGTCCGACCCGCGTAGACCTCCGCGAGCAGCGCTCTGCGCTGCAACGCGTAGTCGACCACCTGCCGCTGGGTTCGCACGCCCAACAGCGTACGTGCCGAGCCTGTGAAGGCTCGTGAGCCGTTCAGGGCAGCACCGCGCCACCCCAGGTCAGACCGGGTGATGTCGGCTGAATCACGTAGGTGCGGAGGTAGGGGATGGGTATATCGGCTCGATATAGTCACCGATGGCCCGCGTGACGAGTGCGAGGAGGTGCCGGTGCTGGAGCTCGCGATTCTCGGCCTGCTGCATCGACACCCGATGCACGGCTATGAGCTGCGCAAACAGCTGTGCGGGCTGTTGTGCGGGCTGCGCTCGTTCTCCTTCGGCTCGCTCTACCCGGCGCTGGGACGGCTGCAACGCGCCGAGCTCATCGCTGAGGAGAACGCCGGAGCCGGCACCGGGAATTCCCCCAGCGGCCGGAACCGGAAGGTGTACAACCTCACGCCGCGAGGACGGGAGCACTTCACGGCACTGCTGGCGGAGGACGGCCAGCAGGCGTGGGAGGACGAGTGCTTCGGCGTGCGGCTCGCGTTCTTCTCGCGGACACCGGCGTCGGTGCGGGTGCGGATCCTGCACGGGCGCAGGCAGTGGCTGGCCGAACGGGCGGAAGGGCTGCGGGCCGCGCTCGCCCAGTCCGCCCGGCTGACCGACCAGTACGTGCGCGAGCTGCACCGGATGAGCCTGGACAGCACCGAACGCGAAGCGCTGTGGCTCGACGAACTCATCGCGCGGGAGCGGGGCGGTGGCGAGCTTTGCCCGGACCACGGCGACCGCGCGGACCAAGCCAGATAACCCAAGGAGGAACCCGGTCATGGGCGGAGACCGCAACACGGTGCGGGTGGCCATCGTCGGCGTCGGAAACTGTGCGGCGTCCTTAGTACAGGGCGTGCACTACTACCGGGACGCCGAACCCGACGCCCGGGTTCCGGGCCTCATGCACGTGCAGTTCGGCGACTACCACGTGCGCGACGTCGAGTTCGTCGCCGCGTTCGACGTTGACGCGAAGAAGGTCGGCCGCGACCTGTCCGAGGCGATCGTGGCCAGCGAGAACAACACGATCAAGATCTGCGACGTCCCGCCGCTCGGCGTCGCGGTGCAGCGCGGGCACACCCTGGACGGCCTCGGCAGGTACTACCGCGAGACGATCACCGAGTCCGACGAGGAGCCGGTGGACATCGCGGCGGCCCTGCGCGAGGCAAGGGCGGACGTGCTCGTGGCGTACCTGCCGGTCGGCTCCGAGGCGGCGAGCCGGTTCTACGCGCAGTGCGCCATCGACGCCGGGGTCGCCTACGTCAACGCGCTGCCGGTGTTCATCGCCTCGGACCCGGAGTGGGCGGAGAAGTTCCGCGCGGCCGGTGTGCCGATCGTCGGCGACGACATCAAGTCCCAGGTCGGTGCGACGATCACGCACCGCGTTCTGGCGAAGCTGTTCGAGGACCGCGGCGTGATCGTGGACCGCACGATGCAGCTCAACGTCGGCGGCAACATGGACTTCAAGAACATGCTGGAGCGGGACCGCCTGGAGTCCAAGAAGATCTCCAAGACACAGGCGGTCACCTCGCAGCTGGAGCACGACCTCGGCAGCCAGAACGTCCACATCGGACCGTCGGACTACGTCGCGTGGCTCGACGACCGCAAGTGGGCCTACGTCCGGCTGGAGGGTCGCGCGTTCGGTGACGTTCCGCTGAACCTGGAGTACAAGCTGGAGGTCTGGGACTCGCCGAACTCCGCAGGCGTGATCATCGACGCGATCCGCGCCGCGAAGATCGCCATGGACCGGGGGATCGGCGGCCCGATCCTGTCGGCGTCCTCGTACTTCATGAAGTCCCCGCCGGAGCAGTACACCGACTCGCTCGCGCGGGAGCGGGTGGAGCAGTTCATCCGGGGTGAGATCGAGCGCTGAGCCCAGGGGGCGCAACGAGAAGACGTTGCGCCCCTTGGCTTTCCCCCGGTCAGTCGGCGAGGGCGGCGAGCACGCCGTGCGCGGTCCCTGTCGCCGACGCCGGATTCTGGCCGGTGACGAGGCGGCCGTCGCGGACCACGTTCTCGGCGAAGTTCGGCGCGACGCGGTAGCGCGCGCCCAGCTTCTCCAGCTCGGTCTGCAACAGGAACGGCACGATCTCGGTCGCCTCGACCGCCGCTTCCTCGTCGTTGGTGAAACCGGTGATCTCCCTGCCCGCCACCAGCGGCGTGCCGTCGGAGAGCCGCAGCCCCACCAGCGCGGCGGGACCGTGGCACACGGCGGCGACCACGCCGCCGTTCTCGTAGATGTCCCTGCCCAGTGCGGCGAGGTCCTTGTCGCCTGGGAAGTCCCACATGGTCCCGTGCCCACCGGCGTAGAAGATCGCGTCGTAGTCGGCGGCGTCGACCTGCGCGGCGGTCGGGGTCCCGGCGAGCCGCTCGCGCTCGCTGTCCAGGAACTCGCGCTGGACCGCGTCGTCGGGGTCGAAGCCGGACTCGGTCGGCTTGCCGCCCCGCACGGACACGTAGTCGACCTCGAACCCGGCGGCCCGGAAGACCTGCCACGGGTGCGCGGCCTCCTGCACGTAGTAACCGGTCGGCTTGCCGGTGTCGCCGAGGGTGTCGTGGCTGGTCAGCGCGATCAGCACCTTGTGGGGGCGAGCCATGTCGATTGCCTTCCTCTGCAAGGGGTTCGCCCCGAGGCTAGGTCGGACAACCCATCGCCCACCAAGAGAACTGAGCAGGTCCAGCCATAATGAGATTTATGGATCTGGGACAGCTGCGCAGCTTCGTCGCGGTCTACCGCGCCGGCTCGCTGACCTCGGCGGCAACGGTGCTCGGCCTGACCCAGCCCGCGGTGAGCGTGCAGATCCGCGCGCTGGAGAACCGCCTCGGCAGGCAGCTCTTCCGCAGGCTGGCGCGCGGCGTCGCCCCCACCGCGTTCGCCGACGAGCTGGCCAGGCGGGTCGGCCCGCACCTGGACGCCCTGGCCGGGGTGGAGCTGGAGCTGACCAAGGAGGAGTTCGCCAGGACGATCCGCTTCGGCGGCCCCGCGGAGGCGATGTCCCTGCTGGCCCTGCCCGCGCTGGCCCAGCTGGTCCGCCGCGGCCTGCGCCTGCGGGTGGGCCTCGGCCTGGCCGACGACCTGCTGGAGGACCTGGCGGAGGGCCGCTTCGACCTGGTGCTCTCCTCGGTGCGCCCGCGCCGCAGGGGCCTGGTCGCGACGCCGCTGGCGGACGAGGAGTTCGTGCTGGTCGCGGCGGCGGGTGCGGAGTTCCCCGACCTCGCCACGGCCCCGATGCTGGCCTACGCCGAGGAGCTGCCGCTGACCAGGCGCTACTGGCGGTCGGTCTTCGGCGGCCCGCCCCCGCACACGGCGGCGGTCGTGGTGCCGGACCTGCGGGCGGTGCTGTCCTCGGTGCTGGCGGGAGCCGGGATCGCGGTCCTGCCGAGGTACCTGTGCGCCAAGGAACTGGAATCCGGAGAGCTGGTACTGCTGCACGAGCCGACGGAACCACCGATCAACACGTTCTACCTGGCCACCCGAGCCGACCAGGCGCAGCTGCCGCACATTCGCACGGTAACCGAGACGATTATCGCCGCCGCGAAGAACTGGTTGCCAATTTCTTGCCACCGCCGCAAATGTAGTAGCTCGTAAATTAACCCGATAGAGCACCGATCTCGACGAGCGAGCGAAGTACTATTGAATTATGACCCCCGACGAGACCCTCGACGCAATCGAGGATGCCTACCGCGCGGTGAATCACGCGCACGCGGTCCTGGCACGCCGTCTCGCCGAATTGGTGGTCAGCACGGATTTCGCCGAATACCCCTACCTCGGTGACGAGGTCGGCGCTCTGTTGTCGATTTCCTCGCGCAAGGCCAGCACGCTGATCAACCACGCCGAGAACCTCGCCTCCCGCCCCGCCGTCCTCGCCGCCCTGGAGGAGGGCCGGATCGACCAAGGCAAAGCCCTGCTGATCGTGGACCAGCTGGAGCCGCTGACCGCCGTGCAGGCCGAGATCGTGGAAGCGGTGCTGATCGAGTACGCCCGCACCCACCACTACAGCCGGATCCGGCAGCACGCCCAACGGTTGATCGCCAAGCTCGACCCGGAAGCGGCAGCCCGGCGGCATGAGGAGAAGAAGCGCACCCGGCGGGTGGAGAAGCTGAATCTCGACGACGCGATGTGTGCGCTGCGGTTCCAGTTCACCGCCCTCCAGGGCGCCCTGGTCTGGGACCGCATCGACCGCATCGCCCGAGGTCTCGGCGATGATGAGCGCACCATGGACCAACGCCGCGCCGATGTCGCGTTTGACCTGCTGATGGGTAAGGAGACCGGTGCACCCCAGGGGGAGGTCAAGGTCCTGGTCACCCTCCCCGCGACCACGTTGATGGGGATGGACCAAGAGCCCGGGATGCTCGCCGGGTACGGGCCGATCCCCGCAGACGTGGCCCGCGACATCGCCGCCGGAGGCACGTGGAAGCGGATCCTCACCGACCCGGTGACCGGGGTAGCGGTGGACGTGGGGCGCACGAACTACCGCCCCTCAGCCGCCCTCGCCGACCTGGTCCGAGCGCGGGATGTCACGTGTGTGGCCATCGGCTGCCGCCAACCGGCGCACCGCTGCGATCTGGATCATTGCGAACCGTTCGACGGCACCAACACCATCGCGGATGACCTCGGCGCGAAATGCCGACGACATCACGTAATGAAACATCACACTCGGTGGAAACGAACCCAGCTCCCCGGCGGTATCCATATCTGGACCACCCCGATGGGACGCACGTATGTCCGGGAACCGGAACCGATAGCGGATCCCGCTCCCCCGTTTTAAAACCCGGCCCCGGCTAGCCCGCCACCGTATTAGGTGAGCGGGCTAGCCGGGGTCGGCGCCCAAGGAAATCCGCGCCTGAGTCCGGAAGAATTATCCGAGGGCAACCCGACGAAGTCGGGGCGGCAGCACCACCCGTGATACCCCAGCCGCACAGTTGAAGAAGACGCGGCGGCAGACCGGGTTCGAAGGCATACTCCCGGGCGGGGTGCGAGATGAAACGGCCGGAGAGCGGTGGCATCCATGAGGGGACCGCCGCACACCCTCCGGCCGTTCCAAGCCAGTGTTTGCGCGTCGACGTCAGATGCGGGTCATGGTGGAGGGGTAGCCGCCTCCACCGGGGTAGACCCATTCGCCGGTGACGGTGGTGCCGTCGGCGTTGAACGTGCCCTGGTAGTAGGCGGGGCTGCCTTTGGCTCCTCCCCAGATGGTGAGTGTGTCGCCGGTGAGTTCGTAGACGTAGTCGAGGGTGTTGCCGGTGGAGTCGTAGAACCGGGAGACCACGTCCGCGCCGGTGGGTTCGCCGAACGGGCGGAGGTTGCCGATCACCTCAAGGCCGGTGACGGATTGGCCGTGCTGGGCGAGGTCGACGTGCTGGAGCAGGAAGAACTGGCCGGGCATCCACTCGTACCGCACGGTTCCCTCGGCGCCGCCGGTCACGGTCCAGGTGCCGACCAGGCGGTCCAGAGCCTTCAGTTCCTCGCTCGGCTGGATGGGGTCAGTCATCTTGTCCTCCTCGGTGGAGTGCTGGGTGGGTGTTCGCCGCTACCTCGGAGGCGGCACGCACATCTCGACACCCGCTGTTCGTGACTCAGGTCACGTTGGGAGCGTGTCGAGATCCAGCGATCGGCCACGAGGTAGCGGCGAGAACCCACCCAGCGCTCAGCAGGAGGAAGTCATGACCACCGTCGCCGCACCCACCGCCGCCACCCCTGCCGCCCGTCGCTGGCCGGGTCGCCTGCTGCTCGCGGGTGCGTTCGCCGGGCCGGTGTTCTACGGCTCGGCCACTGTCCAGATGCTCACTCGGGAGGGATTCGACATCACCCGGCACCCGATCAGCCAGCTGGCCACCGGCGGTCTTGGCTGGATTCAGATCGCGACGTTCGTGCTGGCGGGCCTGGGTGGTGTGGCGTTGGCGGCGGGCATCAAGCGCACCCTTGTCGAGGGGATCGGCCGGCGGGCGCTGCCGATCTTCATCGGGATCTTCGGCGCCGGGCTGGTCTCCGCGGGCCTGTTCACCATGGATCCGGAGAACGGCTTTCCGGTGGGCACGCCTGACGGGCCGGTCGCCCGGATGTCCTGGCACAGCGTCGTGCACTCGGCCTCGGCCGCCGTCGCCTTCACCGCACTGGCCGTTGCCGCCATCGTGCTGACTGTCCGGTACGCCCGCCGCCGGCAGGTGGGGCTGGCCGTGCTGAACGGCGCCGCCGCGCTTGTGCTGCTGTTGCCCGTATCGCCCGAACACATGAGCATCCAGATCGCGGTGAACGGCCTGGTCGCGTTCGCTTGGACGACCGCCCTCGCGGTGGCTCTGCGCCGTGCCGCCTGACCTCGACATGCTGTTGCCGACACGATCGGAAAGAGGAACCTCGTCGTGAAGTACCTGCTGCTCAGCTACACGCCGGCCGCCGCGTGGGACGCCGCGACCGCCGGCACCCCGTCCGAGGAGGCCATGGCGGCGTTCGCCGCGTACCAGAAGTTCGAGCAGGAACTGCGCGAGACTGGCGAGTTCGTCAGCAGCGAGGGCCTCGGCCACCCGGCGGTCAGCACCACGGTCCGCAAGACCCCCGACGGCGTTGTGGCGACCGACGGACCGTTCGCCGAGCTCAAAGAGGTCCTGGCCAGCTTCGCCGTGATCGACGTCGCCGACCACGAACGTGCCATGGAGATCGTCTCGCGGATCGTCGAGGTGCTGGGGGAGCCGATCGAGATCCGCCCGATCATGGGCGACGACTTCGGCACATGACCCACTCCGCCGGGGAGGTCGACCACCTGCTGCGCACCGAGGCGCCGCAGGTGCTCGGCGCGCTGGTGCGGCGTTTCGGTCATTTCGACATCGCCGAGGACGCGGTGCAGGAAGCGCTGCTCGCCGCGAGCCGGGCATGGCAGGCACACGGCGTGCCGGAGAACCCGCGCAGCTGGTTGATCCGCATCGGCTACCGGCGCATGGTCGATCTGCTCCGCTCCGACCAGGCCCGCCGCAGGCGCGAGCGGGAAGTCGGCATGGCCGAACTGGCCATGCACGAACCCACCCGCCAGGCGAGCCCGCCACCGGCGACCGACGACAGCCTCACGGTGCTGCTGCTCTGCTGCCACCCCGCGCTGCCAACCACCTCTCAGGTGGCTCTCACCCTGCGTGCGGTTGGCGGCCTCACCACCGCCGAGATCGCCCACGCCTACGGCACGACCGAGAACACCATGGGCACCCGGATCAGCCGCGCCAAACAACAACTGGCCCGGGCCGGCGCCCGATTCACCCCACCCACCGACACCGACCGGGACAGCCGGCTCACCGCCGTGACACAGGTGCTCTACCTGATCTTCAACGAGGGCTACACGGCCACCGCCGGCACCGCACTCACCCGCATCGACCTGACTCGCGAAGCGATCCGACTCACCCGCATGCTCCGCGACACCCTGCCCGACGACGACAAGACGACCCCGGAAGTGGCCGGCCTGCTCGCGCTGATGCTGCTCACCGAATCCCGACGCTCCGCCCGCACCGGTGGCGACGGCGAACTGGTGCCGCTGGAGGAACAGGACCGGACACAGTGGAACCCCGACCTGATCCGCGAGGGCACCGAACTCATCGACAGCGTCTGGAACCGGCGCGAGACCGGCCCGTACCAGCTGCAGGCAGCGATCGCGGCCGTGCACGCCGCCGCCCCGTCACCCGAACAGACGGACTGGCCACAAATCGCCGCGCTGTACCTGTGGCTCGAACGGCTCAGCCCGACCGGGCCGGTCCGTCTCAGCCGCGTCGTGGCAGTCGCCCAAGCCTACGGACCCACTCGGGCCCTGGCACTGCTCGACGACCTCAACCAACGCCACCACCTCGACCAGGACCCACTCACCCGGCAACGAGAACGCGCCGTCCGCGCACACCTCCTCCAGCTCACCGGCAACACCACCGCTGCGGCACAGCTGTACCGCGAGGCAGCTACGTTGACGGACAACCAGGTCGAACAGAGGTACCTGCTGGACCGGGCCCAGAACCTCGGCTGACTCCGGCGTCGGCCTAGGCTGCGGCCAACGCGGGAACGTCCAAGGAAGTAACCACGTGCCGTGGCCCGGACAACACGGTCACCCCTGGCAGGGACGCCATCCGAGCGGCCCACTCCACGGCGAGCACGTCCTGGGCGAAGAAGACAGGCCGCCCGCTCTCCACCGCCGACTCGGCGAGAACGCGGGCCTCGCAGTACTCCTCAGCGTCCACGACCACCACACCGGCACACCGGCTCATCAACGCGCAGCGCTGACGGAGCCGGTGCCGCGCGGGCGGAGTGTCGGGGAGGAACTGCGACACCACGGCCCCGTTCCGAGCGATCTCCGCTTCCAGCAAGGAGTTCTCGAAGGGGTAACAGTGCCGCAGACCGGTTCCGACCACGGCGACCGTCCGCGCCCCGGCGGCCAGCACCCCGCGGTGCACGGCGGCGTCGGTCCCCGCACCGAGACCGCTCACCACGGTCCACCCCGCCTCGGCCAGCACCGAAGCGACGTCCCTTGCCCGCGCCAGCCCCCGCCTGCTGGGCCGACGGCTGCCGACCACGGCCACCGACCGGACGTCCCGCGACGCCAGCACGCCCCGGTAGGTCAGGAACGGCGGTGGCTGCGGAACCGACCGCAACCAGGCCGGGTAGTCCGGATCGCGCAGGGTGACCAGGCCGATGCCCTCGCGCTGCCACGCGGCGATCTCCTTCTCGACCGCCTCCAGCCGCCCGCCGCCCCGCAGGGCGAGCAGGAAGGCGGCCTGCTCCAGCCTGTCCACCATCACCACAGCATATCGAACAGGTGTTCGAATGCGTCAAGTGCCGCCCGACTCCGATCACTGCCGCCTGGCCTCGACGGGGGCGTCTGGCAGGCTGAGGACCATGAGCTCATCACGGCCGGAGGTGGTCGGCCACCTCGTCGAATGGCTGACCCGAATCGACCTCGCGAGACCGGTGCGCGTCGCCGTCGACGGCCCCGACGCGGCGGGCAAGACGACGCTGGCCGACGAGATCGCCGAGGCCCTGGGCCCGCGCGCCGTGCGGATCTCCGGTGACGACTTCCACCGCCCCACCGAGGAGCGGCTGCGGCGGGGGCCGCTGTCGGCCGAGGGCTACTTCCTGGACGCCTTCGACCACGGTGCGCTGCGCCGCGAGGTGCTCGAACCGCTTGGGCCGCAAGGGGATCGGCGCTACCGGACGGCGACCTGGGACCACCTGACGAACTCCAGGCGCGAGGACCCGGCCGCCACCGCGGCCACCGACGCGATCGTGGTGGTCGACGGCGTGTTCCTGCTGCGCGAGGAGCTGCGGGACGCCTGGGACGTGCGGATCTTCGTGGAGGTCGGCGAGGAGGAGCAGATGCGCCGCGCCGTCGACCGCGACACCGAGCTCTTCGGTTCGGCGGAACGGGTCCGAGAGCGCTACGCGGTGCGCTACCGGCCCGCGCACGAGCTGTACTGGAACAGCGCACGGCCGAAGGAGGCCGCCGACATCGTCATCGACAACACCGACCCCGGCAGTCCGGCGATCCTGCGCTGGACGCGGAACGGAGAAGGGCTCTAACAGTCCACAATGGACGGCTATTGGTTCACCATCGCCCTGATCCTGGTGCTGATGCTGGTGAACGCGATCTTCGCGGGCAGCGAGATCGCGCTCATCTCGCTGCGTGAGGGGCAGCTGCGGCAGCTCGAACGACGCGGCGGCAAGGGCGCGCTGCCCCTGGTTCGCCTTGCCAAGGACCCCACGCGGTTCCTCGCCACCATCCAGATCGGCATCAACCTGGCCGGTGCGCTGGCGTCCGCGACCGCCGCGGTCTCGCTGGCCCGGCCGCTCGTCCCCGCGCTGTCGTTCTTCGGCGCCGCCGCGGAGTCCGTGGCGATCGCGCTGGTCACGTTGGTGCTGACGTACTTCACGCTGGTCGTCGGCGAGCTGGCGCCGAAGAAGCTGGCGATGCAGTACGCCGAGCGCTGGGCCCTGCTCGTCGCACGGCCGCTCGACCTGCTGTCGACGATCTCCCGGCCCGTGGTGTGGCTGCTCGGCCGGTCGACCGACCTGGTCGTGCGGCTGCTCGGCGGCAACCCCAAGGCGGACCAGGAGCAGCTGAGCCCGGACGAGCTGCGCGAGCTCGTCGCCGGTCACCGCGGCCTGAACCCCGAGCAGCGGATGATCATCATCGGTGGGCTGGAGATCCACGAGCGGCTGCTGCGGCACGTGCTCCGGCCGCGCCGGGCGGTGTTCACCATCGAGGCCGACACGCCGGTGCCCGATGCCCGTGTCGCGCTGGCCGCCTCCGGCCACTCCCGCGCGCCGGTGGTGCGCGGGAACGACCTCGACGACGTGATCGGCATCGTGCACCTGCGCGAGCTGCTCGCCGACACCGGGACCGCCGCCGACGTGGTGCGCCCCGCGACGGTCTTCCCCGACTCGGTGCGGGTCTCCGACGCGCTGCGCCGGTTCAAGGCCGACCGCCAGCAGTTCGCCATCGTCGTCGACGAGCACGGCGCGGTGGACGGCATCGTGACGCTGGAGGACCTGCTGGAGGAGATCGTCGGCGAGATCTACGACGAGGCCGACCGGGACATCATGGCGGTGCGCGCGGAGGACGACGGAACGCTCGTCCTGCCCGGAACGTTCCCCGTGCACGACCTGTCCGACCTGGGCGTGCTCATCGCCGACGCGCCGGACGGGGACTACACCACCATCGCCGGGATGCTGCTCACCAAGCTCGGCAGGATCCCGGAGAGACCGGGCGACCGGGTGGACTTCGCCGAGTGGTCGGCGGAGGTCACGGCGACGGAGCACCATGCGATCACCGGAGTGCGGCTGCGGCCGCGACGGAAGCGGGAGGCAGCGGGTTCATGAGGTTCGTGATCGCGAGCGGTGAGGGCATCGACCCGTCCGGCTATCTCGCCCAGCTCCCCCGGATCGCCCCGGCGCTGCCGCCCGGAGCGCGCGCGTTCGCCGAGGCGCAGGGGCACTACGACCTCAACGGCCCGCGCTGCGTGAAGGACCTCGTGCTGAGCCGGGTGGACTTCGACAGCACCGAGACCGAGGTGACCCTGGAGCTGCGCTTCCGGCACCGCTGCGGGCAGCACGTGGAGAACCTGCTGCTGCGCTACTACGGGGTCTCCGGCTTCATGCTGGAGTCGCCGGAGTGGAGCCGGTACGGACCGCTGCTGCTGGACGAGGTGCTGCCACACGCCCACGGGCTCAGCCACGAGATCGGCCACCAGGCGGGCTCGCTCGCGGTGATCGCCAGGGACCTCTCGGCGAGCTGGACCGCGAGCGACTGCCCGGAGCGGAGCTCAGCGCTTACTCAGGCGTAGCGACTGCCACGACCCGTCGGCGGTCCACCCGCCGTCGACGGGCAGCGCGACGCCGTTGACGAACGCGCTGGTGGGCTCGGCGAGGAACAGCACTGCCTGGGCGATGTCCTCGGGCACGGCGAACCGGCCGACCGGGACGTGGTCGGTGATGTCGGAGTCGCCGTAGAGCCCGGCGTCCTGGGCGGTGACGTCCATGTCGGTCTTCACCCAGCCAGGGCAGACCGCGTTGACCCGGACGCCGCGCCCACCCCACTCCACGGCCAGCGTCCTGGTCAGCCCGATCAGGCCGTGCTTGGAGGCGTTGTACGCGGCCCGGTCGGCGACGCCCTGAAGCCCGGCGACCGAGGCGATGTTGACGATCGAGCCGGACCCGGCGGCCAGCATGTGCCTGCCGATCGCCTGGCAGAGCACGAACGGCCCGGTGAGGTTGATGTCCATGACGCGCCGCCACTGTGCGGGCTCGGTCTCCTCCGCGGGGACGATGAAGGAGATCCCGGCGTTGTTGACCAGCACGTCGACCCGGCCGAACCGCTCCATCACGGTGTCGGTGAGCCGCTGGATGTCGGCGTCGCTGGACATGTCGCCGACGACGGAGAACACGTCGGGGTCGGGGGATTCCTTGAGGTCGAACGACACCACGGTGTAGCCGGCGGCGGAGAGCACACGCGCCGTCCGCTGTCCGATGCCCTGTGCCGCGCCCGTCACAACTGCCAACCGATCATTCACGCGACCAGACTGCACAATGCGAACGTGAGTGGGCAACGGGACTTCGCGCGGCACTTGGTGTCCGAACTTCCTCACGCGGCACGCCTGGACTCGGCCACGCGGGCCGCGTACAGCTCCGACGCGTCGATCTACCGCACCGTACCTGCGGCGATCGTCGAGCCGAGGAACCGCGACGAGGTCATCCGAGCGGTCAGGGTCGCGGTCGAGCACGGCGTGCCCGTCACCTGCCGCGGCGGCGGGACCTCCATTGCCGGGAACTCCGTCGGCGAGGGGTTGGTGATTGACTTCTCCCGCCACATGAACCGGTTACGGACGATCGACCCGGACGCTCGGACCGCCGTGGTGGAGCCCGGTCTGGTGCTGAGCAAGCTGCTCGGAGCGGCCGCGCAGCACGGCCTCACCTTCGGCCCCGACCCGTCGACGCTGTCCCGCTGCACGCTCGGCGGGATGATCGGCAACAACGCGTGCGGGCCGCACTCGGTCGCCTGGGGCACCACCGCCGACAACGTGGTCGACCTCGACGTGCTGCTCGCCGACGGCAGGACGATCACGGCCCGAGCGGGCACCAGCGGTGATCCCGTGCTGGACGAGCGGTTGCGCGCGCTCACCGCGGACAACCTCGCCGACTTCCGGACCGAGCTGGGCCGGTTCTCCCGCCAGGTCTCCGGCTACGGGCTCGCGTCCCTGTTGCCGGAGAACGGCTTCCACGTCGCCCGCGCGCTCGTCGGCTCCGAGGGGACCTGCGGGCTGGTGCTGGGCGCGACCGTGCGGCTCGCCCGGCTCCCGAAGGCGAAAGTCCTTCTGGTGCGCGGGTTTGACGACGTCTACCAGGCCGCCGAGGCGGCACCGGAGTTCGCCGGCACGGGCGTGCTGACCGCCGAGGGAATGGACGCCCAGCTCATCGACGCCCTCCGCGCTCGCCCCGGCTCGTCCGCGGCGGCCGACCTGCTCCCGCCGGGGCAGGCGTGGGTGTACTGCGAGGTTCCCGGCGACACCACCGAAGAGGCCCTCGCGCGGGCGCGCGAGCTCGGCGGCCTGGTCGTGACCGACGCCGCCGAGACCGCCGCGCTGTGGAAGATCCGCCGCGACGGCGCAGGCCTGGCGACGCGGATGGCCGACGGCGGCGAGGCGTGGCCCGGCTGGGAGGACTCCGCGGTGCCGCCGGAGCGCCTGTCCGGTTACCTGCGCGAGCTGCACGGGCTGATGGCCTCGATGGGCCGTCGCGGCATCGCCTACGGCCACTTCGGTGAGGGCTGTCTGCACCTGCGGGTGGACTGGGACCTGACCAGCTCCCGAGGCATCGGCGAGTACCGCGAGTTCATCGAGAGCGCGGCCGATCTCGTTGCGGCACACGGTGGTTCGTTCTCCGGTGAGCACGGCGACGGGCGGGCGCGCTCCGAGCTGCTGCCGAGGATGTACTCGAAGCGGGTGCTCGACGCCTTCGCCGGGTTCAAGGGCGTCTTCGACCCGGCGGGCGCGCTCAACCCCGGGCTGCTGGTCGACCCGAAACCGTTGGACGCCGACATCCGCCCCGGTCCCGGCCACAACCGGCTGGAGCTGACGCCGGTGCACGCGCTCAGCCACGACGGCGGCTCGTTCGCGGGCGCGGTCCGCCGCTGCCTCGGCGTGGGCAGCTGCCGCCAGCCCAGCGGCACGATGTGCCCGTCGTTCCAGGTCACCGGCGACGAGGTGCACTCGACGCGCGGACGTTCCCGAGTGCTCTCGGAGATGCTGCGCGGCGAGTTCATCACCGAGGGCTGGCGCTCGGAAGCCGTCCGCGACGCGCTTGACCTGTGCTTGTCCTGCAAGGCGTGCAAGACCTCGTGTCCGGTGAACGTCGACATGGCCACGTACAAGGCGGAGTTCCTGCACAACCACTACAAGGGCCGGGTCCGCCCGCGTGCGCACTACGCCGTTGGGTGGCTGCCGTTGTGGGCTCGGCTGGCCACTGTCGCGCCGTGGCTGCTCAACGCGGTGGGCGCGCGCATGGGCCCGACGATGTTGCGACTGGCTGGTCTTGAACCCCGGCGTAAGATGATTCGCTTCCCCCACAAGACATTGCGGGCCTGGATGCGTGGTCGCACGCCCGTCCCCGGCAGCGTGGGAACCGTGGTGTTGTGGCCGGACACGTTCACCAACCTGCTCGACCCGTCGGCGGGACGCGCGGCGGTGGAGGTCCTTGAGGCGCTTGGCTACCGCGTCGAGCTACCCGACGGCCCAGTCTGCTGCGGACTGACGTGGCACTCTACCGGCCAGCTCGGCACCGCGCGGCGTGTGCTGCGGAAGTCCTTGCGCAGCTTGGGGTCCCAGTTGCGGGCGGGTCACATCGTGGTCGGGCTTGAACCGTCCTGCACTCAGGTCCTGCGCGAGGACGTGACCGAGCTTCTGCCCGGCGATCCGGCCGCGAAGGCGCTCCGCTCGCAGGTCCGTACTTTCGGCGAGCTGGTCGCGGCGCATGAAGGGCCGTGGCCGTTCGAGCGGTTGGACGCGGCCGCGGTCGTGCAGGTGCACTGCCACCAGGAGTCGGGTGCGGGCTACGGGCCGGAGCTGTCGCTGTTGCGGCGGCTCGGCGTCGACGTGGACCGGGTGAGCGCCGGATGTTGCGGCCTGGCGGGCAACTTCGGCTTCGAGCCGGGCCACTGGGAGGTCGCGCAGCAGTGCGCTGAGCGCGAGCTCTACCCGAAGACCCGCGCCGCAGCCGCCGGCACGGCGATCATCGCGGACGGGTTCTCGTGCCGGACCCAGGTGGCGCAGGGGACCTCGCGGCGAGCGGAGCACCTCGCACTGGTGCTCCGCCGCGCGCTCAAGGACCGGCTCAGCCCTGGGGCATCTTCGAGGAGTGGTGGTTGATGATCACCCACTGGCCGTGGCGCTTCTCGTAGACGAAGGTGTAGCGCGCGTCGGTGTGGGTTCCGTCGCCGAAGGTGAAGCGGTAGGTGCCCGCGTCGACGGCGGAGTGGTCGCTCTGGACGTTGACGTAGGAGTGCAGGATCGCTCCGGTCGGCTTCTTCGCCATGAACTCGGTGAAGTAGTCCTTGATGCCGTCACGGGTGGTGCGCACCTCGTTGGACAGCGTGGGCAGCAGTACCGCGTCGTGGGCGTAGTGGTGCACGACCTTGTTCACGTCACCGGAGACCAGGTCGTGGTTCCAGCTGTCGAACTGCGCACGGATCTCCCGAGCGGTGGGCAGTAACCGCGCCTCGGCGGTGGCGGAACCGGCTTCGGAGGTGGCGGAAGGGCTTGAGAACGCACTCGCGCCGGAACCGGCGACAACGGCGGTAGTGGCCAAAGCAAGCGCACCAGCGGCGAGACGGAAGCGTCCGAATTGTCCAATACGCACAGTAAGTGCCTTTCACTCTAAAGGAGCAGCTAGCGCTTACTGTCCGCCTCTTCCCGGCAGGCGAAGAAGCCCTCGCCAAAACCTTGATGACACGGCTCTATAACCCTCAGTAATGATCATGGAATCGTGACCTAGAAGCCCCACAAAGGGTTCCAAACGGACGAGTCAGACGTGACTCAAGTTACTTAGGGTGCCTAATATATTTTTGTTAGGATCCCTAAGTGACTGGACTGGCAGACCTGGCCCGCGCACTGCGCCCGCTGGTGTTCCGGCTCTACTACGTCGTGCGCAGGCACACCCCGCAGCACCAGCTGACGCTGACGCAGGGGTCGGTGCTCACGATGCTGTCCCACCGCCCGCACCGGATGAGCACGCTCGCCGAGCGCGAAGGCGTGCGGATGCCGTCGATGACCGAGCTGGTCGCCCGGCTGGAGCGGATGGGGCTGGTGGAGCGCGAGCGCGACCCCGATGACGGCCGCGCCGTGCTGGTGCACATCACCCCGAACGGCCAGCGGCTGATGGACGAGCTGGTCAGCGCACGCGAGGCGTTCCTGGCCTCCCGGCTGGCCGCGCTCAGCGATGCGGACCGCGCCGCGATCTCGGCCGCGCTGCCCGCGCTGCACCGGCTGCTGGTCGAACCGCGAGCGACACAACCGAAGGAGTAGCGATGAGCGGGACAGCGAGCCTGTCCGAAACCCTGCGCGAGCAGCCGAAGGCGGTGTGGGTCACGGCCTTCGCGGCGGTGATCGCCTTCATGGGGATCGGCCTCGTCGACCCGATCCTGCTGTCCATCGCCAAGGAGCTGGACGCGACACCGTCCCAGGTGACGCTGCTGTTCTCCTCCTACCTCGGCGTCCAGGTGCTGGCGATGCTGCTCACCGGCGCTGCCGCCGCGCGCTTCGGCGCCAAGCGGACCCTCGTCGGCGGACTGTCCCTCATCGTGCTCGCCACCCTCGCCTGCGCCCTGGCGAGCACGATCACCGAGCTCGTGGCGTTGCGCGCGGTCTGGGGGCTCGGCAACGCGTTCTTCATCGCCACCGCGCTGTCGGTGATCGTCGGCGCGGCGTCCGGTGGCCAGCAGGGCGCCATCCTGCTCTACGAGGCGGCGCTCGGCCTGGGCCTGTCCACCGGCCCGTTGCTCGGCGCGGCGCTCGGCGGGCTGTCCTGGCGCGGGCCGTTCGCGGGAACGGCGGTGCTGATGGGCATCGCGCTGGTCCTCTCCGCGACCCAGCTCCCCTCGGACGCCTCGGCGCCACGCGCCAAGGTCCGGCTGTTCGACCCGCTGCGCGCGCTGAAGCACCGTGGACTGCTGATCACCTCGATCGGTTCGGCGCTCTACACCGCGGGGTTCTTCACCGTGCTGGCGTGGTCGCCGTTCGTCCTGGAGTTCAGCGCGCTCGGCATCGGTCTCGTCTTCTTCGCCTGGGGCCTCAGCGTCGCCGTGTCCGGTGTCTTCCTCGCGCCGAAGCTCGCCGAGCTGCTCGGCGAGCGGCGGGCCACCGTGGTCGCGGTCCTGGCCTACGCGGTGCTGCTGGCCGCGATGCTCGTCGACGACAAGACCCTGCTGGTGATCGCCGTCGTGCTCAGCGGCGTCGCGTCCGGCCTGCTCAACACGCTGTTCACCGGCACCGCGATGAGCATCAGCCCGGCGCCGCGCCCGGTGGCCAGTGCCGGGTACAACTTCCTCCGCTGGCTGGGCGGAGCCGCCGCGGCGACCCTGGTCGGACACATCGCGGAGTGGTCCGGTTGGGTGCACGCGCCCTTCCTGGTCGGGGCGGTGCTGTGCGTGCTCGCGGCGGTGGCGCTCGGGCTCGGCACCCGCGGCCTGGACGACCCGCACCACGTCCCAGCTGCGGCGATCCTGGTCGGTGAGGAGTTGTAACAATCCGACCACTTACGGCCAGTTGGCGAAAAGTTCACTCACAAGCCTTTTGCCGAACGCTCATCCGGCTTAACGTCACCGCGTTCCCCAGCTGACGAGATGGAGGTCCGCGTGTCGGTAGAACGCGATGGCCGGCGAATGCTCCCGCTGCTCACCCACCAGGGCAGCCGGGCAGCGGTGACCTGCGAGTACCGCTGCAACAACCAGTGCGCACACGAGGCGTCCAACGTCTCCGAGAACGAGTACTTCGCCGATGTCGCGCGCAAGGCCCTCACCCGCCGCGGCGCGATGAAGGCCGGTGCGGCGCTCGCGCTGACCACGGCCGGCACCGCCGCGCTGGCGGGCACCGCGGCCGCGACCCCCGGCGTGCCGCTGGACATCGACGTGCACGCGGACGCGGACCTGGAGATCGAGCTGGGCCGCCGCGTCGCGGGCCTGGACTTCACGCCGGTCCAGCCGAACGAGCTGGACGCCGTCGTCGTTCCCGAGGGCTACGAGCAGCAGGTGGTCATTCGCTGGGGCGACCCGGTGATCCCCGGCGCGCCCAAGTGGGACATCGACAAGCAGACCCCCGAGGCCCAGGCCAAGCAGTGGGGCTTCAACAACGACTACTGCGCCCTGGTGCCGATCCCCGGCGAGACCGACCGCTGGTTCATGGTCAGCAGCCACGAGTACACCAGCGAGCAGTACATGTTCCGGGGCTGGGACCCCAACAACCCCACCGAGCTGCAGACCAGAACCGCCTGGGAGGCGCACGGGCACTCCGTGGTGCTGGTGGAGCGCGACCGCCGCACCAACCGGCTGGAGACCAAGCTCGACCCGAAGTACAACCGCCGGATCACCATGACCACGGCGTTCGAGGTGCGCGGCCCGGCCGCGGGCTCGAAGTACCTCAAGACGCCGAGCGACCCGACCGGGCGCAAGGTCTTCGGCACCATGAACAACTGCTCCGGCGGCCTCACCCCGTGGGGGACCATCCTCTCCGGTGAGGAGAACATCCACGGCTACTTCGGCAACGCCGACAAGGTCACCGACCCGAAGACGCAGGAGCAGCTCAAGCGCTACGGCGTGACCAGCAAGGTCACCACCCGCAAGTGGGAGCGCTTCGACCCGCGGTTCGACCTCGCCAAGGAGGTCAACGAGCCCAACCGGTTCGGCTGGATCGTGGAGATCGACCCGTTCGAGCCGGACCAGCCGCCGATCAAGCGCACCGCGCTCGGCCGCTTCAAGCACGAGGGCGCCAACGTCATCGTCAACCGCGACGGCCGGGTCGTCGCGTACATGGGCGACGACGAGCGCTTCGAGTACATGTACAAGTTCGTCTCGGACGGGAAGTTCAAGAAGGGCAACAGCAAGCGGGCCCGCGCGCACAACAAGACGCTGCTGGACACCGGGACGCTCTACGCCGCGAAGTTCACCGGCAACAGCCCGGCCTCGGAGATCGACGGCTCCGGCACGCTGCCGAAGGACGGCAAGTTCGACGGACGCGGCGAGTGGATCCCGTTGGCGCACAACGACAAGTCCTTCGTTCCGGGGATGACCGCCGAAGAGGTCTACGTCTTCGCGCGGCTCGCCGCCGACAAGGTCGGCGCCACCAAGATGGACCGCCCCGAGGACGTCGAGCCCAGCCTGAAGACCGGCCGCATCTACGCCGCGCTGACCAACAACAGCGAGCGCGGCCCGGCTGGCAAGGAAGGCGCCACCGAGGTCAACCCGAGGCACAGCAACAAGAACGGCCAGGTGCTGGAGATCGAGGAGGACCGCAAGGACAACACCTCCACGCGCTTCTCCTGGAACCTGCTGCTGGTCTGCGGTGATCCCAAGGCCGCCGACACCTACTACGGCGGCTTCGACAAGTCCAAGGTCAGCCCCATCTCCTGCCCGGACAACGTCGCCTTCGACCCGTACGGCAACCTCTGGGTGTCCACGGACGGCAACGCCGCGAAGAAGAACGACGGCCTGTTCGCGCTGCCGCTGGAAGGCCGGGAGCGCGGCCACGTCAAGCAGTTCCTCACCGTTCCACGCGGTGCCGAGTGCTGCGGCCCGATCATCAAGGAGCGGTTCGTGATGGTCTCGGTCCAGCACCCTGGCGAGCTCGACGGCGCCAACGTCGAGAAGCCCGCGTCGCACTGGCCGGACGGCGGCACCAGCCAGCCGCGCCCGTCGGTGGTCGCGGTGTTCAAGAAGGACGGTGGCCGCATCGGCCGCTGACCAGGAGAACCAGCAGGGGCACCCTCCACTGTGGAGGGTGCCCCTTCTTCTGTCCACATGGGGCGAAAAGGCGATGTTCTCCGGCATCGTCGGCGCCGACCGCGCGCGAAACGAGGAGGCCGCCGCGACGGCGAGCGTCGATCCGATGGAGGCGGCGCGGCTGTTGGAGGAGCTGGTCGACAGCCACCGCCTCCGACAGCCCGCACGTCTTCCATGACCTGGCCCGCGCCCGTGCGGCGCAGCCGGTCCAGAGCGCCCGTCCCGCAAGTCGCCCCGGTACCCCGAGGCGGCACCACTCCCGCACCCCCGTGTACTCGTGGACTGGCCGGCGTGGTCGGACTTTTCGCGTTTTGTCACCTTAATGCGCAAAGGAGCGCTCCCATTTCGCGTTAAGGGTCCACAACGCGAAAAGAGCGGCACGCGGGTGAGGGCGTCCGGGGGTGGTGAGGTGGTGTCACCACTGGAAGGACACGGTCTAGGTCTGCCGCCGTCTCAGCACGAGCACGACCACCGCCGAGAGCACCATCGCGCCGCCGACCACCCACATGCCCGCGCGCTGGCTGCCGGTCAGATCGGTCAGCGCTCCGGTGATGTACGGCGCGGCGAACCCGGAGAGGTTGCCCAGCGAGTTGATCAGGCCGATCGCGCCGGCCGCCGCGACGCCGGAGAGGAACGTCGTCGGCAGCGCCCAGAAGGTGGGCATCGCCGAGCACACCCCGACCGCGCAGATCGTCACCGCGACCATCGCGGTGACCGGGTCGCCGAGGTAGAGCGCGACCGGGATCGCCAGTCCGCCGACCAGCGCGGGCAGTGCGACGTGCCACGTCCGCTCGCCGGTACGGTCGCCGTGCTTGGCCCAGAGCACCATCACCACGGCGGCGACCGCGTACGGCACGCTGTTGATCAGGCCGCGCTCGACGACGCCGTAGGTCGTGCCGAACTGCTGCTCGAAGCCCGCGATGATGGTCGGCAGGAAGAAGCTCAGCGCGTACAGGCCGTAGACGATGCCGCCGTAGACCACCGCGAGCGCCAGGATGCGGGGACTGGTCAGGGCTTTGCGCAGGGTCCAGTGGCTGTGCTTCGCCTGGGTCTCCCGCTCCTCGGCCGCGAGCGTCCCGGACAGCCAGTCCCGCTCCTCCTCGGTCAGCCAGCGCGCCTGCGCGGGCCGGTCGGTGAGGTAGAACCAGGTCACCACCGCCAGCAGCAACGCGGGCAGGCCCTCGGCGAGGAACATGAACCGCCAGCCGGTGAGGCCGAAGATCCCGTCGCCGTAGCTGATCAGCAGGCTGGAGACGGTGGCGCCGATCGCGCTGGAGACCGGCACGGCCGCCATGAACAGCGCGACCACCCTGGCCCGCTCGGAGGCGGGGAACCAGTAGGTGAGGTAGAGGATGATGCCGGGGAAGAAGCCCGCCTCGGCCACGCCGAGCAGGAACCGCAGCACCAGCAGCGTGGTCTCGTTCGGGACGAAGGCCATGGCGGTGGCGATCACGCCCCAGCTGGCCATGATCCTGGCGATCCACCTGCGCGCGCCGAAGCGGTGCAGCGCGAGGTTGCTCGGCACCTCCAGCAGCAGGTACCCGATGAAGAAAACACCGGAGGCCAGCCCGAACGCGGTCGCGGTGAGACCGAGCTCCTTGGTCATCCCGTTCGGACCGGCGAACCCGATGTTCACCCGGTCCAGGTAGTTGATGAAGTAGAGCAGCCCGAGAAAGGGCACCAGCCGCAGCGCGACCTTGCGCGTCACCCGGGACCGGAGAACATCGGTGTCCATCGCGACATCCCAGGTCAGCGGCCGCGATCAGTCAAGGTCTTCCCGGCGCGCGAGAAGCGAATAGGGTCGTCGGCATGGACTCTCGACCTGTCGCGTTGGTGACCGGAGCCACCAGGGGGATCGGCCGGTGCGTCGCCGAGCTGCTCGCGCCCAGCCACCACCTGCTGCTCGGCGGCCGTGACCTGGAGGCGCTGCACCAGTTCGCCCGCTCGCTGCCGGACGCGCGCCCGTGGCCGGTCGAGCTGACCGACTCCGCGGCACTGGCGGCGGCCACATCGGGCATCCCCCGCCTGGACGTGCTGGTGCACAGCGCGGGCGTGTCCACGCTGGGCACCGTCGCGGACACCAAGGTGGACACCTGGCGCAGGACCTTCGAGGTCAACGTGGTCGCGGTCGCGGAGCTGACCCGGCTCCTGCTGCCCGCGCTGCGCGCCGCCCACGGCCACGTGATCCTGATCAACTCCGGTGCCGGGCTGCGGGTCAACCCGGGCTGGACCGCCTACGCGGCGAGCAAGTTCGCCCTCCGCGCCTTCGCCGACGGCCTGCGCGCCGAGGAGGAGACCCTGCGCGTGACCTCGGTCCACCCGGGCCGCACGGCAACGGACATGCAGCGCGGTGTGCGCGAGGCGGAGGGCGGCGCCTACGAGCCGGACAAGTACCTCCAGCCGCAGTCGGTCGCGGGTGCGGTGTTCATGGCGATCACCGCACCCCGCGACGCCCACCTCACGGAGCTGGTGGTCCGCCCCGACACCCGCTGACGCCGTGCCGGGTGCCGACCGCGCCTAGGTCGCGTTTCACAGGTCTCGTTCGATGAGAGGCGGGATCGAGGTCGTTCCTGGCAAGACGGCGGGAAGACCGCCTACCGGTGTTGTACGGGGGCTTCCCGGCGGCGCCGCCAGGGGCGGGCTCGGCCCGGCTGTCGCGAACACGGACTTGTGGAACACGGTCTAGCTCGCGATGCGTTCGGCGATGCGCCGGACCTCGGCCTGGGCCTTGGCGCGGTCGACCCGGGTCGGCTCGTGGTCGCCGATCACGTGCTGGCCCGCCACCCACACGTCGGTGACCTGGCTCGCCGCCGACGACCACACGAGGTTGGACAGCAGCTGCACGTCGGGCGCGTCGGTGCCGCGCGGGAACGCCGGGCTGTCCACGTCGACGTGCACGACGTCCGCCCAGCGACCGGCCTCCAGGGCTCCGACGTCCTCGCGGCCGATCGCCTTGGCACCGCCACGGGTGGCCAGCAGCAACGACCTCGGCGCGGTCAGCGCGGCGGCGTCGCCGGTGCCGAGGCGGGCCAGCAGCGCGGCGAGGCGGACCTCGTCCCACACGTCGAGGTCGTCGCTGCTCGCAGGGCCGTCGGTGCCGAGGCCGACGCGAACGCCCGTGCCCAGCAGGTCCAGCAGCCGCGCGGTGCCGGAAGCCAGCTTCGCGTTGGAGTTCGGGCAGTGCGCGACCGCGACGTCGTGGCGCTTGAAGATCTCGATGTCGGTGTCGGACAGGTGCACCGCGTGCGCCGCGAGCACCCGGCCGCCGAGCGCGCCGATCTTCTCCAGCAGCCGCGGCACCGAGCCGTGCTCCTCGCGCTGCTTGACGTCCTCCTGCAACGCCTCCGCGACGTGGATGTGCATCAGCGCGCCCCGGTCGCGGGCGAGCTGGGAGATCTCCGCGATCGCCTCCGGCGGCAGGGTGTAGGCGGAGTGCGGGCCGTAGCCGAGCTCGATCCGCTCACCGGGGCCGAAGCGCAGGCCGTCGGCGTCGATCCACCGCGTGGTCTGCTCCGCCAGCTGCTGCCAGGTGCCGAGCCGCTCCAGGCCGGGCGCGGAGAGGATGCCCGGCGTGAGCACCATCCGCCCGCCGGTGTCCAGGACGGCCTGCGCCATCTGCTCGCCGTGGAAGAACATCTCCACGCTCGTGGTCACGCCCGCGCGCAGCATCTCCACCGAGCCGAGCAGCATGCCGTCGTAGGAGTCGCGGTCGATCATCTTGGCCTCGGCGGGCCAGATCGCCTCGGTCAGCCAGCGCATCAGCGGCAGGTCACCGCCGAGCCCGCGCAGCGGGAGCATCGGCGTGTGTGCGTGCGTGTTGACCAGGCCGGGCAACAGGATGCCGGTCAGCTCGCGCAGCTGCGCACCCTCCGGCAGCGGCGGCGCGTCCCCGGCAGGTCCACAGTGGACGATCCGGCCGTCGGCGTCGATGTCGACGACGGCGTCCCGCAGCACCGAGCAGTCGGGGTCGCAGGGCAGGACGACGGGGGCCTTCAGGCGAAGCGATACCGGCATGTACGGATCCTGCCAGGCGGGGGCGGCCTCCTACTCCCGTGCCCCTGTGACCTTCTCCGCCTTCGGTTCCTCGGTCGGCGTGCCCACGGTGAGCGTCTCGATCGCCTCCCGCACGTCGGCCTCGGTCGTCGGCTCCGAGCGCGGGTTGTCCAGCACGCAGCGCACGCCCGCGATCTGGTCGTGCCAGGCCCGCTGGTCCTTGCGGAACACCGGTGCGAGCAGGAGCAACGTGAACCCGGCGAGCCCGGTCAGCACCACAGTCAGCAGGAGCTCGTTGCGGGTCAGCCCGTAGGTCTCGGCGACGTCGAAGTGGTCCAGGAAACGGATGACCGTCGTGCCGAACACGGCGATGACCCCGATCAGCAGCACCATCATGCCGAACGGACCGAAGACCTCGCGGACGATCAACGGCCCGACCTTGGCGGGGGAGCCGTCGACCATGCGCACCTTGAACTTCAGCAGCTTGCCCGCCGGGGTGTAGCCGTCGCTGATCAACGGCGCGACCACCCTGATCAGCGCGAACAGCAGCAGCATCATCCACAGCGATGTGGCGTCGGAGTCGGTGAACGCACTCGCGAAGATCAGCGCGAAGCCGAAGAGGAACATGTCCAGCCCGTAGGCGACGACCTGCCTCGGCAGCCCGACCGCGTCGAGCTGGGCACGGACCTCCTTGGCTGGCAACACCTTCGGCACGATCAGCGCGGCCGGGGCGATCAGCCCGCCGATCGCCGCACCCGCCGTGTTCGCCATCAGGTCGTCGACGTCGAAGAGCCGGTACGGGCAGGGGTAGATGCCGAAGTTGCCGGTCACCTGGGTGATCTCGATGGCGAGCGACAGTGCGAACCCGGCGAGCACCACCCACCGCAGCTTCAGCCCGTAGGCCTTGCGCAGCAACACGCCCAGCGGCACGAACAGCGCGATGTTGAAGACGAAGGACAGCATCGACTTGCTGGTGATCGCCGCGCCGAAGCCGGAGAGCTTGCGCTTGGTCAGCTCGGTCTGGATGTCGGCGATGAACTGGAACGGAATCCACTGCGTGGTCTGCTGCCCCTTGCACACGCTGGCGAGCGGCGGGAAGGGCATGAACACCAGGGCCAGCACGACAAGGCCGTAGAGCAGCGCCGCGTAGAGCACGAAGGAGCGACGCGGCTCGACCCGGCCGAACCGGAAGTAGTGGAAGGCCACCACCGGGATCAGCAGGGCGAGGCCGGCGATGAGGAAGTACAGCAGGCCGGTCTGGATGTTCTGCAGGTACAGAGGAGACACGGGTGCATATTCTGCGGGGCCGTCCGGACGACCTTCATCATCCGGATGGCTGGTACAACCCCGCTTTTCGGCCAGGAATCACCCTGTCAGGGTCATCCGGAGACCTCAGGAGCCGCCGAGCCGCTGGCGCAGCAACGCGGCCAGCCTGCTGCCGTGCTGCGGCTCCGTGGCCTCCACCGAACCGGCCGGGAACCGCTCCGGCGTGCCGGCGCGGGCCCGCTGCGCGGTGTCCGGGTCGACCCGGAACGCGGGCCGGTTGCCGCGCGCCCGCTGCCGGGTGCGCAGCCACGCGAGCCGGTGCTGGGCCTCGGCGTGGTGATCGGTGATGGTCATGCCCGCGCTGTCGAAGGAGTGCAGCACCGCGCGGTTGAGCTCGACCACCGCACGGTCCCGCCACAGCGTGCGCTCACTGGAGGTGTCCAGCCCGAGCCGCTCGGCCACCGCGCGGGCCATGCCGTAGCCGCCCTCGTCGGCCAGGCTGCGGGTGCCGATCTCCGCTCCGACGAACCAGCTGTTGAACGGAGCGGCCGGGTAGTCGACACCGCCGATGTGCAGCCGCATGTTGCCGATCACCGGAACGGCGTGCCAGCGCAGGCCGAGCTCGCCGAACCACGGCAGCTCCGGATGCGTCAGCGGCACCTCGTGCACCACGCCGTCGGGCACCGAGAAGCACCTCGGCCCCTCGTCGTAGGTCTCCACCACCAGCGGCAGGTGGTCGAAGCGCCCGCGCCGCTCCGGCGGGTGCCAACCCATCCGCATGACGGCCTCGGTGAACTCGGCGTAGCGCGGGTCGCCGACGACGCGCCCGGCCTCGTCGCGGTACCCGGCGTAGCGGACCAGCTGCTCGTTCCAGATGCACGGCCCAGGACGGTCCGGGGTGTCCGGCGCGAAGACGGTGATTAACGGGTGCACCTTGCCGCTGGCGCTGGCCAGCCGCAGGTGCTCGAAGCACTCGGTGGCGACGGCGGCGGTCCTGCGCACTCCGCGCAGGTCCCTGACCTTGAGCCTGCGCCACGGCAGCCCGCTGGTGCACCAGCCGCTGTCGCGCAGCGCCACCCGCGCGCCGTAGGCCAGCTCGGCGGGTGTGTGCCGGTATGTCCCGGTCTTGGTGATCTCCGTGCGCACCTGTGTCAGCCGCTTGCCCAGTGGCCCCGCGTCGGAGTGCGAGTCGTGGAACATGCGGAGAAACTCTTCGGCGGCGTCGAGGTCTGTGATCCGCCCGGACGGGTTCCCCGAACCCGTCGTCAGGGTGATCAGCTCGTCACGGAGTGCGGTCACGGGCGGGAACCGTACTCGGAAACACCGGTGACTCGTCACTGCCGGATGGGGCAAACCCGCAGGTCAAGGCTTCCCACTCGATCGTGGCCCAGAACAACGCAGCGTGCCCATTCGGCATGATCAACTACAGACTTGACTACCCTTCAGGGTGATATGTGATGGCAATTCACGCCTCGGCCGGGGCCGCGACCTTCTCGAACATGAGGTCCCGCGCGACGCGCCCCTCGACCCGCGCGCGCTGCTCGAACTTGGTCACCGGCCGGAAGTCCGGGCGCGGCGCCCAGCCGTCGTGCAGGTTGCGCAGCGCCGGCTCCGCCGAGCAGACCTCCAGCATCTGGTCGGCGTAGTGCTGCCAGTCGGTGGCCATGTGGAACACCCCGCCCGGCGCGATCCGCGAGGCCGCGAGCGCGACGAACTCCGGCTGCACGATCCGGCGCTTGTGGTGCTTCTTCTTCGGCCACGGGTCGGGGAAGAACAACCGGATGCCGTGCAGCGACCCGGGCGCGATGTGGTCGTGCAGCAGCTCGACGGCGTTGCCGCGCAGCAGCCGCAGGTTCTTCAGGTCGTACTCCTCCACCCGCAGGAGCAGCTGCGCCAGGCCCGGCTTGTAGACCTCGACGGCGATGTAGTTGAGCTCCGGCGCGTCCCGCGCGAGCAGCGAGGTGGCCTCACCCATGCCGGAGCCGATCTCCAGCAGCACCGGCGCGGTGCGACCGAACCAGGAGTCGACGTCCAGCGGCCCCTCTGGCAGGTCGGCGACCTGCTTGCCGAGCTCGTCCCAGTACTGGTTCCACGCCCGGTCCTGCCCGGCCGTCTGCCGCTCGCCCCGCTGGACGTAACTCACGATCGTCCGCCAGTGCGACGGTCGCTGCTCGCTGGATGTCACGCCCACGATGCTGTCATTCGCCACGCGGAACTCAGACGCCGGGTTTGACCTGCGCCTCCCAGAACCGGTGCACCTCGCTGACGGGGACGCCCGCGCCCTCCTTCGACTCGACGACGCCGCACAGCTTGCCGCCGGAGTCCTGGTAGAAGGTCATCGACGCCCTGACGGCCGCCACGGTGTAGTCCCGCCAGCTCCCGCTCAGCCCGGCTCCGCTCCACTGGCCCTGGTCCCCTGGCTGGGCGGCGATGGCGAAGCTGCTGGCGAACGCCGAGCACGAGCCCGCGGTCTCGGTGGCGATGAAGCTCGCGAACATCGGCTGGTCCTGCCCGGCGACCTGGTACTCGCACTGCACGTGGGTGCGGGGCTTGAGCACCAGGTCGACCGTGGGGGACGTGGACTTCTTGCAGCTCTGCGCGCGGTCAACGGCCTTGCCCGCGAACGCGCGCAGCTCCGCGTCCGAGCCGAACGGCGCGTTCTTGTCCCCGGCGGGCACGTTCGACGGGGGTGTCGTGGGACCGGGAGCGGCGGAGCTGGACGGTCCCACGACGTCCGTCTGCCGGTTGCCCTGCGAGCCGTTGACGATCATCAGGGTCGCGACCACGGCCAGCGCGCCGAGGCCGAGCACGCCCATGCCGATCCCGATCAGCTTGCCCCGGTTGCGGCGCGGCACGGTGGACTGGCCGGGCGGCGGCATGGTCATGGTCATCGCCGGGGCCGGGCTCGGCGGGGTGGGCACCGGCGTCGGCGGCAGCGGCCTGCCGTGGTGCCCGGGGAAGCCTGGATGTCCCGGCTGGTGCGGGTGCCGCTCGCGCGGATCGGTCGCGTCCTGCATCGGCGGGATGGACAGCGCGCCGACGGCGACGGTGCTCTCCGGCGACTCCACCGCGACCGGCAGCACGCCGAGCCGCTCGGAGATCACCTGGGCCACCAACGGCATCCGGGTCCCGCCACCGACGAGGTAGATCCCGGCCAGCCGCGAACGCTCCAGGCCGGACGCCGCGATGGTGCTGCTGAGCAGCGACACCGTGCGCTCGATGCCCGGCCGGACCAGCGCCTCCAGCTCGGCGCGGGTGACGTGGGCGTCCGGCAGCGGGTCGGGCAGCGGGATGTCGGTCTGCGGGTAGCGGGACAGCGCTTCCTTGCCCGCGCGGAGGTCGTCGGCGAGGGTGCGCGCCGCCCGCCGCGCCGCCGCGGTTCCTGGACGCCGAATCTCCGTCCACAGTGGATGGTCGCGGTCCACGGTCGCCCGCACGTGCTCGGTGAGCGCCTGGTCGAAGTCGGCCCCGCCGACGTCGGAGAGCCCGGCCTCGGCCAGCACCTGCCAGCCGTCCTGCCCGATCCGCTGCACGACCGTGGTGTCCGTGGTGCCGCCGCCGAGGTCGTAGACCACCAGGGCCTGCCCCGGCTCGACGACCGCGCCGTTCTGCGAGAAGTGCGCCGCGGCGGCCACCGGCTCGGCCAGCAGCTGCACCGGTCCCGACCAGCCAGCCGCCCTGGCCGCGGCGCGCAGCGTGTTGCAGCGGATGAGCCGCCAGTCGGCGGGATGGGTCAGCACCACGCGGTCGGGCTCACCGCCGAGCTGCCTGCGCGCCTCGTCGGCCACCCGGCGCAGCACGGCGGCGATCAGCTCGACGACGGGGATCACCCGGTCACCGAGAAGCACCTCGACGTCGTCGATGCGGCGCTTCGGGTTCGGCTCGTAGCGGCTGGGGTCCAGCCGGGCCTGCCGTTCGGCGTCCCTGCCGACCACCAGGTTGCCGTCGGGGGCGAGCCAGACCGCGGACGGCAGCACGGGCCAGCCGTCAACGGAGAGCAGCCTCGGCGGGAGGCCGGGCGCCGTCCGCACCGCCGCGACAGTGTTCGACGTGCCGAAATCGACCGAGAGCTCGCGCACCCGCAAGACCGTACCCAACGGGACGGGCGCGTCAGCTCACCAGCTCTCGAACTCCGAGATCCGCGCGCGCAGGTCGAACGGCCCGGCGAGCGCGACCGGCTCGACGCTGTCGTTGGCGGAGCGCTGCGCAGGGAGCACGTCCACCCAGCCGCGGTGCCGGTCGGTGAGCCGAACGGTGATCGGCTGGTACACGCCGTTGTCGGAGGGTTCGTACTCCCAGTAGCCGTCCTCGCCCTCGTTCACCCAGGGCACGTAGGCCCAGCCGGGACGGCCGGAGAGCAGCTCGTGCACCCCGTCCTCCAAGGTGAAACCGGCTTCGCGGTGCAGCAGGTCGCCGCGGTGCACCGCGCGCAGCCACCACGGGGCGGGCGCCTGCGGGATGACCGCGATCACCTCGCGGTAGAGGGTGAGCACCTGGCGCTCGGGTGCCCGGTGGATCCAGGTTCTGCGGCTGTCGGCCGGGCTGCGGGAGAGCTCGGCGGCGCCACTGCGGGACAGCGACATCGACCATTCCAGGCTCATCACCGAGGTGACCCGCATGCCGGAGAGGCCGGACGGCGGCTGCCTGCCGATCACCATGCGCCGCTGCTCCGGCAGACGGCCGTTGTTCTGGTGCGAGGTGCGGACTGCGTCGTGCGCGTTCAGAAGCGGTTCGGTCATGGGTGCACCGGTTCTTCTGCGTGACCTCGACGCGGCGCCGTTGCCGGCCGTCGTGGTGTCGCTCGTCGGGGTTCCCGGTGCGGGTTCACGCATCGGGTCGGCGCAATCGGCGACCGCGTGACAACCCGTCGCTGACGATCGCGCTCTTTCGTCGAAAGTACCGTGAAACGATCGCTTTCGCCTTCGCTCATCCGGCGTATCTCGACGTCCGAACGCTGCTTCGCCGTAGCGCCGAGAACATCGTCTGTGCAGCTCAGCTCCATAAGAATCCGGTTGCGAACGGATGTCACGTGCTTGTGCCCGCGTTCACGAGCTCTTGACGCGATCTACACGTTCAGAGCAACCCGCGTGTGGTCTCGACAACACTTCGAGCGTGGTCTTTTGTGGGGTGATGGGAGCCCGCACGGTGGAACTACCGGAGATCAACGGTGGCGTCGTGGTCGGAGTCGACGGGGTGAAGTCCGCCCGTGCGCTGCGCACGGCCATCGAGGAAGCCAACAGACGGGGCTGCGTGCTGCACGTGGTCCGCGAGTGGTCGCTGCGAACGGCGCCGCGCCCACCCGGCTGCCCACCGGGGGCGGTGCCGTGTCTCAAGGACTACGAGACGTGGTTGAGCGAGGTCACCGAGAAGCTCTCCAGGGAGCAGCTCGGCGAGAACCAGAACCTGGAGTTCACCGTGCACGTGGTGCACTCGCGGTCGCCAGAGGCGTTGCTCGCGGCGTCGGAGCGTGCCGAGCTGCTGGTGGTCAGCCACAGCGGCGGCCGTTCGCCCGGCCCGATCGTCGAGCAGTGCGTCCGCGGCGCGACCTGTCCGGTGCTGGTGGTGCGGCCCGATCCCTGAGTGCCCGCGCACGGACACCGGCCGAGGGCCGGGCCGGCCCCCGAAGGCAGCCCGGACCTCGGCATCGGTGTGCCCGCCGAACGGCCCACCGGGTGCTGAGGCTCCACGATCGCGGCTGATCCCGCTCGCCGCGTCCGTCCAGGGTCTGGCATTTGCCTCAGCTCGAAGGCGTACGGCGTCCGGGCCTTAGGCTCCCGGCATGGGATACACGAGGCCGCCAGAGGGCTGGTGGAAGGAGTTCGTCGGCGCGCTCCCCGCGCGGACCGGCAAGCTCGCCGTGGTGCGCAAGGACGGCTCGCCGCACGTCGTGCCGGTGTGGGTGGACGTCGACGGTGACGACCTGGTCTTCATGACCGGCAAGGACACCGTGAAGGGCAAGGCGATCGGCCGGGACGGCCGCGTGGCGGTCTGCTTCGACAACGAGCTGCCGCCCTTCGACTTCGTCACGGTGTTCGGCAGGGCGAGCGTCGAGGACGACCCCGAGACGCTGCTGCGCTGGGGAACCCGCATCGGCAGGCGGTACATGGGCGAGGAGCTGGCCGAGGAGTACGGCAGGCGAAACGCCGTTCCCGGCGAGTGGCTGGTCCGGGTGCGGGTGGAGAAGGTCATCGGCGCCCGCGAGGTCGCGAACTAGCCATCTCCGCCCAGTAGCGACACAACCCCGCTCACCACCTCCTCCCTCCCTCCCTCCCTCCCTCCCTCCCTCCCTCCCTCCCTCCCTCCCTAGGGCCCACCACACCCCCACCCTCCGGGCCCACCACACCCCCACCCTCCGTTTTCGCGTTTTGTCACCTTGATGCGAAATGAGAGCGCTCTCTCTCGCAAAAAGGTGACAAAACGCGGAACTTCCAACCACGCCAGCCCGTGGTCGCACGGGCGGCGCAGCACAGGTCGGCCCGCCACTCCGGGCATCGGCGACTCCCGGGTCAAGCCCTGACCACGGTGCCGTCGCGGCGCCCTGAGCTGACATCCCCCCAAGGACGCCTCCGGCCTGGCGTTTCTCCAGCCCGGAGGTCACCCTGAAATCGGGGGACCCCCGGGCGGGCGAAAGCCACCCTCGCCCACGTGGCGCACGCCGCGTCCGGGCGCTGACCAGCGGTAGTGACTGGTCGTTCACCACCTCCGTGCCCCGACCACGGACGATCACCGACGAACAGCTGCTCGACACCGCCGGACGCATCCTCTGCGCGCTGGGCAACGGCACCGCGATCCAGCGGTCCGTCCGACCGACCGGGAAGCTGACCACGTTGCTGTAGAAGGACCTCGGCGCGGTGATCGACGCTTGGCGGGGCTAGGTCGTGTCCTGCAAGTGGTAACACCACCTCATCACCCTCACCCGCGTGCCCCTGATTTCGCGTTATGGAGCCTCAACGCGAAATGGGAGCGCTCTTTTGCGCATTAAGGTGACAAAACGCGAAAAGCCCGACCACGCCAACCAGCCCACGCGTGCACGGGGGTGCGGGAGTGGTGCCGCCTCGGGGCATCGGGACGACTTGCAGGACAGGCGCTAGGCGTCGCCGGGGCGGACCAGGCCGGTCTCGTAGGCGAGCACCACGGCCTGCACGCGGTCACGCAGGTCCAGCTTCGACAGGATCCGGCCGACGTGGGTCTTCACCGTTGCCTCGGACAGGAACAGCGTCTTCGCGATCTCCGCGTTCGACATGCCCTTGGCCACCAGCACGAGCACCTCGCGCTCGCGCTCGGTCAGCACCTCCAGCACGGCGGCGTCGCGCAGCTGGCCGGACTCCGGTGACCCCAGGAAGCGTTCGAGCAGGCGGCGGGTGACGCTGGGGGAGACCACGGCGTCGCCGCTGGCCACCGCGCGCAGGGCCGAGACCAGGTCCGCGGGCGGGGTGTCCTTGAGCAGGAAGCCGCTCGCGCCGTTGCGCAGCGCGGCGAGCACGTACTCGTCGAGGTCGAAGGTGGTCATCACCAGCACCTTGGAACTGCCGTCCCCGGTGATCCGCTTGGTCGCCTCGACCCCGTCGAGCACGGGCATCCGGACGTCCATCAGCACCACGTCGGGCTGGAGCTTGGCCGCCAGCCGCACGGCGGCGTCACCGTCTCCGGCTTCGCCGATGACCTCCAGATCCTCCTGCGCGTCAAGCACCATGCGGAACCCCATGCGCATGAGCTCCTGGTCGTCCACCAGCATCACGCGAATCACGAACGGCAGCTTAGAGCGCTCCGCGGCCGTGTGGCAGGCCAGGGAGTATGAGTTTGCGGACGACTCCGGGCATCTCCCTCAATCAGCGCACGGCGTTCGGACCGGTCGGCCGAACACCGAGCGGCAGCAGCGCGTTGACCTGCCAACCGCCGCCCGCGCGCGGGCCCGCGTCGAGCGTGCCGCCGTAGACCGCGGCCCGCTCACGCATCCCGATCAGCCCGTTTCCGCCGGTGACCAGGTCGCCGGGAGTGCCGAAGCCGTCGTCGAGCACCTGCACGGTCACCTGGTCCTCGCGCCGGTCCACCCGCACCGTGGCCATGGCCCCTGGCCCGGCGTGCTTGAGGATGTTGGTCAGCGCCTCCTGCACGATCCGGTAGATGCCGAGGCCGACCCCGGTGGGCAGCTTGTCCAGGTCGCCGGTGAGCTCCAGCTCGATGGGCAGGCCGACCGAGCGCACCTTGTCCACCAGCTCGGCGAGCTGCCCCGCGTTGGGCTGCGGCACCATCTCCGGGTTCTCGTCCTCGGCCCGCAGCACCCCCAGCAGCCTGCGCAGCTCGTTCAGCGCCTGCCGCCCGGTGCTGGCGATGGTCTTCAGCGAGCGCTCCGCGACCGCGGGCTGGTCCTTGATCACGAAGCTGGCGCCGTCGGCCTGCACGATGATCACGCTCACCGCGTGCGCGACCACGTCGTGCAGCTCGCGCGCGATGCGGGTGCGTTCCTGGGCGACGGCGATCGTGGTCTGCTGGTCGCGCTCCAGCTCCAGCATGCGCAGCCGCTGCTCCACCTCGGCGTGGTAGGCCCGTCTCGCCGCGACGAACTCCGCGAGCAGCCAGCAGAACGCGGGCAGCGCGACCGACCAGAAGATGTTGATCAGCAACCATTCCGCGGCGTTGTCATCGGAGATGTGCTGGTTGTAGGCGCGGGTGATCAGCAGCGCGCTCTGCGCGAAGGAGAACATCAGGTACGCGGCGGCGACCATCCGGTTGCCGAGCAGCACCAGGGTGTAGAGCGCGATGAACATCCCGGCCTCCGCGATGCGCGGCAGGCCGATGTCGTCGGGGTGCGTGAAGATCCTCAGGATGGCGCCGAAGGCGATGATCGAGGCGGCGAAGACCGGCTGGCGGCGGCGGATGATCAGCGGGCAGAGCAGCAGCGCGCCGACGGAGTAGTAGTTCTCCGGCGAGACGTTGAACATGTCCCAGAACAGGACGTCGAGCATGACGAGAAATGCGACCATGATCGTGTCGCCCACCAGGGGGTGGGTACGCAACCACAGACTGAGCCGCCGCACGCTGTGAGGCTAGGCAGTCACCCTTCCGCCTGCGTCCGTCCGAGGTCTGACATTTGCCCCGACCTCGGTCCCATCGGGGACCTTCTGGTCGTTCACCCCGAGTTCCGCCGGATCCCACCGGGTTCGCCGGGTCATCGCCGCGCGCGGGCTCATGGCACGATGCAACTCGCTCGGAGCAGGGGGTGAACTGGTGACAGGGAGCGAGCCGCACTGGCCGGGACCGCTGTCGGCGGCGGTGGCCAACCTCTGCCAGCGGTTGCAGCCGCAGGTGGGCCCGCGCACGGCCGCGGGGTTCCGCGAGGTGCTGCGCAGGCTGAGCGCGCCCCTGCAGGTCGCGGTGGCCGGGCGCATCAAGTCGGGCAAGTCCACGCTGGTCAACGCCCTGATCGGGCGCCGTGTCGCGCCGACGGACGTCGGCGAGTGCACCCGGCTGGTCACCCGCTTCCAGTACGGCACGGTCGACCGCGTCGAGGTGGTCTTCACCGACGGCCGCAAGCAGGTGCTGCCCTTCGACAACGGCGGGACCATCCCGTCGGAGCTGGGCGTGGACATCAGCACGGTCTCGCACCTGGAGGCCTACCTGACCAACGCGGTGCTGCGCGACCTCACGGTGATCGACACCCCCGGACTCGGCTCGCTGGACGCCGCGTCGGTCGCCCGCACCGAACAGCTGCTGGGCGCGGCCGCCGAGGCCGAGGGCGGGGACGAGGAGGCCGCCGACGACTCCGACGACGACCTCGACCCGGTCTCGCGCAACGCGGTCGCCGGGGCCGAGGCGGTGCTCTACGTCGTCACCCAGGCCGTGCGCGCCGACGACCAGCAGGCGCTCGCCGCCTTCACCGCGGCCACCGCCAGCCGTGAGGCGGGCCCGGTCAACGCCATCGCCGTGCTGAACAAGGCGGACACGATCGTCGCCGACTCCGTCGACGGCTCCGGCGGTGACGTCTGGAAGGCCGCGACGCTGCTCGCGGACAAGCAGGCGCAGAGCCTCAAGCCCAGGGTCGCCGACGTGCTCCCGGTGATCGGCCTGCTCGCCGAGACCGCCGAGACCGGCAGGTTCACCTCGGCCGACGCCGACGCGCTGCGCCAGCTCGCCGCGCTGGACGAGGCCAGCAGGATGACCATGCTGATGTCGGCCGACCTGTTCACCGCGTGGGACTGCGCTGTCTCCCCGGCCGTGCGCACCAGGCTGCTGGAACACCTCGACCTGCACGGCATCTCCGTCGCGCTCCATGCCATCGACGCCGAACCCGCGATCACCGCGGGCGCGCTGCGCCGCACGCTGCTGGACTCCTCCGGGCTCGCGGGCGTGCGCGGTCGGCTCGACGCGGTGTTCCGCGCCCGCGCCGACGGGATCAAGGCCGCCGCCGCGCTGGCGTCGGTGACCGCGCTCGCGCAGGCCAGCGGCGATCCCGGTGAGCGGCAGCGGGTGCACGACGCGATCGAGGTGCTGCTCGCCAAGCCGGAAGCGCACCAGCTGAGGCTGCTCGAAGCGCTCACGCTGGTCGCCTCCGGTGCCGTGGACATGCCCACCGACCTCACCGACGAGGTGATCAGGGTGGGCAGCGGCGGCGGGGTGGACGCCCAGCTCGGGCTGCGCGGCAGGCCGAGGCAGGAGCTGGAGGCGTACGCGCTGGAGCGGGCGGGCTGGTGGCGCTCGTTCGCCTCCTTCGGCGCGACGCCCGCGCAGAGCCGGGTGGCGCACGTGGTGCACCGGGCGTACTTCCTGTTGTGGCAGCAGGTCCGCGAGGGGGGCTGAGGATGCTCGGTCATGAAGGAACCGATTCCGGCGTCGAGCCGTCAGAGACCGTCATGGGGTCTCTGGTGAACCCGGACGACGTCGTTCTCGACACCGCTGAGGACGACACGCGCCGCAAGCTGGTCCAGCTCTGCCTGTACGCCCTCGACCGGGCGCGCAGCGCCGGAGTGGCCGATCGGATCGAGGAGGGGCTGGCGGGAGTCGGCGTGGTCGCGGTGCGCCCCGACGGCCAGCGCTTCGACCCGGCGCACCACGAGGCCGGGGGCACCCTGCCGACCGACGACCCGAACCTCGACGGCGTCGTCGCCGAGACCGAGGTCGTCGGCTTCACCGACAACGGCCGGTGGCTGCGGCCGCCGATCGTCACCGTCTACACCAGGCGAAGCGGAGCCAGCGAAGCGTGAGCACCACCGGTGTGCCCCTGCCCAAGCTCGTCGGGCAGACCCTGGAACGAATTGTCGACCTGCTCCGCGAGTCCGACCCCACCGCGGCCGACTGGGTGCGCGGCACCCGTGAGGCGGCGCGGGCGGTGCCCTCGGTCGTCGTCGTCGGCGAGACCAACCGCGGCAAGAGCTCCCTGGTCAACGCGCTGCTGGCGATGCGGAGCGTGTCCCCGGTGGACGCCGACGTCGCGACCGCGACCTACCTGGTGATCAAGCACGGGCCGGACTGGGCCGCCCGCGCCTGCTACTCCGGCCAGGTCCCGCCGGTGCCGTTCCCGATCGACGAGCTGCACCACTGGGTCTCGGCGACCGCCGAGCTGCCCGAGGGCCAGCTGCCCCCGCGCTACGTGGAGATCGAGGCGCCGATCCCGGTGCTGAACAACATGTCCCTTGTGGACACTCCCGGTGTCGGCGGCCTGGACTCGATGCACGGCGAGCTCGCGGCGGAAGCCGCGGCCAACGCGACCGCGCTGCTGTTCGTCGTCGACTCCTCCGCGCCGCTGACCGCGGGCGAGCTCCGTTTCCTGCACCAGGTCGGTGAACGCGTCGAGACGGTGCTGTTCGCGCTGACCAAGACCGACCAGCACCGCGGTTGGCGCCAGGTCCTCGAAGCCAACCGGGCGCTTCTGCTCGAACACGCACCGCGTTTCGCCGACGTCGACTTCTACCCCGTGTCCTCGCGGCTGTTCGAGTTCGCGGGCAACGCGCCCAGCGAACAGGCCGCGACGATGCTGCGCGAGCAGTCCGGCATCGCGAAGCTGCAGAGCGCTCTGCAGCGCGTGGTCGTCGGCAGCGCCGCCATGCTCGCCGAGGCCAACGCCCTGCGCACCTCGGTCACCGCGCTCGCGGAGTCGCAGGCCAAGCTCCAGTCCGAGCAGCGCGCGCTGAGCACCGGTGAGGCCGAGGCGGACGCGCTGCGGGCCCGCAGGGACGAGCTGATGACCGAGCGCCGGTCGTCCACCAGGGGCTGGCAGCTGAAGCTGCGCGGCGACATCCAGCGCACCAGGGTCGAGTGCGGCCACGAGGTCAGCAGGCAGATGCGCGACGTGCAGTCGTGGTTCCGCAGGCAGACCGACGTCGCCGACCGCGAGGCGCTGGCCAACCTGCCAGCGCAGGTCGACGCGGCCCTGCAGATGGTCTCCGGCCGGATCAGCGGCATGCTCAGCCAGCGGCTGGACCGGGTGGCGGGCTCCGTGCTCAGCGAGCTGTTCTCCCCTGAGGAGCTCGCCGTGATCCGCGCCCAGTTCGCCAGGGCCGGCCAGCCGCCGGTCGTGCTGCGCCCGCCGGAGCGCCGTCCCCCGACCTCCGAGGACAAGCTGCTGGTGTTCATGGGCGTCTCCGGCGGCCTCGGCCTCGGCAGGGCCGTCGCGGCGCTGCCGCTCGCGGGCGTCGGTGTCGCGCTCAGCAGCGCCGTCGTGCTGCCCGCGACCATCGTGCTCGGCCTCGGCGCCGGCTGGTGGATGGCGCGCACCCGCAAGCACGCCGCGGACAAGCAGTACTTCAAGCAGTGGATCACCGAGGCCATCGCGGACGGACGGTCCACAATGGACCAACTCGTCTCGGAGCAGCTCATCGAGGCGGAGCAACAGCTCTCCCTCGCCCTCGACGACGCGCTGCTCAAGCGGATCACCTCGATCGAGGAGGAGCTGCGCGAGGTGGACAAGGCGCTGCGGATGGACGCGGCGGAACGCGGACGCGAGCTCCAGACGGTCAACCGCCGCCTCGCCGACACCGCGAGCGCGCTCCAGCGCTGCGAGCAGCTGCTCGGCCTGATCCGCCAGCACCACCGCCGGATGCCGTAGCCGGGGCGCCCTCCCGTCAGGGTGAGCGCGCGGTCCCGAACTTCTCGCGGGAACCGAAGGGGCCTACCTTGAGTCTGAGTTGGGAGTCAACAGACGAGCTCGGATGGGGGGATTCCCGGTGTACATCGAGGAGACCGGTGGGACCGACGGCGACATCAAGGTCAGCGTCGACGGCGACGAGTACACCGCCGAAGCCACCAGCGACATGAACCACGACGGCATCGACGACACCGCGATGGTGGAGACCGACGACGGCTACCTCAGCTTCACCGACACCGACGGCGACGGCCAGGCGGACGTGATGCGGACCCTGAGCTCCAAGGGCGACGTCGTCGGCAGTGCGAAGTTCGACGCGGCCACCGGCGAGTGGGTCTCCGACCAGAAGGGCGGCGGACGCTCGCCCGAGGAGCGGCAGGGCCTCTACGGCGCGGGCTCGGGCATGGTCGTGCACGCCGCCGACGGCGACCACCGGGTCGAGGGCCAGCTCGTCGACACCAACAACGACGGCAAGGGCGACACGATCACGGTCACCGACGACCAGGGCAACACCGTGATCTACGCCGACACCGACGGCGACGGCGACGCGGAGCTGTCCACCACGATCACCAAGGACGGCCAGGTGATCGTCCGGGAGAACACCAAGGGCAGCGACTGGGTCGTCGTCGACCAGGACAAGCTCGGCGCCGTCGGTGACGAGGGCGCGCAGGCGGCGAGCAGCTCCGAGGAAGGGGCGTTCGGCTGGGGCCTGAACGAGGAGGCCGAGCCGGTCGAGCGGCCCACCGAGAACAAGACGATCCGGGTGGACCCCAAGAGCGGGCAGTGGGTCGGGGACACCGGCCTCCCGCCGAACGCGCCATCGCCGCAGGAACCGCGCTGGAAGTAGTGTCGTCACTCACGGCCCCGCCGCCCCTCTTCGGGACGGCGGGGCTTTTTGTTGATGAGCGCAACAAGAACCGAGTTTCGGCGCGTATCGCGCACGTGACGAACATCGCCCCCAATGTGACGGAACACATTTGGTCGTCACCCGTTTACCAGCCGCCCAATCGGGGCTGAATCGATTCCCTGATCGGTTATGTGAGGGAAGCGACAACAGGCATGGTGCTTGGCGTTCCCGGGTACCGCTAGCCTCAACGGCATCCCTTTTCCTGACACGCCCCGCCACGGGGCGTGGCGCAGCTTTTTCTCAATTCGCCCGGCTACCCCGGCTCAGGCGTCGAAGTGACGGGCACCCGCTGCCCAGCTAGGAGACGAGCGCGATGACCGCACTGGCTGTTCCCGGTCTCGACCAGGCCCCGACCAACCACCCGCGCCTGCTGTCCTGGGTGCGGGAAGTCGCCGAGCTGACCACGCCCGAGCGGGTCGTGTGGTGCGACGGGTCGGACGAGGAATGGCAGCGGATGACCGAGCACCTGGTCAGCGCGGGCACCTTCGTTCCGCTGAAGAAGAAGCAGAACTCGTTCTGGTGCGCATCGGACCCGTCCGACGTCGCGCGCGTCGAGGAGCGCACCTTCATCTGCTCGGTCGACCCGGCCGACTCGGGGCCGACGAACAACTGGATGCCGCCCGCCGAGATGAAGTCGATCATGACTGATCTCTACCGGGGCTGCATGCGCGGCCGCACCATGTACGTGATCCCGTTCTGCATGGGCCCGCTCGACGCCGAGAAGCCGATGCTGGGTGTGGAGATCACCGACTCCGAGTACGTCGTGGTGTCGATGAAGATCATGACCCGGATGGGCGCCAAGGCCCTCGCGCGCTTCGGCGAGGACGCCGACTTCGTGCCCTGCCTGCACTCCCTCGGCGCGCCGCTGGAGCCGGGCCAGCAGGACGTCCCGTGGCCGTGCAACGACACCAAGTACATCACCCACTTCCCCGAGGAGCGGATGATCTGGAGCTACGGCTCCGGGTACGGCGGCAACGCGCTGCTCGGCAAGAAGTGCTACTCGCTGCGCATCGCCTCGGCGATCGGCCGTGACGAGGGCTGGCTGGCCGAGCACATGCTGGTGCTCAAGCTGACCTCGCCGGAGGGCAAGGTCCACTACATCGCCGCCGCGTTCCCCTCTGCCTGCGGCAAGACCAACCTGGCGATGCTGGAGCCGACCATCCCCGGCTGGAAGGTCGAGACCCTCGGCGACGACATCGCGTGGATGCGCTTCGGCGAGGACGGCCGGCTGTACGCGGTGAACCCGGAGAACGGCTTCTTCGGCGTCGCGCCCGGCACCGACTGGAAGACCAACCCCAACGCGATGCGCACCATCGAGCGGGGCAACAGCCTGTTCACCAACGTCGCGCTGACCGACGACGGCGACATCTGGTGGGAGGGCATGGGCGAGCCGCCCGCGCACCTGACCACCTGGAAGAAGAAGGACTGGGCGCCGGGCGACGAGGAGCTGACCTCGCACCCGAACTCCCGCTACTGCACGCCGATCGACCAGTGCCCGATCACCGCGCCGGAGTGGCAGGACCCGAAGGGCGTCCCGATCTCGGCGATCCTGTTCGGCGGGCGCCGCAAGACCACGGTCCCGCTGGTCAGCGAGGCCCGCGACTGGCAGCACGGCGTGTTCCTCGGCGCCACCCTGTCCAGCGAGACGACCGCGGCCGCGACCGGCCAGGTCGGCGTGGTGCGCCGCGACCCGATGGCCATGCTGCCGTTCATCGGCTACCACGCCGGTGACTACTTCCAGCACTGGATCGACATGGGCAAGCGCGCCGACGCCACGAAGATGCCCCGCGTGTTCTACGTGAACTGGTTCCGCCGCGACGCCGACGGTGGCTTCCTGTGGCCCGGGTTCGGCGAGAACTCGCGCGTGCTGAAGTGGGTCATCGAGCGCATCGAGGGCAAGGCCGCCGCGAACGAGACCGCGATCGGCCACGTGCCCACCGCCGAGGCGCTCGACCTGTCCGGCCTCGACGTGGACCCGGCCACCGTGGACAAGGCCCTCGCCGTGGACGCGGACGAGTGGCGCGCCGAGGTGCCGCTGATCGAGGAGTGGTTCGACAAGATCGGCGACAAGGTGCCGAGCCTGCTGCGCGACGAGCTCGCCGCACTGAAGCAGCGATTGGGCTAGACCATTCGAGAAGAAGGCCCCGAATCCCTTTCACAGGGGTTCGGGGCCTTTTCCTGTTGCTTTTCCGTCAGCGCTTCACGTTGGCGCGGAGGAATTCGATGTCGACCGCCTGACCATCACCCGGCGTCTCCAGCACGACCGGTGCTCCCGCGGTGTCGCAGACCGCGACGAGCAGTTCCGGTTCGATCGTTCCGGTTCCGATGTTGGCGTGCCGGTCCCGCGCGGAGTTGAAAGCGTCCCGCGAGTTGTTCAGGTGCACCAGGTCGATTCGCCCGGTAATGCCCTTCACCCGCTCCACGATGCCGAGCAGCTCCTCGCCCGCGGCGAAGGCGTGGCAGGTGTCGAGGCAGAAGCCCGCCCCGAACTCACCGACCGCGTCCCACAGCCGCGCCAGCATGTCGAAACGGCGGGCCATGGCGTTGTCGCCGCCCGCGGTGTTCTCGATCAGGATCGGCACGGCGAAGCCGCCTGCCTCGGCCTGGCGCTCGAAGAGCTTGCGCCAGTTGGCCAGCCCGGCCCCCGGATCCTCCCCCTTGGTCACGTGACCCCCGTGCACCACGAGCCCGGACGCGCCGATCGCGGCGGCGGCCTTGGCCTGCTGCGCCACGGACTTGCGCGACGGGATGCGGATCCGGTTGTTCAGCGACGCGACGTTGATGACGTACGGCGAGTGGACGAAGACCTCGACGTCGGCGTCCCGAAGCTGCTCGCCCTGCGGGTGCGGGACCGGAGCGGCCCAGCTCTGCGGGTCGGACAGGAAGAACTGGACGACCTCGGCACCGAGCTGCTGTGCCACGGACAACGGATCTTCGGCGCCGACATGGGCCCCAATGCGCATGGGAACGAGGGTAGTAGGCCGAACGGGTAGTTCGGGCCGTGCCCGGGTAACAACCGGAACGCCGGGAAGATCTCTGGGGTGACGGCGTCACCTTTGCCGTCCTCCGTCGTTGCACTTGGTGACGTTACCGATGGGTACGCACCGGAGGGGTGGCCATGCGCGTGCAGCAGGCTCTGCGGGTCTCCGTGGTGACCGTCGTCCTCGGCGGCGCCGCGCTCACCGGCATGGCCGGCTCCGCGGCGGCGGCCGAACCGATCGTGGTCGGCGACTGCCACGCCACGGTCATGGGCACCCCCGGTCAGCCCGTCTCGCTGAGCGCCGGCGCGGTCGCAGCCCCGGTGGTGAACCTGGTGCGCGCCGTGCCCCTGCTCGGGCCGCCGCTGGCCGGCGAGGCCGACAAGGCGATCCGCGGGCTGCCGCCTATCCCGATCGGGGCGGTGCCCGACGGCAAGGGCGGCTTCATCACCGGCGGGCAGATCGCGAGCAGCGTCATCGACAAGATCGACGACATCCCGCTGCTCGGTCCCGTGCTCGGCCAGGTGCTCAACGGGGTCCGGCAGACGCTGACGGCCACCTGCGGCGTGACCACGCAGGTGGCCAACGCGGTGAGCAAGCCGGTCCAGGACGGCACCGGCGCGATCGCCGACGCCTCGCAGCGGGTCACCGGTGGCGGCGGGACGACACCGGCTCCCAACCAGCCACCCGCCCCCAAGCCGGTCCCCGGGCAGAAGCCCGGCCAGCAGCCCGGCACCGGACAGCAGGCGCCGCCTCCGCAGCTCCAGCCCGGCGTCACCCCCGGCCCCGGCACGGGCGGGCTGCCGGACTTCCAGCTGCCGAGGTTCCCCTGGGAGAACAACGGCTACTACGACTTCGGCCGGGTGCCGCTCTACGACTACTCGAACCTGCCGGTCGCCATGCCCGGCGGGCTCGGCGCGCTCGCGCCCGGCCTGCGCTACGGCCAGAACGTGCCCGGCTACAACCCCGCCTACGGTCCGATCGGCGGCGCCGCGGACGAGGACGGCGTGCGCTCGGCGGGCCAGGCCTCCGCGCTGCCCTCCGGCCAGTCCGGCCGCGTCGCGGGCCCGGTGCTGCTCGCGGCGCTCGCGCTGGCCTGCGTGACCGCCGCACTGGTGCGGACGTGGGCGCTGCGCCGCCTGCCCGCCTGACGAGGGCGATTACAACTCCGTCGGGGCCGCTTGTTAGGCTCTTCGGGTTGCTGACGCGACGACCCTCCTGCCACGGAACCGCCGTGGCCACTAAGCCCACAGGAGGTGAGTGGTCTTCATGCGTCACTACGAGATGATGGTCATTCTCGACCCGAACCTCGACGAGCGCACCGTCGCTCCGACCCTCGACACCTTCCTCAACGTGATCCGCAACTCCGGCGGCAACGTGGAGAAGGTCGACGTCTGGGGCCGTCGTCGTCTCTCCTTCGAGATCAAGAAGCAGGCCGAGGGCATCTACGCCGTCCTCGACATCAACTGCGAGACCGCTGCGGTCAAGGAGCTCGACCGCCAGCTGTCGCTCCAGGACTCGGTGCTGCGGACCAAGGTCCTGCGCCGCGAGTCCGCCAAGTCCTAACCCAGGGACGGAGATCTCGACACCATGGCTGGTGACACGACGATCACGGTGGTCGGAAACCTGACCGCCGACCCAGAACTGCGTTTCACCCAGTCCGGCGCCGCCGTTGCGGGCTTCACCGTCGCATCGACGCCCCGGATGTTCGACCGCCAGTCCGGCGAGTGGAAAGACGGGGAAACGCTGTTCCTGCGGTGCAGCATCTGGCGACAGGCCGCCGAGAACGTGGCCGAGTCGCTCACCCGTGGCACGCGGGTGATCGTGCAGGGACGCCTCAAGCAGCGGTCTTACGACACGCGCGAGGGCGAGAAGCGCACGGTCTACGAGCTTGAGGTCGACGAGATCGGCCCCTCGCTGCGCAGTGCCACGGCGAAGGTCAACAGGGCGAGCCGCGGCCAGGGTGGCGGCGGTGGCGGCCAGGGAGGCGGCGGCTTCGGCGGCGGCGCTCCGGCCGACGACCCCTGGGGCTCCGCGCCCTCTGCTCCCGCCAGTGGCGGGTACAGCGACGAGCCCCCGTTCTGACCTCGGGCCGAGCACCGCTTTCCCAGACTCAAACCTGAACCACATCTTGTGAGGACGACACATGGCCAAGCCGCCTGTGCGCAAGCCGAAGAAGAAGGTCTGCGCCTTCTGCAAGGACAAGAAGAAGGGCAACATCGCCCTGATCGACTACAAGGACACGACCCTGCTGCGGAAGTTCATCTCCGACCGCGGCAAGATCCGTGCCCGTCGCGTCACCGGTAACTGCAGCCAGCACCAGCGCGACGTCGCCACCGCGGTGAAGAACGCCCGCGAGATGGCGCTGCTGCCGTACACCTCGACCGCCCGCTGATCCGGCCAAGGAGAGTTAGATGAAGCTCATCCTCACCGCAGACGTGAGTGGCCTCGGCGGTCCGGGCGACATTGTCGAGGTCAAGGACGGCTACGGCCGCAACTACCTGCTGCCGCGCGGGCTGGCCATCCTGGCCACCAAGGGCGCGGAGCGCCAGGTCAAGACCATCCAGCGTGCCCAGGAGGGTCGCCGCATCCGCGACCTGGACCACGCCAAGGAGGTCAAGGCCAAGCTCGAGGGCCTCGGCTCCGTGGAGTACAAGAGCCGCGCCGCCGCCGGTTCCTCGAAGCTGTTCGGCTCGGTCACCTCGGCCGACGTGGTCGCCGCGGTCAAGGCCGCCGGTGGCCCGCTGCTGGACAAGCGCGCCGTCGAGCTTTCCGGTCACATCAAGACCACCGGCAAGCACGCGGTGTCCGTCCGGCTGCACCCCAGCGTCACCGCCTCGGTCAACCTGCTGGTGACCGCGAGCGAGTAACACCCGCGAGTGCCGCCCGTCGCGCGACGTTTCCTGTCCGGCGGGCGGCGCTTTCGCTCTCTTCTTCGCGGCGCACGGTTGTGACGCCCACTGCGCGACACGCCGATCCGCCCGCTGTACACAGCACGCCGCACAACGACGGCGTCACGTTTTCCACATCCACTCCACAGGGTCTGACCTGGGCTTTCAGCGACCCGGAGTAGAGTTGTCCCCAGGTTGTCCCCAGGTATCAACCGAACCTGCGGCTGGGTGTCGCCAGGCTGTCCCCACCTTGTCCACAGGTCTGTCCACAGGAGGAGGAGGCATCCGGTGGCACTCGCCGACGACCGCGGAGGGCCGCCGTCCGGCAGCCCCTTCGAACGCCAACCTCCGCAGGACCTCGCCGCCGAACAGTCCGTGCTCGGCGGCATGTTGCTGTCCAAGGACGCCGTCGCCGACGTGGTCGAGGTGGTGCGCCCCGACGACTTCTACCGGCCGGCGCACCAGTCGATCTACGACTGCATCCTGGACCTGTACGGCAGGGGCGAGCCCGCCGACGCGATCACCGTCTCCGCCGAGCTGGAGAAGCGCGGTGAGCTGATGCGGGTGGGCGGCGCGCCGTACCTGCACACCCTGATCGCCACGGTGCCGACGGCGGCCAACGCCAGCTACTACGCGGAGATCGTCTCCGAGAAGGCCGTGCTGCGCCGCCTGATCGAGGCGGGCACCCGCATCGTGCACCTGGGCTACCACGGCGCTGAGGGCGGTGAGCTCGACGAGGTCGTCGACCGCGCGCAGCAGGCGATCTACGAGGTCACCGACCGCAACACCACCGAGGACTACGTCGCGCTGGAGGAGCTGCTCCAGCCGACCATGGACGAGATCGACGCGATCGCCTCGCGCGGCGGTGTCGCGCTGGGCATCCCGACCGGCTTCGTCGACCTGGACGCGGTCACCAACGGCCTGCACGCGGGCCAGATGGTCATCGTCGCGGCGCGACCGGGTGTCGGCAAGGCGCTCGCGCTGGACACCCCGCTGCCCACGCCGACCGGCTGGACCACGATGGGCGAGGTCGCGGTCGGCGACGAGCTGCTGGGCTCGGACGGCAGGCCGACCAGGGTCGTCGCGGCGACCGAGGTGATGACGGACCGCCCGTGCTTCGAGGTGGAGTTCGTCGACGGCACCGTGATCGTGGCCGACGCCGAGCACCAGTGGCTGACCGGTGACGAGGTGCGGACGACCGAGCAGATCGCCGCCTCGATGCGCCGGGGCGTGGTCAGCTCGGTGGTCAACGCGGCCCCGTTGGAGCTGCCGGACTCCGCCGCCGTTCTCGCCCCGTATTCGCTGGGTGTCGCGCTCGCCGGTGGCAGCACGGACCCCGAGATCACCATGTACGCCGAGGCCGAGGGCGCCGAACCCGATGTCTCGGTGGGCTACCTGCGCGGCTCCGTGGCGCAGCGCCGCGCGGTGCTGGCCGGTCTGCTCGACGTCGCGGGAACCGTGGACGACAACGGTGCGGTCCGCCTGCCGATGGGCGAGGACGCCCGCGAGCTCGTGCTGAGCCTGGGCTACGACACCGCTCCCGGTGGTGACGTGGTCTTCACCACCGACGACGACGTGTTCCGCGTTGAGCGGAAGCGCTTGGCGCACAAGGAGAACAGGTCGGCCGCGCGCGGTGTGCGGGCGATCGTGGACGTGCGCCCGGTCGCGAGCGTGCCGGTGCGCTGCGTCGAGGTCAGCGCCGCCGACCACCTGTACCTGGCGAGCCGCGCCATGATCCCGACGCACAACTCCACCCTCGGGCTGGACTTCGCGCGCTCGTGCTCCATCAAGCACGGCATGACCAGCGTCATCTTCTCGCTGGAGATGAGCCGTACCGAGATCGTCATGCGCATGCTCTCCGCCGAGGCGCGCATCCGCCTCGGTGACATGCGCGGTGGCCGGATGACCGACGACGACTGGACGCGGCTCGCGCGCAGGATGAGCGAGATCAGTGAGGCGCCGCTGTTCATCGACGACTCGCCCAACATGACGATGATGGAGATCCGGGCGAAGGCGCGGCGGCTCAAGCAGCGCAACGACCTCAAGCTCGTGGTGCTGGACTACATGCAGCTGATGTCCTCGGGCAAGCGGGTCGAGTCGCGGCAGCAGGAGGTCAGTGAGTTCTCCCGGCAGCTCAAGCTGCTGGCCAAGGAGCTCGAAGTGCCGGTGATCGCGATCAGTCAGCTCAACCGCGGTCCGGAACAGCGCACTGACAAGCGGCCGATGCTCTCCGACCTCCGTGAGTCCGGATCGCTGGAGCAGGACGCCGACATGGTCATCCTGATCAACCGGCCGGACGCCTGGGAGCGCGACGACCCGCGCGCCGGTGAGGCCGACCTGATCCTGGCCAAGCACCGTGCCGGGCCAACGAGCACGATCACGGTGGCGCACCAGCTGCACTACAGCCGCTTCACCGACCTCGCGCAGAGCTGAGCTTGCCGGGGGATCGAGTGGCGGATCGAGCCCCGGGAGTACGCAGGGCACGAGGCGCGCCGTGGCAGGCGGTTCGCGTTCACGCGACTCGTCCCGGCTCTGTTGGCGAGTCGTCGGGCCCGTGATGCACACCGTCTACCGAACGTTCGGGGATGTGCGTCCCACTTCCGAAGTGCTCGACCTGATCCTGGGTTGAGGACCGGAATACCTTGGTGCGCACGGAGGTTGGTGCGTCCATGGGCATCGCCGAGCACTCGATCACGGCAACGGACGGAACACCGCTCAGCTACCGCGAGATCGGCGACGGCCCCGTCGTGGTGATCGCACATGGCGTCCTGGCCACGGCCGAGCACTGGGACCCGGTCGCGAAAGCGTTGGCGGACCAGGGTTTTCGGGTCGTGGTTGCCAACCGCAGGGGCCGTGCGCCCAGTGGACCGCTCGGCGCGGACTACGACCTGGCGACCGAGGTGAGCGACCTGCACCTGGTTCTTGACGCGGCCGGGCCGGGGGCGACGCTGTTCGGGCACAGCTATGGCGCGCTGCTCGCGTTGCACGCGGCGGTGGAGCGCGACGGGCTGCGGTCGTTGGTGCTCTACGAACCGCCGCCCGGTGAGGGCAAGTTCGCTGGTCCCGCGCTGCCGAAGGTCCGTGACGCCGTCGAGCGCGGCGACCTCGACGAGGCGATCACGGTCATCGTCACCGAGATCTCGCCGTACGAGGGCCCCGGTGGGGTCGCCGGGTACCGGACGACGGAGATGTGGCGGAGCCAGCTCGCGCTCGTGCCACCCGCCGTCGAGGAGACGGCGGTGATCGACGCGCACGTCCCGGCCTACCCGCTCTACCGCTCGCTCTCCTTGCCCACCAAGGTGTTCGTCGGCGAACGCTCGCGCGGGCGCAGACCGTTCGGACCGGCGACCGCGGCGGTGGCGGCCGCGATTCCGAACGCCCAGCTCGTCGAGCTCGCCGGGCAGGGTCACCTCGCCCACGTCGAGGCACCGGTCCTGCTGGCCAAGCACATCGCCGACGCCACTGGCTGATTCGCGACCTCACAGCGAGCTGTCGCAAACCGGCCAGACGGGGCGGGGAATGACTGGTGGGGTGGTTTCATGTCCACCGCCACCATCTCCCGGAACTGGCTCGCCGTCGTCTCGGTCATGATGGGAATCTTTTCCATTGTCACCACCGAGATTCTTCCGATCGGCCTGCTGACGTCGATCGGAGCGGACTTCGAGATCTCCGAGGGCACCGCGGGCCTGATGATGACAATGCCCGGAATCGTCGCCGCGGTCGCGGCTCCCGTTGTCACAGTCGCGACCGGGCGTGTCGACAGACGGTCGATGCTGTGCGCGTTGATGCTTTTGCTGGCCGCCGCGGACTTCCTGGCCGCCGTCGCGCCTTCTTATTGGCTGATGCTGGTGTCCCGGTTTCTGGTGGGACTGGTCATCGGCGGTTTCTGGTCGATCGGGGCCGGACTCGCCGCGCGGCTGGTCCGGGAGGAGTCGGTCGGCAGGGCGACGTCGGTGATCTTCTCCGCTGTCCCGCTCGGCTCGGTTCTGGGCGTTCCCGCAGGCACGTTGGTCGGACAGCTCGCGGGCTGGCGGAGCGCGTTCGTCGTGATGGGGCTGCTGACCGTCGGGGTGTTCGTCGCGCTGATCGTGTGGATGCCGCCGCTGCCCACGGTTCAGGTGACCCGTCTCGGCGTGCTGCGCGCACTGTTGCACCGCAGGAACATCCGAGTCGGCCTCGTCCTGACCTCGCTGATCGTGATCGCTCATTTCGCGACCTACACCTACGTCACGCCTTTCCTGCGGGAAGTCACGGAGGCGAGTCCGGCCACGATCACGAGTTTCCTGCTCGCATACGGAATCGCCGGTGTTGTCGGCAACTTCCTCTCTGGCATGGGTGTTTCGCGGAAAGTGTTCGCAGCGAGTGGCGGCATGATCGCATTGGCGACCTCGCTTCTCCCTTGTGCGGGCGGGGGAGAGGTCGGCGCTTTCGCGTTGCTCGTTGTGTGGGGGCTCGCTTACGGAGCGGTTCCGGCCTGTTCGCAGACCTGGTTCTCCACAGCCGCTCCGGACGCGCCGGAGGCGGCAACGGTGCTGTTCACCTCGTCGTTCCAGGCGATGCTCGCCGTGGGAGCGCTGCTCGGGGGCGTCGTGGTCGACGCGGCCTCCACCACGACGGTCATGGCGCTGGGCGCGGCGACCGCGACGCTGATGGTGGCCACGCTGCTAGCCGCAGGACGGCGCGCATGAGTCCACTGTGGACTCGCCCTTCTCCCTGGTGCGCAACGTTTCTGGAAGAAGCTTGCGTGGTCCGGGCCCCTGCTCGCCGAGCACGTCGCGGGGGTTGGAGAGGTGGCAGGACTTGAGCGAGAGGCAGCCGCAGCCAATGCACTCGCTGAGGTTGTCGCGCAGCTGCATCAGCTGTTCGATGCGCGTGTCCAGCTCCGAACGCCACTCCGAGGACAGGTGCGCCCAGTCCGCCGGGGTGGGCGTGCGCTCGTCGGGCAGCGACGCGAGCGCCTCGCGGATGACCTCCAACGGCATCCCGACCCGCTGGGACACCCGGATGAAGGCGACTCGGCGCAGGGTGTCGCGGGAGTAGCGCCGCTGGTTGCCCGAGGTGCGCCTGCTGGTGATCAACCCCTTGCGCTCGTAGAAGTGCAGTGCGGACACGGCGACCCCACTGCGCTCGGCGAGCTGGCCGACGGTGAGCTCGTGCATTCGGACCGGCAGTTGGTTCACGGCGCACACTGTAGCTTGACCTCAACTCTTGTTCAGGTTGTTTCGTGAGGTCATGACGTTCACCGAGCACGAGCTCAGCTACCTGGCCGACCAGGTCCTCGGCAGGCTGGCCACCGTCGACGCGAGCGGGGCGGTGCAGAACAACCCGGTCGGATTCCACTACAACACCGGGACCGCCACGATCGACATCGCCGGCTACTCCATGGGATCGAGCCGCAAGTTCCGCAACGTGCTCGCGACCGGCAGGGCCGCGCTCGTCGTCGACGACATCGCGTCGACCCGGCCGTGGCGGGTGCGCGGGGTGGAGATCCGCGGCCGCGCCGAGGCCGTCACCGACGTGCCGCACCCTCCGCCGGGCATGAGCTCCGAGCTGATCAGGATCCACCCGGAGAAGATCATCAGCTGGGGTGTCGAGCCCGGCGTCGACGGCATCAGGAGCAGGAAGGTCGGCTGAGACTAGTAGCATGCGGTTGGCGTGCCCAGCCAGTCGAACAGGGAGCGTTCGTGCGGGACATCGCGGTCTTCAGCGGCAGTGCGCACCAGGAGTTGGCGGCGGAGATCTGCGCCCACCTCGAAGTCCCGCTGCTCCCGGTGCGGGTCCAGCGCTTCGCCAACGACTGCCTGGAAGTCCAGCTCCAGGCCAACTGCCGCGAACGCGACGTGTTCCTGATCCAGCCGCTGGTCCGTCCCGTGCAGGAGAACCTGGTCGAGCTGCTGCTGATGCTCGACGCGGCCCGCGGCGCGTCGGCCGGGCGGATCACCGCGGTCATGCCGCACTACTCCTACGCCCGCTCGGACAAGAAGGACGCGCCCCGGATCTCCATCGGCGGCCGCCTGGTCGCCGACCTGATGGTCACGGCGGGGGCCGACCGGGTGCTGGCGATGACCCTGCACTCCCCTCAGGTTCACGGGTTCTTCAGCGTTCCGGTCGACCACCTGCACGCGTTGCGCGAGCTCGCCGCGCACTTCCGCCAGTACGACCTGTCCAACACCACCGTGGTGTCACCGGACCTGGGCAACGCCAAGGAGGCGGCGCACTTCGCCCGCCTGCTCGGCGTCTCGGTCGCCGCGGGCGCCAAGCAGCGCTTCGCCGATGACAAGGTCCAGATCAGCTCGGTGATCGGCGAGGTCGCCGGGCGCGACATCATCGTGCTCGACGACGAGATCGCCAAGGGCAGCACCGTGCTCGAACTGCTCGACCGGCTGCGCGAGCTCGGTGCCCGGTCCATCAGGGTGGCCTGCACCCACGGGCTGTTCTCCAGCGGAGCCCTCAAGCGGATCGGCGACCAGCCCGACGTGCTGGAGATCGTCTGCACCAACACGGTGCCGATCGCGGCCGAGGAGCGCGGGCCGAAGCTCAAGATCCTCTCGATCGCCCCTGCCCTGGCCGAGGCCATGCGCCGCATCCACAACGGCGAGTCCGTGAGCGCGCTCTTCGACGCTCCCTGATCACAGCCTGCGGAGGGTGAACCGCTCCGCATTGCCTTGCCCGGTCAGCAGAACGCCCATGCGACCGTCCAGGACGTAGCTGCCGTACGGGCTGCGGGCGATGGTCGACGGCTGCGAGTCCGCCCACGGCTCAACCCGTCGCACCGCACGGGCTTCAGTCCAGTCGCGGTTGCCGCGCAGCACGCTCACGGCGACTTTTCCGTTGCCGCCGAAGGCATTCGTGACGACGGCGAGCGTGCCGTCCGGCCGCAGGTCGAGCCCGTCTCCGCCGACGAGCGGACGGTCGAGGCGAACCTCGGTGATGCGGCTGGGGTCGTCGAGCGGGATGCGCAGCAGCGTGCCGGTGTCATAGCGCGTGGCAAGCAGGAAACCGTTGGGGTGCCAGACAATCCCGTTCATCCCGATGGCACCGCTGCTCAACCGGGAGTCCCGGACGAGCACCGACGGCCGCCCGTGCGTGTCGATCCGGTAGAGCGCGTCCGATGCGGGGTCGGTGACGTAGGCATTGCCGGCGCGGTCGATGGCCAGATCGTTCGCGGAGTGCTTCCCCGGCCCGATCGCGAGATCGACGATGTGCAGCGGCTTGCCGCTGGCGAGGTCGAAAATCCCTACGCCAGAAGACTTGTAGGTCGTCTCGGGCGTGGAGCGGTGGCCGGTGCCCATGTCGCCGTACGCAACGAGCACCCGTCCGCGCGCGGCGTCCACGTGCACCCCGAAGGTCTGCACCATCGTCGGATGCCCGGCGAAGGCGCGAACCCGACCGTCCGGCCGGACCACCGAGATCGTGCCCTCGCTCAGCGAGGTCACCAGGAACGACCGCCGCAGCGGGTCCCAGGCGATGCCTTCGGGGAACAGGTTCGACGCCTTGGCGGAGATGACGCCGGGTAAGCGGTGCGGGCTCGCGCTCACGCCCGGGGCGCTCGCGATGGCGGCGGACGCGGCCATCGCGAGCGCGAGCAGGGACCGCCGAGCAATGGTCAGTTGACGCATCACAATCCGCCCTCGTAGTTGAGTAAGGATCCTTAAGGTAATCAGAGTACTGATACTCGTCAATACTCTTTGTCGCGAGCGGCCTCGTACGATCAGGACATGGGCATGCCGGTTGGGGAGCGTCTCGGCGCGGACATCAAGCGCGTCGAGCACGAGCTGATGGGCGTGAAGCAGGTCGCGGTGCGCCCGGCGGGCCTGACCGTCGCCCAGTACTCCGCGCTGCTCGTGCTCGCCGAACAGCCGGGCATCTCGGCGGCCGAGCTGGCCAGGCGCTGCCGGGTCACGCCGCAGACGATGACCACGATCCTGCGGAACCTGGAAGCGGCGGAGCTGATCGCGCGGGAGCCGCACGAGCTGCACCGCAACGTGCTGGAGACCCGGCTGACCGAGGCGGGCCGCACGGCGTTCGCGCTCGCGGACGAGCGCGCGTCCGCGGTGGAGCGACAGCTCTCGGAGGAGTTCAGCGACGAGGAGCGCCAGACTCTGCGCGCGCTGCTCGCCCGGTGTTCAGAGGTGCTGGCGCGTCAGCCGAGGGACTGAGTCCACTCCGCGAGGACCTGGGCGATCTGCGGCAGGTCCCGGTTCCCGGTCGCGGCGTCGACGACGAGGCGCTCTCCCTCGTCGACCGAGGGCGCGCGCAGATCGTGCTGGTTGAGCACGTAGAACAGCCTCGTCGAGACCCAGGCGAGCCGCTTGTTGCCGTCGACGAGTGCGTGGTTGCGGGCGAGGGAGTGCAGCAGCGACGCGGCCTTCTCGTGCAGCGACGGGTAGGCGTCCGCGCCGAAGACGACGGCTTTCGGCCTGGCCAGTGCGGCTTCGAGCAACCCCCAGTCCCGCACGTCGGGAGCGTGGCCGAGCGCGGCCTGCGCCGCGGCGAGCAGGTCGTCGAGGTCCAGGTAGTCGATCGGCGCCGCGGGGGCGTCCTCGATCACTGCGCCAACCGCTTGAGCAGCTCGGCGTCCTCGCTGACGATCCGGGCGAGCGCCGCGTCCCTGGTCGCGTTGCGGCGGTTGACGTACTCGCGGATCGCTCTGCGCGCGATGTCCTGCATCGATCTGCGTTCGCGCTCGGCGGCCAGGCGCAGGGCTTCGGTCTCTTCGTCGGTCAGCCGCAGAGTCATCGCCATGCCCGAATGATACCGGGTGATACCAAGCTGTATCAGTCCCTGACCGGGATCTCCCACCTCCACTCCGACACCGGCTCCCTGCCTGGTAGATCACCTCGTCCGGTGGCCCACAGCAGCACCCGCCACGGGTCGCCGCCCTCGGTCACGTGCGGCATCAGCCGGGCCAGCATCCGGCTGCAGACCTCGGCGGGTGGGCGCAGCCGGACGTCGAACGCGGCGCAGATGTCGTGGCTGTGCAGCAGCGCCTCGCCGACGCCGATCGCGAGGTACCCGGCGGCGTCGGTCATCCCGGCGGGGTGGAAGGCGCGCGCGGAAGCCGGTGCCGCGTCAGCGACCACCGCGAACAGTTCGCCCGTCGCCCTGATCACCTCGATGACCTGCGCGTTCGTCGCGCCCTCTTCGAGCTTGCCCCAGACCCTCAACTGCTCGGTCGCACGGGCGGCGAGCGAGGTCGCGTAGTAGAGCAGGTCGTCGGCCAGGTGCTCGGCGGTGTGCAGGCAGGTCCAGTCCAGCCCTGCCGCCGGGCGGGTCCAGTCCTGGTCGGCGACGGAGGTCAGCGCCGTCACGCAGGCCGCGACAGCTGCGCGCAGATCATCCGGAGACATGAATCCCTGTCTACCCGAGCACCCTGACAAACACCGGTGGCGGATTGAGCGTTTGTGATTGATCTGGAAAGACTGTGTGCGTCTGTGTTCATCAGCGTGGAGGTTCACATGCGCGCTTGGGCTCGCCCCGCTCTCCTGACAACGTTGTCAGTCGCCCTGGTGGCGGCGGGACAGACACCGGCGGCGACCGCAGCGCCCGAGCTCGACGTGTACTCCTACCTGGAGAATCCCGGGATCACCGGCGAGGGCCAGGAACCGCACCACGCCGAGCTGCGGCCCTACGCCGACCGGGCGGCTGCGGTGCGCGGCGACGAGCGGACACCGCTGACCCGCAGCCTCGACGGGGAGTGGAAGATCCAGATGGCGGATCTTCCCGAGAAGGTGCCCGCCGGGTTCCACGCGAGCGACTACGACGTCCGGGCCTGGCGCACCGTGCGGGTGCCGCACACCTGGCAGACCGACGGGCTGGACCACCCGATCTTCCGCAACATCGCCGAGGAGATCGTGCCGGACACCCCGCCGAAGGTGCCGCGCGACGTGAACCCGACCGCCGCGTACGCCAAGGACTTCGACCTGCCCGCGGACTGGTCCGGCAAGCGCACGTTCCTGCGCTTCGAGGGCACGACATCCAGCTACTTCGTCTGGGTCAACGGCCGCCGCGTCGGATACGACCAGGGCGGATACACCCCGGCGGAGTTCGACGTCACCGACGCGCTCAAGCCGGGCCGCAACCGCCTCGCCGTGCAGGTCCACCGCTGGGCGGCCGGGGCGTACCTGGAGGACGTCGACCAGTGGCGCTACTCCGGGATCTTCCGGTCGGTGTGGCTCTACGCGACACCGGGCAGCTTCGTCCGCGATGTCACGGTGCACACCGACCTCGACGCCGACCACCGCGACGCCCGGCTGGACGCGAAGGTCGAACTCGCCCGCAAACCCGGTGGAACGAGCGGCGCGCACCGGGTGAACGCGAGCCTGCACGACGCCGCCGGACGCGAGGTCGCGAAGACCACCGGAACCGTTGATCTGGCCGCTGACCAGGCAGAACTCGCGCTGAGCATGCCTGTCACCAACCCGGCGAAGTGGACCGACGAGACTCCGAACCTGTACACGCTGGTACTCGAACTGCTCGCTCCGGACGGCCGGGTCAGCCACACCACCAGCGAGGCAGTCGGCTTCCGCGAGATCACCATCGCCGACAGGCAGCTGCTGGTGAACGGCAAGCGCGTGCTGTTCAAAGGCGTCAACCGCGCGGAGACCGACCCCGACCACGGCCGTCACCAGCCGCGCGACAAGCAGCTCCGCGACGTGAAGCTGATGAAGGACCTGCACGTCAACGCGGTGCGCACCTCGCACTACCCGTCCGACCCGCACTTCTACGACCTCGCCGACCGGCACGGGTTGTGGATCGACGACGAGGTCGACATCGAGACGCACTCGCGGGAGTCCTGCCCGAGCAAGTGCCTCGCCGACAAGCCCGAGTGGCAGGACGCGTTCCTGGAGCGCTTCGTCGCGATGGTGGAACGGGACAAGAACCACCCGAGCGTCTTCATGTGGGACACCGGCAACGAGGCCGGGCTCGGCGCCGCGCACTACAGGATGGCGGAGTGGGCCAAGCGCAACGCGCCTGGCCGGCCGCTGTACCACCAGCCCAACTCACCCGACGGGGACGCGCCGTACGCCGACGTGTGGGGGCCGCGCTACCCGACCCCGGCCAAGCTCGCCGACCAGGGGCGCAGGACCACCAAGCCGGTGATCATGGGGGAGTACGCGCACGCCCAGGGCAACAGCCTCGGCAACTTCCGCGAGTTCTGGGAGGCGATCCGGGCGAACCCGGTGCTGCAGGGCGGCTTCATCTGGGACTGGGCGGAACAGAACCTGATGCTGCCGCTGCGCGTCACCCCGGACTCCTCGCCGAACAAGATCTCCGCGCACCTCAGCGGCATGCCCGCCCTCGTCGACGGACACCGCGGCAAGGCGCTGAGCCTGTCCGGTCTGGACGACTTCGTCGAGGTCTACCGTGACCGCAGGCTCGACATCACCGAGGCGCTGACCCTGGACGCGTGGGTCAAACCCGCCGCGTGGCGCGGTGACCTGACCATGATCGCCAAGGGCGACCACCAGTACGCGCTGAAGCTCAAGAACGAGAAAACGTTGGAGTTCCACGTTCACGGCGGCGGCTCCTGGCACACCGTCTACGCGCCCGTACCAGCGGATTTCTACGGCAACTGGCACCGGGTGAGCGGCACGTTCGACGGCTCGGTGCTGCGGCTGTACCTCAACGGCGAACAGGTCGGCGAGACCGCGTGGAGCGGCCGGATCGACAACACCGCGTTCCCGGTGAACATCGGCCGCAACCCCGAGCTGCACCAGGACTTCAACGGCCGGATGGCGCACGGCGTGCTCGACGACGTCCGGATCTACGACCGCGCGCTGACCCCCGAGCAGCTGGCGGCCGATCCGACGGGACAGGCCGTGCTCGCGCTGGACTTCGACCGGCTGGAGGACCGGGGCCGCTACTCCTCCTACGGCGCGCACCAGTCCGGAGCGGACGGGCTGGTCAACACCAACCGCACGCTCCAGCCGGAGACCGCGCAGCTCGCGTGGGTGCACCAGCCGCTGCGCTTCGCCTTCGGCGACAGCCAGTTGTCGATCACCAACGAGCAGCTGTTCGCCGCCGTGCGGGGCAAGGAGCTGCGCTGGCGGATCACCGAAGGCGCTCGCGTGCTGCGCGAAGGTCGCCAACCGCTGGGCGTCGAGCCCGGCGAGACCCTCCGCGTCGGCATCCCCTCGATCGCCAACCCGGGCGACGTCGAGCGCAGGCTGACCGCCGAGGTGGTCGAACCCGGTGGCCGGGTCTTCGCGCACGACCAGTTCGCCGCGGGTGGCACCGTGGTGCCCGGCGCGGCGCCGCCTCCCGCGACCGGGCAGGCGGAGGTGGAGCGGCACCAGGACCGCGTGGTGCTCAGCGGTGATCGTTTCCGCTACACCATCGACACCCGCTCCGGGACGCTGACCTCGATGAACGCGGGCGGCACCGAGCTGGTGAAGCAAGGACCGCGGCTGGACGCGTGGCGCGCGCCGATCGACAACGAGCTGGTCTGGCACTACGCCGAGGCGAAGGACTGGCGCGCGGTCGGGCTCGACCGGCTGGCGACCAAGGTGGAGTCGGTGCAGGTCGAAGGTTCCTCGGTCACGGTCCGGAGCACCGTCGCGGCGCCAGGCGTCACCGACGCCTCCTTCGCCCAGACCGTGCGCTACGAGGTGGACAACGCGGGAACCATCCGCCTCGCCACCGACGTGCGACCGCAGGGGCGGATGCGGACGCTGCCGTACTTGCCCAGGATCGGCACGGCCATCGGAGTGCCCGACCACTTCCAGCGTTTCTCCTGGTACGGACGCCAGAAGGAGAGCTACAACGACCGCAGGGACGGCACTCCGATCGGTGTGTGGACGAGCACGGTGGAGGCCGAGCAGGTCGGCTACGACAAGCCGCAGGACAACGGCAACCACACCGACACCCGCTGGGCGCTGCTGACCGACGGGCGCACCGGCGGGCTGTTGGTGGCGGGCACCAACGACGTGAGCGTGAGCAGCTACGACGACACCGACCGCGCGGAGTACCCGTTCCAGCGGCAGCGCAACGCGGGCTGGACCACGCTGCACGCGGGCCACGCCGCGAGCGGGGTCGGCGACACCCCCAACGCGTTGCTGCCGCAGTACAAGGTCCTCGCCGACCGCGACTACGGCTACCAGCTGACGCTGCGACCGCTGGCCCAGGACGAGGTGCGGACCGGTCTGCCCCGACAAATCCGCTGATCGCACCACAGATACCCCCCATTCGGGTGGTGTCTGGAGCGCTTGCCCTAGCCGATTTAGAGCAGAGGGGCCCGGCAACGGCCTCTGATCGGCGGAAGGTGCAAGGCCATGACCGTTGAGGCGGACACGGCGGCACCCACCTCCCTCGCAGTGTGGGACGAGCTCGTCTCGGAGCTGCCGGTGGGACTGGTGCTGCAGGACGAACGGGGCGAGGTGCTTGCCGCGAACCGACTCGCGGGGTGCCTGCTCGGGTTGAGCCGGTCGGAGCTGCTCTCCGGCAAGCGACCGGACGGCTGGCGGACCTTCGACGACTCGGGGGCTCCGCTGCCCAAGCCCAGTGAGCTGAGCGCGCAGGTGCTGCGCACCGGGGCGCAGCTGTCGCTGGCCGTGCTGGTCGAGCACGCCGGCCTGCCGCACACCCGGCTCTGGGTGGAGTTCACCCCGGTCCGGCACCGCGGCCGTGGCTGCGTGCTGATCCAGCTCAACCCGGTGCACGACGACATGCCGCACAGCAGGGGACTGCTGGACTCGCTGACCGGGCTGCCGGGGCGGGCGCTGCTGCTCGACCGGCTCCAGCAGGCTCTGACCAGGGCTCGGACGCTCGGCACGCTGACAACGCTGGTGCTGGTGGACGTGCACCACCTCGCCAAGGTCAATGCCGAGTACGGCTTCGACAACGGCGACGAGCTGCTCGCGGTGCTCGGCGGCCGGCTCCGGGCGGGGCTGCGCGCGGACCACACGGTCGCCCGCTACGGCGGCGACGAGTTCGCGGTGGTCGCCGAGCACCCCAACGGTGACGGAACCGCCATCGCCGACCGCGTCCGCGAGCTCGCGGACCGCCCGGTGCGGATGGGCAAGGGGCGCGCGCTGCGCCCGGAACTCCGCGTTTCCTGGGTCACCAGTGACGGCAAGGCGTCACTTCTCTCGGTGCTCGACTGCGTCGAAAAGCGCCTCCACCACTGACCCTTTTCTCCACTCCTGGGTTACGCCCTGGGAAAACACTCCGAATAAAGAACACGACGAAGCCGGGAAGCTTTTCAGCTTCCCGGCTTCGCCTGGAATCGGAAGTGCTCAGGAGTTCCTCAATGCACCCACATGTTCAAGGAACCCCTGTCGTGGATCAGCCCTTCAGTCCACCCAGGCCACCGACCAGGCCGGTCACGGCCGAGGTGTCGATGGTGTTCAGCGCCGGAGCGTCGAACGCGCGGGACTGCGCGGCACCCGGGGTGGGCAGCTGCGCGGCGGGCAGCTTGGGCAGCTGGCCCAGCTTGCCGGTCGGGGCGACCTTGCCGAGCCCACCGAGCAGGCCACCCATGTTGGGCAGCTGCGGGGTGGCGGAGCGAGCGGCGCCCGCCTTGGTGGGCAGCTTGGGCAGCGAGGACAGGCTCGGCAGCTCGGCCGGCTTCAGCAGCCCGCCACCCAGCGCCTTGTCGGTCACCGGCAGCTCGAACGTGGACGCCTGGTCACCGGCGGAAACCGCGGTGTTGCGCTCACCCTCGGCCATGGCCTCGCCAACGACCTCGACGGGCAGGTCGAAGATCGCGGCCTCGCCCGCGACGGGCAGCAGGGCGTTGACGCCGGACAGGCTGCCGCCGTCCTCACCGCTGGTCTCGGCGGCGCCGCCGGCCACGGTGGTGACCGCGTTGCTGCCGGTGCCGTCGGTCACGGCCAGGCCGGACACCGCGTCGCCCACGACCTCACCGGCGACGGCGACCGGGACCTGCCCGATCACGCCGGAGACGGAGCCGTTGTCACCAGCGGTGACGTAGTCGCCACCGGCGACCGCAGCGGCGTCGCCCACGGACAGCGCGTCCGAGGTGCCACCGACCGAGCCCGCGACGCCGTCACCCTGCACGACCGGCGCGATGGGCGCGGTCAGGATGTCGCCGCCGAGGAAGCTGCTCACACCGTTGGTGGCGGTGGAGCCGCCGGCCGCGGTGGAGGTCACGTTGTCCGCGGCACCCGCGGTGTTGGCGATGAAGCCCACACCGTCGCCGAACAGCTGGCCGGCGCCCGCGACCGGGACGGAGGCAACGGTGCCGTTGGCGGTGCCGTGCACGCCGCTGGTCTCGTTGTCGCCACCGGCCAGCGAGGAGGTGGTGTTGGTGGCGGTGCCGTCGTAGTTGCCACCGGCACCGATGCCGTCGCCGAAGGCCTGGACGGGCAGCGCGACCGGCACGTCGACGATGTCGCCCGCGATGCCGCCGTTGTCGCCAACGGTGGTGTTGTCACCGGCGGTGGTCACCTCGGTGACGTTGTCCGCGGTGCCCTCGACGTTGTTGGTCAGGCCGAGGCCGGTGCCGAACAGCTGCACCGGGCCGGAAACGCGCGGCACAACACCGTTGCCGGTGATGACGCCGTCGGTGCCGTCGGTGGTGACGTCGCCACCGGCGGTGGAGGAGGTGTTGTTCGTGGCGTCGGCCTCGCCGACCACGATCCAGCCGAGCGAGTCGCCGAACGCCTGGACCGGCAGCGCGACCGGGGTGTGAACGGCGTTGCCCGAGACGCCACCGTCAACACCGTTGGCCTTGACGTTGTCGCCAGCGATGACCACGTCGGTGTTGTCCGCGACGGACTCGGCGTGCGCACCGAGGCCACCGGAGTTGCCGAACAGGCCGACCGGGCCGGCGATCGGCGCGGAGACGGCGTTGCCGCTGCCCAGCGCGTCGTCGTCGTCCGCGGACACCTCGCCACCCGAGTGGGTGGTGGTGTTGTCGCTGGACACCGCGTCGGAGTTGGCCACCAGGCCACCGGCGGTGCCGTCCACGTCGATGGGCAGGGCGACCGAGCCCTGCGCGGCGTCACCGGAGAGCAGCGAGTCGTTGCCGCGGGTGCCGACGAAGCCGCTGGCACCGTGGGTGCCCTCGTCCACGGCCTGCGCGTCCGTGTTGGCGACGAGGCCACCGGAGAGCGCCGCCACCGAAGCGGGCAGCGCGACCGGGGCGCTGGGCACGAGGCCCGAGGCCAGCGAGTCGTCGCCCAGGGTGTAGCTGTTGCCACCGGCACCGGTGAAGGTGCTCTGCTCGTGGTAGGCGTCAGCGTTGGTGATGAAGCCACCGGCGGCGGCGATGACCTGCGCGGACGGCGCCAGCGGCGCGTCGATGACGTTACCGGCGCCCAGGCTCTCGGAGCCCGTGGTGTGCGTGGTGCCCGCCGCCTCGGAGTAGGTCTCCGTCGCGCTGTCGGCGTCGGTGTTGCCGATCCAGTTGAGCGAGTTGCCCGACACGAGCGCGTCCGCGCCCAGGCCCGGCTGGATCACGTTGCCGCCGCCGAGCGAGTCGAGGCCGTTGGTGTCGCGGTCGCCGTTGGCCACGGCGGTCGCGGAGGTGGTGCCGTTGGTGTCGGAGGTGCCGACCAGCGCCGCGAGGGCGTTGTTGTTCAGCTCCACCGGCAGCGCGACCGGGGCGTGCCCGATGTTGCCGGACAGCGTGCCGTCCTCACCCGTGGTGCAGACGTCGCCGCTGGCGTCGGCCGAGATGTCCGACTGGTTGTTGGCCTCGGCCACACCGGCGAGACCGCTGATGGCGTTGCCCGAGCCCTGGATCGGCAGCGCGATGGCCGGCTTGACGACGTTGCCGGAGAGGGAGCCCTCTTCGCCGCTGGTGACGGCCGAGCCGCCGGACTGCACGTCGGTGCTGGAGGTGTTCCAGGTGGTGGCGCTGCCGACCGCGGCGACCGCGTTACCGGTCAGCTGGATCGGGGCGAGGGCGTCCACGTCGACGACGTTGCCGGCGAGCCCCTGGTGGGTGCCGTCGGCAACCATCACCTCGGGGTTGCTGGAGCTGTAGCTCGACTCGTTCTCGACCTCGACGTTGCCGCCCGCGGCGACCGCGTTGCCGGAGATGTCGACCGGGACGATGAGGTCAGCGTCGACCTTGTTGTCGCGGAACGGGTCCTGAACGCTGCCCGCGTCCTTCGAGGCCTTCTTGTTCGGGCCGTAGGCCTTCTTGTCGGCCTTCTTGGCCGTGGCCTTCTCGCCCTCGCCGCCGGGAAGGCCGCCGACCAGCGACGACACGTCGACGGTCACGTCCCGCTTGAAGCTGGGCAGGTCCATCTGGCCAACGATCGGCAGACCCGCCGCGTTGTTGTCGATGTTGACCGGGATCGAGATCTTGCCGCCGAGCGGGGTGGTGGGGGCGTCAGGGTTGACCTGAGCCTCGCCTGCCTGCGCGATACCGGCGCCGATGATGAACATCCCACCGGTGAGGAGCGCTGCCTTCATGCCGCGCTTCGCCCAGGAATGCATGTGGATCTCCTTCTGGTTGTCCCCGGGAATCGGGGGTTTTAGGCGGGTGGCTGGACGCTGTCGCGTCGGGGCAAACAGCCACCCATGTCTTGGGGGTGATGGGCGGATGCCCACCGGGCTGTTGGCGCGGCCACTAGCGAAGGAGGAGATGTGCGCACGAGGGCGTCAGAAAGACTCACCCGGCGGCGCAGGCATCAACCTGCCGCTGGCCGCGCGGGGAGATTCAGTCAGGAGTGGTGCCGGGCTGCTTGGCAGTCGCGGCGGCCATGCGGTGGAGGGCAGCGGCGCTCAGCGCCTGCCCACGCACGACGAGGTTGTGGCCCGCGGACAGGAAGCCGCCCACGTTGAAGCCACCGGTGCCGGTCCCGTCGTGCAGGCACGAGCAGGAACCGGGAACCTGGACCGGAGCGGAGGGCAGCGGGAACCGAGGGGTCTCCGGGCCGTCCTTCTTCGGTGCGGTGCGCTCGGCGTCGGCCGCCGTCGCGGGACCGTGGGGAACCACGGCCGCGGGCAGGACCGCCGAGGTGTGCTCGACGTCGTTCTTCGCCGGTCCGCCGATCTTGGGCGGGTTCGCCGGGTCGGCCTCGGCCGGACCCGCGTCCTGGACGGTGGCGGTGGCCGCGCGGGCCGAGCCGGTCAGCGTCTCCAGGACGGCGGAGGGAACGTCGATGAGGTTCTCCTGCTTGGGCTTGAGCAAGCCCGCCAGTCCCTCGACGGCGCCGTGCAGCGCGGTGTCGTCCTGCTCAGCGAGGCTGCGAGCCTTGCTGGGCGCGGTGACGACCTGCTCGACCACGGCGGCGACGGTGGACCGGGTGGTGTCGGTGACGGTTCCCATGGTGTCCGCGACCGGCTTGGCGGTGGCGTCGACGGTGTCGACGACGCCCTCCAGCGGAGCCGGCAGCAGCGGAGCGTCGGCAGCGGCGGCGGTGCCAGAGGCGACCAGCCAGCCGGTGGCCGCGGTGCCGGCAACCAGGAGCGCACGGGTCAGCAGCCGACGCACGCGGCCACCCCCCGTCTTCGCGCTCTGGTTGCTGGTCACGTGCTTCCTCCGCCGGTTGTGCAGTGTCTGGGAGCCGTTACACGTTGTGTGCCGGATTGCGCACTCAACGTCGACGGGCTGAACTCTGGCAGGCGGGCAACGCCGGACGCGAGTTCCCAGGCGCTTTATCCCACCATCGAGTTAATAGGCGATTGTGGTCCAGGTCACGCGGTTTTCCAAAGATCGGACGCAACCCGATTTGGAATTCGCAGGTGATCAACAGAATGCGCGGCAGGGCATTTCGGCACGCCGAACAAGGTTGTCTAGGTTAATTACTCCAGACAGATTTCCTAGGTCCGCTTCAGCACCCGCGTCGCACCGGCAGCGACCGTGGACGCCAGCACCCAGCCCAGGGCCACCAGACCACCGGAAACCCACTGCGACGGGCCGGTGAAGGCCCACATGTTGTCCTGGCCGAGGTTGATGATCGGCAGCAGCAGGTCGGCCGAGACCAGCCACGGGTTCCACTCCGGGTTCTGCCCGTCGTCCAGCCGCTGCATCCGGTGGTCGGCGAACCACAGGCCGCCGACCAGCCAGAACACCGCGATCCAGATCATGGCCAGCCACGGCCGGTACCCGTAGCCCACCGTGCACTCCTGGAGCAGCCCCCAGAACTTGCCCGCAAGGCCCAGCTCCCAGTGCCGCCTGCGCTGCTTCTCCAGCAGCACGCGCACGGCGCGCTCCTCGTGGCCGGAGCGGCGGTAGAAGGTGGCGAACAGGTCGTAGGGACCCGGCGCGAAGTCCGGGATGACCCGCCGGAGCCACCTCAGCCTGGTGCGCACGCCGACCTCGGGCTGCGCCGTGATCGCCTCGAACCGGAAGTCCTCCAGGTTGACACCGCCGGACGCCGCCCACAGGAACTCCCCGTCGGTCACCGAGACCGCCGTCGCCCTGGTCAGGATCACCCGCCCCGACGGCGGTTCGGCGAAGCGCACCACGAGCTGCTGCGCGGACAGCCCGTAGGCGTTGAGCGCGATCCGGCTCTCCGCGCTGCCCAGCACCGAGCCGGTGAAGCTGGCCATCTTGTGCACCTCGACCAGGCGCACCCGGACGCCGCCGCTGGCCAGGAAGCCGTGGGTGCACAACAGGTCCTTGCCGACCATGGCCACCCGCGCGTCCAGCGACGGCTTGAGCGAGCCGTCGGGGCGCAGGCGCGGCTTGGTCAGGTGCGCGCCCGTGCAGTCCAGGGTCGAGCCGATGCTGGCGTTCTGCAGCCGGATCGACCCGGTGGCGCGGATGTGCCGGAGGAACAGGGTTCCGCCGATGTCGAGGCGGTCGGCGAACAGGGAGTCGATGCCGGGGCCGTGCAGGTGGACCCCGGAGAGGCTGGCGCTGCCGCGCACCTTGGCGTCCACCAGCCGGACCTGTCCGTAGGCGCACATCGGGCCGTTGCGCTCACCGGCGGCCGCGTGGGCGTCGCCACCGACCCCGCGCGCCTCGAGGTCCCCGCCGACCTCGATGCCGTCGGCGATGAAGGCGAGCGGGACCCGCTGCACCGGTTTGATGCCCTGGTCGTCGAGCCCGTCCACCGACTCCGCGCGACCGAGGCAGGAGCCGGAGAGCCGGAGGTAGCCGCCGATCGTGGCGTTGGGGACGCGGACGGAGCCGGAGGCCGCGAAGCCGCTGTCCATCTCCACGTTGCCGTCGACCTGGATGCGGTCGGCCACCAACGAGGCGGTCGTGTCGGCCATGCCCCTCGGCATGACCAGCACCTGGTGGTCCAGCGCCTGCGGGGTCCGCAGGCGGGCGCCGGAGAACACGGCGTCGCCACCGATCCGCGCCCCCGCGAGCACCACCCGGCCCTCGGCGGTGAACCGGCCGCCGTCGCCGTCGCAGAACAGGTTGCCGGTGACCACGACCCCGGAGGCTTCGAGCGCGTCGCCCTCCGGGTTGGACAGGTACGCGCCGCCGAGGTGGACGCTGCCGCCGACGTTCGTCCCGCGCAGCCGCACCTCTCCGGTCGCGCGCATCGCGGTCGCCTGCAACGAGCCGGAGATGTGCAGCCGCGCACCGAGCAGCGCGTGCCCCTGGGGACTGCGCAGCACCGCGCCCGCCAGCCGCAGGGTTCCCTGCACCGAGCCGTCGGTGAGATCGAGGCAGCCGTGACAGATGAACCCGGCCTCCAGCACGAGGTCGCTCTCCACCCGCAGGTTCTTGCCCTTGACCCCGGGCACGCGCGATCCGGGCAGTCGGAGCCCGGCGAGCTGTGCCATCCGGACGTCGACCTGGTTGGTGAAGACGCAGCCGGCGAGCTCGATCAGGTAGGCGACCTTCACCGACTCCAGGTTGAGCTCGCCGGTGATCCGGGCACCGGCGAGCCGCAGTGCGGGGATCCCGGTCACCTTCACCCGGTACAGGTCGGTCAGCAGCGCGACGAGCACACCCGCGCGGACCTGGCGGTCGGTCTTGCCCGGTAACGGAAGGACGAGCCGCTCTCCCGCCCCGAACGCGCGGCACACCTCACGTTCGGCCTCGGTGAGATCCGACGGTTTGACGTACTCGCTCACACGATCCCTCCGCCCCCGGCTGGTGAGCATTGATCACACCGGTTCGCGGCCATGGTGTGAAGGCCTCGAACCAAGCCGTGATGAGCGGACGCGCCGGCGTGATTGGCACTACCGTCAGCACCGTGAGCGCTCCCAGACAAATTGAACCGACTCCGATCCGTCGGGACGCCGACGAACCGATCCCCTACGGGATCCGGGTGAGCGCAGCGCTGTCGTGGCGGCTGCTGGTCATCGCGGGCGCGCTCGTCGTGCTCGGCTACCTCGCCGCGTACTTCGCCACCGTGGTCATCCCGATCGCCATCGCCTTACTGCTCTCGGCGCTGATGGGACCGGCCGTGACCGCGCTCGTCCGGTGGAGGGTGCCGCGCTGGGCGGCGACGACCGTGGTGCTCGTCGGCGGACTCGCGCTGGTGATCGGGGTGCTCACCTCGGTGGTGACCGCCTTCATCGAAGGTCTGCCGGACCTGCAGAACCAGGTGACGGAGAGCCTGGAGACCATCCGCAAGTGGCTGATCAACGGCCCGCTGCACCTCACGAGCGACGACATCAACGGCTACATCAACCAGGCGATCGACGCGGTGAAGGCGAACACCTCGGTGATCACCTCGGGTGCGCTGTCCACCGCGGCGACGGTCGGCGAGATCCTCACCGGCTTCCTGCTGGTGCTGTTCACCCTGATCTTCTTCCTGCACGACGGCGCGGGAATCTGGCGGGGGCTGCTCAGGGCCGTGCCGAGCCGCATCCGGCACCGGGTCGACCTTGCGGGCTCCAAGGGCTTCGACTCGCTGGCCAGCTACGTCAAGGCCACCGTGCTCGTCGCGGTCGTCGACGCGGTCGGCATCGGCATCGGCCTGCTGGTCGTGGGGGTTCCGCTCGCGGTGCCGCTGGCCGCGCTGGTCTTCCTCGGCGCGTTCATCCCGATCGTCGGCGGTCTGCTCGCGGGCACGGTCGCGGTGCTGGTCGCGCTGGTGGCCAAGGACCTGGTGTCCGCGTTGATCGTGCTGATCATCGTCGTCGCGGTGATGCAGCTGGAGAGCCACGTGCTGCAGCCGCTGCTGCTGGGCAAGGCGGTGCAGCTGCACCCGCTCGCCGTGGTGGTGGCGATCGTCGGCGGCTTGGCACTGGCGGGACTGGTCGGCGCCCTGTTGTCGGTCCCGGTGCTCGCGGTGATCAGCGCGGCGATCCGCTCGCTGTACGCCACCGAGAGGGAGGCGCTCGAACCCGTCCCCGACGGCGGCGAAGCGAAGAAGGACTAGGCGAAGGTCACCAGGTTGCGGCCGGCGTTCTTCGCCGACAGCAGGGCCGAGTCGGCCGCGACCATCAGATCGCTGAGCTCGTAGCCGAAGCGCGCCGAGGTCGCGACGCCGATGCTGAGGGTCAGCCCGGTCAGCAGGTGCGGGTGGCCGTCGGCGGCAGTGGTCGGCACCGCGAGCCCGCAGACCGCGAGCCTGATCCGCTCGGCCTGCCGTTCCGCGGCGACCGGGTCGGTGTTGGGCAGCAGGATCACGAACTCCTCACCACCGAAGCGACCGACCAGGTCCCGGCGCGGTGCGACGCGCTGCAGCAGCTCGGCGACCGCGGCGAGGGCGGAGTCGCCCGCGAGGTGACCGAGCTCGTCGTTGACCCGCTTGAAGTGGTCGAGGTCCAGCAGCAGCACCGCGGCCGTGTCCTGCCTGGCCCGCATGCGGACGAGCACTTCGCGCGCCAGCCTGTTCCAGTGCACGGCGTTGGTCAGACCGGTCTTCGCGTCGCGCTGCGCGGAGCGCCGCCACTGCGCGAGCTGCGTCGCCCTGCCGAGCAGGACGAGCGGCGGCGCCAGCAGGATGACCGCGAGCGGGTCGGCGAGCAGCACCATCGCGGTCAGCGTGCCCATGCACACCGCGACGACGCCGACACCCATGTCGAGCGGCTCGCCGAAGACCTCGTGCGGCCGTGCGCGCGGTTTGCGGAGCCAGAACCCGCAGCCGACCAGCAGCGCCCGTGCGCCCAGCAACGACCCTCCGACCATCACGGAGCCGAGGATGTTGTTCTCGTAGTGGTTCGGACAGGTGCCCGCGACGAGACAGGCCACGAAGGTGGCGACCGTCGTGGCCGCCGTGGTGAACAGCCAGCGGTGCGGCTCCGGGCGCTGTTCGAGCACCCCCTGCAACACCGGCCCGATCATCAGCAGCACGACCAGGTTCGACGGCAGCGTCAGCACTCCGGCCAGCAGGTAGGAGACGTGCACCGCCCACAGGTTCTGCGGCGTCTCCGCGCGGAACGGGTCACAGGCCGAGGTGACGACGATGACCAGCGCGGAAACCCCTGCCAGCGCACCGAAGTCACGGATCTCTTCCTCGGTCGGCGGTGGCCCCCCGAAGGCACTGGTCAGGAAGACACCGACGGCCACCGCGTAGACCAGGCACCAGTAGAACAACGCCGGCCTGCGCAGGCTCAGCAACGGCAGATCGCGCACGCGGCCCTCCCCCAAGGCACATGCAGCAGAACGCGTCCAGCGTGGCACAGACGGTGGCGGTGCGAGGAGGACTTCACCCGGAGATGAGGCTCGGCCCACACAACGGGCAGGATGACCCGTGGTGACACTGGAAGGGGGGACGCCTTGCAGCTACCGGTAGCGGGTGCGGACACGCTGGCCCCGATGTGGCGTGGTGCGGTGTTGCTGCGTGTCGGGACCTTCGTTTTCGCCACCGTGGGCTTGCTCCTTCACCAAAGCGAGTACCAGCGGCCCTGGCTGGGCTGGCTGGTGCTCGGGGTGATGGCGGGCTGGACCGTCCTCACCGCTTGCGCCTACAGCAGGGAGTCCGGACGTCAGGCCCGGATCGTCCTCGTCGACGTCCTGCTTACTTCAGTTCTCATCGGCTTGTCGGCGCTCGTTCTGGATAGGGCATATCTGGAGACCACGAGCCCGCTGGTCACCACGGTGTGGGCGGCGAGCTGCATCGTGGCGGCGGCCGTGCACGGCGGCCAGACGGGCGGCGTGCTCGCGGGCGGGCTGGTGGCGCTGGTGAGCTTCCTGGTCAGGGGCTACTTCAACACCGACATCGCCAGGGACACGGTGATGCTGGTGGCGGTCGGCTTCGTGATCGGCTGGGCATCGGTGACGGCGAAGCGCTCCGCGGCGCAGCTGCACCGAGCGCTGCGGGCGCAGGCGGCGACAGCGGAACGCGAGCGGCTCGCCCGGTCCATCCACGACGGCGTGCTCCAGGTGCTCGCGCGAGTCCGCAGGCGCGGGGCCGAGCTCGGTGGTGAGGCGGCGGAGCTCGCGAGGCTGGCGGGGGAGCAGGAGGTCGCGCTGCGGTCGCTGGTCTCGGCGGCGCCCCCGGAGTCCACGGAGGACGGCGAGGTCGACCTCGGCCCGCAGCTCCAGGTGCTCGCCACACCTCGCGTCCAGGTCTCGGTGCCCGCCACCGCGGTGCGGCTGCCCGCGAGCACCGCGGTGGAGCTGGTCGCCATCGCACGCGAGGCGCTGTCCAACGCGGACAAGCACGCCGGACCGGAGGCGAGGGCGTGGGTGCTGTTGGAGGATCTCGGCGACGACGTGGTGCTCAGCGTCCGTGACGACGGCCCCGGCATCCCGGAGGGGCGGCTGGCCGAGGCCGAGGCCGAGGGACGAATGGGCGTCGCCCAGTCGATCCGGGGGCGGGTGACCGACCTGGGTGGCAGCCTTGCCCTGCTGACCGCGCCAGGGGACGGCGTCGAGTGGGAGGTGCGGGTGCGGCGGGAGCGGCAGACAGCGCGACGAGGGGGAGAGTAGATGAACGAGGCAACGGCTGCGGTGTCGGTGATGGTCGTCGACGACCATCCGATCTGGCGCAACGGCGTGGCCCGTGACCTGGCCGAACGCGGGTTCGAGGTGCTGGCGACGGCCAGCGACGGGGAGTCGGCGGTGCGGATCGCCCGCACGGTCCGGCCCGCCGTGGTGCTGATGGACCTGAACATGGGCAGCAGCACCGGTGTGGACGCGACCGGCCGGATCACCGCCGAGCTGCCGGAGACCAGGGTGCTGGTGCTCTCGGCCAGCGGCGAGCACAGCGACGTGCTGGAGGCGGTGAAGGCGGGGGCCTCCGGCTACCTGCTCAAGTCCGCCTCGGTGGAGGAGCTGGTCGACGCGGTGCGGCGGACGGCGTCCGGGGACGCGGTGTTCACCGCGGGGCTGGCCGGGCTGGTGCTCGGCGAGTACCGGCGGATGGCGGCCACCGGACCGGAGTCCGACCCGGGCACCCCTCGGCTCAGCGACCGGGAGACCGAGGTGCTGCGGCTGGTCGCCAAGGGGCTGACCGCGCGGCAGATCGCCGACCGGCTGGTGATCTCGCACCGCACCGTGGAGAACCACGTGCAGTCCACGCTGCGCAAGCTCCAGCTGCACAACCGCGTCGAGCTCGCCAGGTACGCGATCGAGCACGGACTGGACGGGGATCCTGATGAGTGACCGGGATCTGCGGGTTTCCGACGCCGAGCGCGAGCACGTTCTCGACCTGCTGCAACGCGCGGTCGGACAGGGACGGTTGTCCCTGTCGGAGTTCAGCGAGCGCTCCACCCGGGCGTCGGCGTCGGTGGTCCGCGCGGAGCTGAACGCGGTGCTGATGGACATCCCGGGCATGGTGCTGGACACGGCCGCCGCCAAGGGCTCCCTCGAACTGCGGCACACCGGGTCGACGGTGCAGCGCTCCGGGCGGTGGGTCGTGCCGAGGACGTTGGTGCTGCGGGGAAACCTCGGGACGAGCAAGCTGGACTTCACCGAGGCGGTGATCACGGAGCCGGTGGTGACCGTGCGGCTGGACAGCACGGCGGGTTCGACCACGCTGGTGCTGCCCGCGGGCGCGACGGTCAACCTCGACGAGCTCGTGCCGGTGATGTCCACGGTGACCGACAAGATCGGCCCCGGCGAGCACCGCGGCACCCCGCACTTCGTGCTGACCGGGACCGTCCGGATGGGGTCGGTGACCGTGCTGCCGCCGCCGAAGCGGCGCCGCGGCCTGCGTTCCTGGTTCCGGGGCTAGGCCCCAGGCCGAGCGCCGCTCGCACCACCTGCCTGGCCCGGCCCCCGGTGTGCGCGTGGTCGAGGTTTTCGCGTTGTGTCGCCTTAACGTGCGTGAGAGCGCTCCCAAAGCGCGTTAAAGCTCCACAACGCGGCATGAGGGGCACGCCGGTGAGGGCGCCAGGGGGTGGTGCGGTGGTGTTACCACGTGCAGGACACGACCTAGGCCCCCAGGCCGAGCGCCGCTCGCGCCACCTGCCTGGCCCGAGCCGGATCACCGGCGGCGAGCGCGGCCCTGGCGGCCTGCCTGCAGGAGTCCGTGGTCACGCCGCCCAGCGTGGAGCCGACCCTGGCCAGCGCCGCGGCGTTCATCGACAGGCTCGACACGCCGAGCCCGACCAGGACACAGCCCAGCGCGGGATCGGCGGCGGCCTCGCCGCAGACGCCGACCGGCTTGCCCAGCTCCGCGCCCGCCTCGCCGACCAGGGCGATGAGCCGCAGCAGCGCGGGCTGCCACGGGTCGTTCAGGCCGGCGAGCGCGCCGAGCATCCGGTCGGCGGCGAAGACGTACTGGGCGAGGTCGTTGGTGCCGAGGCTGACGAAGTCCACCTCGGCCAGGATCTCCTTGGCGGACAGCGCGGCGGCCGGGATCTCGATCATCACACCCGCCCTCGGCAGCCCGGCGGCGCGGACGCGCTCGGCGAACCAGGCGGCCTCCTCGGCCGTCGCCACCATCGGCGCCATCACCGAGACCTCGGCCCCGGAGTCCTCCGCGGCACCCGCGATGGCTTCGAGCTGGCGGTCCAGCACGCCCGGCTGCTCGCGGCCGATGCGCAGGCCGCGGACGCCGAGGGCCGGGTTCGGCTCGTCCTCGGGGGTGAGGAACGGCAGCGGCTTGTCCGCGCCCGCGTCCAGGGTTCGCACGACGACTGGTTTCCCGTGAAACGGCGTCAGGACCTTGGCGTACGCGGCGCGCTGTGCCTCGACGGACGGCTCGGTGGTCGCCGCGAGGTAGCAGAACTCGGTGCGGAACAGGCCGACGCCCTCGGCCCCGGCGGCGACGGAGGTGGTGGAGTCCTCCGAGGAGCCCACGTTGGCGATGATCTTGACGCGCTGCCCGTCGGCGGTGCGGCCGGTGCCGTCCCACTCCGGCTCGGCCTCGACCGCGGCGGCGAGCACAGCGACCGGCCCGTCCGGGGCCAGGACGACCCCGGTCGCGCCGTCGACGACCAGCCCGGCGACGCCCTCCAGGGCGAGCACGCCCCGGACCGCGACCACGGCGGGGATGCCGAGGGAGCGCGCGAGGATCGCGGTGTGGCTGGTCGGGCCACCCTCCTCGGTCACGAGCGCGAGCACCATGGCCGGGTCCAGCCCCGCGGTGTCCGCGGGCGCGAGGTCCCGCGCGACCAGCACGCTCGGGCCCGCCAGCTCGGGAACGCCGGGCGGGTCGATGTCCAGCAGTTCGGCGATGATCCGGTCGCGCACGTCGCGGACGTCCTGGGCGCGCTCGGCGAGGTAGCCGCCCGCGGCCTCCAGTGACGCGGCGAAGACGTTGGCCGCCTCGAACACCGCGCGCGGGGCGGGCAGCGAGCGGTCGCGCACCAGCTTGGCGGCCTGTGCGGCGAGTGCCGGGTCCGCGGCCATGGCGGCGGTGGTCTCCAGCACCGCGCGGGCGTCGCCCTCGACGGTCGCGGCCTTGGCGTTGAGCCGGTCGGCGACCGCGGCGGCGGCCGGTGCGATGCGGCCCGCCTCGGCCTCGGGGTCGGCGGGCGCGGGCGTGGCCAGGGGCTCACCGAGCGGTTCGGCGACCCGAACCACCGGACCCGAGGCCCGACCAGGGCTGACACCGACACCTGTGAGCTGCATCCCTGCCATGGTCTAGACCATACCCAACCTCGGACCAGCGTCAACGCCGATCGTGGACCGCCGAATCACATTTTCTGCATCGCGACGGGGCGCAACCGGGGCCACCCGAAAGAGTTACAGGCAGCGACCACCCCGCAGCCCAGCGTCATCGGCAGCCTAGGCTCCGGCGACATGAGAACCGAACCCCGCCGCATCCGCCTGATCGCCGGCATCGTCCTGCTGGCCATGGTGCTCTCGCCCCTGGCGTTCCTGCTCACCTGAGCTAGAACGGGACTCCGCAGCGGAGGACCACGTTCGCGTAAGGGCTGGCCTCACCGGTCCGCACCACCAGCTTGGCGTCGGCCAGCAGCGCCTTGAGCTCCTCGTGGGAGACCCGGCTCGCCAGGGGCAGCCGGTCGGCCAGCACGGCGGCGCAGTCCGGGTTGCTCGCATCGACCTCGGCGGCGACCACGGCGGACTCCACCACGATCTCCGCGAGCAACCCGTCGAGGACCTGCGCGAAGGTCGGCACGCCGAAGGAGAACGCCAGGTCGACCACCTGCGGTCCGGCCGGGATCGGCAGGCCGCAGTCGGCGACCACGACCCGGTCGGTGTGCCCGAGCCGGGCCAACGCGGCGCTGAGCTCCGCGTGCAGGATTCCTCCGCGCCTCACCCGATCACCTCGCCCGGGCCGGGGTAGGACGGCTGCGCGCCGTGCCTGGTCACGGAGGTCGCCGCGACGCGGACCGCGAACCGCGCGGCCTCGGTCAGACCTTCGCCGTCGGCCAGCCTGCCGGCGAGCGCGCCGGTGAAGGCGTCGCCCGCTCCGGTGGTGTCGACAGCGGTGACCTGGGGCGAGGGCACGGTGCTCACGCCGTCGCGGTCGGCGACCACAACGCCCTTGGCGCCGATGGTCACCACGACCGAGCGCGGGCCGATGTCCAGCAGCCGGACGGCCAGCCGCTCGAAGTCCTCCGGCTCACCTTCGTCACCGAGCAGCCACGCCGCCTCGTGCTCGTTGACCACCAACGGGTCCAGGACGGCGAGCACCTCGGCGGGCAGCTCGGCGACCGGGGAGAGGTTGAGCACCGGGCGGACGCCCAGCTCCACGGCGACCGCCACCGCACGGGCCACCGCGGACAGTGGGATCTCCAGCGACAGGACCAGGGTCTTCGCCTCGGCGAGCACCGGCCGGGCCGCGTCGACGTCGGCCTCGGTGACCGCCGAGTTCGCCCCGGGGGAGACGATGATCGAGTTCTCGCCGTCCGGGGTGACCATGATGTAGGCGTTCCCGGTCGGCCGGGCGGGCCTGGCCACGTGCGTGACGTCGACTCCCGCGTCGCGCAACGAGCCGAGCAGCAGCTCACCGTGCTCGTCGTCGCCAACGGCGCCGAGGAAGGCGACCGCCGCGCCGAGCCTGCCCGCCGCCACCGCCTGGTTGGCGCCCTTGCCGCCGGGGGAGACGACCACGTCGGCGCCCAGGACCGTCTCACCCGGTCCAGGACGCCGGTTCAGCGCGACCACCAGGTCGGCGTTCGCCGACCCGATGACCACGACCCGCGCTGGAGAGCTCACTTCTTGAACTCGGCCAGGTTCTCCTTGGTGACGACCTTGACCGGGACGTCGACCTTGGCGGTGACCTGCTCGCCCTTGGCGGCCTTCACGGCCTGCTCCACGGCGAGGCGGCCCAGCTCACGGGGCTGCTGCGCGATGCTGGCCGCCATGGTGCCCGCCTCGATCGCGGCGAGGCCGTCCTCGGTGGCGTCGAAGCCGACGACCTTGACGTCCTTGCCCGCCAGCGCCTTGATCGCACCGAGCGCCATCTCGTCGTTCTGCGCGAACAGGCCCTTCAGGCCCGCCTGGGTGGGCAGCAGGCTGGTGGTGACCTCAAGACCCTTGCTGCGGTCGAAGTCGGCGGCCTGCTGCGCCGCGACCTTGATCCCCGGGCTAGCCTTGATGCCGTCGGTGAAGCCCTGGCCGCGGTCGCGCGCGGCGGAGGTGCCCGGGGTGCCCTGGAGCACCACGACGTCACCGGAGCCGCCGATCGCCTTGGCCAGCGCCTCGGCGGCGAGCTTGCCGCCCGCGGTGTTGTCGGAGGCGATCTGCGAGGCGATCTTGGCGTTGTTCACCGCGCGGTCCACGGCGACCACCGGGATCTTGGCGTTCTCCGCGGCCTTGGCGGCCGGGGTGGCCTGGTCGGACTCGACCGCGTTGATGATGATCGCCTTCACGCCCTGGGTCGTGAAGGTCTGCACCTGGTTGACCTGGGTGGCCGGGTCGTTCTGCGCGTCCTGCACGACCAGCTTCACGCCGAGCGCCTTGGCGGCGTCCTGGGCGCCGTCGCGCAGCTGCACGAAGAACGGGTTGTTCAGCGTGGAGACCGACAGCGCGACGGTGATCTCGCCACCGGAGTTGCCGGAGCCACCGGCTCCCCCTCCGCACGCGGCGGTCAGCGCGATGGTCGCCACGGCAACGGCCGCGAACGCGGACCGGCGGGTGAGCTTCATCTGGGTAGTCCCTTTCACCTGATCAACTGGCAGTGCCGCAACCACGGGGTCAGTTGCGGAAATCGGCGACGTTGTCCTTGGTCACGACCTTCACCGGGACCTCGATCAACTGCCGAACCTTCTCCTTGCGCACGGTCTTGACGGCCTGCTCGACGGCGAGGCGGCCCAGCTCGCGCGGCTGCTGGGCGATGGTCGCCGCCAGGGTTCCGCTCTGCACGGCGGCGAGGGCGTCCGGCGTTCCGTCGAAGCCGACGATCATCACTTCCTTGCCGGCGCGGGAGCCGAGCGCCTTGGCGGCGCCGAGCGCCATCTCGTCGTTCTCGGCGAAGACGCCCTTGAGCTTGGGCTGGGACTGCATCAGCGAGGCCATCACGTCCATGCCCTTGGCCCTGTCGAACTCCGCGCCCTTCTTGGTGACCACGCGGACGCTGCTGCGCAGGGCCATGCCCTGGGTGAAGCCCTCGTCGCGGTCCCGGCTGGCCGAGGTGCCCGAGATGCCCTGCAGCGTCACCACGTCGCCGGGGCCGACGGCCTTGGCCAGCGCCTCCGCGGCGAGCTGACCGCCCTGGACGTTGTCGGAGGTGACCTCGGAGACCACGGTGCCGTTGATCGAGCGGTCGACCGCGACCACCGGGATCTTGGCGTCGGCCGCGGCCTTGGCCATCGGGGCGGACTGGTCGGTCTCCACCGCGTTGATCAGGATGACCTGGACCCGCTTGGTGACGAAGGACTGCACGTCGTTGATCTGCTTGGTGGCGTCGTTCTGGGCGTCCTGGATGGTCAGGTTGACGCCCATCTCCTTGGCCGCCTGCTCCGCGCCGTCCTTGAGCTGGACGAAGAACGGGTTGTTCAGTGTCGACACCGAGAACGCGACGGAGATGGCGGGACCGCCGTTGTTCGCTGTCGAGCCCGAGTCGCACGCCGTGGTGAGCGTGAGCGCGGTGGCGGCGAGAACAGCGGCCACGACGCTCCGATGGCGACCGAAGTGCTTCATCCCGACTTACCTTTCGTCCCTGGGACCGAGATCAGTTGTTTAGGCGGCGAAGCGTGTCGAACAGAACGGCGAGGGCGATGACGACACCGATGACGACCTGTTGCCAGAACGGCGTCACCTGGAGCTGGTTGAGCCCGTTGCGCAGCACCGCGAGCACCAGGGCGCCGACGAAGGTCCCCGTCGCCCTGCCGACACCGCCGGACAACGAGGCCCCGCCGATGACCACGGCGGCGATCGCGTCGAGCTCGTAGCCGACAGCGGCCTGCGGACCCGCGGAGGCGAGGCGGCCCGCGAGCAGCAGCCCGGCCACCGCGGCGAACACCCCGGCAAGGCCGTAGACCACCAGCGTCGAGCGGCGCACGTTGATGCCGGACAGGCGTGCCGCGTCCTCGTTGCCGCCGATCGCGTACATGGTGCGCCCCGCGTAGGTGCGCGTCAGGATGATTCCGGTCAGCCCAAACACGAGCAGCATCACCAGCAGCGGGACCGGCAGGTAGTCGCCGATGGTGCTGCCGAGCGCGGTGATCTCGTCCGGGGTGGACTTCGGGGTGCCGTCGGAGACGACCAGGGTCAGCCCGCGCGCCACGCTGAGCATCGCCAGGGTCGCGATGAACGCGGGCAGCCTGCCGTAGCTGACCAGGGCGCCGTTGACCAGTCCGGCCACCAGCCCGGTCGCCAGGCCCGCGACCAGCGCCAGCCAGCCGGGCAGCCCGGCCTCGGTGAAGGACCAGGCCGCGACCATGCCGGAGAGCGCTGCGACGCTGCCGACCGAGAGGTCGATCCCACCGGAGACGATCACGAACGTCTGGCCGAAGGCGAGCACCGCGACCACAGCGGCCTGCACGCCGACGTTCAGCAGGTTCTGCGGGGTGAGGAAGTTCGGCGCCATCACCGACAGCGCCACCACGAGCACGATCAGGCCGCCGAGCGCGCCGTTGTCGGACAGCAGCCGTCCCAGGTTCGGGCCCTTGCCCCGGGCCACCATGGTCGTCATCTCGCCTGCTCCTGCGTTGTGTGGGGTGCGGCTTCCTCGGGCAGCGCCGGGCGCGGGGTGGAGCTCTCCGCCTCCCGCCACTTGTCGGAGAAGCCCTCGGCGTGCGACCAGCGCGTGGGCTTGGCCGCGACGGAGGACGGGGTCGCCGAGACCGCGAGCGCCATCACCGCGTCCTGGGTGGCCTCCTCCGCTGGCAGCTCGCCCGCGACCCGGCCCGCCGACATGACCAGGACGCGGTCGCTCATCCCGATCACCTCGGGCAGGTCGCTGGAGATCAGCACCACCGCGTGCCCCGCCGCGGTCAGCTGGTTGACCAGCTCGTAGATCTCGACCTTCGCGCCGACGTCCACGCCGCGGGTGGGCTCGTCGAGCACCAGCACCTTCACGTCGGCCATCAGCCACTTGCCGATCACGATCTTCTGCTGGTTGCCGCCGGAGAGCTCGCGCACCGGCTGGTCCAGCCCCGCGGTCTTCACCCGGAGCTTGCCCGCCATCTCGGCGGCGCGCGTGCGCTGCGCGCCGCGGTCGACGAAGCCGCACCTGGTCGCGGCCCGCATCGTGACCAGGCCGAGGTTCTCGCCGACGCTGGAGGTGAGCACGAGGCCCTGCCCCTTGCGGTCCTCCGGCACCAGGCCGAGCCCGGCCCGCATCACCGCGCGCACGTCACCGGCGGGCGGCCTGCTGCCCGCGACAACGACCTCGCCGGAGTCGTACCGGTCGACGCCGAAGACCGCCCTGGCCACCTCGGTCCTCCCCGAGCCGACCAGTCCGGCGATCCCCAGCACCTCACCGGCCCTGACCTGGAAGGACACGTCGGAGAACGCACCGGCGCGGGTGAGCCCGGAGACGCTGAGCAGCACCTCGCCCGGTCGCTGCGCGCGCCTCGGGTACTGCTCGGAGATGGTGCGGCCGACCATCGTCCGGACCATCTCGTCCACGCTGGTGCCCGCGGGCAGCACGCCGACGCTGCGGCCGTCGCGCAGCACGGTGATCCGGTCGGCGACGCGCCGGATCTCCTCCAGGTGGTGGGTGATGAAGACCAGGCCGACGCCCTGCTCGCGCAGCTCGGCCATGATCTCCAGCAGCCGGTCGGTCTCGGTCTCGGTGAGCACCGCGGTGGGCTCGTCGAGCACCAGCACCTTGGCGTCGGTGTCCAGCGCCCGCGCGATCTCCACCATCTGCTGCTGGGCGATGCCGAGCTCGCGCACCGGGGTGGCCGGGTCCACGCGCAGGCCGACGCGGTCGAGCATCTCGGCGGCACGGCGGCGGACGAGGGCGCGGTCGACGAAGCCGAAGCGGCGGGGCGTCCTGCCGAGGAACAGGTTCTCCGCGACCGAGAGGTCGGGCACCAGGGTCAGCTCCTGGTAGATCACGGCGATGCCGAGCTTCGCCGCCTGCTGCGGTGAGCCGAGCCGGACCTCCTCGCCGCCGACGACGATCCGTCCCGCATCCGGGCTGTGCGCGCCCGCGAGCACCTTGACCAGCGTGGACTTGCCGGCGCCGTTCTCGCCGAGCAGCACGTGCACCTCGCCGGAGCGCAGGTCGAAGTCCACGTCGGCGAGGGCCAGCGCACCGGTGAAGCGCTTGGTGATGCCTTCGACGCGAAGGAGTTCGGTGCTCAACGCCTGGGGGCTCATCACTGCCTCTCTCCACAGGACGCCCGGACAACGAGGCGGGCATCGAGGTGCACCTCGCCGGGCTGATCGCCGTTGATCAGTGCGAGCAGGCTGCGCACGGCGGCACCGCCCATCTCCTCGGTGGGCTGGGCCACCACGGTGATCGCGGGCTCGAACAGCGGGAACCACGGCTGGTCGTCGTAGATGGCGAGGCCGACCTCGTCCGGGATGCGCCTGCGCTGCCTGCGCAGCTCCTCCAGCGCGCCGAGCCCCATCAGGTTGTCCATCGCGACCAGCACGGTCGGCGGGTCCGGCTGGCCGAGCAGCGACGACGCCGCGTTCGCCCCGCTGCGCCTGCGGAAGTCCCCGTGCGTGACCATGTCGGGGGAGAGCGGGTGACCGAGAGCGCGGAGCGCGTCGTTGAACGCGTGCAGCCGCTCGCGGCCGGTGCTGGTGTCCTCGGGACCGGAGATCACGCCGATCCGGCGGTGTCCGAGCCCGACCAGGTGCGCCGCCAGCTCGCGCAGCGCGGCGGCACCGTCCGCGTAGACGACTGGGGCACCACCTACGTCTATCCGGCGGTCGAGCAGCACCAGCGGCACGTTGCGGCCGGTGACCTCGGCGACCCAGCTGTCGTCGTCGGTGGCCGGGCAGACCAGCAGGCCGTCCACCCTGCGGTCGAGCAGGGTGCGCACGTAGCGCTCCTGCTGCTCGACGTTCTCGTCGGCGTTGCCGAAGATCACAACGTAGCCGTGCTTGCGCGCCTCGTCCTCGACGGCGCGGGCGATCTCGGCGAAGAACGGGTTGAGCAGGTCGCTGATGACCAGGCCCAGGGTCTGGGTCGAGTGCACCCGCAGCGAGCGGGCCAGCACGTTCGGCCGGTACTCCAGCGCGTCGACCGCGGCGAGCACCCTGGCGCGGGTCTCAGGGGTCGGGGCGGAGTGGCCGTTGAGCACCCTGGAGACGGTGGCGGTGGAGACGCCCGCGCGACGCGCGACGTCCTTCATCGTGGCCACCGTTGGCGCTCCTCCCACTGTGATCACGGGCCGTGCCTTGGTGAGTTCTCACCGTGACACAGCCCGCGCGTGTATTCGATTACACGACCCGGTTAATCGAATACACAAGAAGGATTCTCCGCTGAATCGAAACAGGTGACGAATGTGTCCGATCAGCCTCCTTCGTTCGGCTCACCGGATGACACCCAGGTGACTGAACGAGATGACGCGGACCGGCTCTGTAGCCGTCCGCGTCATCCATTCAGCGTGCTCACCCGACCAGCTGCACCGTCCGCTGCATGACGAGCCTGCCGGTCGCCGGCGGCACCCGCCGCAGCCACGAGTCCACGTGCGTCTTGGTGGCGATCCGCATCAGCCACGGCAGCGGCCGGTCGATCCCGGGCTGCGCGGACTCGGTGCAGGCCACGAACGCGCGCGCCATGGTCTCCTGCACCAGCCGCTCGGCGTGGTTGATGTCGCCTGCCAGCCGCAGGCAGTACTGGAACAGCTCGGGCCGCAACGGCTCCAGGCGGTGCAGGAAGTCCCGCTTGGCGCTGCGCACGGTCTGGATCAGCTCCGGCTCCAGCACCACCGAGGCCGCGGCGATCGCGCGCTCGGCCAGCCGGGGCAGCCGGGTGGTCACGGTGGTGTCCAGCCCCTTGGCCGCCGCGGGCACCAGCTCGTCGAGCTCGTCGCGTTCCTGGAGGCCGATCCGCTGCTGGAGCCGCCGCAGCGACGCCGGTGCCCACCAGGTGAACTCGCCCTGGAGCTTGACCAGTGCCGGGACCAGCAACATCCGCACGATCGTCGCGTCCAGCGCGAGCGCGAGGATCATGCCGATGCCGATGAAGCGCATCAGTGCCATGTCGGAGAACGAGAACGCGCCGGTCACCACGATCAGCAGCACCGCGGCCGCGCTGATCACCTTGCCGGTCTTGCCGAGCCCGATGCTCACGGCCTCCTCGGTGGTCGCGCCGCGCTCGCGGGCCTCGACCATCCGGGACATCAGGAAGACCTCGTAGTCGGTGGACAGGCCGAACACCACGGCCGCCATCAGCACAACGACCCCGGCCTCCAGCGGTCCGGGCTCCACGCCGAGCAGGTCGGCGCCGTGGCCGTCCTGGAACACCCAGACCAGGGCCCCGAAGGTCGCCGTAAGGCTGACCGCGCTCATCACGACCGCCTTGATCGGCATCATCACCGACCCGAAGGCCAGGAACATCAGCACCATGGTCGCGCCGACGACCAGCGCGACCATCCAGGGCAGCTGGGCCGCGGTCGCGGCGAGGCTGTCCACCACCTCGGCGGTGCGGCCGCCGACCATGACCTCGGTGCCCGCCGGTTCGGAGAGGTTGCGCAGGTCGGCGACGGCGGTCTTGGCCTCGGAGCTGAGCGAGCCGCCGGGCAGCTTGGCGCTGATCGTCGCGACATCGCCCGCCGCCTGGCCGGGCACGACGTCGTGGACGCCGGGCACATTGCCGACCTCGGCCATGAACTTCCGGACCGTCTCCTGGCTCGGTGCCTTGCCCTCGTAGCCCCGCAGGACGATCTGCGCGCCGTCCGCGCCCAGCTGCGGGAACTCCTTCATCAGCTGCTCAGCGGACTGCCTGGCGGTGTTCTCCCGCGGCAGCACCTTCTCGGTGACCGCGCCGAAGTTCACGCCGAGGAACGGAGCGCCGAGCACGAGCAGCAGCGCGAGGATCGGCATCGCCACGAACACCGGGCGCTTCATCACCCAGTCGGCGAGCCTGCGCCAGCCCGGCCACTCGCGGTGCTGGACGGTGCCCTTTCCGCGCCGCCACGGCATCGACAGCGCGTCGACCCTGCGCCCGAGCAGCGCGAACACCGCGGGCAACAGGGTCAGGGACAGCACGGCGGCGATGCCGACCGCGGCCATGCCGCCGTAGCCGACGGACTTGAGGAACGCCTGCGGGAACAGCAGCAGCCCGCCGAGCGCGATCACCAGCAGGGTGGAGGAGAAGGCGACGGTGCGACCGGCCGTTGCGACCGTGCGCTGCACGGCGTCGGCGGTGGAACGCCCGCCCGCCAGCTCCTCGCGGAAGCGGCCCACCATGAACAGCCCGTAGTCGATGGCCAGGCCGAGCCCGAGCAGCGAGGCCACGTTCACCGCGAAGGTGTTCACGTCGCCGAAGGTGGTGAGCAGCCGCAGCACGCCGAGCGAGCCGAGGATGGTCAGACCGCCGATCGCGACCGGCAGCGACGCCGCGACCAGGCCGCCGAAGAACAGCACCAGCAGCACGAGGGTGACCGGCAGCGAGATCAGCTCGGCTCGCACCAGGTCGTTGTGCGAGGTCTCGTTGATCTCCTTGCCGAGCGCGTAGTAGCCGGTCACCGTGGTGTCGGCGCCCTCGACGGAGATCATGCCGCGCACCTCGTCGAACGCGGCGAGCTTCTCGTCGTCGTTGGCGCCCGCGAGCGTGAACACCGCGACGGCCCTGCGCTTGTCGGGCGTGGCGAACTGCGGGTTCGGCGCCTGCCAGTAGGAGACGACCTTGCTGACCTTGTCCGAGGGCAGGGTGCTGAGCCTGCTGGTGATCCGCTGCCCCAGCTTGGGATCGTCCACGGTTCCCCCCGACGGAACCGTGTAGATCGCGACGAAGTCGCCGCCGGGCTTGCCGAGCGAGCTCTCGACCGCCTTGGTCGCCTGCACCGCCTCGCTCGTCGGATCGTCGTAGCCGCCCTGGGAGAGCCGGTCGAAGACCCCGCTGCCCCATGCCCCGCCCAGCAGGGCGACCAGCAGCACGGTCGCGACGACCAGCCAGCGTTGGCGATGAACTATCGAACCCCAGGCAGCGAACACGAGCCCCTCCGGATGGCGGCAGTCCGGCAACACGACCGTCGGCCGACCCGTCCATGAGCAGCGAATCAATCACTCTCAGTAGGAGATGTCCTGGGCACTTAGGCCAAACGGTGGAACCAGGGAGAGGCTACTCAGGCGTATCGGTTAACGATAGCGTCACAGAAAGAAGTTTGATATTGAAAAGGGCCTTTCACCCAGGGTGGCAGACACGCCTGGGTGAAAGGCCACTTGATCTTGATTCTCAGCCTACCGGCTGCGGCGAACGCTCCCGCTCCGACGTCCCCTCGGGCAGGTCCTCGGACTCCTGGAGGCCGACCCGCTGCTGGAACCGCTTGAGCGGCCCCGGCGCCCACCATGCCGCGTTGCCGAGCAGCTTCATCACGGCGGGGACGAGCAGCATCCGCACGATCGTCGCGTCCAGCGCCAGCGCGAGGATCATGCCGACCCCGACGAAGCGCATCATCGCCACGTTGGAGAAGGCGAAAGCCCCGGTCACGACGATGAGCAGGATCGCAGCGGCGCTGATCACCCGGCCGGTCTTGGCGATGCCGGTGCTCACGGCCTCCTCGGTGCTGGCGCCCTTGGCCCGCGCCTCGACCATCCGGGACATCAGGAAGACCTCGTAGTCGGTGGACAGGCCGAACACCACGGCCGCCATCAGCACCACGATCCCGGCTTCCAGCGGACCCGGCGTCACGCCGATCCAGTCCGCGAGGTGGCCGTCCTGGAAGACCCACACAAGCACACCGAAAGTCGCCGACAAGCTCAGCGCACTCATCACCACGGCCTTGATCGGCAGCAACAACGAGCCGAACGCGAGGAACATCAGCAGCAGCGTCGCGCCGACCACCACGACGGCCATCAGCGGCAACTGCTCGATGATCGCGTCGAGGGAGTCGGTGACCTGTGCGGTCATCCCGCCGACAAGCAGGTCGGTGCCCGCGGGCGGCTGCACCGCGCGGATCGCCTTGACCGCCTCCTTGGCCGCATCGCTCATGGAGTCACCGGGCAGCTTGGCGGTCAGCGTGACGACGTCCTTGGCCGCGCCGGTGGGCTGGACGGCGCTCACGCCGGGCACGTTGTCGACCGCGGCGATGAACTGGCCGAGGGCCTGCTGGTCCGGCGCCTTGCCGTCGCGGCCCTTGAGCACCAGCTGCGCGCCGTCGTTGGCCAGCCCGGGGAACTGCGAGTTCAGCGTCTCGGTTGCCTGGCGCGTGGCGTCGGAGGCGGGCAGCACCTTCTCGGTGACCGCGCCGAAGCTCGCGCCGAGGAACGGAGCGCCGAGCAACAGGAGCCCGGCGACGATCGGCACGGCGACGGTCACCGGGCGCTTCATCACGCCACCGGCGAGCCTGCGCCAGCCGCGCCCCTCGTCCTCGGCGGACTTGGCCTTCTTGCGCCACGGCAGGCCGAGCGAGTCCACGCGCTTGCCGAGCATGCCCAGCAGCGCGGGCAACAGGGTCAGCGAGACCAGCGCGGCGATACCGACGGCCGACATGCCGCCGTACGCGACGGACTTGAGGAAGCCCTGCGGGAACAGCATCAGTCCGGCGAGCGCGATGATCAGCAGCGTCGCCGAGAACGCGACGGTCCGGCCTGCGGTGCCGACCGTGCGGCGCACCGCGTCGGGGGTGCTGCGGCCCGCCGCGATCTCCTCGCGGAAGCGGCCCACCATGAACAGCCCGTAGTCGATGGCCAGGCCGAGCCCGAGCAGCGAGGCCACGTTCACCGCGAAGGTGCTCACCTCGGTGAACGAGGCGATGATCCGCAGCACGCCGAGCGAGCCGAGGATCGCCAGTCCGCCGACCGCCACCGGCAGCGACGCCGCGACCAGGCCACCGAAGATCACCACGAGCAGGACCAGGGTGAGCGGGACGGAGACGATCTCGGCCTTGATCAGGTCGGACTGGGTGGTCTCGTTGATCGCGGCGGCCATCGGCACGAACCCGGCGATCTGCGTGCGCACACCGTCGACCTGGAGCTGGTCCCGGAGCTCGGGGTACTGGCTGATCCGCTCGTTCTCGTCGCCGCTGCGCATCGTGATCACCGCGAGCCCGCGCTGCTTGTCGGCGTCGGCGAACTGCGGCGCGCGAGTGTCCCAGTAGGACAGCGCGGAGTCGACCTTGTCCTTGGGCAACGCGCGCAGCTTGGCGGTGATCTTCTCGCCGAGCGCGGGGTCGTCGATGGTGCCGCCGTCCGGCGCGGTGTAGATGACGACGAGGTCGCCGCCCTGTCTGCCCAGCGCCTCCTTGGCGGTCGCGGTCGCCCTGGCCGCTTCACTGCTGGGGTCCTCGTAGCCGCCCTGCGAGAGCGCGCCGAAGACACCTGCTCCCCAGGCTCCGCCAACGACGGTGAACAGCACGATCGCGACCGCCACCAACCAGCGACGACGATGGACGACGGATCCCCACGACACGAACACGGTCGGGCCTCCTGGCTAACTGGTGGTCCGGAGGGCGCTGCGGCTAACGTGCGAGAGCCGGAGCAGTCAGTAAACGGTGTTCACTTACCTGGACATGACCGTAGCGACGGTGAACACCGTTTACAACCCGATGGGGTGAGGTATGACCGAGAGCACTCGGCGGGAGCGGTTACGGGCCGACACCGAACGGGACATCCTGGCCTGCGCCCGTCGCCTGCTCGTGGAAGACGGCAGCCACGCGGTCACCCTGCGCGCCATCGCCCGGGAGCTCGGCATCACCGCTCCCGCGCTCTACCGCTACTACGACTCCCGCGCGCACCTGCTCCGCCACGTCTGCGACGACATCTCCGCCGACCTCGCCGCGACGCTCAAGCCACAGATCGCCGCGGTCCCGGTGGAGCGGGCCGCGGACCGGGTCTTCGCGGTCTGCCGGGGCTTCCGCCGCTGGGCGCTCGCGCACCCCCGGGAGTTCACGCTGGTCTTCGCGACCAGCCCAGAGGAGACCAACACCCCGACCAACCGCCCCGCCCAGGACCACTTCGGCCGGGTGTTCCTTGAGGTGGCTGGCCAGCTCCTGAGCGAGCACCGGATCTTCCCGTCGGAGTCGCTCGAAGTGCCGGAGCGGCTGCGCGCGGACCTGGCCGCCTACCGCGCCGACCTCGCGGCGGACCTGGCCGCGGCGGACATCGCCGTGCCGGAGGAGAAGCTCCAGCTCGGCACGATCTACCTGATGCTGCAGTGGTGGGCGCGGCTCTACGGGCACGTGGCCCTGGAGGTCTTCGGCCGCTTCCCGTTCGCGGTCCACGACGCCGAGCCGCTCTTCGAGTCCATGCTCACCGAGCTGGCCTCGGCGGTCGGCTTCGAGTGACCGCCACGCGATCTAGCTGAACGGGATCACGTCGGGCTCGCAGGTCGCACCGGGCTTGGGCAGCGCGCCGGTCACGAGGTAGTCGGACGTCGCGGTGATCGCGCACGTCGACTGCTGCGTCGTGATGTGGCCCCAGCCTTCGGTGATCAGCAGTCGGCTGTTCAGGGTCCTGCTGAGGTCGAGCGCGCCGGAGAGCGGGGTCGCGGGGTCGAAGCGGTTGTTGAGGATCAGCACGGGCTTCTCCGTCTTCGCCTTCCACGGACCGGTGTAGCGCTCCTTCGGCCTCCCGGCCCAGGACGCGCACTGGCTCGTCTCGTACGCGCGCAGCGTCGCGAAGTGCGCAGCGATCCGCTCCCGCCGTTCCGCCGCCGCCCACCACGCCAGCGCGAACTTGGAGGTGTCGTCGTCGTTGCAGGTGAAGGCGCTGTAGGCCGGTGTCAGCTCGTTGTACGGGTTGTCCGGCTCGTACTCGTCCATGAAGGCCACGACCTGAGCGAGGTCGGAGGCGGCTTGACCGGTGGGCTCCGCGAGCGCGCGGTGCGTCAGGTCGAGCATGTAGTCGATCCCGGACCACGCTTTCGTCTGGTAGAGCCGACCGCCGATGTAGACGACGAGCTTCGAGTAGGTCAGCGACACCTCCTTCCCGTCCGGCGTGGTCAGGGCGAGCGGCTTGTCACGGAGCTTGGTGAGCAGCTCGTCGTGGGCGTGCGGGCCGTACTTGGCGAACTGGCAGCTCTTGCCCTGCGCGCACAACCGCAGGAACTCCCGCATCACATCGCGGGTCGAGGTGTCCGAGCCGATCCGTTCCGAGGGCACCGAGCCGACCGGTCCCGTGGTGGTGTTCGCCGGGTTGAGCACGCTGTCCAGCACGAACGAGCCGACGCGCTGCGGGAACAGGTTCGCGTAGACGGTGCCGAGCGCGACGCCGTAGGACTGGCCGAGGAAGTTCAGCCGCTGCTCCCCGAGCGCCTCGCGCACCAGGTCGAGATCCCTTGCCACAGCGGCGGTGGAGAGGTGGTCGAGCAGCTTTCCGCTGTGCTTGCGGCACCCCGTGGCGAACTCGGCGTCCTTGGCGGCGCGCTTCATCACCTCGGACGGGCTGACCGGAACCGTGGGAACACCGGCGCCGAACGCGGCGGCGGCCTCCGGGGTGGCGAAGCACGTCACGGCGGGCGTTGCCTTACCGACTCCGCGCTGGTCGAGCCCGATCACGTCGTAGCGATCCCACACCCGGTCGTCCCACGGCGCTGGCAACTGCTTCGCCTTGATCAGTTCGAGGTACTCGGTCGTGGAGAAACCCGGGCCGCCGCGGTTGACCACCAACGACCCCAACCGCTCCGAGGGTGTGCGGGCAGGGGCCTTGACCAGCGCGAGCGTGGCGTGGTCGCCCTCGGGGTCGGCGTGCTCCAACGGCACGTCGAGCGAGGCGCACTTGAGCTCCGCGTTGCCCGCGCAGTCCTCCCAGGACAACGCCTTGACCGCTGGCGGCTGCTCGGCGACCGCGTAGCGCTCCGCGTGCGCCGGGGCCGCGCCGAGCACCAACGCCGGAACCACGACACCCACGACGGCCAGTGCTCGGCGCCGTCCCCCCAGGTCAGCGATCATGCGCTCGAATGTACCCAGCCGATGCGCCGCTCGTTGCGGTCAGCGCGACGAGCGGCGCATCGGTTCCAGCAACGTCGACGTGCCTACAGCACGACGTTCACCAGTCGGCCGGGCACCACGATGACCTTGCGGGGCTCACCACCGGCCAGCGCCGCGACGATCTTCTCCTCGGCCAGCGCCGCCGCCTTGACCTGGTCCACGCCCGCGTCGGCCGCGACGACCACCCGCGAGCGGACCTTGCCGTTGACCTGGATCGGGTACTCCACGGTGTCCTCGACCAGGTACCGCTCGTCGGCGACCGGGAACGGCCCGTGCGCCAGCGACTCGGCCGATCCCAGCTTCGCCCACAGCTCCTCGGCGACGTGGGGGCACAGCGGCGCCAGCATCAGCACCATCGCTTCGGCCACCTGGCGCGGCGTGCCGGCCTCGGCGGAGAACCGCTTGGTGACGTGGTTGTTCAGCTCGATCAGCTTGGCCGCGGCGGTGTTGTACCGCATGTTCTCGAAGTCCTCGCGGACCCCGGCGATCGCCTTGTTCAGTGCGCGCAGCGTCTCCTCGTCCGGCTCCGCGTCGGTGACCCGCAGCGCGCCGGACTCCTCGTCGACCAGGTTGCGCCACAGCCGCTGCAGGAACCGCTGCGCGCCGACGACATCCTTCGTCGCCCACGGGCGGGACAGGTCCAGCGGGCCCATCGACATCTCGTACAGCCGGAACGTGTCGGCGCCGTAGTTCTCGCACATCTCGTCCGGCGTGACGACGTTCTTCAGGCTCTTGCCCATCTTGCCGTACTCGCGGTTGACCTCCTGGTCCTGCCAGAAGTACTTGCCGTCGCGCTCGACGACCTCCTCGGCGGGAACGTAGGTGCCACGCGAGTCCGTGTACGCGTAAGCCTGGATGTAGCCCTGGTTGTACAGCTTGCGGTAGGGCTCCTCGGCGGTGACGTGGCCCAGGTCGAACAGCACCTTCTGCCAGAACCGCGAGTACAGCAGGTGCAGCACCGCGTGCTCGACACCGCCGATGTACAGGTCGACGCCACCCGGGTCGTTCGCGCCGTGCTTGGCCGGGTCCTTGCCGACCCAGTACCGCTCAGCGCCCGGGTCGCACAGCGTCTCCTCGTTGTACGGGTCGATGTAGCGCAGCTGGTACCAGCACGAGCCCGCCCAGTTGGGCATGGTGTTGATGTCGCGGCGGTAGCGCTGCACGCCCTCGCCCAGGTCCAGCTCGACCTCGACCCACTCGGTGGCGCGGCCCAGCGGCGCGAACGGCTCGCTCTCGGCGTCCTCCGGGTCGAAGGTCTTCGGCGAGTAGTCGTCGACCTCGGGCAGCTCGATCGGCAGCATGCTCTCCGGCAGCGCGCGCGGCACACCGTCGGAGCCGTAGACGATCGGGAACGGCTCACCCCAGTAGCGCTGCCGCGAGAACAGCCAGTCGCGCAGCTTGTACTGCACGGTGCCCTCGCCGACCCCGCGCTCCTCCAGCCACGCGATGATCCGCTGCTTCGCCTCGACGACCTCCATGCCGTCCAGGAAGCTCGAGTTGATCGCGGGGCCGTCACCGGTGAAGGCCTTGCCGTCGAAGCCCTCCGACGGCTGCACCGTGCGGATGATGGGCAGCCCGAACGCCTCGGCGAAGTCCCAGTCGCGGACGTCCTGGCCGGGCACCGCCATGATCGCGCCGGTGCCGTAGCCGCTCAGCACGTAGTCGGCGATGAAGACCGGGATCTTGGCCCCGTTGACCGGGTTCTCCGCGTAGGCGCCGACGAAGACGCCGGTCTTGTCCTTGTTCTCCTGGCGCTCCAGCTCGGACTTCATCGACGCGGCGCGGCGGTAGGCGGCAACCGCATCGGCCGGGGTCGCGGCGCCCCCGGTCCACCGACTGTCCACATCGGACGGCCACGCGTCCGGCAGCAGGGAGTCGACCAGCGGGTGCTCAGGGGCCAGCACCATGTAGGTGGCGCCGAACAGGGTGTCGGGGCGCGTGGTGAAGACCTCGATGGCGTGCTCACCGGCGGCGAAGCGGACCCGCGCGCCCTGCGAGCGGCCGATCCAGTTGCGCTGCATGGCCTTGACCTTGTCCGGCCAGTCCAGCCGGTCCAGGTCGTCCACCAGGCGGTCGGAGTACGCGGTGATCCGCATCATCCACTGGCGCAGGTTGCGGCGGAACACCGGGAAGTTGCCGCGCTCGCTGCGGCCGTCCGCGGTGACCTCCTCGTTGGCCAGCACGGTGCCCAGGCCGGGGCACCAGTTGACCGGGGCCTCGGACAGGTAGGCCAGCCGGAACGAGTTCAGCTCGCGCTGCCGGTCGGAGACGCTCAGCTCGGCCCACGCGCGGCCGTCGGAGGTGGCGCGCTCACCCGCGGCGAACTCGGCCTCCAGCTCGGCGATCGGCCGCGCCTTGTTCACCCGCTCGTCGAACCAGGAGTTGTAGATCTGCAGGAAGATCCACTGTGTCCACTTGTAGTAGCCGGGGTCGATGGTGGAGATCCGCCGCCGGTCGTCGTGGCCCAGTCCCAGCCTGCGGATCTGCCGCAGGTAGGTCTCGATGTTGGCCTCGGTGGTCTTGCGCGGGTGCTGCCCGGTCTGCACCGCGTACTGCTCGGCGGGCAGTCCGAAGGCGTCGAAGCCCATCGTGTGCAGCACGTTGCGCCCGGTCATCCGGTTGAACCGGGCGAAGACGTCGGTGCCGATGAAGCCCAGCGGGTGGCCTACGTGCAGCCCGGCCCCGGAGGGGTAGGGGAACATGTCCTGGACGAACAGCTTCTCGCGTCCGGCCGCCGCGTCCGGGTCGGCCAGGGAGCCGGAGGGGTTCGGCGCGTGGAAGGTCCCGTTGTCCTCCCAGTGGTCCTGCCAGCGCCGCTCGATCTGACCGGCCAGCGCCGCGGTGTACCGGTGGGCCGGTACCGCGTCCGGCGTGACGCTCTCGGGAGCCGCCTCGGTGCTCATCGTTGTTCCCTTTCCTTCCCGGATGCGGGTGTCCCCGCGCGAACACTTCTGGCCCTAGCAACAACAAACCCCCCAGCCCGAGAGGGCATGAGGGGTTGCCGCGCGGACCGATCGGACGGTCAGCGCGGCTGGCTAAGGAGCAGAAAACCAGTGCTCACGCATTCAGAGTACCGCGTGTGCACAAACCGGTGGTTCATCGGGTGACCCGGCCGGGGCCTAGGTCGCGGCAGGCACGAACCCGACCGTGGTCAGCTTCGACTCGTCAACGGGCCTCCCGTCGACCCGGATCGCGTCGACGTACACGCCCCGGCCCCACAGCTCCGCGTTGCTCGTTTGCCGCCAGCGCACCAGCGTGGCGGCTGCGGGCGCCGAAGCCGAGGCCCGCACCCACGAGCGCCCCAGAAAACCCGAGACAGAGCCCGGCGACGACCACGCCCCGTCCTCGTCACGCAGCGAGAACGGCAGCGGCTGCCAGGAGACGCCGTCAGCTGAGGTCTCCAGCGTGAGCGGGTCCGCATCAGGCTCCGTGTCCACCCACAAACCGAACTCGACGCGGGAGCCCCCGGTCACAGGCAGGGTGAGCGTGGAGGTCGGCGCGCTCGCCAACCACGCGGTGGGACCGGACATCGGCCGCACGGGCACAGAGCGGGCGACGGCGTCCGCGACGGCCTGGCGCTTCGGGTTCACCGACGGGCCGGACGACGTGGGGTGCACGCGGTTGGTCATCAGGACCACGATCGAGCGCGACACCGGATCGACTACCAGCGAGGTCCCGGTGAAGCCGGTGTGGCCGACGGTGAACGGCGTCGCCATCGCGCCCATGAACGAGTGCTTGTAGATGTCGAGCCCGAGTCCTCGGTCGGCACCGGGGAAACGCGCGTTCCAGTTCGTGGTCATCTCGCGCACGCTCTCCGGTGCGAGCACCCGCGCGGAGCCGTAGCGCCCGCCGTTGAGCAGCATCTGCGCGAAGACCGCCAGGTCGGCCGCCGTGCTGAAAACGCCCGCGTGACCGGCTGTTCCGCCGAGGTACCACGACGTCGAGTCGTGCACGACGCCCCAGATCACGCCGCGCGCCACCGTCACCTGGGTCGGTGCGATGCGCTCGCGGAGGGACTGCGGCGGGGTGTACATGGTGTCGCGCAGGCGGAGTGGTTCGGTGATCCCGGCGGACACCAGCTCCGGCAGCGCGCGACCGGACACCCGCTCCAGGACCTTGCCGACGATGATCAGGCTCAGGTCGGAGTACTCGTAGCGGGTCCCCGGCGCGGCGCGCAGGCCGACGCGGTAGATCGCCGCGAGCCGTTCGGGGACCGTCGGATAGGAGCCGATCGCCAGCCCTGCCGGCAGCCCCGAGGTGTGCGTCAGAACCTGGCGCAGCGTCACGGACTCCTTGCCGTTGGCGGCGAACTCCGGCAGGTACCTCGCGACGGGCGCATCGAGGTCGAGCCGCCCGCGCTCGACGAACTGCATGGCGACGACACTGGTGAACAGCTTGGAGATCGACGCGATGTCGAAGATCGTGTCTCGCCGCATCGGCAACCGGGATGCCGGTGGCAGCTCGCCGTTCTCGTTGTAGCGCAACGCATCGCCGAACGCCGAGTGCTCGAAGACCACGCCGTCCCGCACGCCGAGCACCACGCCGCCCGGATACGGCCCTCCCTCCGCGATCGGAGCGAGCGGCGGCGCTGCGACGGTGCCCTTGCGCAGAACCTGGTTCGCCGAGCCCCATGGAGAACGTGGACGCGGCAGCACCAGCTCACCCAGGACCGGCAGATGGTCGGAGACCGGGCTGACCAGGACCTCCATCGACCGGAACCGAACCTCCCTCGACGCCGTGATGTAGTCGATGCGGCGGTCCGGCGGGTCGACGGGATACGTGAGCCCGCCGGAGCGACCGCGTGCCGCGAGCCACCCGTCGCCCAGCTCTGTCCACAGTGGACCTAGCTCCGGCGCGTCCGGGCCGGCGTTGAAGTCGCCCACCAGGATCCTCGGCGCACCGCGGTCCTGGCCGAGCACCTTCAGCGTGTCCGCGACCTGCATCTGCCGCACGGCGGGATCGCCGCGGTAGTCCAGGTGCGTCGTGTAGACGTGGGTCCGCACGCCGTGAACGTCGATCGCGATCTCCGGGAATCCCGGCATCAGCTCCGGAACCGGATTGCTGCTCTGCGTGGACAGCCGCGTGATCTTGTGGTTCTCCGCCGACAGGATCGGAAACCGGCTCAGCAGGGCGACGCCGAACTTGCGGCGCGGTTTGCCTGCCTCCGCGGGGTCCAGGTCGTAGATCGGCGCGAAGAACACGTGCATTCCCAACGCCGTCGCCAACTCAGTCGCCTGGTCGGCCCAGTCGCTGCGCGCGGACCAGTGCACATCGACCTCTTGCAGGCCGACGACATCGGCCTTGGTCGCGCGGATCGTCTGCGCGACGCGGGTCAGGTCGAGCCGGTTGTCCACGCCGATGCCGGTGTGGATGTTGAACGACAGCACCCGCAGAGGGGCGGCCGGTGAAGCGACTGCGGTCGTTCCCGCGAGCAGAAGTACCGCGACCACAAGGAGAACAAGGCGGCGCATCACACCCTCCACGCCAGCCCGTGACCGAACGGGAAGTGGCCGGGCACGGTCACGGGCAGCTTGCCGCGTGGGCCGACCTCGCCGTAGATCACGCGGACCGCCGACTCCAACGCCGGACGCGCGTACGAGTACGTCGCCAGGTAGGTCACGCCGGGCAGCGACGCGACCTCGTAGGGCTCGCGGACACCGACCACGACCACGCGCTTCCCGGTGTCCTGCAAGGCTTTGACCAGGCGCTGTTGTTCGGCGGAGGCGTTGTTGGTGACGACCACGTTGAGATCGGTCGCGGCCGCGACGGCGGCGTCGATCTGCACCTGTGTCGGCTTGGCCCCCGTCGGCAGCACGGTCGTGGCCGCGCCTCGGCCGACCAAAGCCTGCCCGAGCTTGGCCGGAGCCGGTTCCGCCGTCGTTCCCCAGCCCGTGACCAGGACCTTGGCGGGCTTCTCGCGCAGGGGAAGCACGGAGTTGCGCAGCACTGTCGTGCCGTGGTCGGCGACGTCCTGTGCGGCGCGGAGGCTCGACGGCACGCCGACGACCGGCTTCGGGTCGACGTAGCGGTTCTTGAACAGTCCTCTGTCCCGCTTCAGCTTCAGGATGCGGCGCACGGACTCGTCGATGCGGGCTTCGGTCAGTTCGCCGTCGCGGACCGCCTTCAGCACCGCGTTGTAGGCGAGGTCGATGTTCGGCGGCTTGAGGAGCTGGTCGACCCCCGCCTTGAGCGCGAGCACCGGAACGCGCGCGTCGCCGTACTTCTGCCGCACGCCTGCCATTCCGAGCGAGTCCGTCACCACGACACCGCGATAGCCGAGCCGCTCGCGCAGCAGGCCGGTGATGATCGGCTTGGACAGCGTCGCGGGGTCACCGGAGGGATCGAGCGCGGGCACCACGAGGTGGCCGGTCATGATCGAGTCGATGCCGCTCCCGATGGCCGTGCGGAACGGCGGCGCGTCCAGCTCCTCCCACTGCTCACGGGTGTGGGTGATCACCGGGATGCCGGTGTGGCTGTCCACCGCCGTGTCGCCGTGCCCGGGGAAGTGCTTGGCCGTCGCGGCGACGCCACCGCCCTGGTAGCCGTCCACCTGGGCCGCGGTCAGCCGCGCGGCCAGCTGGGGGTCCTCGGCGAAGGACCGCGCGCCGATGACCGGGTTGAGCGGGTTGACGTTGACGTCGGCGTCCGGCGCGTAGTTCTGGTTGATGCCCATCGCGCGCAGCTCACGGCCCGCGATCCCGGCCGCCGTCCGAGCGAGCCCGGGGTCACGGGCGGCGCCGAGGGTCATGTTGCCGGGGAACTGCGTCGCGGGCTCACCGACGCGGTAGACGACACCGTGCTCCTGGTCGGTGCTGATCAGCAGTGGGAGCCGGGACGCGGACTGGAGTCCGTTGGACAGTCCGGCGGTCTGCGCCGGGTTGGCGGTGTTGCCCGCCCACGCGAAGTAGATGACGCCGCCGAGGTGGTACTTCTCGATCAGCTGCTTGGCGTTGTCGACGCCGAGCTCCTTGCGGTTGGCGGCCACGTGCGCCGGATCGGTCGTGTCCGCGGTCGCGCCGTAGGCGTAGGTGACGAAGAGCTGGCCGACCTTCTCCTCCAAGGTCATCCGCGGCTCCCCGGCCGCCGACGCCGGGGTGGCGACGGCGGCCAAGAGCGCGGCGACGAGGCCGATCAGGTGAAGTCTTTTCGCCATAGAGACTCTCCCGGTGAGTTGTTGACAACCCCGGGAGCGACGCTACGGCTAACGCACCGCGAGCGCGATCACCTGAGTGGCCTCCTCCTGCGTGAAGTTGTCGTCGCCCACCAGCACCAACGACCGCTCGCCCGTCGGCAGCAGGGATCCCCAGGTCATGCCCTCGATGTTGAACACGGCCTTCATAGGCAGCGTGGACAGGTCCACCAGCAGCCGCTTGCTCACCGGCCTGACCTGGGCGTTCACCAACGAGTCGATGTTCTTCACGTCGGTCGCGCCCACCGTGGAGACCTCGTAGACGCGCGCCTTGTAGCCCGGCCCCGGCACGTAGGTCCGCTCCAGCACGAGGTAGCGGGTCGGGTCCACCGGGTGCGCCAGGATCGAGGCGATGCCGGTGTCGCTGTGCCAGGGGCTGCTGGGATCGGCCTCCGCGTACAGCGGCTCCTGCTTGTAGGCGAACTGCGAGAACACCCCGCCCCCGCGCGAGTGCACGGTGATCCGGGACAGCGCGCCCGCTGTCGTGGTCGGCACCGGGCCGTCCTCCAGCAGTGGCCCCTCCATCGCGCTGGTCAGCCTGCCGCCGGCCGGGCCGAAGGTGATCGCTTCGAGCACCAGGTTCTGCCGAGGCCCTCGGTCGGCGGTGACCCGGTAGTTCGCCGGGAGCGGCAGCTCGCCCGCGTACGCCCCGGTGCGGTCGGCGCGCTGGATGGTCGGCTGGATCAGCGGGTTGGCTCGGTTGCCCTCCTGGCTGATCCAGTACTGGCCGGTCCACGGGTCGACGCGGATCTCCTCGGGGTCGATCGCGTTGACCGGGTAGGTCGTGCCGTCCGGCCGCCGGAGCGGATGGGTGCCGGTGAAGGTCACCCCGCGCAACGCCGTGCGGTCCAGGTCGATCCTGGCCCGGTAGATCCGCGCCGGTTGCAGGTACGAGCGGTCGTCGCTGATCAGCACGTACTCGCCGGTGCGCGGGTCGCGGTCGATGCCCGAGAGCCCGCCGACGGAAGTGCCCTGGAAGTCGAGCTTGAACGGGATGACCCGCTCACCGAGGAAGCGGACACCCGGGGTCGCGGCGGCGGACGGCGCGGTGAGCAGCGCGGCGACCACCGCGAACACGGCGGCCAGTGATCGAGTTCTCATGGGCTCGACCCAACTGACCGCCGTGCTCGCCCACAGCTACCCGGCCTAGCGAACCGCCAGGGCAATCACCTGGGTCACCTGGTTCTTGGCGAAGTTGTCGTCGCTGACCAGCACGAGGGTCCGCTCACCCGTCGGCAGCGTCGGCCCCCAGCTCATCCCCTCCACGTTGTCCACGGTGGACAGCTTGAGCGAGGCGAGGTCGACGAGCAGGCGCTTGCGCACCGGCTTGACCTTCTTGTCGCCCTTCAGCGAGTCGATCCGCTTCACGTCGGTCGCGCCGGTGGTGTCGACCTCGTAGATCCGGATGCTGTTGGCGGGCGTCGCGCCGGTGGAGAACGAGCGCTCCATCACCAGGTACTTCGTCGGGTCGTACTGGTTCGCCGCCAGGATCGCGTCCACGCCGTTGACGAAGAAGCCGCCAGCCGGGTTCGGCGCGGCGTGCACCTTGTCGAGCGGGTAGGCGAACTGGGAGAGCACCCGCCCGGCGAACCGGTCCTGCACGGTGATCCTGGTCAGCGCGCCCTCGGTGAGGGTGGCCTCCGGACCGTCCTGGAACAGCGGGCCCTCCATCGAGCTGACCACCAGCGAGCCCGCCGCGGCGAAGGTCAGCCCCTCCAGCACGGCGTTGCGGCGCGGGCCGACGTCCTGCGCGGACATCTTCAGGTTGGGGGCCAGCGGCAGCTCGCGGACGAAGCGCCCGTCCTTCTTCGCCGCGCGCAGCGACGGGTCGATGAGCACCGGGGTCGCACCGGGAATGCGATCGCCCTCGCTGGACCACCAGTAGTCACCGGTCCACGGGTCGATCCGGATGTCCTCGGGGTCGGGCGTCTGGCCGCCGCCCGCGGACAGCGGGGGATAGGTGCTGCCGTCGGCCCGCAGGAACGGCTTGGTACCGGTGATCTCGAAGCCGCGCAGGGCGTCCTTCGTGATGTCGATCTTCGCGGTGTAGAACCTCGCGGGCTGCCGGTCCGAGCGGTCGTCGCTGATCAGGACGTACGTACCGGTCTTCGGGTCGTAGTCGATGCCGGAGAGGCCGCCGACCGTGGTGCCGCGGTAGTCCTGGGCGAACGGGACGATGTGCTCACCGATCAGCCGCACACCCGAGGGGCGGGCGGTGGCCGGAGCCGCCGAGGCGAGCAGAAGCGCTGTGGCGGTGGTGAGGGCCACCGGGAGAAGACGTCGCAGCATGACGCGTAGCACACCCCATTCGGATGACGGCAAGGTTGCTGAGCGGTGGAGGCAGGGTGCCACTTACTCTCGTAGCGTGACGAACGCTGCTGGCATCGACGCACCCGCCCCCTTCATCGTGCAGACCGCGCTGGGCGCGGTGCTCATCGTGGCCGGGCTGGCCGTCGCGGTGGTCGGCACGCTCGGACTGCTCGGCAGGCTGCCGCGCAACCGCTTCGCCGGGGTCCGCACCGAGGCGAGCATGCGGGACGACGACACGTTCAAGGCCGCCAACCGGGTCGCGGGGCTGCCCTTCGCCGCCGCCGGGCTCGTCGCCGCCGCCTCCGGCGGCCTGGCCATCGCGATGCAGGACGCGCTGGCCACCGTGATCATCATGGTGATCGGCGTCGTCGGGCTGCTCGGCATGATGGCCGCCGGGGGCGCGCTCGGCAGCAAGGCCGCGGCCGCGATGCCGGAGAAGCCCGCGGGCGGCTGCGGCGGGTGCTGCGGCGGTGGCTGCGCTAAGGCGCTGCTCGGCGGCTGAGCAGCTGGTGGGACTCGTCGGCGAGCTCACGCATCAGCTCACCCAGTTCCACTCCCGCCAGCCAGCGCTCCGGGACCGCCTCGACGCCGTCCCGCGCGCCGAGCAGGTTCCCGCAGATCGCCCCGGTCGAGTCCGAGTCGCCGGAGTGGTTGACCGACAACAGCACCGCGTCCTCGAAGTCCTTGCCGACCAGGGCGCAGCACACCGAGATCGCCAGCGCCTCCTCGCCGACCCACCCACCACCGAGGGTCTCCAGGTCCTCGGGCGTCGGCCGCCCGCGCGCCGCCAACTGCCGCGCCCGCGTCAGCGCGTTCAGCGTCTCCTCGTGCTTGGGGTGCTTGCGCAGCTCCTCCGTCGCCACGTCGAGCGCGTTCTCCAGATCCGCTCCACGCAGCAACAGGCTTGTCATGGCGGAGAGAACGCCCGCGGACAGATAGCCCGACGGATGCCCGTGGGTCAGCGCGGCCACCGCGGTGCCGAGCCAGAACGAGTCACTGACGTAGGCGCTGAAGAAACCGGCGGGCGCGGCGCGCATGACACCGCCGCAGCCCTTGGAGTCATTGATCGGGTCCTGCGTCGTCCCGACCTTGCCGTAGGCACTGGCCTGCAGCGCGGACAGGCACGTGCCACCAGGCGCACGCTGGCTGTGCAGTTCCCTCACGTGCACCAAGCGTCCCTGCGGGGACGGCTCGACGTCCTTGATGCACCTTCCGGCCTCCTCCCACGGAACGCCCTGCGTGTGCAGCCAGCGCAGATAGGCGCGCAGCACCGAGGGAACCGGGTTGGCCGCGCGATCGGACAACAACAGCCCTTCCAGCGTGAAGAGCGTCATCTGCGTGTCGTCGGTGATCGCACCACCGCTGATCCCGTAGCAGGCGTCGTAGTCACGCGATCCCTGCTCGCCGTAGCGGTCACGGATGGCGCGCAGCGAAAGGAACTCCACTGGCGCTCCGAGCGCGTCACCCACGGCTCCGCCCAGCAGGCAGCCCAGCAGCCGCTGCTTCCTCACAGGGGTCACGTCGTTGCCTCCCAGTACGCGCTCAGTTGCGCTTGACGTCCTCCGGATAAGTGGCCAGCAGCGAGAGCGGCATGCCCTGCCGCCGCAGCACTCTGCCCCACAGGTCGGCGCCCGGCGGGGTGAGCACGTCGTCGGGCAGCGCGTGCACCACGAACCAGTCGTCGCGCTCGATCTCCTCGTCCAGCTGCCCGGAGCTCCAGCCCGAGTACCCGGCGAAGACCCGCAGCCCGCGCACCCTCGGCACCAGGTCCTCCGGCTCGGTGTCCAGGTCCACCAGCGCGACCGGCCCGCTCACCTTGATCAGCCCGTCGAGGGCGGCGACGTCCTCGCCCGCCCGTAACGCCGCGAGGCACAGCGCGGTCTTCTGCTCGACCGGGCCGCCGACGAAGATCGCCTGCGGTTTGCTGGTGTGCTCGCCCCACGCCGGGAGCACGTCGTGCACGGCGATCTCGCTCGGCCGGTTCAGCACGACACCGAGGGTGCCCTCGTCGCGGTGGTCTATGACGTAGACGACCGTCCGGCGGAAATTGGGATCGACCAGGCTGGGTGTGGCGACGAGAAGCGTGCCCGGCTCGACCTCTACCTCGGCTTGCACGCCGAACATGATCCCACTCACCTTCCGCCTGCCCGACAACCGCGCCGGGAAACGCCGCGGGCAACCGTGTTCCCCTGAACGAGCCAGCGACTCGTGTTCGGGCTCATCCGCCCCGTACTCTCGTTCTCGTGACGACCGCCACGGGGGATCCGGCCGCCGCAGACACCTCGACCAGACCACCCCGGCTCGGACTGCGCCGCATGCTGGGCACGCCGGGGTACGTCAGGCTGCTCGTCACCCGCTTCCTCGCCCAGTGGGGCGACGGCGTCTTCCAGGCCGGGATCGGCGGCGCCGTGCTGTTCAACCCGGAGCGCCAGGCCGATCCGCTGGCCATCGCCGCGGGCTTCGCCGTGATCCTGCTGCCGTACTCGCTGGTCGGCCCGTTCGCCGGGGCGCTGCTGGACCGGTGGGACCGGCGGCAGGTGCTGGTGGTCGCCAACCTGGTGCGCGGCGCGCTGATCGTGCTGGTCGCGTTCGCGGTCGGCTCCGGGGTCGCCGGGTTGCCGCTCTACGCGAGCGCGTTGCTGGTGATGGGCGTGAGCCGGTTCGTGGGCGCGGGCCTGTCCGCGGCGCTGCCGCACACGATGGACGAGAAGCACCTGGTCGAGGCGAACGCGATCATGGCGACCGGTGGCGCCACCATGGCGGCGGTCGGCGGTGGCAGCGCGTTCGCGTTGCGCGCGGTCTTCGGCGGCGACAACTACGGCTCGGGGTGGGTGACCGCGTGCGCCCTGGTCGGCTCGGTGTTCGCCGCCCTGGCGGCGGCGGGCTTCGCCAAGGGCTCGCTCGGCCCTGACGAGCGCGACGAGCCCGCCAAGGCGGTGACCGCGATCGCGCACGGCCTGCTCGACAGCGGCCGCGTCGCGGCACGGACCCGCAGCGTGGCGACGGGGTTCAGCGCCCTGGTCGCCCACCGGATCGGTTTCGGCGTCTCGATGCTGCTCGGCCTGTTGCTGATGCGCTTCGCCTTCACCGATGTCGGGTGGCTGAAGGCCGGGATCGCCGGGGTCGGCGAGGCGCTGGCCGCGGGCGCGATCGGCCTGGTCGCGGCCGCGTTCATCACCGCGCCCGCCGTGCACCGCTTCGGCCGCAAGGCCACCGTGTGCGGTGCGCTGGTGATCTCCTCGGTGGCGCAGCTCGGCCTCGGCCTGCCCATGACGCTGCCGAGCATCCTGGCCGCGGTGCTGGTGGTCGCCTGCTGCAGCCAGGTGATCAAGCTCTGCGTCGACTCCGCCGTGCAGCACGACGTTCCCGACGAGGCGCGCGGCCGGGTGTTCGCGCTCTACGACGCGCTGTTCAACCTGACCTTCGTCAGCGCGATCACCGTGGCGGCGATGCTGGTGGCACCGGACGGCAGGTCACCGGAGCTGATGGTGGCCGGAGCGTGCGCCTACCTCGTCGGCCTGGCCGTCTACCTGGTGGTCGACCGCAGGATGACCAGGAGCCGCGCCGCCTAGGTCGTGTCCTGCAAGCGGTAGCACGACCTCACCCACGTGCCCCCCATTTCGCGTTGTGGAGCCTCAACGCGAAATGAGGGCGCTCGTTTGCGCATTAAGGTGACAAAACGCGAAAAGCCCGACCACGCCAACCAGCCCACGCGTGCACGGGGGTGCGGGGGTGGTGCCGCCTCGGGGCATCGGGACGACTTGCAGGACAGGTCCTAGTCGTCCTTCTTCTTGGACCTCAGCAGGATCTTCGTCGACTTCGGCACGGTCGCCCCGGCCGCGGGCTCCTGGGACACCACGACCCAGTTGCGATCGTTGACCAACAGCCGCTTCCTGCCGGTGGCGTCCTCTTCCGCGAGGTTGCGCAGGCCCACGGCCTGCATCGTGTCCTGAGCCGCCTGGTGTTCCATGCCGACCACGTTCGGCACCGTGACCGATCCGGCCGCGACCGGTGTGGTCGGCGCCTTGCTCGGCGTGGTGCTCGACATCGGTGGCTGCGTGCTCTGCGGACCACATCCGCAGAGCACGGCGACGGCCATCCCGGCGACGACGGTCTTCCTGATCATGTGAAGCCCCCTCGGCCACACCTCAGGAAGCCCCGTCACCCAGCCCCTTCGCGCGAGCCCACGCCCTGAGCTCGGCCTCGGCCTCGTCCCGGCTGAGCGGCCCCCGGTCGAGGCGCAGCTCCTTGAGGTGCTTCCAAGCCTGGCCCACCAGCGGGCCGGGGGACAGCCCCAACAGGCGCATGATCTCGTTGCCGTCGAGGTCCGGACGGACCCGGTTGAGGTCCTCCTCGGCCGCCAGCCTGGCGATCCGCGCTTCGAGGTCGTCGTAGGTGCGCTGGAGGGCACCGGCCTTGCGGCGGTTGCGCGTGGTGCAGTCCGCGCGCACGAGCTTGTGCAGCCGGGAGAGCAGGTGCTCAGCGTCGGTCACGTACCGGCGAACCGCCGAGTCGGTCCACTCGCCCCTGCCGTAGCCGTGGAAGCGCAAATGCAGGTACACCAGCTGCGCGACGTCCTCGACGATTTCTTTGGAGTACTTCAGCGCGCGCAGCCGTTTCCGCGCCATTTTCGCGCCGACCACCTCGTGGTGGTGGAAGCTCACCCCGCCGCCGGACTCGAAACGCCTGGTCGCGGGCTTGCCGATGTCGTGGAGCAGCGCGGCGAGGCGCAGCACCAGATCCGGCCCGTCCTCTTCGAGATCAATCGCTTGATCAAGAACAACCAAGGAGTGGTGGTAGACGTCCTTGTGCTGATGGTGTTCATCGATTTCCAGCCGCATCGCGGGAACCTCGGGCAGAACGTGGTCGGCCAGACCCGTGTCGACCAGCAGTTCCACGCCCTTGCGCGCGCGCACGCCACAGAGCAGCTTCGACAGCTCGGCCTGCACGCGCTCCGCTGTGATGCGCCGGATCTCGCCAGCCATCTCCCGCATCGCCTCGACCACCCTCGGCGCGACGGTGAAGTCGAGCTGGGCGACGAACCGGGCGGCGCGCAGCATGCGCAGCGGGTCGTCGGCGAAGGACTCCCTCGGCGGCGCCGGGGTGTCCAGCACCTTCGCGGCCAGCGCGGACATGCCACCGTGCAGGTCGACGAACTCGCGCGAGGGCAGCTCAACGGCCATCGCGTTGACGGTGAAGTCCCGCCGCAGCAGGTCGCCCTCGATGGTGTCGCCGAAGACCACCTCGGGGTTGCGGGTCACCCGATCGTAGGTATCGGCGCGGAACGTGGTGATCTCCAGCGTGCGGCCCTTGCGGACCACGCCGAGCGTGCCGAAGGCGATGCCGGTGTCCCAGACCGCCTCGGCCCAGCCGGTGACGATCCGCTGCACCTGCTCCGGACGGGCATCGGTGGTGAAGTCCAGGTCGTTGCCCAGCCGCCCGAGCACGGCGTCGCGCACGCTGCCCCCGACGAGGAACAGTCGGTGGCCTGCGGCGACGAAGCGCTCGGCGAGCTCGTCGACCACCGGGTCTATCCGAAGCGGTTCCACGGCGGCATCCTGCTTGGCGAGGTCGGAGGGGGCAGCTGGTCCGGACACGAGAAGCGAGCATATGGCAGTGGCCGAGCTCGCCTCGCGGCTCGTCATGACCAGCTCGACCCGCCACTACCATCGCCGGTATGCCATCTTCTTCCGGCCGTTCCGGCGGTACCAAGCCGGGACGGCGGAACCGAAGATCCCGGAGACGGTCCCTGCGCACCGTTGACGAGGTCTCGGCGGGCGGGCTCGTGCTCGACGGGCAACGCGCGAACGCCGCGCTCATCGGCAGACTCGACCGCAGGGGCAGACTGCTGTGGTCGTTGCCGAAGGGCCACATCGAGGTGGGGGAGACGGCCGAGCAGGCCGCCGTGCGCGAGGTCTCCGAGGAGACCGGCATCCGGGGCAGGATCCTGATGCCGATCGGCACGATCGACTACTGGTTCGTCGCCGACGACCGGCGAGTGCACAAGACCGTGCACCACTTCCTGATGGAGGCGGTGGGCGGAGAGCTTTCTGACGAGGACGTGGAGGTCACCGAGGTGGCGTGGGTGCCGCTGGGTGAGCTGGACGCACAGCTCGCGTACGTCGACGAGCGCCGACTGGTGCGCCGGGCGGCCGAGCTGCTGAGCGATGGCCAGGAGTCGGCGTGAAACGCCTGTTCGCAGCCCTGGGAGTGGCTGCCTTCCTACTCACGTCGGCGCCGTTCGCGCACGCGCAGCGGACGACCGACGCCGGCGCGGACGCGCCCAAGCACGGACGGCTCGACCTCGACGCGCTGACGCCGCGCGTGGTCACCGCGAACACCCCGACGATCAAGGTCACCGGCAGGCTGACCAACATCAGCGACCGCAGGGTCAGCCGGATCGAGGGCAGGCTCCAGGTCGGCCAGCTGCTGGCCTCCGACGAGAAGGCCCAGGCGGCGCTGACCGGAACGATCGCCACCGACCAGGCGTCGCGCTGGACCAGGGTCTCCGACGGGCTCGACCCCGGGCAGAGCGCGCGGGTGGAGTTCGAGGTGGCGCTGGAGGCGCTGCGGATCACCGCGCCGGGCGTGTACCCGATGCTGGTCAACCTCAACGGCGTCCCGGAGTACGGCGGCCAGACCCGGATCGCCGAGAGCCGGATGCTGCTGCCCGTGCTCGGCACGCCGGGAGGAGCGGTCGCGCAGCCGCCGTCGCCCGCGACGATCACCATGATCTGGCCGATCCTGGACCGGCCGCACATGCTGCCGGTCACCCGCGCCGACAAGCGCAGGGTGCTGCGGGACGACGAGCTGGCCAAGGCGCTCCCGCCGGGCGGCAGACTGTCCAACCTGGTCGAGGCCGTCGAGGAGGCGGCGCCCAGGTACTCCCCGATCGGCAGCACGCTGTGCTTCGCCATCGACCCCGACCTGATCGACACCGTGCAGGCGATGACGGAGCCGTACGCCGTCCGCAGCGGTGAGCACCAGGTCGAACGCCCGCCGCTGCCCGCGGCGCGGCAGTGGCTGGACCGGCTCAAGGACGTGGTGCAGGGCCGCTGCGTGCTCACGCTGCCCTTCGCCGACGTCGACCTGGTCGCGCTGTCCAGGGCCGGGCTCACGGACCTGGAGAAGCTGGCCAGGGAGAAGGACGCGATCGTCACCCAGGCGCTGAGCGCCGTGCCGCTGCAGCACGTGGCGTGGCCTGCCGACGGTGTACTGGACACCAGGGCGCTCGCCGACCTCGACGAGACCGTCGTGGTGATGGACCAGCGCGGGCTGCAGCAGAACCCCCCCGCCCAGCAGCCGGTCCGGGTCACCGCCGCCAAGGAGGGCGTGCAGACCGGGCCGAGCGTGCTGATCGCCGACCCCGTGGTGAACACCGCGTTCGACCGGGCGGGCCAGAGCGGCTCCCTGCGCATGCAGAACGCGCTGGCCGCGATCGCCTACCGGGCCGGGGTCGTCGGCAAGACCGGTGGCAGTGTGCTGGTCACCCCGCCGAGGCGGTGGACGGAGTCGACCGAGGAGCTCTCCGAGCTGCTGCGCGCGACCGCCCAGCTGATCGACGGCGAGCGCCTGGCGAAGCCGAAGCGGCTGACCGACCTCGCCGCCGTGTTCAACCCCGGCCGCACGGTGCCGCTGAACTACCCGCAGCAGGCCAGCGCGGACGAGATCTCGCCCGAACTCACCGGCAAGGTGCTCGACGCCCGCAACACCGTGCGGGACATGTTGAACTACATGGACGAGGACGCGGCGCGGAAGATCCGGCCCAGCGAGCTGACCGACCCGCTCCAGCTCGGCCTGCTCCGCGCGATGTCCTCGGCGTGGCGCAACGACCCCATCGGCGGGCAGGTGGCGAACACCGAGGTCATGGACCAGGTCGCCGCGCTGACCGGCGGGGTCGACCTGGTCGAGCCGCCGAGCGCGTACGCGCTGGCCTCCTCGTCGAGCCCGCTGCCGCTGACGCTGCTCAACCGGTTGCCGGTCACGGTGAAGGTGCGGCTGAACTTCTCCGACACCCCGGGCCTGCGCACCGAGTCGGTCGAGGAGACCCTGGCCCCGGGCGGGGGCCGCCAGGTCAAGGTCAAGGCCGAGGTCAGCCGGTCCGGGCAGTTCACCGTCGACGCGTGGCTGACGACGCCGACCCAGCCGAAGGGCCTGCCGCTCGGCCACGCGAAGCGGCTGACGCTGCGCTCGACCGCGTACGGGAACATCACCCTGGGCATCACGCTCACGGCCGGTGCCCTGATGGTCGGGATGATGGGCATGCGCGTGTACAAGCGGCTGCGCTATGGCCCGACCGCGAAGAAGCCGGTCGAGGACATGAACGAGCGAGTCTCGCAAGCGGAAGGCACCTGATGACCGCCAGTACGGCAGGCGCGAACGGCGCGGCCCCGATCCCGGCCGTCGCCAAGCCCGAGCCCTCGCTGGCCAAGGCCAGCGGTTCGATGGCGATCGCCACCCTGGTCAGCCGGATCACCGGGTTCGGTTCGCGCGCCCTGCTCCTGTGGATCATCGGCTCCGGCGTCATCACCGACTCCTACAACGCGGCGCTGACCGTCCCGCTGCAGATCTACGAGCTGCTGCTCGGCGGCGTGCTCACCAGCGTCCTGGTCCCGCTGCTGGTGCGGGCGCAGAAGGACGACGCGGACGGCGGCCTGGCGTACACGCAGCGACTGCTGACCATGGGCCCGGTGCTGGCGGCCGGGGCGACCGTCGTTGCCGTCGCCTGCGCCCCGCTGCTCACCAAGATCTACGTCGACGGTTCGACCAACAAGGCGAACCCGGAGCTGGCGACCGCGTTCGCCTACCTGCTGCTGCCGGAGATCGTGTTCTTCGCGATCGGCGCGCTGTTCATGGCCGTGCTCAACGCGCGGGGGGTCTTCGGCCCGACCGCGTGGGCGCCGGTGATGAACAACGTGGTCGTCGTGGTCACCCTCGGTGTCTACGCGCTGCTGCCGGGGGAGCTGACCCTCAACCCGGTGCGGATGACCGACGCGCACCTGCTCGTGCTGGGCGCGGGCACCACACTCGGGATCGCGGTGCAGGCGTTCGTGATGCTCCCGGCGATGCGCCGGGTAGGTGTGCGGTTCCGCTGGCGCTGGGGCTGGGACAAGCGGCTGACCGAGTTCGCCGGGTTGGCGGGCTGGACCTCGCTGTACGCGATCTTCGGCATCGTCGGCATCGTCGTGAACACCCGGGTGGCCACCGCCGCCGCGAACGGCTCGCTGACCCAGTACAGCCTCGCGTGGCAGCTGTTCCAGCTGCCGTACGGCATCCTCGGCGTCTCGCTGCTGACGGCGATCATGCCGAGGATGAGCCGCAACGCCGCGGACGGCAACATCAAGGCGGTCGTCGGCGACCTCGGCCTCGGCACCCGGCTGATGGCGCTGATGCTGGTCCCGGTCAGCGGCGCACTCACCGTCATCGGCAGCGACATCGGCGTCTCGATCTTCAACCTCGGCAAGACCTCCTACGACCAGGCGTACAACCTGGGCACCACGCTCGCGGTGTCCGCGTTCGGCCTGCTGCCGTACGCCGTGAACCTGCTGCAGATGCGGGTGTTCCAGGCGATGAAGGACGCACGCACCCCCGCGCTGATCATGCTGATGATGATGGCGTTCAAGATCCCGGCGATCCTGCTGTGCCCGAAGCTGCTCGCCCCGGAGGACGTCGTACTCGGCCTCGCCACGATCAACTCGTTCACCTTCGTCGTCGGCTGGGTGATCGGCGACATCTGGCTGCGGATCCGGCTCGGCAGGCTGGAGACGGGCAAGACGTTGCGGAGCGTGGCGCTCGCGGTGTTCGCGACGGTGATCGGTGGCTCGATCATGTTCAGCGCCTCGGTGCTCGTCGACTGGATCGTTCCGGTCGGGATCTCCAACTACTGGTACTCCGTGGTGTCGCTTGTCACAGCCGGTCCGCTCGGCCTCCTCGCCACCTTCGCAGTCCTTGCGGCGCTGGACATCGAGGAGCTCCGCCCTGCGCTCAACCGGATCGGCCGAATCGTTCGCCGCAAGTGAGCGGCGCTTTTCCCGTACCCTGAGTAACGAACGAGCGGGCCGCGCACGCTGGGGCGACGGCCGTCCTTGACGGCGCGCGGCAAGAGGGAGAGTGCGGGGTGACTGGCACGCCGTCCGAGCACAAGGCACCGCGTCGGGAGGCGGCCGGGGCGCTGATACCCGGTGCCGCGATCGCTGGCGGCAGGTACCGGTTGCTCACGCGTATCGGCGCCGACAACCGGGTTCCCGCGCAGTTCTGGCGGGGCAGGGACAACTCCCTCGGCCGGGACGTCGCGCTGACCCTGCTCGTCGGCGACCCCCGCAACCCCGAGAGCGCCTCGCGGGCCCGCCGCACCCTGGAACGCTCGATGCACCAGGCGGGCTTCACGCACTCCGGCGTCGCCCGGGTGATCGACGTGCTGTGGCAGGGCAACGGCCTCGACCCGGCCGAGGGCATCTACGGCATCGTGGTCGCGGAGTGGACCCAGGGCACCGACCTGATCGACCTGGTGGCCGAGGGACCGCTGCCGGCGGGCACGGCGTCGAAGCTGCTCGAACCGCTGGCCGCCGCGGTCGAGGCCGCGCACCACGTCGGTCTCGTGCTCGGCACCGACCACCCGCTGCGGCTCCGCGTCACCGCCGAGGGCAAGCTCCGGCTGGCCTTCCCGGGTCCGCACCCGGAAGCCGACGCCCGCCAGGACGTCCGCGGCCTAGGCGCCGCGCTGTACCTGCTGCTCACCGGCAGATGGGCGCTGCACGACGGCACCAACAACCTGCCGTCGGCCCCGACCGGTCCGGACGGCACGGTGGTCTCGCCGCGGACGCTGCGGCCCACGCTGCCGCACGAGATCTCCACGGTCGCCGTGCGCAGCCTCGTGGACACGAGCATCGGCGGTCTGCGCACCGGCGCGGCGATCCTCCGTGTGCTGGAGCAGACCGCGGCCGACGAGGCCGAGGCCGCCGCCATCAAGGCGGAGGAGGAGCGTCTGGCCGCCGAGCAGCTGGACTCCGCCGACGACATCGCCAAGAACAAGCGCGGTCGCAGGCGCAAGCTGGCGCTGAGCTTCACCGCGCTGGCCGTGGCCACGGTCGGCGTGTTCACCTGGCTGACCTTCCAGGTGATCGGCCTGTTCCAGCAGCAGCCCAGCCACTCCGGGCCGACGGTGGCGTTCACCCCGTCCGCGACCCCGACCCCGGGCCAGCAGTCCGGGGCCAACCCGCCTGCGCCCGCGAACAACCCGCCCAAGGCGGGCGAGCCGGTGCCAGTGGCCTCGGTGAGCGTCTACAACGTCTCCGGCGAGCCGGACAACGTCAACAGGATCAAGCGGGTGATCGACGGCGACCCGCGGTCGAGCTGGAAGACCATGACCTACCGGCAGCCGTTCCCCACGCCCAAGCCGGGCGTCGGCGTGATGGTGACCTTCGACGAGGCCGTGAAGCTGGCCAAGGTCGTTGTGGACTCGCCGAGCGACGGCACCACGGTCGAGGTGCGCAGCGCGACCTCGGACGACGCCGCCCTGGAGAACACCAAGGTCATCGGTTCCGGGACGCTCGCATCCGGCGACACCGAGATCCAGCTGAACCCGGACGGCGCCACCAAGTACGTGCTGCTCTGGATCACCGGCCTGGCCGGCAGCGAGGGACGCAACGTCTCCGAGCTCTCCGAGCTGACCTTCCTCCGCGCCCAGTAGCTCACCGGCGGGGTGAACGGCGTTTCACGTGGAACGTTATCCTTCGCCGCGTGACAGCCGCTGCCAGTTCGGACGGTGCTCTCATAGCGGCACACGCCGCGGGCGATCCCCATGCGTTCACCGAGTTGGTGCGCAGGCATCGGGATCGGTTGTGGGCGGTAGCCCTGCGCACCCTCCGCGATCCCGAGGAGGCGGCCGACGCGCTCCAGGAGGCATTCATCTCAGCCTTCCGGGCCGCCGGGTCCTTCCGAGCCGAATCCCAGGTGACCACCTGGCTGCACCGGATCGTGGTGAACGCCTGCCTCGACCGGATCCGCCGCCGCCAGGCAAGACCGACCGTGCCGTTGCCGGAGACCGGACCGGGGGAACCCGCGGTCACCAGGGATGCCATGGCCGACCGCGAGACAGCCCTCGCCGTGCAGTCGGCGTTGTCGGAACTGCCGGCCGAACAGCGCGCGGCGATCGTGCTCGTCGACGTCGAGGGCTACTCCGTCGCCGAGACCGCGAAGATCCTGGGCATCGCGGAGGGCACGGTCAAGAGCAGATGCGCCCGAGGCCGGGGGAAACTGGCCAAAGTACTAGGACACCTGCGGAACCCCGATGCGGGTGTCAACGTCCCACATGATGCTGGGGCCAGGCAGGCACGGCGCCCAAAGGAGGGACGATGACCGGCAACGAGTGGCGTTCACGGACGCCAGAGGGACCGCCGTGGTCCCTTGATCTCTTGGCCGATCTCCACGCGGGCGCGCTCGACACCTCGGTCGAGGCCGAGCTACGACCCCGCGTCGAGGCCGACCCCGATGCCAAGGCCGTGCTCGCGGCGCTCGACGCGACCATGACGGACCTCGGGTCGCTGCCGCCGGTGACCATGCCGCCGGAGGTCGCCGCCCGCATCGAGGCGGCCATCCAGCAGGAAGTCCGCGTCGCGATGGCGAACGTCGGCCTCCAGGTGCCCGCTGGCGACGCCCCGCCCGCGCAGCCGAGCGGCCAGGTGGTCTCGCTGGACGCGGCCCGCCGCAAGCGCAGGCAACGGATCGGCTGGGGCGCCGGCGTGCTGGTCGCCGCCGCGGCCGTCTTCGGCGTCGCCATGGTCGCGCTGCCGAACAACGTGACCGTCGGCACCCCGCAGGCCGGGCAGAGTCCCGGCAACGGCGCGAGTCCCACAACGCCGGGGTCTGGGGACGGGCCCCTGGCGTTGAAGGACTCGGACCTCGGGGCGCTCCCGCCCGGTGTCGGCGGGTCGACGGACTACGGCCCGCTGGCCGACAGGACGAAGCTCACGGCCTGTCTGCAGGCCAACGGCTACCCGCCAACCACAACGCCGCTCGCGGGACGTCAGGTCACGCTGGAGGGCAAGCCGGGCGTGCTGCTGGTCCTGGGGGATCCGGCCCAGGTGGGTCGGCTTCGGCTGCTCGTCGTGGGGCCGAGCTGCTCCGCGAGCAACCCGGACAAGATCGCTGAGAAGACCGTCGGCAGGTGAGTTCGCCGCCGTTCACTGTGACGTGAACGGTGGCGGGAACAGCCACACCTAGGATCGCGTTGAGCCCGAGTACCGGGAGATCAGCCAGACGCGGAGGCCCTAGGTGAGTGCAGACGTCCGAAACCTGATCATCGTGGGTTCCGGCCCGGCCGGATACACCGCGGCCGTCTACGCGGCACGCGCCCAGCTGGACCCGCTGGTGTTCGAAGGCAGCCAGTTCGGCGGTGCGCTGATGACCACCACCGAGGTGGAGAACTACCCCGGCTTCCGCGACGGCATCATGGGTCCTGACCTGATGGAGCAGATGCGCGCCCAAGCCGGGCGCTTCGGCGCCGAGCTGCGGGCGGAGGACGTCGAGGAGATCGACTTGGCCGGCGAGGTCAAGACGGTCGTGGCCAACGGCGTGCGCCACCAGGCCCGCGCGATCATCCTCGCGATGGGCGCGGCCGCCCGCTACCTGCACGTTCCCGGCGAGCAGGCGCTGCTCGGCCGCGGTGTGTCGGCGTGCGCGACCTGTGACGGCTTCTTCTTCCGCGACCAGGACATCGCCGTCGTCGGCGGCGGTGACTCGGCGATGGAGGAGGCCACCTTCCTGACCCGCTTCGCCCGCTCGGTGACGATCATCCACCGGCGGGAGGAGTTCCGCGCCTCGCGGATCATGCTGGAGCGCGCGCGGGCCAACGAGAAGATCAAGTGGCTGACCAACGCCGCGGTCACCGAGGTGATCGGCGAGTCCAGCGTGACCGGCGTGCGGACCACCGACACCGTGACCGGTGAGGAGTCCCTGCTGCCGGTGACCGGCCTGTTCGTGGCGATCGGGCACGACCCGCGCAGCGAGCTGGTCCGCGGCCAGGTGGACACCGACGCCGACGGCTACGTCGACGTGCGGCACCCCAGCACCGCCACCAAGATCGACGGCGTCTTCGCCTGCGGTGACCTCGTCGACCACACCTACCGCCAGGCCATCACGGCCGCGGGCTCCGGCTGCTCGGCCGCGATCGACGCCGAGCGCTGGCTCGCCGAGCACACCCACGCCGAGGAAGCAGTCCCCGCGGCCGCGAACTGACCAGACCGCGCAGCGATTACACAGGAGAGAACATGGCGAACACCGTGACCGTGACCGAGGCGAGCTTCGCCAACGACGTCCTGAACAGCGACAAGCCGGTGCTGGTGGACTTCTGGGCCACCTGGTGCGGGCCGTGCAAGATGGTCGCGCCGGTGCTGGAGGAGATCGCCGCCGAGAAGTCGGACCAGCTCACCATCGCCAAGCTGGACATCGACGCCAACGCGGGTATCGCCCGGGACTACCAGATCATGTCCGTGCCCACGCTGATCCTGTTCAAGGGCGGCCAGCCGGTGCAGACCATCGTCGGTGCCAAGCCGAAGGCCGCGCTGCTCAAGGAGATCGCCGACCACATCTGATCGACCGTCCGATCGACGACGGTCGCCGCGAAACGTGACACCCGTGCAACCCCGGCCCACCGAGATCCGTCTTAGACGGTGGGCCGGGGTTCGCCTGTTGTGGGCACTCGGCCACTCCCTGTAGCCCGAAGTAGGACGCTCCGGGCAGCAGGGCACAATAGGACTTTCACGATCCGCGCCACGATTTTTCGGCGCCCGAATTCCAAGCGAGGGGTGCATGCTGCTGCTCCGCCGCGGTGACGATGGTCCAGCCGTTGCCGAGATCCGAGCCACCCTCGTCGCACTGAAGCTGCTGCCCCCCGCTCACGGCTCCGGTCGCCCCGACGTCTTCGACGGCGCCGTCGAGCACGCGGTCCGCACCTTCCAGCAGCAGCGCGGTCTGATCACCGACGGCATCGTCGGCCCCGCGACCTACCGCAGCCTCTGCGACGCTCGCTGGCGCCTCGGTGACCGTAACCTGGCCTATCTGGTGTCGAACCCCATGTGCGGCGACGACGTCTACACGCTCCAGGAGAAAATGCTGGAGCTCGGCTACAACGCCGGCCGTGCCGACGGTGTCTTCGGCAGCCAGACCGAGCACGCGCTGCGCAACTTCCAGCGCGACTACGGCTTGGTCGTGGACGGCATGTGCGGTCCCGGCACGCTGCGCGCGCTGCGCCAGCTCTCCCCGCGTGCCAGGGGCGGTCGCCAGGTCTTCCTGCGCGAGCAGGAGAACCTGCGCAACTCCGGCCCCCGCCTCAGTGGCAAGCGCATCGTCATCGACCCGGGCCACGGCGGCCAGGACCGCGGTGTGTTCGTCGCGGGTGTCGCCGAGGCCGACCTGGTCTGGGACCTCGCCCGCAGGCTTGAGGGCCGCATGGTCGCCACCGGGATGGAAGCGCTGCTCTCCCGTGGCGAGCAGGTGTGCCCCGCCGAGGCCGACCGCGCCCAGTTCGCCAACAAGGCGGGCGCGGACCTGTTCCTGTCGCTGCACACCGACGCCAACCGCTCGCCGCTGGCCGAGGGGCTCTCGACCTACCACTTCGGCACGGGGCAGGGGACCACGTCGTCCACGGTGGGGGAGGCGCTCGCCGGCTTCATCCAGCGCGAGGTCGCCACGCGCACCGGCCTGCTCGACGGGCGCACGCACCCCAAGACGTGGGAGACGCTGCGGCTGACCCGCTGCCCGGCGGTGCGCGTCGAGGTGGGCTACCTGACCAACGAGGCCGACCGCCGTCGCCTGCTCGACCCGGCGTTCCGCGACATCGTGGCCGAGGGCATCCTCGTCGCGGTGAAGCGGCTGTACCTGCTCGGTGAGAACGACCAGCCCACCGGCACGTTCACCTTCAAGGATCTGCTGCAGTACGAGCTGGCCAAGGCCGACTCGGCCTGACGACCACGAAGAAGCCCCCGGCCTTGAGGCCGGGGGCTTCTTCGTGCGGTCTCAGCGCAGGCTGGACTCGGAGATCGTGGCGGTGCTGGTGATGCTGACCTCGCCGAGCAGCCGCTCAAGGGCGGCCTCGACGTCTTCCTTCCAGGTCAGGCCGGTGCGCAGCTCCAGGCGCAGCCGCGGCCAGCGCGGGTGCTGCCGAACCGTCTTGAACCCGACACTGACCAGGAAGTCCGCCGGGACGACGCAGCTGTCCTTGTCCTTCTCCTGGGCGCGGCCGAATGCCTCGATCGCCTTCACACCACGCCGGGTCAGGTCCTTGGCGACCGCCTGGATCAGCATCCGGCCGAGGCCGGTCCCCTCGAACTCGGGGAGCACCTTCAGCGAGGTGAGCATCACCGCGTCGGGGCTGACCGGGGCGGTGGGGAAGGCGGCGGCGCGCGGAACGGCGTTCGGCGGCGCGTAGAGCACGAAACCGGCGGGCACGTTGTCGCTGTAGACGATCCGGCCGCAGGAGCCCCACTCCAGCAGGACGCTGGAAACCCAGGCTTCCTTCTCCAGCTCGGTCTGGCCGAACTCCTCGGCCTGTTCCTTGATATGCGGGGCCAGCTCCCAGAACACACAGCCACGGCAGTGCCGAGGCAGATGGTCCAGGTTGTCCAGCGTGACGCTGTCGACGCGTCGCGACACCTGACCTCCCCGCAGAAGGACGTCACTCGCCAGAAGACGAGAACGGTTACCAGCATAGGCGCGCCAAGCCCACTGCCGAAAGTGACATAACCAGCATGGTGGGACCATCCGCACTGGCGTCTTTTTAGACTAGACCGACGTTGTCGGTGTGCATGGCCCCAGGGAGCGCCGCATGAACCTACCGGGACAGGGACCTGATCAGCAAAGCAACCCTCCGGTTGTGGCAGCTGCGGCAGGTCGCAGCCTCGACCCGCACGTTCGGCGCTACGCGGCGCGCACCGCCGGCATGACCGCGTCGGAGATCCGCGCACTGTTCGCCGTCGCCAGCAGGCCCGAGGTCGTCTCGCTCGCGGGCGGCATGCCCTACCTGGCCGCGCTGCCGATGGACTCGCTGGCCTCCGACGTCGCCGAGCTCATCACCACCGAGGGCCAGCAGGCCCTCCAGTACGGCTCCGCCCAGGGAATCCCGCAGCTGCGCGAGCAGATCTGCGAGGTCATGGCGCTGGAGGGCATCTCGGCGCACCCCGACGACGTCGTGGTCACCGTCGGCTCGCAGAGCGCGCTGGACATGGTCACCAGGATCTTCTGCGACCCGGGCGACGTGGTGCTCGCCGAGGCGCCGTCCTATGTGGGCGCGCTCGGCACGTTCACCGCCTACCAGGCCGAGGTCGTGCACGTCGAGGTCGACGACGATGGGCTGGTCCCGTCCGCGCTCAGCGCCGCTCTCGACGCCGTGCACGCGAGCGGCCGTCGGGTGAAGTTCCTCTACACCATCCCCAACTTCCACAACCCCGGCGGCGTGACCCTCTCCGTGGAGCGCCGCCCGGAGATCCTGCGGATCTGCGCCGAGCACGACGTGCTGGTCATCGAGGACAACCCGTACGGCCTGCTCGGCTTCGACGGGCAGACCTATCCGGCGCTGCGGGCGAGCGAGCCCGACAACGTGGTGTACCTGGGCTCGTTCTCCAAGACCTTCGCGCCGGGCCTGCGGGTGGGCTGGGCGCTGGCCCCGCACGCGGTGCGGGAGAAGCTGGTGCTCGCCGCCGAGTCCGCCACGCTGTGCCCGCCGACGATCACCCAGGCGGTGGTCGCGAAGTACCTGGCCAAGCACGACTGGAAGGGCCAGATCAAGGTCTACCAGCAGGCCTACCGCGAGCGGCGGGACGCGATGTTGACCGCGCTCGAACAGCACCTGCCCGCGGGGTGCACCTGGACCAGGCCGGACGGCGGCTTCTACGTGTGGCTGACCGTGCCGGAGGGCATCGACACCAAGGCGATGCTGCCGAGGGCGGTGACCCAGCGGGTCGCCTACGTGCCGGGTACCGCGTTCTACGGCGACGGTTTCGGCACCAGGCAGATGCGGCTGTCCTTCTGCTACCCGACGCCGGAGCGCATCCGGGAGGGTGTGCGCAGGTTGGCCACCGTGCTGGAGGGTGAGCTCGAACTGCTGCGCACCTTCGGCACTGTGACAACGCGGCAGGTGAGCGGCCCGCAGTCGCCCTCGCCGGACACGGCCTGAGCGAGGTTGTCCACAGTTGTCCACCGCCTGGGGCGGGTTGTCCACAGCTTCGGGTCGACCTGTCCACAGGCGGTGGACGTGTTTTCCACCGCGACAAGATCGAGGAGTACGAGTGTCGGATCGCTGGATCGCCGTGTTGTCCGGCGGGCTCTCGCACGAGCGCGAGGTCTCGCTGCGTTCGGGACGCAGGCTCTCAGCGGCGCTACGCGGCACCGGACTGGTCGTGGAGGAGTGGGACGCCGACGGCACGCTGCTGAGCCGTCTGCGGAGCTCTCGGCCCGACGCTGTGGTGGTCGCGCTGCACGGTGGTGAGGGTGAGAACGGCGCGGTGCAGTCCGTGCTGGAGCTGACCGGCGTTCCGTTCGTCGGCACGGACTCGAAGGCGTGCCGCAGGGCGTGGGACAAGCCGACCGCCAAAGCGGAGCTCGCCCGTGCCGGGCTGGCGACGCCGGACTGGGTGGTGCTGCCGCACAGCACCTTCCGGGTGCTCGGGGCACAGGCGGTGCTCGACTCATTGGTGGACCGGCTCGGGCTGCCGTTGATCCTCAAGCCGGACCAGGGTGGCTCCGCGCTGGGCGCGCGCGTGGTGCGGGAAGCCGCCGAGCTGCCCGCCGCGATGGTCGGGTGCCTGGCCTACGGGGACACCGTGATGGCCGAGCGCTATGTCGAAGGCGTCGAGGTCGCGGTGAGCGTCGTCGACGGCCCGGACGGCCCCGTCGCCCTGCCCGCGGTGGAGATCGTTCCGGAGAGCGGCCTGTACGACTACGCCGCGCGCTACACCGCCGGGCTGACGCACTACCACGCCCCGGCGCGGCTTTCCGAGGCCGAGGCGAAGGCGGTGGGGGAGCTGGCCGTCGCGGCGCACCGGCTGCTCGGCCTCCGCGACGTCTCGCGGACGGACGCGATCGTCACCGCCGACGGCACGGTTCACTTCCTCGAAGTGAACGTCTCGCCGGGACTGACCGAGACCTCACTGCTCCCCATGGCGGTGGAGGCGGCAGGGCTCTCGCTCGGCGAGGTCTTCGCCGGACTCGTCGAGAAGGCCGTCTCGCGCGGCTGAGAAACACCGAAGGGGCCTCCGGACGCTTCGCGCGTCCGGAGGCCCCTTTTTCGGTTTCGTCACCGTGACAAAACAGCCCGGTGTGACGCCTAGGACCCGTTCTGCGTCCGATTTGCCCCATTCGGCTGCATCATCGCGACGATGCGCTCCAGGTCGTCCACTGAGCCGAACTCGACCACGATCCGGCCCTTGCGCTTGCCGAGTTCGACCTTCACCCGAGTGTCGAAACTGTCCGACAGCCGCTCGGCGAGGTCCTGGAGACCCGGTGCGTGCATCGGCTTGCGGGGAGCGGGCTTGGGCTTGGCGGGCTGCTCGCTCTTGGCGAGGGTGACCGCCTCCTCGGTGGCCCGCACCGACATCCCCTCGGCGACGATCCTGGCCGCCAGCTCCTCCTGACCGCCGGAGTCCTCCAAGCCGAGCAGCGCACGCGCGTGTCCGGCGGAGAGCACCCCCGCGGCGACCCGCCGCTGCACGGGGAGGGGGAGCTTCAGCAGCCGGATCATGTTGGTGATGACCGGCCGGCTGCGGCCGATCCGCGAGGCGAGCTCCTCGTGGGTGACCTCGAACTCCTCCAGCAGCTGCTGGTAGGCGGCCGCCTCTTCGAGCGGGTTCAGCTGGACGCGGTGGATGTTCTCCAGCAGCGCGTCCCGGAGCATCGCGTCATCGGCTGTCTGCCGAACAATGGCCGGGATCTTGTCCAGCCCGGCCTGCTTCGAGGCCCGCAGCCGCCGCTCACCCATGACGAGCTCATAGGAGTTGCGGGACAGCTCGCGCACCACAATCGGCTGCATCAGGCCGAACTCGCGGATCGAGTGCTCCAGCTCGGCGAGCGCCTCGTCGTCGAAGACCTGGCGCGGCTGCTTCGCGTTGGTCTTGATCGACGAGATCGGCACCTCGCGGTAGACCGCGCCCGCGACCTGGCCGCCGTGCTCCTCGGCCTTGGCGCCGTCACGACTGGCCACGGCGACCGCACCGGTCGGCGCCGTGGCCGTGGCGGCTCCGGCCGGGGGACCGCTGGGAATCAGGGCGGCGAGCCCTCGTCCGAGGCCGCCTTTCCGTTCGCTCATGTCTGCTCCATCTGCGTGCCCCGGATGGCCAGCTCGCGCCCGGCGTCGAGGTAGCTCATCGCTCCACGTGAACCCGGATCGTAAGCGAGCACGGTCTGTCCGAAGCCCGGCGCCTCCGAGACCTTCACACTTCGGGGGATAACCGTTTTGAGGACGTGATCTCCGAAGTGCGCCCGGACCTCCGAGGTGACCTGGTCGGCCAGCTTGGTGCGCCCGTCGTACATCGTCAGCAGGATCGTGGAGACGTCCAGCGAGGGGTTCAGGTGTGCTTGGACGAGCTCGATGTTGCGCAGCAGCTGGCCGAGCCCCTCCAGCGCGTAGTACTCGCACTGGATCGGGATGAGCACCTCGCGCGCGGCCACGAGCGCGTTGACCGTGAGCAGGCCGAGCGAGGGCGGGCAGTCGATGAAGACGTAGTCCGGCCGGAGCTCGTCCAGCGCCTCGGGGGAGAGTGCCTCCTTGAGCCGCCCCTCGCGGTTGGGCATGGAAACGAGCTCGATCTCCGCGCCCGCCAGGTCGATCGTGGCCGGGACGCAGAACAGGTTGTCGGACTGGCTGCTGACTGCCGCCGCGTCGGACACGGAGATCTCACCGATCAACACCTCGTAGATGGACGGGGTGCCGGATCGGTGTTCGACGCCCAGTGCGGTGCTCGCGTTGCCCTGGGGGTCCAGGTCGATCACGAGCACCTTGAGGCCGTGGATGGCCAAGGCGGCGGCCAGGTTGACCGTGCTGGTCGTCTTGCCGACGCCGCCCTTCTGGTTGGCGACGGTCATGATGCGTCGCTGGCTGGGCTGGGGGAGCTGCTGGGCGTCGGGGTGGAGCACCTTGGTGGCCCGCGCGGCCTCCTCGGCGATCGGGGTCCACCCGGAGAACTGGTCGGAGGTCGTCACCGCGTGTTGCCCCTCTCCGGCATTCGGCGCGCTGTGCGCCCCGTACGAACCCACTGTTTCACGTGGAACATCCACCGCTCCGTCCTGCGACCGGGAGGCCCGCCTCCGTCGGCGACCCGTCGACTCCGGTGACACGCTCACCGTTCCTTCCTCCTGCGACGCCGCGCGTCGCGACCGCGTTCAACCTCGACCCGCTGCACGAGCACGACGGTCGTGGGCACCTCCAGCACCTCGCCGCCGCGGGCGACCACCTCGGCGACGCCACCACCCGCCGCCTTCACCGCCACGGCGTCCCGCTCGACCTCCTCGGCGGCACTGGCCCCCTTCAGCGCGACCAGCTGACCGCCGGTCCTCAGCAACGGCAGGCACCAGCCCGCGAGCTTGGCCAGGGGAGCGACCGCGCGGGCAGTCACCGCATCGGCGCCACCGAGATTCTGGCGCACCACCTTCTCCTCGGCCCGGCCGCGCACCACGGTGACCGAGGACAGGCCGAGCTCGTCCGCCACGTCCTCCAGCCAGCCGACGCGGCGCGCCATCGGCTCCAGCAGGGTCAGCCGGAGATCCGGGCGCGCGATGGCGAGCGGGATTCCCGGCAGGCCCGCACCCGAGCCAACATCGACCACGCGAGCGTTCTGCGGGAACAGGTCGCCGATCACTGCCGAGTTCATCAGGTGGCGGTCCCACAGCCGCTCGACCTCGCGGGGACCGATGAGGCCGAGCTCGACACCGCGCTGAGCCAGGAGCCCGTGGAACCGGACCGCCAGGTCCAGTCGAGACCCGAACACCTGATCCGCTCCGGGCGGGGGGCCGGTGGGTGTGGGCGCGGACGGACGCTGTTCGGTTTCGTTCATCTCTCTCCTGCTAGCGGTTGCGTTCCACGTGAAACATGGCCACTGCGCCACGGCAGCGCCGACGTGTTTCACGTGAAACGAGTATCGAGGGTCCGCCCGGGGCCACGTCCTCCGGCTCACCGTCCACGACCGGTGAGCCGCTTCATCGCGCCTCCGCGGTACTGGCGACCGGCGCCAGCGGCCACTCGGTCAAGCATCACGGGTTCGGAGCGAGAAGGGAAGCGGAGCGCGAGCGTGGGTGAACCTCGTTACGCGCCGCGCAGCGAGGGTGGCTTTCGCCCGATGCGGGATCCCCCGATTTCAAGGTTCCTCCGGTGTGGGTGAGGCGGTCAAGCCGAGGGGCCGTCCGTGCGGCGATTCCTTCACCAGTTCCTTCGTCCGGGGTTCCCGGAACACAGAAGGGCCCCGTGGTCGGTGACCACGGGGCCCTTCTTGGCGTTCTCCGTCAGGAGGTGCGGAACACCACCACGCGACGGTTGGGCTCCTCGCCCTCGCTCTCGCTGTGCACTCCGGAGACGCTGGCGACCGCGTCGTGCACGACCTTGCGCTCGAACGGCGTCATCGGCCGCATCCGGATCGACTTCTCGGTCTCCAGGACCTTCTCCGCCGTGGAGCGGCCGAGTTCGCTGAGCTCCTCGCGGCGCTTGGCGCGCCAGCCCGCCACGTCGAGCATGAGGCGGCTGCGGACCCCGGTCGACTGCTGCACCGCGAGGCGCGTCAGCTCCTGCAGCGCCTCCAGGCCCTCGCCGCGGCGACCGACCAGCTTCTCCAGGTCGTCACCGCCGTCGATGCTCACCACGGCACGGCCGGCCTCGACGTCGAGGTCGATGTCGCCGTCGTAGTCGAGCAGGTCGAGCAACCGCTCCAGGTAATCCCCGGCGACGTCGCCCTCGCGCACGAGCAGCGACTCGCCGCTCTCGGCCTCAGCGGCAGAACCGGTGGCGTCGGTCCGCACGTCCGCGTCCGCGGCCTGCAAGGTCTCCGACACGGTTTCTCCTCTCAACTGGCAGCCGCCTCAGCGGCGCTTGCGGCTCTGCTTCTTGCCGCGCGAACGGTCCTCGATGATCCCAGGGACGGTGCCCGGCTCGGCCTGGGCGGAGTCCTTCTTCGCGGGAGCAGAGCCGTTCGCTGCGGGCTTGGGCTTGTCGGCTGGCTTCTCGGTCCCGTCGACGCCACCGTCGACGACCTTCGCGGTGGTGTCCGCCGCGGGGCGCTTGCGCACCGGCTTCTGGCCCGGCTTCGGGGCGAGGTTCTGCCGCTTGGAGATCGCGGCCTGCTTCTTCTCCTCTTCCTCGCGGTCGATGCGGTGGTACACCACGTACTGCTGCATCAGCGTCCAGAGGTTGTTGCTCAGCCAGTAGAGCAGCATGCCCATGGGGAGGAAGAGACCGGCGACGAGCACGCCGAGCGGGAAGACGTAGAGAGCCAGCTTGTTCATGATCGCGGTCTGCTGGTTGGCGGCGGCGGGGTTCTGCCGCGCCACCGAGTGCCGCGAGGTGAGGTGCGTCAGGGCGCTCGCGACGATCATGATCGGGATCGTCACGAAGATCTGGGTGTTGCGGTCCGTGCCGTACTGGGCGAGCGTCTCCGCGGTCGCGGTCAGCGAGGAGGAGAAGTTCGCCCCGAACAGCTTGGCGGCGAGGTAGGACTTGACCTCGTCAGCACCGAAGAAGAAGTTCTCCGTCGCACCGGCCTTGAAGCCCTGGAGCACGTTGGTCAGACCGAAGAACACCGGGATCTGCACCAGCATCGGCAGGCAGCCGCCGAGCGGGTTGAAGCCGTGCTCGGCCTGGAGCTTCTGCATCTCCGTGGCCAGCCGCTGACGGTCGTTGCCGTACTTCTCGCGGAGCTTCTGCATCTGCGGAGCGAACTCCTGCATCTGCTTCATCGACCGCACGTACTTCACGAACGGCTTGAAGAGGATCGCCCGCAGGGTGAAGACCAGGAACATGATGGACAGGGCCCAGGCAAAGCCACTGGACGGCCCGAACAAAGCCCCGAAGACCTTGTGCCAGACCCACATGATGCCTGACACGGGGTAGTTGATGAAATCCAGCACGAAGTTACTCCTCGGCGGGGGTGTGGTGAACCCGCTCCTGGTCCGTGGACTCACTGCCACGTGACCCACGGCGCGGTGGAACGGGGTCCATGCCTCCAGGGTGCCAGGGGCCGCAGCGGAGCAACCGGCGAGCCGCGAGCCAGGAGCCCCTCAGCGCGCCGTGCACCGTGATCGCCTCGACGGCGTACGTGCTGCAGCTTGGGTAGAAGCGACAGGACGGGGGAAGCAGGGGAGAGATCCATCTGCGGTACCCGCGGATGGGCAGCAGCAGCACGCGACCGCCGAGACCTGGTCGGCCCGAGTCGGCCTCGGGTGGCTCGTGCTCGGTCATGACGACGGTCCGCGTGGTGTGCGGCCGAGCTTGCGCAAAGCCGCGTCGAGATCGGCGGCGAGCTCGGCGCTCGTGGCGTCGGCCGCGGGCGCGAGCGCGCGGACGACCAGCTGGGAACCCGCGGGCAGCTCCGCCAGCCGAGGCCCCAGCAGGTGCCGGAGCCTGCGGCTGACCCGGTGCCGCACGACGGAGTTGCCAACGGCCTTGCTCACGACAAAGCCCACTCGCGACGGGAGGGCCCCGTCTGGAGTGGGCTGAATCGCGTCAACCGATCCGGCCATGCTCACCTCCTGCTCGGGTGCGGGCACCAGGGCATGCACCACGAGCCGGGAGCGTCCGCTGCGACGTCCCCGGCGCATCACCAGTCCGAAGTCCTGGCGACGAGTCAGCCGGGAGACCGCAGGGAGCACGGCGGTACCGGCGGTCAGGCCGACAGCTCAGCGCGTCCCTTGCGGCGGCGAGCAGCCAGGATGGCGCGGCCGGCGCGGGTGCGCATACGCAGCCGGAACCCGTGGGTCTTGGCGCGACGACGGTTGTTGGGCTGGTAGGTGCGCTTGCTCACGGACGGATCTCCCGGTTGCTCTTTACAGGCAGGTCTATGGTCGTCCCACGCCTACCGAGGTAAGGAAGTTGTTGCTCCGCGAGGTGCTCCACCACGTGGTCCACGAGCGCAGCGCAACGCCCCCGCTGCGAGCGGGAGACCGTTCGAGGGTACGCACCGGCCATCCGCACATCAAATCCGGGGGCACCCGCCACCACCGAGCGACGGAGTGCACACGGTCGGTTGACTTCCCCGCCGCCGATCGCGGGCCCGCCCTTGTGACTCGCGGCCCACGTTGCTAGCGTGCCTGTCCGCGCTTCGGGACCAGGCTCCGCGAACCCTGTCGGACACCCACGGCAGACCCTCGGGCCGCATCGCCAACCGGGGTCCGTTCGGGCCAGCGGAGTACGCCGCCGTACCTTCATGCACAGTTGTGGATAATCCTGTGGACGCCCTTATCCTCGCCGACCCCGTGGTCGCGACTCGGGTTCGGGCAGGCGGGTGGATCCCGCCGGCCCGACGGGTCGCGTGCGAATGAGGGGAGGGGAGCCCGGCAGTGTCCGACAACCACGATCTGGGTCTCATCTGGGACCGGGTCGTCCAGGAGCTTTCCGCTGGCACTCTGACCAGGCAGCAGCGTGCGTGGATGCAGATCACCAGGCCGATCGGCCTGCTTGACGGCACCGCGCTGCTCGCAGCGCCGAGCGACTTCGCCAAGGACGCCATCGAGCGCAGCCTGCGCGGCCCGATCACCGCGGCCCTGTCCCGGCACCTCGGCGGAACCGTCTCGCTCGCGGTCAAGGTCGACACCGCGCAGCCGAGCGCGCCCGTGGTGAGCCCGCCGCCCGGGATCAACGCGGGCCCCGGCCTCCAGGTGCCGCCGGAGTCCGCCTCCGAGATCACCCGCCCGCTGCCCGTCATCACCGACGACGGCGAGGAGGAGGTCGACGAGGAGCGCGAGGCGCTGGCGACGGTCAACGAGATCTGGCCGACCTTCAACGGCCAGGCGCCCGAGGGCGGTCTGGCGGGCCAGCCGTTCACCGCGCCCCGGCACGGCCCGCCGAAGTCGCAGACCAAGCTCAACGAGAAGTACACCTTCGACACCTTCGTCATCGGCGCCTCCAACCGCTTCGCCCACGCGGCCGCGGTCGCGGTGGCCGAGGCGCCGGCGCGGGCGTACAACCCGCTGTTCGTCTGGGGCGAGTCCGGGCTGGGCAAGACCCACCTGCTGCACGCGGTCGGGCACTACGCCCAGCGCCTGTTCCCCGGGATGCGGGTGCGCTACGTCTCGACCGAGGAGTTCACCAACGACTTCATCAACTCCCTGCGCGACGACCGCAAGGTCGCCTTCCAGCGGCGCTACCGCGACGTCGACATCCTGCTCGTCGACGACATCCAGTTCCTGGAGGGCAAGGAAGGCACGCAGGAGGAGTTCTTCCACACCTTCAACACGCTGCACAACGCGAACAAGCAGATCGTGGTCTCCTCCGACCGGCCGCCCAAGCGGCTGGAGACGCTGGAGGACCGGCTGCGCACCCGCTTCGAGTGGGGTCTGATCACCGATGTCCAGCCGCCCGAGCTGGAGACCCGGATCGCGATCCTGCGCAAGAAGGCGGCCCAGGACCGGCTGAACGTGCCCGCCGAGGTGCTGGAGTTCATCGCGGCGCGGGTCGAGCGCAACATCCGCGAGCTCGAGGGCGCGCTGATCAGGGTGACGGCCTTCGCCTCGCTCAACCGGCAGCAGGTCGACACCCAGCTGGCCGAGATCGTGCTGCGCGACCTGATCCCGGACTCGCACGCACCGGAGATCACCGCGCCGACGATCATGGCGGTCACCGCGGAGTTCTTCACGCTGACCATCGACGACCTCTGTGGGCCCGGCAAGACCAAGGCACTGGCCGGGGCCAGGCAGATCGCCATGTACCTGTGCCGCGAGCTCACCGACCTGTCACTGCCGAAGATCGGGCAGACCTTCGGCGGCCGCGACCACACCACGGTCATGCACGCGGACAAGAAGATCCGCAAGGAGATGGCGGAGCGCCGTCGCACCTACGACCAGGTCCAGGAGCTGACCTCCCGGATCAAGCTGCGCGCCAGGGGCTGACCCCCGCGCGCGTCACCACCCCCGCACCGACCTCACGTCTCGACTGACGGTCCCACGCGTGCCGGGGTCGCCCCAGCTCGTCTCCGCACCCGCCGTCCGACCTTTATTCAGGCTGGGGAGCGCGCCACCGGGCATGGTCGAGACCGGCCTTCCGGCGTTCCGGCGGGGTGTGATCCCCTGTCTCCTGGCGACTGAAGCCGGGCCGACGCACGCCCTCGTCCCGTAACCCACACCCGGAGAAACCACCCGCCGACGCGCCTCGGCGACAGCCGTCCCTCAGTCAGGGGGCGGCTTTTTTATTGACCCTGTGGGCCGCCGAACGGTCCAACCACCCCAGAAAAGTTGCCGATTTTGTCCCCCATCCAGGGAGATCCGGGCCACGCTGGGCCTGTGCGGAACCTGGGTACAACCCCACCCACATCTGGGGAGCGATCTGTGGACAGCTGGGGACAGATGTGGATTGCGGTCGCCGCAAGAAGATCCATCCACACCCGGCCCGAGTTATCCACTGGTCCATGGCATGGACGATCCACATCAGAGAACCCGCTCGGAGCTGCGGAAACGGTGGCTGTCCACACAATCCACAGCCCCTATTACTGCTGTTGGTTTTCTTCTCGAAGAGAAAAACAAAGAAGAAACAGGGGGCTGGGGATCTGGGGATGACCGGCTCCCCGAGGGGCTCGGGGACGTCCGGGCCGAGATGACGCGCGCGCCGCTGACGCTCTACCGTGGTGCCACCGCACACCAGCCGCCGGTCGCTCGCCGGTCCCAGCCGCCCTCGGCCTCACGTTCGGCTCTTCGAGGTTTATTGGCGGTGTGGATCACCAGAGTCGGCGCGGTGCCCGGAAAACGCGTGGTTGCCCCGTCGCCGCCTCGGTGACGCGTGCCGAACCCCGAAAGGACGCCCATGAAGATCCGCGTCGAGCGCGACGGTCTTGCCGACGCCGTCGCCTGGGTCGCTCGCAGCCTCCCGTCCCGGCCTCCGGTGCCGGTCCTCGGCGGAGTGCTGCTGGACGCGGGCTCGGCTGAGGACGCCGGCGAAACCCTGACCATCTCCGGCTTCGACTACGAGGTCTCCGCCCAGGTCGGAGTCCCGGCGATGGTCGCGACCGGGGGCAAGACCCTGGTCTCCGGGCGGTTGCTGGCCGACATCACCAAGTCGCTGCCCAACCAGCCCGTCGAGATCGCCGTCGACGGCAGCCGCGTCACCATCACCTGCGGCAGCTCGAAGTTCAGCCTGCCGACGATGCCGGTCGAGGACTACCCGTCGCTGCCCAACATGCCGCAGCTGGCCGGGCTGCTCCAGGCCGAGGTCTTCGCCGGGGCGGTCAGCCAGGTCGCCGTGGCCGCGGGCAAGGACGACACCCTGCCGATGCTGACCGGTGTCCGGCTGGAGATCGCCGACTCCAAGCTCACCCTCGTCGCCACCGACCGCTTCCGGCTCGCCATGCGCGAGTTCGAGTGGGAGCCGTCGGGCTCGGTGGAGACCGCCGTGCTGGTCCCGGCGCGCACCATGGCCGACGCCGCCAAGACCCTCGGTGGCTCCGGCAACAAGATCGAGCTCTCGCTCGGCTCGACCGACGGACTGCTCGGTCTCGCCGGTTCCGGCCGCCGCACCACCACCCGGTTGCTGGACGCGGAGTTCCCCAAGTACCGCCAGCTGCTGCCCAGCGAGCACAACGCGGCCGCGGTCATCGAGGTGGCCAAGCTGGTCGAGGCGATCAAGCGCGTGTCCCTGGTCGCCGAGCGCGGCACCCAGGTGCGGCTGGAGTTCAGCGAGTCCGGTCTGCGGCTGACCGCGGGCGGCGACGACGAGGGCAGCGCGGAGGAGGAGCTCGCCGTCGAGCTCACCGGTGAGCCGCTGACCATCGCGTTCAACCCGGGCTACCTGCTCGACGGTCTCGGCGCGCTGCACACCGACCGCGCCCAGCTGGAGTTCACCAGCTCCAAGCGGCCGGCCCTGATCAAGCCGGTCGGCGAGGACGGCGACGTGCTTCCCGGCTACGTCTACCTGCTGATGCCGGTTCGGCTCCCGGACTAGACCCGCACACCCCAACGCTTTCAGCCCTGTTCAGGAAGGACAGCACCGGTGCAGCTCGGACTCGTCGGTCTCGGCAAGATGGGCTTCAACATGCGCGAGCGGCTGCGTCGCGCGGGACACGAGGTCGTCGGCTACGACCGCAACCCCGAGGTCAGCGACGCCAGCTCGCTGGAGGACCTGGTCGCCAAGCTGGACGGCCCTCGGGTCGTGTGGATCATGGTGCCGGCCGGAGCTCCGACCAGGCAGACCGTCGAGGAGCTCGGCGGTCTGCTGGCCGAGGGCGACCTGGTGATCGAGGGCGGCAACTCCCGCTTCACCGATGACCAGGAACACGCGAAGCTCTTGGAAGCCAAGGGAATCGGCTACGTCGACTGCGGTGTCTCCGGTGGCGTGTGGGGCCTGGAGAACGGCTACGGCCTGATGGTCGGCGGTGAGAAGTCCTTTGTGGACCGTGCGATGCCGATCTTCGACGCGCTGCGTCCCGAGGGGCCGCGCGAGGAGGGCTTCGCACACGCGGGCGGCGTCGGCGCCGGCCACTTCTCGAAGATGGTGCACAACGGCATCGAGTACGGCCTGATGCAGGCCTACGCCGAGGGCTTCGAGCTGCTCGACGCGTCCGAGGTCGTCACGGACGTGCCTTCGGTGATCAAGGCGTGGCAGCGCGGGACCGTCGTCCGGTCCTGGCTGCTCGACCTGCTGGTGCGGGCGCTGGACTCCGACCCGGAGCTGGACGACCTTCGCGGCTACGTCGAGGACTCCGGCGAGGGCCGGTGGACCATCGAGGAGGCCATCAACCACGCGGTGCCAGCGCCGGTGATCTCCGCGGCGCTGTTCGCGCGGTTCGCCTCCCGCCAGGACGACTCGCCCGCGATGCGCGCCGTCGCCGCACTGCGCAACCAGTTCGGCGGGCACGCCGTGCACAAGGCCGGAAGCTGACGACCGGCCCGCGTGTACGTCAGACACCTTCAGGTCTCCGACTTCCGTTCCTGGTCGCACGCTGACGTGCCCCTTGAACCGGGCCCCAGCGTGCTGATCGGGGCGAACGGCCAGGGCAAGACGAACCTGGTCGAGGCGATCGGCTACGTGGCCACCCTGTCCTCGCACCGGGTGGCCACCGACGCCCCCCTCGTTCGGATCGGCGCGCCGCGAGCGGTGATCCGAACCGCCGTGGTGCACGACGGTCGTGAGCTCCTGGTCGAACTGGAGATCACGCCCGGCAAGGCCAACCGGGCGCGGATCAACCGCGCTCCGGCCGGCAAGCCCCGCGACGTGCTCGGCATCCTGCGGACGGTGCTGTTCGCGCCGGAGGACCTGGCGCTGGTCCGCGGCGATCCCGGGGAGCGCAGGCGCTTCGTCGACGACCTGCTCGTGGCGCGCACCCCCCGCCTCGCCGGGCTGCGCTCCGACTACGAGCGGGTGCTCAAGCAGCGCGGTGCGCTGCTGAAGAGCGCGGGGGCCGCACGGCGCGCCGGCCGTGGCGGCGACATCAGCACGCTGGAGGTCTGGGACGGCCACCTGGCCAGGCACGGAGCCCAGCTGCTCGCGTACCGGCTGAACCTGGTCGCGGACCTCGGTCCGCTGGTCGCGGCCGCGTACGCGGGGGTGGCACCGGAGTCACGGCCCGCCCACATCCGCTACCGCAGCACCCTGGGTGACGCCCTGCCCGAGGGTTTCGGTGTGCCGGGCGGGGCGCGGGCCGATGCCGAGCAGCTCGAGGCGTTGCTGCTGGAGGCGATGACCAAGGTCCGCTCGCAGGAGCTGGACCGGGGCGTGTGCCTGGTCGGGCCGCACCGCGACGACGTCGAGCTGATCCTGGGTGAAGCGCCCGCGAAGGGGTATGCCAGTCACGGTGAGTCGTGGTCGTTCGCGCTGGCGCTGCGGCTGGCCGCCTACGAGGTCCTGCGCGGTGACGGCGTCGAACCAGTCCTGGTGCTCGACGACGTCTTCGCCGAACTGGACCGGCGGCGCAGGCAGCGGCTGGCGACCGTGGCCGCGGCCGCCGAGCAGGTCTTGGTGACCGCAGCGGTCGCCGAGGACGTGCCCGCCGAGCTCGACGCGGCTCGCTACGACGTCGGAGAGGGAGAGATCCACCGTGTCCGGTGAGCAGCGCGCTCCGCGACGTCGCACATCTGGGGATAACCCTGTGGACAGTGTGGACAACTCCGTCACGCGTCGAGGTGACGCTGCACCGGAACCAGGGATTAACTCGGGTGGTTCCACCCCTTCGAGTGGTGACATGGCCGGTACCGAGCACGCACTGCGAGGTTCGGACCTGGCAAGGGCCGCCCTGGAGGCCGCCAAGGCCCAGGCGAAGGCACGCGGTGTCCCCAAGGGCCGCGCCGCCGGGGCCGGCGCCAAGTCCGGAGGTGCCGCGCGCCGTCGGCGCCGGTGGTCGGGGCCGGGCAGCGACGACCGGGACCCGCAGCCGCTCGGCAGGCTGGCCTCCCGGATCGTCGCCGACCGGGGCTGGCAGGACCGGCTGGCCGGGGGACAGGTGTTCAGCAGGTGGGCCGGGCTGGTCGGCGAGGAGGTCGCCGAGCACGCCAAACCGGTCGCGCTGCGCGAGGGCGAGCTCACCGTCCAGGCCAGTTCGACCGCTTGGGCGACACAGTTGCGGTTGCTGCAACGCCAGTTGCTCACGAAGATCGCCGCAGGCGTCGGAAAAGACGTCGTACGCAGGTTGAAGGTCCAGGGACCGGCCGCACCGAGTTGGCGCTACGGCCCGAGGCATGTACCCGGCCGAGGCCCGCGAGACACGTACGGTTGAAATCAGCCGCCAAGGAGAGCGCCGCAGGCGCGTCGAACCATGGTCCCGGCACTCAGAACGTGGTGAACTTCGCGCAAATCGCCCTGTGACGTTCTCAGGGGTGTCCTAGTGCCCCTCCTGTCGCTGTCGACCGGTAGGATCGAGAAGGTTGGGCCCAGCTCTCCCTGCGAGGTCGGTCCGCCCATCATCGTGTGCACCTTGTCTGCGAGGAGACACCAGGCCCGTGGCTGACAACAAGAACGAGTACGACGCGTCATCGATCACAGTCCTCGAAGGTCTGGAAGCTGTTCGCAAGCGCCCAGGTATGTACATCGGCTCGACCGGGGAGCGGGGCCTGCACCACCTCATCTGGGAGGTGGTCGACAACTCCGTCGACGAGGCGATGGCGGGCTACGCCACCAGGGTCGAGGTGACACTGCTCGCCGACGGCGGTGTCCGCGTCGTCGACGACGGCCGAGGCATCCCCACCGGCATCATGCCCGGCGAGGGCCGTCCCGCCGTCGAGGTCGTCATGACCAAGCTGCACGCCGGTGGCAAGTTCGACGGGGAGAGCTACGCCGTCTCCGGTGGTCTGCACGGCGTCGGCATCTCCGTGGTGAACGCGCTGGCCACGGCCGTGGACGTGGAGATCCACCAGAACGGCTCGGTGCACCGGCAGCGGTACGAGCGGTCCAAGCCGGTGCACGACCTGCGCAAGGGCGAGGACACCGACCGGACCGGGACCTCGATCACCTACTGGGCCGACCCGGAGATCTTCGAGACGACCGTCTACAACATCGAGACGATCGCGCGCCGGGTGCAGGAGATGGCCTTCCTCAACAAGGGGCTGACCATCATCCTGCGCGACGAGCGGGTGGCCGAGGGCGAGGAGGACGCGGAGACCGGCAAGGTCCGCGAGCGCACCTTCCACTACCCGGGCGGTCTCGAGGACTTCGTCCGGCACATCAACGCCACCCGCGACGAGATCCACAAGAGCGTCATCGCCTTCGAGGCGAAGGGCGACGCGCTCGAGGTGGAGATCGCGATGCAGTGGAACACCGGCTACTCCGAGTCGGTCTACACCTTCGCCAACACGATCAACACCCATGAGGGCGGCACCCACGAGGAGGGCTTCCGCGCCGCGCTGACCCGCGTCATCAACGAGTACGCGCGCGACAAGAAGCTGCTCAAGGAGAAGGACGCGAACCTCACCGGTGACGACGTCCGCGAGGGCCTCGCCGCGATCATCTCGGTGAAGCTCAAGGAGCCCCAGTTCGAGGGCCAGACCAAGACCAAGCTCGGCAACACCGAGGCCAAGTCCTTCGTGCAGAAGGCGTGCAACGAGCACCTCGCCGACTGGCTGGACCGCAACCCCGCCGACGCGAAGACGATCATCAGCAAGGCCGTGTCCTCGTCGCAGGCCCGGATGGCCGCGCGCAAGGCCCGCGAGCTGGTGCGGCGCAAGGGCGCGCTGGACATCGGCGGCCTGCCGGGCAAGCTCAAGGACTGCCGCTCCACCAACCCGGAGGAGTGCGAGATCTACGTCGTCGAGGGTGACTCGGCTGGCGGCTCGGCCAAGGAGGGCCGGGACTCGATGTACCAGGCGATCCTGCCGATCCGCGGCAAGATCATCAACGTTGAGAAGGCGCGCATCGACCGCGTGCTGAAGAACAACGAGGTGCAGAGCATGATCACCGCGCTCGGCACCGGCATCCACGACGAGTTCGACCTCACCAAGCTGCGCTACCACAAGATCGTGCTGATGGCCGACGCCGACGTCGACGGCCAGCACATCCGCACGCTGCTGCTGACGCTGCTGTTCCGGTTCATGCGCCCGCTGATCGAGCACGGGCACGTCTACCTGGCGCAGCCGCCGCTCTACAAGATCAAGTGGCAGCGCGCGGAGCCGGAGTTCGCCTACTCCGACCGCGAGCGCGACGGGCTGATCGAGCAGGGCCTCGCCGCGGGCAAGAAGCTCGGCAAGGACGACAACATCCAGCGCTACAAGGGTCTCGGCGAGATGAACGCCGACGAGCTGTGGGAGACCACCATGGACCCGGCCCAGCGCGTGCTGCTCCAGGTGACCATGGACGACGCCGCGACGGCCGACGAGCTGTTCAGCGTGCTGATGGGGGAGGACGTCGAGGCCCGGCGGTCCTTCATCACCCGCAACGCCAAGGACGTCCGCTTCCTCGACGTCTGACCGGCTCGACCGACCTCCCCGGCCCGATCGCTGAAGCACGAGAAGGACTGCAATGACGGATACGACGCTTCCGCCGGAGCACGACCGCACCGAGCCGGTCGACATCCAGCAGGAGATGCAGAACTCCTACATCAACTACGCGATGAGCGTCATCGTCGGTCGAGCGCTGCCGGACGTGCGGGACGGCCTCAAGCCGGTGCACCGCCGCGTGCTCTACTCGATGTTCGACTCGGGCTTCCGCCCGGACCGCGGCTACAACAAGTGCTCCCGCGTCGTCGGCGACGTCATGGGCAACTACCACCCGCACGGTGACGCCTCGATCTACGACACCCTGGTGCGGCTGGCCCAGCCGTGGGCGCTGCGCTACCCGCTGGTCGACGGTCAGGGCAACTTCGGTTCCTCGGGCAACGACCCCGCGGCCGCCATGCGGTACACCGAGTCCCGGCTCGCGCCGCTGGCCATGCACATGCTCGCCGACATCGACGAGGACACCGTCGACTTCCGGCCGAACTACGACGGCCGCACCCAGGAACCCGACGTCCTGCCCTCCCGCATCCCGAACCTGCTGATCAACGGTTCCGCGGGCATCGCGGTCGGCATGGCGACCAACATCCCGCCGCACAACCTGCGCGAGGTCGCCGACGGCGTGGTCTGGGCGCTGGAGAACTGGGAAGCCGGTGAAGACGAGACCCTGGCCGCGATGCTGCAGCGGATCAAGGGGCCGGACTTCCCGACCGCCGCGCAGATCCTGGGCACCTCCGGCATCGAGGAGGCCTACCGCACCGGCCGCGGCTCGGTACGGATGCGCTCCGTCGTCGACATCGACGAGGACGCCAAGGGCCGCACGATCCTGGTCGTCACCGAGCTGCCGTACCAGGTCAACCCGGACAACCTGGTCGAGAACATCGCCAACCTGGTGCGCGACGGCAAGCTCACCGGCATCGCCAACATCGCTGACGAGTCCAACAGCCGGCGCGGCATGCGGATCGTCATCACCATCAAGCGCGACGCGGTCGCAAAGGTGGTGCTGAACAACCTCTACAAGCACACCCAGCTGCAGTACTCCTTCGGCGTCAACATGCTGGCCCTTGTCGACGGCGTGCCGCGCACGTTGCGGCTGGACCAGATGATCCGGCACTACGTGAAGCACCAGGTCGAGGTCATCGTCCGCCGGACCAAGTACCGCCTGCGCAAGGCCGAGGAGCGCGCGCACATCTGGCGCGGCCTCGTCAAGGCGCTGGACATGCTGGACGAGGTCATCGCGCTGATCCGCCGCTCGGACACCCCGGACACCGCGCGCACCGGCCTGATCGAGCTGCTCGGCGTCGACGAGATCCAGGCCAACGCGATCCTGGAGATGCAGCTGCGCCGCCTCGCGGCCCTGGAGCGGCAGAAGATCGTCGACCAGTTGGCCGAGATCGAGGTCGAGATCGCCGACCTCAAGGACATCCTGGAGAAGCCGGAGCGCCAGCGCGGCATCGTCCGCGACGAGCTCATGGCCATCGTGGACAAGCACGGCGACGACCGCCGCACCAAGATCATCCCCTTCGACGGCGACATGTCGATGGAGGACCTGATCGCGGTCGAGGACGTGGTCACGACGATCACCAGGACCGGCTACGCCAAGCGCACCAAGACCGACCTGTACCGCGCCCAGAAGCGCGGCGGCAAGGGCGTGCAGGGCGCGCAGCTCAAGCAGGACGACATCGTGGCGCACTTCTTCGTGTGCTCCACCCACGACTGGATCCTGTTCTTCACCAACCAGGGTCGGGTCTACCGCGCCAAGGCCTACGAGCTGCCCGAGGCCAACCGCACGGCCCGCGGCCAGCACGTCGCCAACCTGCTGGCCTTCCAGCCGGATGAGCACATCGCCCAGGTCATCCACATCAAGGACTACGAAGCCGCGCCGTACCTCGTGCTCGCCACGAAGGGCGGCCTGGTCAAGAAGTCCAAGCTGGCCGACTTCGACTCCAACCGCAGCGGCGGCCTGATCGGCATCAACCTGCGCGAGGGCGACGAGCTCGTCGGCGCGGTGCTGTGCTCCGCCGACGACCACCTGCTGCTGGTCTCCGCGGACGGCCAGTCCATCCGGTTCCACGCCAGCGACGAGGCGCTGCGGCCGATGGGCCGCGCCACCTCCGGCGTGCTCGGCATGCGCTTCAACGACGGCGACGAGCTGCTGGCGATGGGCGTGGTGGCCGACGACAAGTTCGTGCTCGTCGCCACCGACGGCGGGTACGCCAAGCGCACGCCGCTCACGGACTACCCGGTCCAGGGCCGCGGTGGCAAGGGCGTGCTGACCATCCAGCACGACCGGCGTCGTGGCAGGCTGGTGGGTGCGCTCATCGTCGACGTGGACGACGAGCTCTACGCGATCACCTCCAGTGGCGGGGTCATCAGGACGAGCGCGGCCGAGGTCCGCAAGGCGGGCAGGCAGACCAAGGGGGTGCGCCTGATGAACCTGGGCGACAAGACCACTCTGGTCGCGGTCGCGCGCAATGCTGATGACAATGAACCGGAGCCCGGCACCGAGGCCGCTGACGGCCCGGGCGTCGAGGCCGTGGTCGACGCCGACGTGACCGTCGCCGACGAGACGGTCACCGAGGTGAGCGATCACACCGAGGAAGGCAACAACTAGGCGGCCGTACGCGTCTAGCTGGATGGACCGCACCATCGGCAAAGGACCGTGATGACTTCACCCCAGAACCCCGACCGCAAGGACGACCAGGCGGACAAGGGCGACAAGACGTCGCTGATCACCAAGCCTGGCGCGGACGGGGACGCCGAACCCGCCGAGCGGAGCGAACCGCGGCCCGAGGCGGGCCACGGCGAGCAGCAGGCTCCGCAGGAGACCGCACGGGCTGAGGACGCCGGGTCCGATGAGGCCACCCAGAAGGTGGCCAAGCCGAACCCCGACAAGGGCGGTCCGCAGATCGACGCCAAGACCGAGCACATCGCGCTCGGTTCGGCACCTCCGCCGTGGCAGCGGGTCACCGTGTCCGGACAGGGCACGGTCCCGCCGCCGCAGCCGCCCGGCCTCGGGCAGCCGCCGGAGCAGCCGAAGGAGTTCCAGCAGCCGGAGTTCCAGGACGAGCCCACCCAGTCAGCCGAGCAGCCGGTGTTCGCCGCGCTGGGTGACGAGTCCGTCAGCGGCCGCACCACGGTGACCTTTCCCACAGCGGGCGGTCGTCCGTCAGCGGCCGCGGCGGCTGCCTCCGCCGCGACAGCGGCAGCGCCCAGCGCACGTCGCACCGGCAGAGGACCACGCAGGGCCAGCCTCCAGGTCAAGCGCGTCGACCCGTGGTCGGTGCTGAAGCTGGCGCTGGTGCTGTCAGTGGCGCTGTTCTTCGTCTGGATGGTCGCCGTGGGTGTGCTCTACGGCGTCCTGCACGGCATGAACGTCTGGGACAAGCTCAACGGCACCTACAAGGACCTGGTGCAAAGCGCGGACGGCGCCAACGCGGAGCCGTTGATCAGCGTCGGCCGGGTGTTCGGCGTCTCGGCCATCGTGGGCGCGATCAACATCATCCTGTTCACCGCGATGGCCACCGTCAGCGCGTTCGTCTACAACGTCTCCGCCGAGCTCGCCGGCGGCGTCGAGGTCACGCTGTCCGAGCGTGACTAGGGGTTTTGTCGAAAGCTGGCCCCGGTTTGGGCCGGGGCCAGCGCATCAGGTAGTGTCTGTCTCATCGCAAGGGCCTATAGCTCAGCTCGGTTAGAGCGCTTCACTGATAATGAAGAGGTCGGAGGTTCAAGTCCTCCTAGGCCCACTGCAAGACCGTCTTGGGGGCACCCGGGATCATTGCGCCGCTAAGAGGAGGCGACCGGACGTGAAGAAGTTGCTCGCACTTGCTGCTGTGGCAGGCGCTGTGCTGTTCTTCGTGAAGCGCAACCGCTCGGCGAAGGCCGAGGCGGACCTGTGGCGCGAGGCCACCGCGCCGACCGAGAACTGATCTCGCTACGAGCGCGCGACGCTCGTTGAGGACCTGTAGCCCCGGTGGCCTTCTGGCCACCGGGGCACATGTCCGCCAGGGGACATAGCTCAATTGGCAGAGCACCGCCTTTGCAAGGCGGGGGTTAGGGGTTCGATTCCCCTTGTCTCCACGCTTGGCGTGTTCGGTGCTTGCGCACCTTCCCCGCTTTCCTCATCACGTTGGGGGGCCGAGCCCCCCATGCCCCCCACGGTGCGGGCTTCGTCCTTCTCAGCGTTGCCCGGTTGGGCTTCACCAGCATGTTTGGGGCGGCTTCGGCTTTGCCTCGCCTTCGTTCGCCTTGGGGCCGGCTTTGGCTTCGCCTCGCCTTGGTTCGCCTGTCTTCGTTCGCGTTGCCTCGGCTTTGGCTTTGTCTCGCCTTGGGTCGTCTGTCTTCGTTCGTGTTGCCTCGGGTTCGGCTTTGCCTTGCCTTGTTCGCCCTGGCTTGGTTGGGGGTGAGGGCTTGGGGGTGGGGTGGTTGACTGGCGGGGTTATGAGACGACACGTGTTGGTGGCGGTGCCGGTGGTTCTGCTGGCTGTGGGGTGCTCTGGGGAGAGCGGGCCGGGGGAGGGCGGGGCCACCAGTTCTGCTGCCGCCGTCGCGTCCAGCAGTGTTGCGCCCGCGCAGGCGCCGGCGTCGCCCGAGCCCACGGCCAACGGGCCTTGTCCGTATCTGTCTGATGCCGATGTGGCTCAGTTCAACGGGCAGCATGTGGGGAAGGTCCGGGTGTCGGCTGACAAGCCGCATCCCGCGTGCTTCTTCTACCGGCCCAACGGCGAGGAGCAGTTGCGGGTGCAGGTCTACGTGGGCACTCCCGAGGTGGCCAAGGCCCTGGTCGACGCCATCGCGCCCGTGGCGACCTCTTCGCCGGTGACGATCGACGGCGGGTGGAAGGGCGGTGCCCAGCTCACCGAGAAGGGGTCGGTGTTCGCCGTGGCCAACGGCGGGAAGGCCGTCGCCGCCGTGTCCAACCAGAAGCGGACGATCGCGCCCAAGCGGGCGGTGGAGAAGGCCACCAGCGCCATGGGCTGACCGGGTTGACGCTCTGTGGGTACCGCCCCGACCGGAATGGGGGGCGATACCCACAGACGCGTGGTCCGGAGCTAGTTGCGGTGGTTGTTGTCCGATGAGCCGGCCGTGCTGTGGGCAGGCTCCGACTTGTGCTTGCCGTTCGTCGCGTGCTGCGGCGGCTGCGGCTGGTCCTCGACCTCGTGGAGCGAGACCTCTTCCGGGCGCTTGGACAGCACCGCCGCCACGGCCGCACCGATGCCGCCGAGCAGGAGCACGACGACCGGCCAGCGGCGCCGCTTCTTCGGCTGCTCCTTGGCGAACTTGGCCGCCAGGTCCTTGTAAGCCGCCTTGGTGTTGTTGTGGAGCTCCCTGCGGGCCTGCTTGAACTCCTTACGAGCCGCCTTGCTCCGCTTGGCGAGCTGTTTGCGGGCCTTGCGGCCCCGCTTGCCGATCTGTTCGGCGCTCTCCGCGACGCTCGCCTGGATCTTCTCGGGACTCAGCCCACGCTTGGCCAACTTCTTCTCCGCCTTCGCCAGCGCCTTCCGCGACGCCTTGATGCCCTGTTCAGCGGCCTTCTCGGTGCGCATGCGCGCCGCCTTCAGCCCGGTCCCCATGACCCTCCCGACCTTCTCGCCGGCCTGGGACATGGTCTTCACCTCATCCATGGCATTCCTCCAAGACACGCCTGTGGAGAGCGATACCCAATCCTGCCCCTTCCCACGCGAACCCGCCGTGGATGGCACGATGGCGTGGTGGCTGACAGCAACGAATCCCTCGTGGGGAAGACCGTGAACGTCACCCTGCACACCTCGCAGGGCGAGATCCGGCTGAACCTCTTCCCGAACCACGCGCCGAAGACGGTCGCGAACTTCGTCGGGCTCGCGCAGGGCACGAAGGAGTACAAGGCAAACAACGCCAAGGGCGAGAAGACCGGCCCGTTCTACGACGGTTCGATCTTCCACCGCATCATCGACGGCTTCATGCTCCAGGCCGGCGACCCCACCGGCACCGGCCGTGGCGGACCCGGCTACCAGTTCGCCGACGAGTTCCACCCGGAGCTCCTGTTCACCAAGCCGTACCTGCTGGCGATGGCGAACGCCGGGCCGAACACCAACGGCTCGCAGTTCTTCATCACCGTCGGCCCGACCACGTGGCTGAACTTCAAGCACACCATCTTCGGCGAGGTGGCGGACGCCGACTCCAGGGCCGTCGTCGACGCGATCGCCAAGGTCCCGACCGACCACGGTGACCGGCCGCTGACCGACGTGACGCTCGACCGCGTCGTCGTCGAGATCGCCCAGGACTGAGCGGAGCCAGATGACGGTCCCACCGTCCGACCCGATGGGCTCGGTCGGGGGCCAGCACGCGCTGCCCGGCTGCGTGCGGCACCCCGACCGGCCCACCGGCCTGCGTTGCACCCGGTGCGAGCGGCCCGCCTGTCCCGAGTGCCTGCGCGAGGCCGCCGTCGGTTACCAGTGCCTCGACTGTGTCAACGACGGCAACCGCGGTGTTCGCCGCCCGGTGACCGTCGCGGGTGCCGAGCTGGTCAGCAGGCCGATCGTGGCGCCCGTGCTGATCGCGCTCAACGTCGTGGTCTTCCTGATCACCGCCGTGCAGTCGCAGAGCGTCATGGCGAACTACGCCGGGTCCGACCTGTTCTCCGAGTGGTTCATGCGGCCGATCCTGGTCGCCGCCGGGGACTGGTGGCGGCTGGTGACCAACGGCTTCCTGCACGACGGGCTCGCCCACATCGCGGTGAACATGCTCGCGCTGTGGTTCCTCGGCAGGGACCTGGAGCTGCTGCTCGGGCGGGCGAGGTTCGTCGCCGTCTACCTGTTGTCGCTGCTCGGCGGCTCGGTGGCGATCATGCTCTTCGACGACCCGATGACCGCCGCCGTCGGCGCGTCCGGCGCGATCTACGGGCTGCTCGGCGGACTGCTGGTCGCCGTGCTGAAGCTCAAGCTCAACATCGGGCCGGTGCTCGGGGTGATCGCGCTGAACGTGGTGATCACCTTCAGCGTCCCGAACATCTCCTTCCTCGCGCACGCCGGTGGCTTCGTGATCGGCGCCGCGCTGATGGCGGCGATGCTCTACGCGCCGCCGAAGCAGCGTGGCGTCTGGCAGCTCGGCGCGCTCGTCGGTGCCGCGGTCGTCCTGGCCGGGCTCACGGCCTACCGCTACAACGAGCTGCACGCGCTCCTGATCGGCTAGCCCGCGCGGAGCACCCGCAGCTCGTCGGCGACCTCGACCGGATCGGCGCCGAGATCCAGCCTGGTGAACACCAGCAGGGTCTCGGCGCCGTCGTGTTGTTCGACGTCGATCTCCAGCACCCAGGTGGTGCGACCGAAGCGCCGCGAGCTGTGGACCCTCGGCGTCAGCTCGGGCCAGCTCCAGCTGCGCGCACCGGTCAGCCCGCGCACGACGATGCCCTCGGCGTCCGCGGCCAGCCTCGGCCGGGCCACGGTGCCGTACAGGCCCGCGATTCCCAGCAGCGCGGCGGTGACCCCGGCGAAGACCTGCGACGGCGTGTCCCTGGCGAGGAAAACCCAGGTCAGACCGGCGATGGCGAGTACCCACGCCAGGCCGACCAGGACGGCGGGTGGTGCCCAGCGCCGGGCCTCCTCGGAGCTCCCACCGTTCATCCGAGCGTCTCCCAGGGTTCGTCTTGCGGTCTTGGTAACCACATCATCTAGTGCCTCGGTGCCGACCGAGACCGGCTATCCAGTGGACACCACGGCGAGTTATCCACAGCAGTTGTCCCCAGTGGGGATGAACTTACAGCTGTGTCGTTCCGGGTGACCCCGGGAACGCGAACGGCCCGGAGGCTCCTGGAGCGTCCGGGCCGTTCGGCAGCCACTGTCGCGGCCTGTGCTGAGCCTGGTGGTCAGCGCCAGCGCATCGTCATGAGCAGGCCGGTGATCATCAGCGCGAACCCGATGGCGAAGTTCCACGGGCCGAGGTCCTGCATCACCGGAATGGACTGCCCCGCGAGGTAGTTCACCACCAGCCAGGCAAGGCCGAGCAGCATCATGCCCAGCATCACCACGATGTACACGGGATGCGACGGGCCTGCACCCCGCACCTTCACCGGCGTGCGCCGGTCCGGCGGTGCGGTGTAGACGTCCTTCTTGCGAACCTTGGACTTAGGCATGCTCGTCCTCGCGTGCTCCTCGACCGGCCGGTTACCGGGCGTTTCCGGGCTCCCGAAAACAGACCCCGGTCTTGTGAACACGTTAACGTAACCGCCTGGGTTCGCGAACTACCTCTGTGGTCACCGCAGCCGAAGGAACGGAGGGGGCTGGTGCGCAGGCTCGACGGCTGGCGTTTCGCCGTGCCCGCCGTGTGCCTGGTCGCCGGGCTGCTGTTCGCGGTCAGCCGCAACGCCGCCGACGGCTACGACCTGCGTGGTGGCCGCACGACCGAGCTGTCCGGAGTGGTCAGGGAGGCCGAGTCCCAGGTCGGCCAGGCGCAGGCGCGGCTCGGCGGGCTGCGTGCCGAGCTCGAACGCCTCGGCGCCGCCCAAGAAGGCTCCGACCAGCGGGTTTCCGATGCCCGTAAGGCCGCCGACCGGCTCGGCGCCCGAGTGGGCCTGTCCCCGCTGCGCGGACCGGGGCTCTCGGTGAGCCTGACCGACGCGCCGCGAGGTCCCGACGGACGCTACCCGCAGGACGCCGACCCCGACTCCCTCGTCGTGCACCAAGTGGACGTGCAGAGCGTGCTCAACGCGCTGTGGGCCGGGGGAGCGGAGGCGGTCTCGGTCGCCGACCAGCGACTTGTCAGCACTTCGGCGGTCCGGTGCATCGGCAACACACTCCTCCTGCACGGACGCACGTACTCTCCGCCTTATGTCATACGGGCGATCGGAGACACGGACCGCATGAGCGCGGCACTGGACGCCGAACCGGGAGTGCGGGTGTTCCGGCAGTACGCGCAGGTCTACGGGCTCGGTTACCGCGTAACGGCGGATGAGGCGATCAAGGTTCCCGGGTACTCCGGGTCGTTGCGGCTGGACAAGGCGCAGGAGGTGCCGCGGTGAGTTCGAACCAGCCCCCCGGGCCGGGGCAGCGGCCGGTGCCGCGCTACCAACGCGACCAGAACCCACCCGAGCCACCGCGCCGCCCGGACACCCCGCCCTCCGGGCAGCCCGTCTCACCGCCGGTACGTCCGCAGGGGCCGCCCCAGGGAGCTCCGCGACCGCCAGTGGGTCAGCCGTCTCCGTCGCCACGCCCTCCGCGGCCTGAGCCACCGCGCACCACCCGTGCGCCGCTGCCCGAGGAGCTCACGCAGCCGATCCCGCGCGTGCGGGCCACGCCGCCTCCACCGCCGCCGCCCCCGCCACGGCCGCAGCTCGACGACGTGCCGACGCAGCACATCCCGCGCGTGGTCGACGAGGAGACCGCCGAGGTCGAGCAGCCGTCGGAGGAGGAGGTCGCCACCGCCACGAGCAAGCCACCGGAGGACCCGCCGAAGGAGACCGGTCGCGTCGTCGTCCGCTCGATCGGCGAGCTGTTGATCACCGCAGGCCTCGTCGTGCTGCTGTTCGTCTTCTACGAGGTCTACGTCACCGACTGGCTGTCGGCTGGCAAGCAGTCCGACGCCACGGTCGCGCTGGACGACCGGTGGAAGGCGCAGGAGGACCCGCAGCGCAAGACGCAGTTCGAGGTCGGCGACGGCGAGGGCTTCGCCAAGATCCGGATTCCCAAGTTCGGCCCGGACTACGTCTACACCGTGCTCGAAGGCACCACCGACAAGATCCTCGAGGTCGGTCCCGGCCACTACAAGGGCAGCGCGTTCCCCGGCCAGCAGGGCAACTTCGCCGTTGCTGGGCACCGGGTCGGCAAGGGCGCGCCGTTCAACGACATCGACCTGCTCGACCCGTGCGATGCGATCGTGGTCGAGACCTCCGACAGCTGGTACGTCTACCGGATGCTGCCGCTGGCGGGCCAGATCAAGGAATGGGACAAGACCAAGGCGGCCAACGAGAAGTGCCAGCGGGTCGGCACCCTGCGCACCAACGGGGCCGACGGCGGACCGTACGGCAAGACAGTCGGACAGGAGATCGTGCTGCCCAGCCAGAACGGCGTCATCGCGCCCGTGCCGAACCGGCCGGACGTCCAGGTGCCCGCGGGCCAGCAGGCGTCGCTGATCACGCTCACCACCTGCCACCCGCGCTTCTCCGCGCGGCAGCGGCTGATCGTGCACGGCGTGCTCACCCACCAGTACCCGAAGGACCCCAAGAAGCCCGGCGAGACGCCGCCGGAGTTGCAGGAGAGCTGAGATGTACGGCTGGATCTGGCGCCACCTGCCCGGACCGCTCCCGGTCCGGATCATCGAGGCGTTGCTGCTGGTCTCCGCGGTGATCGCGCTGCTGCTGTTCGTGGTGTTCCCGTGGATCGAACCGAGACTCCCGTTCAACCAAGTCACCACTGGATAGGTGGTTCACGTGCGCGTTCTTGTCGTCGACAACTACGACAGCTTCGTCTACAACCTCGTGCAGTACCTGGCCCAGCTCGGCGCCGACTGCGTGGTCCAGCGCAATGACGCCGTCGAGCTCGACCGGATCACCGACTTCGACGGGGTCCTGGTCAGCCCCGGCCCCGGCACCCCGGAGCGAGCGGGCGCCAGCATGGACGTGATCCGGCGCTGCGCCGCCGAGTCCGTGCCCATGCTCGGGGTCTGCCTCGGTCACCAGGCCATGGGCGCGGTGTGGGGCGCGACCGTCGAGCGGGCGCCGGAGCTGCTGCACGGCAAGACCAGCCAGGTGCTGCACGACAACGTGGGCGTGCTCGCGGACCTGCCGAGCCCGTTCACCGCGACCCGGTACCACTCGCTGACGGTGCGCGAGGACACCATCCCGGCCGACCTGGAGGTCACCGGGCGCACGGAGTCCGGGATCGTGATGTCCATGCGCCACCGTGAGCTGCCGCTGCACGGTGTGCAGTTCCACCCGGAGTCGGTGCTGACCGAGGGCGGTCACCGGATGCTGGCGAACTGGATGGCGATCAGCGGCCACCCGGTCGCCGAGGTCCGGGTGGCCGAGCTGGAGTCCGGCATGCGCGCGCTCGCCGCCGCCGCCATGCCCGGCTAGCGATGTTTCACGTGAACCCAGACCGAACCGGGTTCACGGGGTGCTGCGGATCGCCGCCCACGCCGCGCGCAGCGGGTGCGTGTCGTAGATGATCCGCAGCTGCGCGATCCTGCCCTCGTCGTCCAGTTCGATCGCGTCCACGCAGTCGAAGCTGGTCTTGGTGCCGTCGCTCATCGTCCAGCCGTACCGGAACTGCACGGCGACTCGGCGCGGGTCGTGCACGGAGACGAACATGTCCTCCTGCACGATCTCCGAGCGCTGCGTGTCCGCGACCAGCTTCGGGTAGAACCGCTCCGCCGGCAGGGTGCCGTACAACGGCGAGACCACGGTGCCGTCCGGGGAGAACAGGTCGATCACCCCGGCGACGTCCGCGGCGGCGAGCAGCTCCAGGTAGCGGTCCACGGTCGCGCGGGCACGCCGCACGGCAGAGTCGGTCATGACCAGCAGACTACGAGCAGACCGGCACAAAGAAGAGGGTCCGACCCACGATGTGGATCGGACCCTTCCGAAGATCTCGGCGGTCAGCGTGAGCTGGGTGGGTTGAGGCTGCCCACCTGCACGTCGATCGTGGCGTTCTTGCTCACCGACTGACCGGCCGCAGGTGACTGGTCCTGGACCTTGCCCACCGTCGTCAGGTCGTCCGCGGTGACCTGCGTCTGCTTGAACGTGCCGTTCCAGCCGTACTCCGAGCGCAGCAGGCTCTCCGCCTGGCTCGGCGACTTGTACTCCAGGTTCGGCATCTTGAACTGGTCGCCCTTGGACACCGTGAGCGTGATCTTCGTGCCCTGCGCGATCCTGCCGCTGCGCGGGCTCTGGTCGATCACCTTGCCCTTGGGCTCGGACGAGCTCTCGGACTTCTCCTCGACGACGAACTTGAGGTCCTCGAGGTTCTTGCGCGCCGTGGCGACGTCCTGGCCGCGCAGGTCCGGCACCTGGGCCTTGTCCTGGGCTTTGCCGAGGGTGATCTTCACCGACGTGCCCTTCGCCACCTGGGTGCCCGACTCCGGTGACTGCTTGACCACCTTGTCGACCTGGGAGCTGTCGTCGGTGACCTGGGTGTCGGTGCTGGAGCTCAGGGTCAGGCCGAGGCCGGTGAGCAGCTTCGACGCCTCGTCGCTGGACTTGCCGGTCAGCGACGGCACCGACACCTGCTCCGGGCCGCTGCCCACGCGCAGCCGCACGGTGGAGCCCTTGGCGACCATCGTGCCGCCGGGCGGGATGGTGTCGATGACCCGGTTGCGGCTGGCGTCGTCGGAGGCGACCAGCTCGACGACGGGGTTGAGACCGCGCGCCCGCAGCTGGTCCGTCGCCGGGCCCTGGGCCATCGACTTCAGATCGGTGGGGATCTGGATCTCCTCGGCGTTCTTGTCGCCGAACATCAGACTGGAGATCCACACCGTCAGCGCGAGCACTGCCACGAACAAGCCGGTGATCAGCGCGATCCTGGTCGCCCGGCGCCGCCGCGCGTCGCGGTCGTCGTCATCGGGGTCGTCGGACAGCGAGTTCGGCCGGTGCCGACCGGAGCTGAGCACCTCGGTGGCCGCCGAGCTCTTGCTCATCATGGCGGTGCGCTCGTCCTCGCTCATCACCATCGGCGCCATGGGCCGCTGGCCGGAGAGCACCCGCACCAGGTCGCCGCGCATCTCGCCGGAGGACTGGTAGCGGTTGGCCGGGTTCTTGCTCATCGCCTTGAGCACGATGGCGTCGAGGACCTGCGGCACCTGAGGGTTGAGCGACGACGGAGGCTTGGGCTCCTCGCGCACGTGCTGGTAGGCGACCGCGACCGGGGAGTCGCCCGTGAACGGCGGTTCGCCGGTGAGCAGCTCGAACAGGACGCAGCCCGCGGCGTAGACGTCGCTGCGCGCGTCGACGGCCTCACCACGCGCCTGCTCCGGGGAGAGGTACTGCGCGGTTCCTATCACCGCCGCGGTCTGCGTGACCGCGGCTTGGCCGTCGGCGACGGCGCGCGCGATGCCGAAGTCCATCACCTTCACCGCGCCGCCCCGCGTGATCATCACGTTCGCGGGCTTGACGTCGCGGTGCACGATGCCGTGCCGGTGGCTGAAGTCCAGTGCCGCGCAGACGTCGGCCATGACCTCCATGGCTCTGCGGCCGTGCAGGGGGCCTTCCGTCTTCACGATGTCGCGGAGTGTCTTGCCGTCGACGAACTCCATGACGATGTACGGCAGCGGCCCGTGCTCGGCCTGTGTCTCACCCGTGTCGTAGACGGCGACGATCGCCGGGTGGTTCAAGGACGCGGCGTTCTGGGCCTCACGCCGAAACCGAATCTGGAACTGCGGGTCACGGGCGAGGTCGGCGCGCAGCACCTTGATTGCCACGTCGCGGCCAAGACGGACGTCCTTGCCCTTGTGGACCTCCGACATGCCGCCGTAGCCGAGCGTCTCACCCAGCTCGTAGCGGTTGGAGAGCAGTCGCGGAGTGCTCATCGGTGCGTCGTCCCACTCCTCGTCAAGAAACTTCTCATCATGCTTACTGTCTGTCCTCGCCCCGACACGCGTTAGCCACCTGGTTCAGATTCACAACGCAGTGTGATTCGGTCACCGACCCGCACCTGTCCGGAGGGCACCATCTCAGTGACGGTGCACCGGTTCAAATCGGTTGGCTGGCTACCGGACTCGTTTCGGATGTCAGAGTCAATGCCCAACCGGGTCAGCTTGGCAACTGCCTCACTTGCCGGTCGGTTGAGGTACTCGGCGGCGTCAAGCCGTACCAGAGTGCCCGGTTGCGCTCCGTCCTCGTGAGCGGGGTAGCCGGAGGGGGCCTGGTGGTGCTGTCCCGATGCGCTGTTCGGTGCGCCGGTCAGCGACATGCGGGGATAGATCGGCTCGCGCAGCAGCCACACGCACAAACCGATCAGCGCGACAACGAGCAGGATGATCGCCACCCAGAGCCCGAGCCGACGGGGTTTCCCGCCAGGCGGCAAGGGCATGCCTGGCGGCGGGTAGCTGCCGGGGCCGTGGCCGAGCGAGACCATCGCCGGACCGCTCATGGGGGCCGCGTGCTGCGGCGGCTGTGGTGGCAGCGGTTGCAGTTGCTGCTGGGGGAGCACCGGAGCGGCCATCAGCGGGACACCGGTCACCGGGGTCACCGTGGCGCTGGACATGCCGATCCCCGACGGCGGGGGTAGCGGCCGGCCCGAGCGAACCGCGGCGACCGCGCCCGCGAACTCCCCGCCGCTGCGGTAGCGCTGCCACGGGTCCTTCACCAGCGTCGCCTCGACCAGCATGCGCGCGTGGTGCGGCACGTCCGGCGGCAGCGGGGGCGGCACGTCGCGGATGTGCATCATCGCGACCGTCACCGCGTTGTCCGACAGGAACGGCCGGTGCCCGGCGAGGCACTCGTAGCCGACCACGGCCAGTGAGTACACGTCGCTGGCCGGCTCCGCCTCGCCGCCGAGCGCCTGCTCCGGGGCGATGTAGTGGGCGGTGCCCATGACCATGCCGGAGCGGGTCACGGGTGCCGCGTCGGCGGCCTTGGCGATGCCGAAGTCGGTCAGCTTCACCTTGCCAGCCGGGGTGACCATGATGTTGCCCGGCTTCACGTCGCGGTGCACGAACCCGCGCTCGTGCGCGGCCTGCAACGCCTCACCGGCCTGTTCGAGCACGTCCAGCGTGCGGTCGGCGGCCAGCCTGCCCTCCTTGGCCAGGATGGTGGCCAGCGGTTCGCCCTCGACCAGCTCCATCACCAGGTAGGCGGTGTCCTCGGGACCGTCGGGCACGGCGGCCGTCTCGCCGTAGTCGTGCACCGAGGCGATGCCCGGGTGGTTCAGCGACGCGGTCATCCGCGCCTCGCTGCGGAAGCGGTGGAGGAACTCCGCGTCGCCGCAGAGCTCCGCCTTCAGCACCTTCACGGCGACTCTGCGGTCCAGCCGGGTGTCCGCTGCCTCCCAGACCTCGCCCATCCCGCCCACGGCGATGCGCCTGCCGAGCCGGTAGCGGTCGGCGAGCAACTGGCCGGAGGTGAGCACGGCTCAGCCACCTTCCAGCCCGGCGCGGATCACCGCGCGGCCGATCGGGGCCGCAACGGAACCGCCGGTGGCCTCCAGACCCCGGTCGCCGCCGTCCTCGACCATCACCACGACCGCGATCTTCGGCTTGTCCGCGGGAGCGAAGGCCACGTACCAGGCGTGCGGCTTGGTCTGCTTGGGGTTCGCCCCGTGCTCGGCCGTACCGGTCTTGGAGGCGATGACCACGTTGGACATCTTGCCGCTGCCCTGGGTGCGCTCCTCCGACTTGATCATCATCTGCTTGAGCGTCTCGGCGGAGCTGCTCGACATCGCTCGGCCGGCCTGCTTGGGGTCGACCTCGTCGAGCACGCTCACGTCGTGGGTGACGATCCGCTTCTTCAGCTGCGGCTCCATCCGCATGCCACCGTTGGCGACGGTGGCCGCCACCACGAGGTCCTGCAGCGGGGTCAGCTTCACGTCGCGCTGGCCGATGCCGGTCTGGTACAGCGCCGACTTGTCCGGGATGTCCCCGAGCGTGGACGGCACGACGCTCATCGGGATCTTGAGGTCCTGCTCGCCGATGCCGAACTTCTCGGCCTGGCGGCGCAGCTTGTCCTCACCGATCTGCCCGGCGAGCTCGGCGAACGCGGTGTTGCACGAGCGCGCGAGCGCCTCCTCCAGTGAGGCGGTCTGCCCGCTGCCGCACCGGTTGCCGTCGAAGTTCTCCAACCGGGTGCTGGTGCCCGGCAGCGTGATGTTCGGCGCTGCGGTGAGCTGGGTGTCCTTGGTCATCCCGTTCTCGAGCGCCGCGGCGGCCACCACCAGCTTGAACGTCGACCCCGGCGGGTAGTTCTCCGAGATCGCCCGGTTCAGCATGGGCTTGTCCTTGTCCTGCGACAGCTCCTTCCACGCCTGCTGCCGCGCCGCCACGTCGTGGCTGGCCACTCGGTTCGGGTCGTAGGACGGGGTGCTGACCATGCCGAGGATCTCGCCGGTGTCGGGCCGCATCGCCACCACGGAGCCGGTGAAGCCCTTGTCCGTCATGGCCTTGTAGGCGGCCTGCTGGATCCTGGGGTTGATCGTCGTCTCGACGTTGGCGCCCTTGGGGTCCCTGCCGGTGATCAGGTCGGAGAGCCTGCGCACGAACAGGGTGCTGTCCGAGCCGTTGAGCACGTCGTCCTCGGCCCGCTCCAGCTGGGTCGAGGAGTAGCTGACCGAGTAGAAGCCGGTGACCGGCGCGTACATCGGCCCTTCTGGGTACTTGCGCAGGAACCGCAGCTTGGTGTTGGTCTCCTCGGAGGTGGCGATCACCCCGCCCCCGGCTGTGATGATCTTGCCGCGTTCCCTGGAGTACGCCTCCAGCAGCACCCGGGTGTTGCGCGGGTCCTTGCGGTAGTCGTCGCCCTTGATCACCTGCACGTAGGTGGCGTTGGCGAGCAGCAGGACGATCATGCCCATCATCGCGAGGGCGACGCGGCGCAGGGGAGTGTTCACGTCGGACGCTCCACGAGCACGGTGCTGGCCTCCGCGATCGGCGCTTGGGGCTGCTTCGGGCCCTTCGGCGTCTGCGGGGCGGGGCGGCGGGCGGCGTCGGAGATCCGCAGCAGCAACGCGACCAGCGCGTAGTTGGCGATCAGCGAGGAGCCGCCGTGGGAGAGGAACGGCGCGGTCAGACCGGTGAGCGGGATCAGCTTGGTGACACCGCCGACGACGATGAACACCTGCCAGCACACCGCGAAGGCCAGGCCGCCCGCGAGCAGCTTGCCGAAGGTGTCCCGGACAGCGAGCGCGCTGCGCAGGCCGCGCATGACCAGCAGCAGGTAGACCATCAGCAGCGCGGCGAGGCCGATGAAACCGAGCTCCTCACCGATCGCGGCGATGATGAAGTCGCTCTGCGAGAACGTCACGAGCTCGGGCCGTCCCGCGCCGATCCCGGTTCCGGCCACCCCGCCGGTGCCGAGGCTGAACAGGGACTGGCTGATCTGGAAGCCCTTGTTGCTGTAGTCGGCGAACGGGTCGAGCCAGGTGGTCACGCGCGTCTGCACGTGCGAGAACAGCTGGTAGGCGACCAGGCAGCCGCCGACGAAGAAGGACAGGCCGATGACCAGCCACGCCACCCGCTCGGTGGCGATGTAGAGCATCACCAGCACGATGCCGAAGAACAGCAGCGAGGTGCCGAGGTCCTTCTCCAGCACCAGGACGCCGACCGAGAGCGCCCACGCGAGCAGCAGCGGCGCGAGGTCGCGGGCGCGCGGCAGCTCCATGCCCGCGAACGTGCGGCCCGCGGCCATGAACAGGTCGCGCTTGGACACCAGGAAGGCCGCGAAGAAGATCAGCAGCAGGATCTTGGCGAACTCACCCGGCTGGATCGACAGGCCGGGCAGCCGAAGCCAGATCTTCGCGCCGTTGACCTCGGAGAGGCTCGACGGCAGCAGACCGGGCAACGCGAGCGCGACGAGGCCGACGAGGCCCGCCGTGTAGCCGTACTTCGCCAGCATCCGGTGATCGCGGACCAGCCACATCACCGCGGCGAACAGCACGAGGCCCGCGGCGGTCCACACCACCTGCTTCGGTGCGGACTCGCTGGGGATGAACCGCGAGCCGAGCTCCTTGGCCCGCGCGATCACCGCGGGGTCCAGCCGGTTGATCATCACCAGGCCCAGCCCGTTGATCAGCGCGACGCACGGCAGGATCAGCGGGTCGGCGTACGGCGCCCACTTGCGCACCGCGAGGTGCGCGAGGCCGAACAGGCCCATGAACGCCGCGCCGTAGTACAGGATCTCGCTGGTGAGCTCCTGCTCCTGGTTGGCGTCCGAGAGCGCGAGCGCGATCGTGACCAGCGCGGCCGCGAAGCCGAGCATGGCCAGTTCGGTGCCGCGCCTCGTCTGGACCTGAGGCGCCTGCGGCGTGCTCACCGGCCCCAAGCTGGGGTTCGTTCCGGCTGCCGGACGCCCCATCAGCCCACCGTCCGGCAGTCCACACCCGGCGTCGGCCGCAACGTCGGCGAGAGCTGGGTGGCGTTCGGGTCCTGCGGGTTGTTCGGGTCCTGCGGTGGCGTCGTGGTCGTCGGGGGGACCTGCGACCCGCCGGGGTTCTGGCCCTGGCCCGGCGTCTGGACCTGGCCGGCCGGGCACGCGGGCAGCAGCCAGTCCAGCCGCAACCGGCGGACCGCCATCCTCGCGCCGTCGATGCCCTCGACCTTGTCGTTGGTGATGCCGTTGCGCACGAGGTCCTTGCCGAGGCTCTTGAGGTCCTTCAGCGTGACCTCCTCACACGGCTGGGCGGCGTCCGGCGCGCAGGAGCCCTCGACCTCGCGGTGCAGCTTGAACCCGAGGATCTCGCCGCGCAGTCCCTGGAAGATCGCGACCTTCTCCTGCTCGTTGACCCCGACGTAGTACTGCTGGAGCACCCACCAGCGCAGCACGAAGCCACCGCCGGTGAGCAGTGCCAGCACCAGGACCGTGATCAGGAAGCCGCGCAGCTTGCTCTTGCGCTTCGGCGGCGGGGGAGTCTCCATCTCCACCCGCTGCGGCGCGTTGTTGCGCTGTGGGTTGATCGCGCTCGCCCGCGCCGCCGGGGTGTCCGGCGGGGGTGGGTCCTCGCTGCCGTCACCGGCAGCGCCACCGACGATCGGAGCGTCCTCGCCGTAGTCGACGTCGACGACGTCCGCCACGATGCAGGTCACGTTGTCCGGCCCGCCGCTGCGCAGCGCCAGCTCGATGAGCCGGTCGGCGCACGCCTGCGGGTCGGGGATGCGCATCGCGTCGTCCAGGGTCTCCTGGCTCACCGGACCGGAAAGGCCGTCGGAGCACAGCAGGAAGCGGTCGCCCGCCCTGGCCTCCCGGATCGCGAAGCTCGGCTCCACCTCGTGCCCGGTCAGGGCCCGCAGCAGCAGTGAGCGCTGCGGATGGGTGGTCGCCTCCTCCTCGGTGATCCGGCCCTCGTCGATCAGCGACTGGACGAAGGTGTCGTCGTGGGTGATCTGGGAGAAGGTGCCGTCGCGCAGCAGGTACGCCCGCGAGTCACCGACGTGCACCAGACCGAGCTTGTTGCCCGCGAACAGGACGGCGGTGAGCGTGGTGCCCATGCCCTCCAGCTCGGGGTCGGTCTGCACCAGTTCCGAGATGGCCGCGTTGCCCGCGATCACCGCGTCCCTGAGCTGGCCGATCAGGTCGTCGCCTGGCTCGTCGTCGTCGAGCGGGGCCATGGCGGCGATGACGACCTTGCTCGCGACCTCACCAGCGGCATGGCCGCCCATGCCGTCGGCGAGTGCGAGCACACGGGGGCCCGCGTACACGGAGTCCTGGTTGTTGGAACGCACCAGGCCCCGGTCGCTGCGGGCCGCATAACGAAGGACGAGGGTCATGAACGCAGCTCGATCACCGTCTTACCGATGCGGATCGGTACGCCGAGCGGGACCCGGATGGGTGCCGTGACCTTCGCCCGGTCTAGATATGTTCCGTTGGTGGAGCCTAGGTCCTCGACGTACCAGTCCGTCCCCCGGAGGGACAGTCTCGCGTGCCGGGTGGACGCGTAGTCGTCATCGAGCACGACCGTGGAGTCGTCAGCGCGGCCGATCAAGATCGGCCGCCCGTCGAGGGAGATCCTGGTCCCCGCAAGCGCCCCATGCGTGACGACGAGCTGACGTGGTTGTTTGCCACGGGCCTGCTGCTTCCCGGAGGAGCGGCGGAACCCTGGCATGGAGACCCGGATGCCGGATGCGGCGTACAGGTCGGAGCGGACGACACGCAGCGCAGCCAACACGAACAACCAGAGCAGGGCAAGGAACCCTGCTCTGGTCAGCTGCATCACCAGATCTGGCACCTGTTGTGTTCGCTCCTGCCTCGTGCGACCGCGTCGTCGTGGAGTTGGGATCAGCCCTGGGCGCGGAACACCAGGGAGGAATGACCGATGCGGATCACGTCACCATCGGCCAGCTGCCAAGCCTGGGCGGGGTTGGAGTTCACCGTGGATCCGTTGGTCGACCCGAGGTCCGCCAGCATGGCGTTCTGACCGTCCCAGGTGATCTCCAAATGACGGCGCGACACGCCGGTGTCCGGAAGGCGGAAATCCGCGTCCTGGCCGCGACCGATCACGTTGGAGCCCTGCTTCAGCGTGTAGTTCCGGTTCGAGCCGTCGTCGAGCTGGAGCGTCGCGGTCAGCTGGCGCGGAGCGCCACCACCGACGGCGGGCGGGGCGTAGCCCTGCTGCTGCCCGTAACCCTGGTCGTAGCCGCCCTGCTGGCCGTAACCCTGGTCGTAGCCGCCCTGCTGGGGCTGCTGGCCGTAGCCCTGGTCATAGCCCTGCTGGGGCTGCTGCCCATAGCCCTGGTCGTAGCCCTGCTGGCCGTAGCCGCCCTGCTGGGGCTGCTGCCCGTAGCCCTGGTCGTAACCCTGCTGGGGCTGCTGCCCATAGCCCTGGTCGTATCCACCCTGCTGCGGCGGCTGCTGGCCGTAGCCCTGGTCGTAGCCGCCCTGCTGGGGGTGCTGTTCGTAGCCGGGCTGGGCGGGCTGGCCGTAGCCCTGCTGCTGGTCGTAGCCGTACTGACCGCCGTAGTTCGGGTCGTAGCCGCCCTGCTGGGGCTGCTGCTGACCGTAGTTGGGGTCCTGTCCGTACTGGCCCTGCTGCTGGCCGTAGCCCTGGTCGTAGCCGTACTGACCCTGCTGCGGCGGGTGCTGCTGGGCGTACCGGTCGCCCTCGGGGTACTGGCCGGGTGGCTGGCTCATGGGTCGGTCTCCTGCGGTACGAGGTGGTGCCGGCCGTCGGGTCGGCGCTGCGTCTGGGTCGACTGACGAGCTGGTACGGAACTGTCCGGTGTGCAGCGTCTCAGAACGCTCCATGGAGACTACGACGTCACCGTATGTATCCCACCCGTGCTCGGCCAGATGCTCGTTGATGCAGTCCGCGAGCAGTTGGCTCACTCGCTGTTCATCCGAGGCGAGGCGGTCGAAGTCGGCTGGGCCCAGTCTGACGACGTAGTGGTTGGGAGCGAGCAGACGCCCTCCGGCGAGCTCCTTGATGTTGTCGTCGGCCTCTCGCTCTAGGGCCTGCGCCACCTCCTGCGGTACGACTTTGCCTCCGAACACGCGCGCGAACGTATTGCCGATCACACCTTCCAAGCGGCGCTCGAAGCGCTGCAGGCCCACGACAACCCTCCACGTGAAGTGTTCCTCGAAACGTCAGTCCTAGGACGCGTGACCATGGTCGCCCGTTCCTCGGTCCGACGCTTCTCCCCACCGATCGTATCCGGGTCCCCGCGGCGGCACAGGGGGCGTTTTGCAACCCACCGGGGGGTGCGTGCTAGGCTTCCGCCGCACCACAAAGCACGACAACAAAACAGAAGTTCTGGGCAAGTGGCGGAATGGCAGACGCGCACGGTTCAGGTCCGTGTGTCCGAAAGGACGTGGGGGTTCAACTCCCCCCTTGCCCACCAGAGCGAAACCCCCGGTCGACGCCGGGGGTTTTCTCTTTTTCCGGAACTCGGCCACAGAACTCGACGTCCGAGTCGTCCCTGGTGGGGCGTTCGGGACCGGTTGTCATCGGCGTTGGGGTGTTTGCAGAAGAGGGCGGCTGCGCGCTCTGCGTCGGCTCCGCCGCCAACGCCGGGACGGACCGGGCTCCGGCTGTTCGTGCCCGGCCCCGGTCCGCTCTCGGCGAACCCGGACGGGCCGTCCGAATGATTCGAGGTCAGCAGGAGCCTCGGGCGCTCAGCCGGTTGTGACGTAGGAGAAACGTCTCGTCGAGACCGGGTCGGGCCACCCCGGCTCCACAGCGCTTCCCGGGAGCGACACCCCCGACATTTCCAATCTGGATCAAGGGTGAGACAGATCACTACCCTGGGGAGGTTAGGTCTCTGCTCTTGCACCGGGGGAGCCATGCACGGTTGGGGATCACGTCTTTCGGCACTGCTCGCGGCCGTCGCTCTGCTGGTCCTCGTCGCTCCGCCGCGGCACCAGGCGCAGGCGGCACCCGGCGAGGTCGTGTCGATCCGCTCGCACAACTTCCCGAACGCCTACTTCCGGCACGCCAACGGGGTCGGCCGCCTCGTCGACGTCCTCACCGGCAGCGACGAGCTGACCAAGGAGGACTCGACCTGGGAGATCGTGCCCGGACTCGCGGGCAGCTGCCTCTCGCTGGAGTCCCGCAACTTCAAGTTCCACTACCTCCGGCACCGCAACGGCGAGGTGGTGCTGGAGCGGTACTCCTCGGACAACGCCTTCCGCCAGGACGCCACCTTCTGCCGCGTCGCGGGTCTGGCCGATCCCGGCGGGTTCTCGTTGCGCGCCCTCCAGTTCCCCAACGCCTATCTGAGGCACGCCTTCGGGGTGCTGCGGCTCGCCGACAACGACGGCGGTGAGCTCTTCCGGCAGGACGCGACCTTCCACACCAGGACCCCGTGGCTGACCGGCCGGTTCTACAACCCGATCCTGACAACGGCCGCCGACCCGAGCATGGCGATCCACAACGGCCAGTACCACCTGGTGCAGGGCGACTTCTACAACGCCGACGACATCGTCATCCGCCGGTCGTCCACTGTGGAGGGAATCCGGTCGGCCGAGTCGGTGGTGGTGTGGCGCCACCCCGCCTGCCCCGCCCCGGCCTGCAAGGAGATCTGGGCGCCGGAGCTGCAACGGATCGGCGACCGCTGGTGGATCTTCTTCACCGGCCAGAACGGCTCCGGGGGGCACACCCACCGGATGTACGCGCTCCGTTCGACCGGGACCGACCCCATGGGCCCCTACGACTACCTCGGTGAGCAACGGCTGCCCGGCGACACGTGGGGCATCGACGGCACCTACCTGACCCACCAGGGACAGAACTACTACCTGTGGTCCGGCTGGGAGAGCCAGAGCGAGAACCGGGTCCAGCACCTCTACATCGTTCGGATGTCGGACCCGATGACGCCGAGCGGCGACCGCGTCCGCATCTCCTCGCCGACGCAACCGTGGGAGACCGTGCCCAACAACCTCGGCATCCTCGTCAACGAGGGACCCCAGCCGATCACCGCGCCCAACGGCAGGCTGTCGGTGGTGTACTCCGCCAACGGCAGCTTCACCAACGACTACTGCCTCGGCAGGCTCACCCTCAACGGCGACCCGATGAACCCCGCCTCGTGGACCAAGTCCGGCGGCTGCGTCTTCTCCGGGCGCGACACCGCGACCTCGCCCGGCCACAACGGCTTCCTCACCATCAACGGCAGGCCGTGGATCGTCTACCACGCGAACATGGACCCGGGCACCGGCTGGGGTGGGCGCAGCATCCGCGTGCAGCCGATGTCCTTCGACTCCGGCGGGCTGCCGGTGCTGGGCGTCCCGATCCCCGTTCACCAGGGAATTCCTCTGCCCTGACCGGTCGTCGGAACGGCGACCGGTCAGCCTCGGCCGATGAGCGGTTGAGCGGTGGCCGGTCGTCCCCGCGACCCCGGTCGGTCGGCGGCGGTCCGGTGGGACCGCCGCCCACCTGCACGCCCTTTCCGGGCCTTGCGCCGAGTGGACCAATGCCCGACGGAATGCGGTGTCGGCGGTCTGACCTGCTTTTCGTCGGCGGGCGGCAGTCGGCTCCCGGTGCTCACACGAACGGCCGCACAGCCGGGCTGAAGTCGGAATGCCGTTCATCGACCGGTCACCGCTCGCGTCGGGCCGCCGGTCGCAGCAACCCCGGTTTCATGGATACGTCCCACCCGCGGTCCTGGTACTCCAGTTACTGCAAACAAATGCCGCCGCGGATTCCGAGCAGTACCAGAATGCGGAATCGAGCGGTGAAAGCCGAGGGGAGGCGAAGCGCGTGAGCCGCACTACTGGGCAGACGGCGGTCGATGGAGGTTTCCACGTCCTGCCCACCCGGGCGGTCCCCCCGGTCGAATTACCAGCTCCATCGGAGCACCTCGCGGCGCGGGCCGCGGAGCTGCTCGGCTGGAGCGGCATCATGCTGCCGCCGATGACGCTGCTGGGCCGCAAGGTCATCGTGGTCGCCGAGCTGCTGACCGCGGAGCACGCCGAGCGCGTGTGCCTCGGCGCGCCGCCGGTGACCGACCGCACCACGGTCTCCACCTGGGTGTGGCCGGAGATGGCCGGACGGGTGCCGCCCGCCGCCGTCCGCATCGTCGGCGTGATCGCGGTTTCCCGGCACTGGCGCAGCGCGCTCACCTCGGCCGTGCCGTTCGCCAGGTTCACCAACGCCGCCGTGGTGGTTCCGTCCACTGTGGCCGGTGCGGACGACTTCCTGCTCAACTGCCTCATGCGGGCCCGGCAGTACGGCGTCGCCGTCGCCACCGCCGATGAGCGCGACGGGGTCGAGCTGGCCATGCCCGCCCGTGCCGAGCAGCCCGCGGTGGACCTGCAGGAGTCCATGATCCGCTGGATGCACGAAATGGTGTACGAGCAGCTGCTCGCCACTGTTCCCGCCTGAATTCTTTCCCCGGTCCCCTCAGATTTCTCCCAGAACCCGGTCCAGGTAGGCGTTGCGGAATCGGCCCGTCGGGTCGAGCTTCGCGCGAACGCGGCGGAAGTCCTCGAACCTCGGATACCGACCGGTCAGTATTTCAGCGTCGAGCTGGTGCATTTTGCCCCAGTGCGGGCGTCCACCGACCGCGCTGACAACGGACTCGAAGACCTCGAACCAATGCCGGTACGGCATACCCACGAACTGGTGCACCGCGATGTAGGCGCTGTCCCGTCCGTACGCGGTGGACAACCACACGTCATCGGCGGCGGCGACCCGGACCTCGACCGGGAACATCACCGGGTGCTCCAGACCCGGGAGCGCGGACCGAAGCTCGCGCAGCACGTCGCAGACCGCCTCGCGGGGCACTGCGTACTCCGACTCCACGAATCGCACCTGGCGGTCGGTGGCGAAGACCCGATGCGAGCGGTCGCTGTAGGACCTGGCGGACAACAGCTCCGAGGACATCCTGTTCAACGGGCGCACCAGGCTCGGCACGGCTCGGCCCAGCCGGCAGAGCGTGCCGAAGGCCAGGTTCTCCATCACCCGGTACTCCCAGTACTTCCGCGCCGGGCTCAGCGGCGTGCACTCGCTGCCCTCCGGAAGCCGGTTGTTCCGCTTGACGAGCGCCTTGCCGCCGTAGGGAAACCAGTAGAACTCGAAGTGGTCGTTGCCCTCGGCGAGCTCGTCGAAGCGCTCCAGCACCTCTTCCAGCGGCGACGGGTACTCGTGCGCCTCAAGCGCGTACGCGGGCTCGCAGCGCAGGGTCACCGTGCTGAGCACGCCCAACGCGCCGAGACCGACTCGCGCCGCGGCGAACTCGTCGGGGTTCTCCTCCGCGGAGCAGCGCAACGTCGAACCGTCGGCCAGGACCAGCTCCAGCGCCTCGACCTGGGTCGCCAGCCCACCGAAGCGGGCGCCGGTGCCGTGGGTCCCGGTGGAGATCGCGCCCGCGACCGTCTGCCGGTCGATGTCGCCGAGGTTCGTCATGGCCAGCCCGATCCGGTCGAGCTCGGAGTTGAGCTGGTGCAGCGGCGTTCCCGCGCGCACCGTCACCAGACCGGTGCCGGTGTCCGCAGCGACCACGCCGTTGCACTTGGCGAGGTCGATCGCCAGCCCGTCGGTCGCGGCGATCGAGGTGAAGGAGTGCCCGCTGCCGACCGCGCGCACGGTCAGCCCCTCCCGCTCGGCGTCCCTGATCGCCTCGGCGATCTCCTCGACGTCTCGTGGCCGGACCGTTCTCCTGGGCCGCGCCGAGGCGGTGCCCGCCCAGTTCGTCCACGTGGCAGTGGCGGAGCGTGCGTGCATCACTACCCTCCGTCGCGCAAGTCTCGGGTGCAGCCGAAATTACGTGAGATGAATTCACATTACAAGGTTTTGGCCTTACCGTGAATAACGTGCCTCCTACTGGACTGCGTGCGCGCTACGACTCGCTGACCGTCGAGCTCGATCCGCCGTTCGCGCTGGTCGACCTCGAAGCGTTCCGCTCCAACGCTCAGGAGCTGCTCCGACGGGCCAACGACAGGCCCATCCGGGTCGCGAGCAAGTCGGTTCGCTGCCGGGAGCTGCTCACCCAGGTGCTGGCGATGCCAGGCTTCTCCGGCGTGATGGCGTACTCGCTCGCCGAGGCCCTGTGGCTGTTCGAAGAGGGGGTCACCGACGACCTGCTCGTGGGCTACCCGACCGCCGACCGCGGCGCGCTGCGCGCGCTCGCCAAGGACGACGCCGCACTGGCCGCGATCACGATCATGGTCGACGACGTCGCACAGCTGGACCTCGTCACGGACGCGCTCGGCGTCGGCCACCCGAAGGTGCGGGTGTGCATCGAGCTCGACGCGTCGTGGCGGCCGCTGGCCCGGATCGGCCAGGACTGGCCGCACGTCGGGGTCCGCCGCTCGCCGGTGCACACCCCGCTGGACGCGGCGGCGCTGGCGCGGGAGGTGTTGCGGCGCCCGGGTTTCTCGCTGGTCGGCGTGATGGCCTACGAGGCGCAGATCGCCGGGCTCGGCGACGCGCCGGAAGGCAAGCCGCTGCGTGCCGCGGCGGTCCGGATGATGCAACGGCGCTCCTTCGTCGAGCTCGCGGAACGCCGCGCGGCCGCGGTGGCCGCCGTCCGGGCGCTCACTCCGCTGGAGTTCGTCAACGGCGGTGGCACCGGCAGCCTGGAGCGGACCTCCACCGAGGACGCGGTGACCGAGCTGGCCGCGGGCTCCGGGCTGCTCGCACCGACGCTTTTCGACTCCTACCAGGCGTTCCGGCTGCGCCCGGCCGCGCTGTTCGCGCTGCCGGTGGTGCGCAGACCCGCCAGTGGTGTGGCCACCGTGTTCGGCGGCGGGTACCTGGCGTCCGGTCCGGTCGGCAGCGACCGGTTGCCGACCCCGTACCTGCCGGAGGGCCTGCGGCTCACCGGCACGGAGGCCGCGGGCGAGGTGCAGACCCCGTTGCTGGGGGCGGTCGCCGACGAGCTCGTCGTCGGCGACCGGGTGTGGTTCCGGCACGCCAAGGCGGGTGAGCTCGCCGAGCGGTTCGCCCAGTTCCATCTGCTTGACTCCGGCGGGCTCACCACGGTCCCGACCTACCGTGGTGAGCAACGCTGCTTCGGCTGAGGTGGCGGTTCAGCCGATGCGCTTGGAGAGGTACTCCCTGATCAGTTCCTTGGCCTCGGCGATGAGCACGGCGTCGCCGTCGGGGTCCCTGCGGAAGGCCAGCTTCAACACGCTGTCGGCCGCCTCTATCGCCACGGCCATCGGCGTGGCCACCTGGCTCTCGGGGAAGCCGAATCGCTCGGTGATCAGCGCGGACAACCGCTCGCCGATGACCGTGTTGTTGTCCCGCTGCTCGTCCATCAGGTGCGGGTCGACGACGTCGCCGAAGTGCACCCGGCGGAAGGCGGGCAGGTCCCGGTGCATCGACACGTAGATGTCGAAGACCGAGTCGACCACCTGCCACCAGTCGTCGAACTGCCGCTCGGCGAAGCGCTGTCCGACCTCGTTCATGAAGCGGTCCAGGTTGCGCAGGGTGAGCGCCTGCACGACCGCGCGCTTGTCCGGGAAGAACTGGTAGAGCGAGCCGACCGCGACACCCGCGCGTTCCGCGATCAGGGTCGTGGTGACCCCGTCATAGCCAACCTCGGCGATCAGGTCCGCGCAGGCGTCCAGCATTCGTTCCACCCTGCGCGCACTGCGCTGCTGCACTGGACGGCGACGCAGCGGTGTGACGTCGGCGGGCACGGCTACTCCTTACTTTGGGGGCGCGCGCGTCCAAGGGCGGCGAACATGAACACGATTCGCGTAGCTCGGACGTGCCTACTGTATGGATGGATGTCGGCTCCTGGGGACGTGAACCCCGCCGCCGTGGGTGGTGCTGTGGCCGGTCCAGTCGTCCCACTAGTTTCCCGGCGACTTCCTTCGGGCCCGTGGTACTTCCGCCGATCAGGTGGAAGGCCCGGTCCGGGCGGTATGGACGGTCCGTTCGGTTGGGGGAACCTTTGCTGTCACAACGGGTAGGACGCACGAGGTAACCACAGAAGCCAACCCCTGTGATCACCACCACCGTTACCTGGACGTCATCTTTCCGAAGCATGTCAAGGGGGCGGTTGGTTACCGTCCGTCCATCTTTCGGTTCACGGCCAAGGTCGGGAAACGGGGTTTCCGGGCACCCCGCTGCCTCGGCTTTTACGATCAAGATCGCAACGACTTTCGGATATGGGCTGCTGTACCCGCTGTTACGTCGTGGCGCCGGGTTGCGTTGCCTCGCCGTGATCCCGTCATCGGCCCGGAGCAACGCCGCGGGGCGCGTTTGCATACCGATTACGCCGCGTTGCACCCCGTGCCGAACAAGGACTGGGCATGTCGACGGATTCCGCTCAGTGAGGCAGCAAGGATCACTCGAATGGGTGACAAATTTGTGGGTCTTGCTCCCGAACGGGTGACGCCAACTCGGGCAGTTGCGACTGCTCTGCTCCGTCTGGGCCGGGCGCCTCCGGGTGGGCGAACGGGCATCGCGAGCCCGGAGTCGGGCAGGTGGCCGTTGCGGGGCCCGCAAGGCGGCTGTTCGGCGCGACCTAACGACCATCTGGCTCTGCTCACCGCCTCCAAGATCGAATGTAAAATTCAACTGGTCAACTGACCAATAAGCATGACAGAAAAAAACCCGGCGCTCGCGGGAGGTGAGCGCCGGGTTTCCCTTACCGCGGGGGGACGGGAGTTGGAATTCCGCGAGCCGGTGCCGGTCGGGGGGAGGGGAGTGCAATACGGCACCGGCCCGCGGAGGTCTGTGTAGTTGTGCGGTACCTCGTTTTCTCCTGTGGTGCTTCGTGGCCCGGTGGTCCAGGTCCGGGTCGGTCGGGGGTTCGCCCGGACCCGGACCACCAGCCACGGGGCGGTCTCCTGGCTCCTGCGCTCGGGGGGCGCGGCTCGACAGGACCGCCGTGTTGTCCTCGCCTAGGACACCTTCGCGACGGGCTGAGCCGTCCGCAGGTGCCTGGCAGGACGTGGCGCGAGGCCGCCGGCGACGAGGTGCTCGTAAGCCGCGCGCCACACCGAACACGGTGCCTTCTGTTGGCGCCAACGGGTCGAGCACTCGGGGCAGTTGCCCCGCTCGTCGGGCTCGTGGGCGGCGAGCATGGCCCGCCAGCCCTCGGTGAGCCTGGGCAGTTCGGAGCGGGCTACGGACAACAGGGACGGGGCGTCCGCGCGGTCGGCCAGCTCGGTGAGCATGTCGAGCCGCTCCCAAACCGCGTTGCGCAACACCTGACCCAGAATCTCGTCCACAGCTCCACCGTCACCTTTCCGCCTGCTCGGCGGCCTCGCGCAGAGCTGACCTGAGCTGGGAAACCTCGCCCTGGCACAGCACCGCAGTCTCGCCGGGGGGTCCGACGAGGAGAACTCTGTCCCGCTCAACGACCACGGTGAGGCTGCGGTGCCGGTTGGCCACGTCGCGGCAGCCGATCAGCCACTCGCGACGGGAGCCACCCTGGCCGACCGCGGTGGACGAGGCGGGCGTGACGGGGGTCTTGCCGCCGGTGGCGGCTCCCGTCTGCTCGGCCAGCTCCACGATCCCGGTGTCCCTCCGTGTTCGTTCACTTACAGGAACTAAGGTTGCGGGGAGTCGAACCGAAACGGGGACTTTCAGCGCCGATCGGCGTCAGTTCCACGGTGAGCGGCATCTCAACTTCGGTCGGACCGATCAGGAGATAGGTCGGGGCGGCCAGCGCGGGCGATCGGCACTTCACCGGCGCGCGGAGATGCCCTTACCCTTCGAATGACGCCCGTCGGACCGTAAAAGGGGGCGCTTAATGAACACCATCGGTTCCCAAGGCTCTCCTGTTACTCCCGAGGTGTGGGAGCAGCAGGAGATGCGGGACGCGCTGGCGGCGCGGGACATCTCCTCGGTGTACCGGCTGCTGCGCAGGCATGGGGTTTCCCAGCGTCAGATCGCAGCGCTGACGGGTCAGTCACAGTCCGAGGTCTCGGAGATCCTCAAGGGTCGCCAGGTCATGGCCTATGACGTGCTGGCCAGGATCGCCGACGGCCTCGACGTACCGAGGGGCTACATGGGCCTCGCGTACGACGGGGGCACGGCCATGAGGGTGGTCGGTCCTCCCGACGACCCCCAGGCCGAGGAGGAAGAGTCGGTGAAGCGACGCATGTTCCTAGCCCACGCCGCCGCGATCACCATGGGCGCGTCGGTGTTCGGCGACAACAAGGGGCACTGGGTCACCAACCCGACGCAGACCCCCGCCCGTGAACGCATCGGCAAGACCGACGTCCAGCAGGTCGAGGCCGCGACCAAGGCGCTGCGCGCGCTGGACTACCAGTACGGCGGCGGAACCTGCCGCGACGCGGTGGTCGCCCAGCTCTCCTGGGCCGAGCAGCTGCTGCGCGCCGACGCGGCGGACCCGGTCCGGCGCAGGCTCCAGCTGGCGCTCGCCGACCTGCACAGCCTGGCGGGCTGGACCTCCTTCGACACCGGCATGCTCGACCCGGCCCGCAACCACTTCGGCAAGGCGCTGCAGTTCGCCAAGCACAGTGAGCACAACGAGCTGGTCGCGAACATCCTCTACCGGATGGGCCGGGTCTACCTGCACTACGAGGCGCCCAACGACGCGCTCAAGCTCTTCCAGCTCGGCCAGCTCGCCGCGCAGGACTCCGGTTCCGCACTGACCGTCGCCGTGCTCTGCGCCAACGAGGCGTGGGCCTACGCGATGATGGGCAAGCGCGACCAGGCCATGAAGATGGTGGGCAGGACCAAGGACGAGTTCGCCCGCGCCGACTTCGCCACCGCGCCGGACTGGGTCAAGTTCTTCACCGTCAACGACCTGCACGGCATGATCGGCTCGGTGCACCACTCGCTGGCGGGCATCGAGGAGTTCCGCGCCAAGCACGCGCCGCTCGCCGTCGCCGAGCTGATCAAGTGCACCCAGGGCTACGAGTCCGACATGAAGCGCACCCACGTGTTCGGCCTCAGCATGCTGGCCGCCGACCACATCCGCGCGGGCGACGTCGACCAGGGCCTGCGCGTCGGCCGGGTCGCCTTCGACATGGGTGAGGGCGTGAACTCGGTCCGGGTCGCCGACCGGATGAACCACATGCAGGAAGAGTCGGCGAAGTACCAGCACATCGGCGATGCGAAGGAACTCGCCGGTGACGTCCAGCAGTTCCGGCTGCGCACCGGCTCCCCGCACTTCCGGGGCAAGCTCGCGCCCGGGAATCCCAGTACGTGACGGTCGACGTGCAGGCGGGGACGAGCGGGCGCTACACCCGCGCGAAGCTCGCCACGGTGTTGCGGGCCATCTGCGACGCGGTGGGGCTGGACCCGAGGGGCGCGCGACTGCTGCGTTTCGTCAACAACGCGGTCTTCCAGCTCGCCGCCCAGCCTGTCGTGGTTCGCATCGTCCTCTCCCCGTCCCTTCGGCATAGAGCTGACAACGTTGTCAAGGCCGCAACGTGGCTCGCCGAGCACGATGTGCCCGCCGTGCGGCTGTTGCCCGGCGTCGCGCAGCCGGTCGAGGTGGACGGCCACCTCGCCACGCTCTGGCAGTCCGTTCCCGAGAACGGCCCGGCGCCGACCGGCTTCGACCTGGCGCGGCTGCTGCGCCGGATGCACGAGCTGCCGCACGCGCCGTTCTCCTTCGACCGGTGGGAGCCGCTGCGGGACGTGCGGCGCAGGCTCGCCGACGCGGAGGAGCTCGACACCGGCGACCGGGACTTCCTGGAGCTGCGCGTCGACGAGGTCGAGGAGGAGCTCGCCTCGCTGCGCTTCCCGATGCGCCAGGGCGTGATCCACGGGGACGCGCACCTCGGCAACCTGATCTCCGGCAGCACCGGGATGCTGCTGTGCGACCTGGACTCGGTCTGCGTCGGCCCGCGCGAGTGGGACCTGACGCCCTTGGCCGTCGGCATGCTGCGGTTCGGCCACGGCACCGAGCGGTACCGGGCGCTCATGCGCGGCTACGGCTTCGACGTGACCCGCTGGCCCGGCTTCCGGGTGCTGCGGCAGGTGCGTGAGCTCAAGCTCACCACCGGCGTGCTGCCGATCCTGCGTAGTAACCCGGATGTACGCAGCGAGTTGGCCCGTAGGCTGAAAACGTTTCGTTCGGGTGACATGTCAGCCAAATGGACGCCCTACCAGTGAGCTGCTCGGCGGCTATGCTCACCACCTTGTGGACGATGCCAAGCATGACAATCGTTCCCCAGAATGAGTTTGTCCGTAACGCAATCCTTCTGTAGGACGACATACGGACGTCAAGGGAATGTCAAGACCCGCGCTTTGATTACCGTCTGTGACGGGCGGTTTCTCTCGGCGAGTCACGGTGTGTGCACAGCGGAGGGGTGGAGATGGTGTTGGGCATCGGTGGGCTCACAGGCAAGAAGTGGCACAGTCGCCGCGCGCTGCAGGCCGCGGAGATGCTGGACGAGGTCGTTGACAGCCAGCTGCCGCTGGTGACCGAGCTGTCCGAGGAGAGCAGGCGCCGATCTGCCGAGTACCTGTCCGAGCTGGTCATGCTCGCGCAGGACTACCGGCACTTCGCGGCGGGCTGGATCGACCAGGCTGAGCTGGAGCGGCGCGGCAACGCCACCGTCGCGCGCCTTGAGCAGCTCAGCAAGCACCGTTCCCCTGCCCGGTTGACCGAGCAGGACTGAGACCCAGGGACCGTTCGGCGACGTGGGGGCGCTGACGAACGGCAACCGACCGACTTCGACCGGGTGGGGACCTCCGTGTTCACCCCACCCACCTCCTAGCCTGGCGCTGCTCGGCCCAGCGCCGCGCCGAACCCGACCGCCAGGGCCATGACCAGCAGTTCCGCTGTGATCCACAGCGCGAGGACCAGCCGCGAGCGCGTCGAGGCGCCCGGCGAGAGCCCCGGCAGCAGCCGGAAGCGCACGTGGGCGCCGAGCGCCCCGAGGCCCGTCAGCAAGGCTGCCTTGATCATCACCAGCCAGCCGTAGCCGGTGCCCGTCAGCGCGTGGACCAGCGATCCGTCGCCCCGCGCGGTGAGCTGGACGGCCGCGCTCACCACACCGCTGACCGCGACCGCCGTCAGACAGCACGCGGCCAGTCGTGAGAACTTCGGCAGCACGCTCGCCAGCAGCGCTCTGCGCGGCGCCACCAGCACGAACACCGCCAGCAGGCCACCGGCCCACGCGGCCGCGGCGAGCACGTGCACGGCCGTGGCCAGCATCGCCAGCGTGTGGTGCGCGGAGCTGGCGGAGTGACCGGTCAGCGGCAGTGCGACCACGCCGAGCAGCGCGACCACCGCGGGCAGTTCGACCGGCACGGATCGGCTACGCAAGGTGACGAAACTGAGTGCGGAGAAGCCGAGGCCGCAGGCGATGGTCACGAGGAGTGCTCGACCACTGCTGACCTGGGCGGAGTACGCCATCAGCTCGTCGACGTGCAGCGCTAGGCCGTTCGGGGAGAGCTCAGCCGCCTGCCACCAGACCAGCGCCAGTGTGGCGAGCACCCAGACCGCGCCGAGCACCACGCCGGCCCGGTAGGCGGTCGCCACCGTCGCGGCGGCCCTGCGCTCACCGCGCAGCAGCCAGCCGACGACGCCGACGCCCACCGCCGCGACTCCGACGGCGTCCACCAGCAGCCGCAGCACCGGCAGGCTGGTGCGCACGAGGCCGCCGCCGGGCAGGCCGGGCAGCGGCGGCGGAGCGGTGACGGCGGCTCCTGCGAGCACGCTCGCGACCGCCGCCACCAGCAACCCCGGCAGCAGCGCTGCGGGTCTGACCTGTGCGGACTCCTTCTCGGACAAGCCGATCAGTTTCGGGAGTCCGGGCTCCGGCCGAGCCGGAGCGCGACGACGACACCGCCAGCGAGCAGTACGGCGGCGCCGACGAACCACGGCCACACCGGCACGCCGTCGTCCTGCGGGGCTTCACGCCCGCTGGCCTGGGTGGCCGTGGTGGACGCCGACGACGGTTCGGCACTGGACGAGACGGGCTTGCCCGGCCCCTCCTTGGTCAGCCGGAACGACAGCTTGTCGCCGACCGGGTGGCCGTCGGCGGAGAGGATCCGGAAGGCGATGGTGTACTCGCCCGCCGGTCCGAGCGGTCCCGAGGGCACGGTCACCGTCGTGTTCTCCACGGTCGGTGTGCCGGTCTGCCAGCGGGTGCCGCCGGGGCCGGTCAGGGTCACCGTGTTCACGCTCTCGGCGGCCTGGACCTGCTGGTCGAAGATCAGCTTCAGCTCGGTCGGACTGGTCTCGACCTGCGCGTCCTTCTTGGGGCTGCTGTCGACGAGGATGTTGTGGGCCAGAGCGGGGCCTGCGCCCGCGACCAGCGCCAGCCCGCTCACCAGCAGCACGCCCAGGGTGCGGGCGAGCCTCATGCCGAGGTCCCTCCGCCCGCACGGCGGCCGCGCATGATCGCGCCGATGCCGAACCCGACCCCGAGCGCGCCGACCACCAGGCCCGCTCCGCCGAGCAGCCGGGCGGTGTTGTCCGCGGTCTCGGTGGACGCGGCGTGTTCGGTGGCGGGGGCCGAGCCGCCGTGCGAGTGCGAGCCGCCCGCGGCCGCGGCGGACTTGGTCAGCTTGAGCACCGGGGCGGGGCGGTCCGGCTCGGCGCCGTCCGTCGGCGGCGCGTCCCACTTCACGACCTTGCCGTCGTCGTAGGTCTGGGTGGTCGGCAGCACGAGCTTGTCGGTGTTCTCCGGCAGCTTGCCCAGGGAGACCTCGAACTCGCCGAACTCGTTGTTGCCGATCTTGGTGCCGGGCTCGGCGGTCCAGGTGATCGTGCGCACCGCCTCGGTGATCTTGGTGCCGTGCGAGTCGATCGGCGTTGGCAGCGGCGCCTTGGTGACCTCGGCCTTCCACCCCGGGACGGGCCTGGTGCGCACCGAGGTCAACGGGTGCTCGGCGGGCAGGGTCACCTCCAGCTTGACCGTGCCCGCGGTGGCGGACTCGTTGGGCACCCGGAAGGCGATCTTGGTGTAGCTGCCCTGCTCGGCCGTTCCCGGCTGGGCGGTGACATGGGCGAGGGCAGGTCCCGCGGTGAGCAGCGTGGCCGCGCCGGCGATCGCGAGCGCGCCGAGTACGCGTCGATGTGTCGACATATCTACTGAAGCTCCTGAAGCCGATGGGTGAGGTGAAGTGGATTTCAGGAGGTCAGCGGGGGACCGCGCCGGGCTCGCGCCCGCCGCAGCAGCACGTCGAGCGGGTTGGCCATGCCGGTGCGAGCGGGGGTGACCGCGCGCTGCGGTGCGAAGACCGGAGGCTGCGGGGACCGTCGGGGCAGCACGGCGCCGAGCGCGGCGGCCAGTCCGAAGATCGCGGACTCGGCGTGGCCGAGCACCAGCGCGGTGCCGAGCGTGGCGACCACGTGCGCGGCGGTCATCGCCAGGGAGTCGGTGGGCGTGGCCTCGTGCCGGTGCACCGTGAGCGCGCTGAGCAGGAGGTGCGTCACGACCTGTGCGGTGCCGAGGGTGCCGAGGATGGCGACCGGGCCGCGCCGCTTGTTCGCGAGGGAGACGGCCGCCGCCGCGACCAGCACGGTCAGCAGGACGGTCAGTGCCGTGTCCGGGACGGCTCCGCCCGCGAGGGCGTGGCCCGCGGTGGACAGCGCGGCCGAGGTGGTGGCGAGCAGCCAGCCGCGGAGCGCTCGCAGCGCGCCGCGGACCGGGTCGAGCTGTACCGCCACGAGTGATGAGAGTAAGTGCTCTACCCATCGCGTGGGTGACCAGCGGACTCACCTCACGTAGTTGCGTATCGCGCGATGATCCACTGACAACTGCTGATGATCACCGAGAAGTCGCGTCCGCCGCTCGCGCCATTCGGTGCGACCATCGGCTCCCACGGACACCACAAGATCATTCCAAGTCGGACGAGATCTTCGTTTTCGCAGCTCAGGGCATGTTCGGCGGCAGATGCAAAAGTCGTGTTTGCCCGCGTTGATTTCGGGTAATCCCTTCGCCGTTGTTTCTCACACGTATGGCCGACACCCGGTCGGGCGTACGGGATGGGCTAGTTGCGGATTGCGCAACTAGGTGCGACGGATGGAGCAGGAATGGTGTCGGTTAGGCCACGGCGGCGGTGAGCCCCGTTGACCTCGCTACGCCAAATGGGTCACGGTTGGGGCTGCTGAAGGCGGTCGGGGCCGGTCGTGAGACGGGTTCGCCTGGGGCAGCGGTACCGGCCGCGTGGCGCTTCTGTTCGCGTTTGTGAAGGAGGATGCGCCTAGCGGGCGCGATGCATCGTGGCGACCGAGAACACGGAACACCAGCGACCGGAAAACCACCGTCCACTGGAACCGGAGGGGACAACGACACTGCCCGGCGAGCCACTGGCCGCCGAGCGGCCCGCGCGACTGGACCCCGTCGTCTTCGGAGTCGCGGGCGTCGTCGCCCTCGCGTTCATCGCGTGGGGAGTCTTCGGCACCGAGAGCCTGAGCGCCGTCTCCGGCGCGGTCCTGTCCTGGCTCATCGCCAACACGGGCTGGGCCTTCGTGCTCGCCGCGTCGGGCTTCGTGGTCTTCGCGCTGTGGTTGGCGATGAGCCGCTACGGCAAGATCCCGCTCGGCCAGGACGGTGAGGAACCGGAGTTCCGCACCGCGTCCTGGGTGGCGATGATGTTCAGCGCCGGCATGGGCATCGGACTGATGTTCTACGGCGTCAGCGAACCGCTCAAGCACTTCACCGATCCGCCGCCCGGCACCGTCGCGCCGCTGACGGACGAGGCGCTGGAAACGGCGATGGCCACCACGCTCTTCCACTGGACGCTGCACCCGTGGGCCATCTACGCCGTCGTCGGGCTCGCCATCGCCTACGGCAGCTTCCGCCGCGGCAGGCGTCAGCTGATCAGCTCCGTGTTCGAGCCGCTGATCGGCAAGAAGCAGGCCAACGGCCCGATCGGCAAGGCCATCGACGTGATGGCGATCTTCGCGACGCTCTTCGGCTCGGCCGCCTCGCTCGGCCTCGGCGCCCTCCAGATCGGGCGGGGGCTGCAGGAGGTCGGCTGGATGGAGTCGGCGGGCACGAGCGTGCTCGTTCTGATCATCGTCGTGCTGACCATCGCCTTCATCGCGTCCGCGGTCTCCGGTGTCGCCAAGGGCATCCAGTGGCTCTCCAACATCAACATGGTGCTGGCGGGGCTGCTCGCGCTGTTCCTGTTCGTCATCGGCCCGACGGTGCTGATCCTCAACCTGCTGCCCACCACGATCGGCCACTACTTCGCCGACGCCGCCGAGATGGCCGCGCGCACCGCGGCCAGCGGCGGCGACGCGATGGCCAGCTGGCTCGGCAACTGGACGATCTTCTACTGGGCGTGGTGGATCTCGTGGACGCCGTTCGTCGGCATGTTCGTCGCCCGGATCAGCCGCGGCCGCACCATCCGCCAGTTCGTCAGCGGCGTGATCCTGGTGCCCAGCCTGGTCAGTCTGGTCTGGTTCGCGATCCTCGGCGGCACCGCGCTGAACTTCCAGCGCAACGGCGTCGACCTGGCGGCGGCCGACGGCCAGGAGGCCAAGCTCTTCGGTGTCCTGCAGCAGTTCCCCGGCTGGGCCGGCATCGCCAGCGTGGTGGTGATGATCCTGGTCGCGATCTTCTTCGTCTCCGGGGCGGACGCGGCGTCGATCGTGATGGGCACGCTGTCGCAGCGCGGGTCCATCGAGCCGAACAAGTCCGTCGTCGTGTTCTGGGGCGCGCTGACCGGCGCGGTCGCCGCGGTGATGCTGATGGTCGGCGGCGCGACGGCGTTGGACGGCCTGCAGAAGCTCACGATCATCGCGGCGGTGCCGTTCGCCGCGGTGATGGTCGCGATGTGCGTCTCGCTCGCCAAGGACCTGCGCAGCGACCCGTTGGTGCGCAGGGAGAACAAGGGCCTTGAGGTGGTCGAGGCCGCCGTCATCCAGGGCACCGAGCAGTACGGCGAGGAGTTCGCGCTGGAGATCTGCGAGGGCAACGGCACCAGTGGCAACGGCAATGGCAACGGGACCGGCAAGGTGAAGCTGACGGTCACCGAGCCCGAGGCGCAGCGGTGAGTTTCTGGGAGTTCCTGTCCTCCCGCTGGGAGCAGGTGCTGCTGGACTCCTCCCTGCACGCGAGCGCGGTGCTCCAGTGCACGGTGATCGCCGCGGTGATCGGGGTCCTGGTGGGCGTCGGGGTGTACCGCAGCCCCGGCGGCTCCGCCATCGCCACGGCGCTGACCAGCGCGATCCTGACGATTCCGTCCTTCGCGCTGCTCGGGCTGCTGATCCCGGTGCTCGGGCTCGGCGTCGCGCCGACGGTGACCGCGCTTGTGCTCTACGCGCTGCTGCCGATCGTGCGCAACACCATCGTCGGACTGTCCAGTGTGGACAAATCGGTGACGGATGCCGCGCGCGGTATCGGGATGAGCAGGACCGGCGTGCTCACGCGGGTGGAGCTGCGGCTGGCGTGGCCGTCGATCCTGGCGGGCATGCGGGTCAGCACCCAGATGCTGATGGGCATCGCGGCCATCGCCGCGTACGCCAAGGGCCCAGGCCTCGGCAACCTGATCTTCTCCGGCCTGCAACGGGTCGGCGGCGCGAACGCGGTGAACATGGCGGTCGCCGGAACCCTCGGTGTGATCGTGCTGGCCCTGGTGGTCGACGGGCTGTGGGTGGTCGTCGGCCGGCTGACAACCCCGAGGGGGATTCGGTGAACGGCAAGACCGGTGTGGAGATCCACCTCGACAACGTCAGCAAGCGGTACTCCGGTCAGAGGAGCGCCGCGGTCGACGAGGTCACCATGACCATCCCGGCAGGGGAGACCGTGGTCTTCGTCGGGCCGTCCGGCTGCGGCAAGACCACCACGATGAAGATGATCAACCGGCTGATCGAGCCGAGCGCCGGGCGGATCACCATCGGCGGCGAGGACGCGCTCCGGCTGGACCCGGACCAGCTGCGGCGGCGGATCGGCTACGCGATCCAGCAGGCGGGCCTGTTCCCGCACATGACCGTCGGGCAGAACGTGGGCCTGGTTCCCGGCCTGGTCGGCTGGGACAAGAACAAGATCGCCGACCGGGTGGAGGAGATGCTGGACCTGGTGGGGCTGGAGCCCGGCGAGTTCCGGGACCGCTACCCGCGCCAGCTCTCCGGCGGCCAGCAGCAGCGGGTCGGCGTGGCCCGTGCGCTCGCAGCGGACCCGCCGGTGCTGCTGATGGACGAGCCCTTCGGCGCGGTGGACCCGATCACCAGGGGCAACCTCCAGGACCAGCTGCTGCGGCTGCAGTCGGAGCTGGGCAAGACGATCGTGTTCGTCACCCACGACTTCGACGAGGCGGTCAAGCTCGGCGACCGGATCGCGGTGCTGGGGGATCGGTCGAAGATCCTCCAGTACGACACCCCGGACGCGATCCTGGCCAACCCGGCCGACGACACGGTGGCCGGTTTCGTCGGCGCGGGCGCCTCGCTCAAGCAGCTCACCCTGTTGCGGGTGCGCGACGTGGAGCACGGCGAGGTGCCGACCGCGACCGTCGACGACTCGCCGGAGCAGCTGCGCGACCGCATCGGCAGGGGCAGGGGGCTGGTGCTCGACGCCCGCCACCGTCCGCTGCGGTGGGTGTCCGCGCGGGACCTCGCGCCCGGCAGGTCGCTGCGCACGGCGGGGCGGCCGATCGAGGACAGCGTCTCGCTGGCGTCGACCCTGCAGGACGCGCTGGAGGCGATCCTCACCGACGACGACGGCGTCGCCGTGGTCGTGGGGACTCGCGGCGAGTACGTCGGCGTCGTGGACATCGACACGGTCATGTCGACGATCCGGCAGCTGCGCGAGGAGGCGACGTCGTGACCGCCGTGACCACCGCGTCCGGGGGGCTCCGGGCCGAGCGGATCAGGCTCTACGCCCAGCCGCTGATCGTGGTCGGCATCGTCGCGGTCGTGCTGGCATGGGCGTTCGGTGGCGACCTCGACGATATCGAGCAGCGCAGCATCAACGCCTCCACCATCCTCACGCTCACCTGGCAGCACCTGGAGATCACCGCGGTGGTCACCGCGATCGTGCTGCTGCTGGCCGTGCCGCTCGGCGTGGTGCTGACGCGGCGGTGGGCGAAGCCGCTCGCGCCGGTGGTGCTCGGCATCGCCAACATCGGGCAGGCGGCTCCCGCGGTCGGTCTGCTGGTGTTGTTCTTCCTGGCAACGGGCTGGACCGGCTTCTGGGTGGTGGTGCTGCCGACCACGCTGTACGCGCTGCTCCCCGTGCTGCGCAACACCATGGTCGGCCTGCAGCAGGTCGACCCCGCGCTGGTCGAGGCGGGCAGGGGGATCGGCATGTCCGGTTTCTCCGTGCTGCGGCGCATCGAGCTCCCGCTGGCCGTGCCGTTCGTGCTCGCCGGGCTGCGCACCGCGCTGGTGCTCGCGGTCGGCGTCGCGACGCTGGCGATGTTCGTCAACGGCGGCGGGCTCGGCGTGATGATCGATACCGGTTACAAGCTGCGCCGCACGTCCGTGCTGGTGGTCGGTGCGGTGCTCTCGGTGGCGCTGGCCCTGCTGGTCGACTGGCTGGGCGCGCTGGCGGAACAACTGCTCGGACCGAAGGGGCTGCGATGAGACGGAACACGCTCGTAGCCGTGCTGGCGTGCACGGCCCTGCTCTCCGGGTGCGGCCTGTCGGCGGGCTCGTCGGTGCCGCTGGACGTCAAGCCCGGCAGCATCCGGCCGGTCGCGGAGCTGCGCGGCGTTGAGGTCACGGTCGGCTCGAAGGACTTCACCGAGCAGATCGTGCTGGGCTACATCGCCGAGTTCGCGTTGACCGCGGCGGGCGCGAAGGTGCGAGACCTGACCAACATCTCCGGCTCCAACTCGCAGCGGGACGCCTTGACCAGCGGGCAGATCGACCTGGTCTGGGAGTACACCGGCACCTCGTGGATCAGCTACCTCGGCAACACCGACCCGATCCCGGACGCGGTCGAGCAGTTCGAGGCGGTGCGCAAGGCCGACCTGGCGACCAACAAGGTGGTCTGGACGAACATGGCGCCGCTGGACAACACCTACTCGTTCGGGATGAACAAGAAGACCGCGCAGCGGCTGGGCGTCAAGAAGATCTCCGACATCGGTCGCGTGATCAGGGAGAACCCCGCCGAGGCCACGTTCTGCGTCGAGACCGAGTTCGCCAACCGCAACGACGGCCTGCCAGGCGTTGAGAAGACCTACGGCTTCACGGTGCCGAAGGAGAACATCCGCACCCTGGCCACCGGGGCGATCTACCAGGCGGTGGCCGACGGCAAGACCTGCAACTTCGGCGAGGTGTTCACCACGGACGGGCGGCTGCTCGCGCTCGACCTGGCCACAACCGAGGACGACAAGCAGTTCTTCCCGCGCTACAACGCCGCGTTGAACATCCGGCAGGAGACTCACGAGCAGCACCCGCAGATCGCCGAGGTGCTCAAGCCGGTGGCGGACAAGCTGACCAACGACGCGATGCTCAAGCTCAACGCCCAGGTCGACGTCGACGGCAAGGACCCCGCCGACGTCGCGCGCGGCTGGCTGGTCGAGCAGGGCTTCGTCACCCTGACCGGGCCCGTGGTGACGCGCGGCTAGGAGGCCCCGAAGCGGCTCCGCCTCCAGGCAGCGCGCCGCCCCCGTGCGCGCGTGGTCGGGGTTCGCGTTTTGTAGTCTTAATGCGAGAAAGAGCGCTCTCATTTCGCATTAAGACTACAAAACGCGAAACGGAGGGCACGTGGGTGAGGGCGTTGGGGGTGGGGGGTGTTAGGAGACGGGGTGGGGGGTCAGGAGACCCCGAAGCGGCGGAGCAGCTCCGCCTCCATCCGGTCCAGCTCCACCGCCACGCTGTGGTGGGCCGCTTTGCGACGTGCCGTCGGCATCCGCTCCGCGGCCCGCACGGCGGCGGCGAGCTGGACCAGCCGCTGCTCGCTGTCCGCGGCGAACGCGTCGGCTTCGGGGGTCGTCCGGCCGCTCGTGCGCAGGTCACCGATGGCGTTGCCGACGCCGACCAGCCTGGCGTGCAGCGCGCCGCCCTTGCCGGAGAACTGGGCGAGGCTGTCCACCGGGACGCCGAGCTTGCGGGCCCGCATCTGGTCGTAGCGGTCGCGGGCCACCGACGCGGCCTTCAGCGCGATCGGCGCGAGCACCGGGATCAGCACCTTGCCGACGCCGATCAGGTTCTTCGTGTTGCTGGCCGTGAGCTTGGGAACTCGCCGCTTGCGCGCCATCCTGCTGCCACCTCCGCGGGCCTTCTGTAACGATGCTCGACCCCGCAAGCGGGTCTTCGGTCAACACTATGGCGCAGCGCGGAGCACGGCAGCACGGCGCGCTGGTCAACGTTTCACGATCGATCGCGGAGTACCTGCCACTGATCTTTGGCAGGGCACTTACGCTGCTCCGTGTGAGTTCTCAGGTGATGCTGGACGCAGGGGTGGTGAACCGCTGCCGGCGTCGCGTGCACCTGGAACACGACCCGAACATGGCGGACGTGCCGAAGGCGCCGCCGGACCCCGCCGCGTCGCAGCGGATGGCCGACGCCCAGTCGCATCGCAGGGCGGTCGCGGACCGGCTCGCCCGCAGCCTCGGCGCGGAGTGGACCGAGGTCCCGTCGACCGAGTCCGCGGCCGACCGGGAGCGGGTCACGCTCGCCCTGCTCACCGCCGGGGTGCCGTACGTGTGGGGCGGGCTGCTGCCCGCCGACCCGCTCGGTGGCCGCCGCGGCGGGGTCGAGCTGCTGGTGCGCAGCCCCTACGGCGGCTACGTGCCGCTGATCGTGGTGCGGCACAAGGTCTCCGACCCCGGCTCCGGGGCGCGGACCTCGCCGCTGAGCGTGCCGTACCCCGGTGGGGCGCGCTCCGACCCGCTGCGCAAGGTCCGCCCGCAGCCGCGTGACCAGCTGCGGTTGGCGCACGCGACCAGGTTGCTCCAGGCCAGCGGGTTCGCCGCGGCCGGCCGGGCGACCGGTGGCGTGATCGGCATGGACGCCGACGTGGTGCTCTGGCACGACCTCGAAGCGCCGACCTGGCCCAACGGCCGCACCGCGCTGTCGGAGTACGACGCGCGCTTCGCCGACCGGCTCGCCGTGGCGCGGGCCGCGCGGTCGGAGTCCGACCCGCTGGCAAGACCGTCGCGGATCGTGGAGTGCCGGACCTGCCCGTGGTGGCCGACCTGCGAGACGGAGCTGCGCGGCTCCCGCGACGTCAGCCTGGTGGTGCGCGGCGAGGACGCGACGGCGCTGCGCGGCACCGGGGTGTCCACAGTGGACAAGCTGGCGGAGCTCGACCCGAACGCGGAGGAGCCACCGGTCCCGCTCGTGGGCATGCCCTTCCAGGACGCGGTGCTGCTGGCCCGCGCCTGGCTGCGGGGGATGAACCTGGTGCGCCGCGTCGAGCGGATCGACGTGCCGCGCGCCGACGTCGAGCTCGACGTGGACATGGAGAGCTTCGGCGACGCCGGGGCCTACCTGTGGGGCTGCTGGCTCTCCGGCACGGACATCGACGAGGAGGCCGGCTACCGCGCGTTCGCCACCTGGGAGCCGCTGCCGACCGAGGACGAGGGCCGCTCGTTCGCGGAGTTCTGGACCTGGATGACCGGCGTCCGGCTGCGGGCCCGCGCGCGCGGGCTGAGCTTCCGCGCGTACTGCTACAACGAGCTTGCGGAGAACCGCTGGATGCTCTCCAGCGCGGAGCGCTTCGCCGGGCAGCCCGGCGTGCCGACCACGCGCGAGGTCAAGGCGTTCATCAACTCCGGGCAGTGGGTCGATCTGTTCGGCATCGTGCGGGACCAGTTCCTGTGCGCCCACGGCAAAGGCCTGAAGACGATCGCGCCCGCCGCGGGTTTCCACTGGCGGGACCCCGAGGCGGGCGGCGAGAACTCGATGCGCTGGTACCGCGACGCGGTCGGCATGGACGGCGAGGAGCCCCAGGACGACCAGCGGCGGCGGTTGCTGGAGTACAACGAGGACGACGTGATGGCCACCTGGACGCTGCGCAGGTGGATGAGCTCGGAAGGCGCCCACGAACTCCCGTTCGTGGGCGACCTCTAGGGCTCGTCGTGGTCAGCGCGGCGCCATGCGGAGTGCGCCGTCCATCCTGATGACCTCGCCGTTGAGGTAGTCGTGCTCAACGATCATGGTCGCCAGCTGGGCGTACTCCTCCGGGTTCGCCAGGCGCTTCGGGAACGGCACGCCCGCGGCGAGGCCCTCGCGGAACTTCTCGTCGACACCGGCCAGCATCGGGGTGTTGACCAGGCCCGGCGCGATGGTCATCACCCGGATGCCCTTGTTCGCCAGGTCGCGCGCGGCGGGCACGGTCATGCCGACAACGCCGCCCTTGGACGCGGAGTAGGCGATCTGGCCGATCTGGCCCTCGAAGGCCGCGACCGAGGCGGTGTTGATGATGACGCCGCGGTGCCCGCCTGCCAGCTCCTCGGTGGTGGCGATCGCGGCGGCGGCCAGGCGCATCACGTTGAACGTGCCGACCAGGTTGATCTCCACGACCTTGCGGAACAGGTCGTAGTCGTGGGCCTCGCCCGACTTGTTCAGGATGCGGCCCGCCCAGCCGACACCAGCGCAGTTCACCACGGTGCGCAGCGGGACACCGGAGCCCGCGGCCTGCTCGACGGCCGCCTGGATCTGCTCGGCGCTGGTCACGTCCGCCTCGACGTAGGTCACGCCGTCGACCGCGTCCGCGTTCTTGATCGAGTTTTCGAGGTCAAGCGCGAACACCCGCGCGCCCTTGGCGGCGAGGGCACGGCTGGTGGCCGCGCCGAGACCGGAAGCACCACCGGTGACGATCGCAGCGGTGTCGGTGATCTGCATGCCTGTCCTCTCAGCGTCGAGAAGGCGGCCGGAACTGCCGCCCGCGCTGTGAGGCTACGGGGTCCAAGCGAGCGCTTGGGAGGTGAGATGGCTTACCGTCTGCGCGCTTCCGCGGTGTGCAGCAGGGCTACCAGCGGTACGGCGGCCAGCAGCGCGAGCGCACCGAGCATGGCGACGATTCCGAGCAGCTCCATGCGGTCAAGCCTGGCTGTCCTCACCCTCCGTGCACATCGGCCATGTGGCCAGTCGTGATCAGCGTTCGGGGGACCGATCTGGCTACAGCAAGTGACTTCTGGTCGCGTCAACGCCTGCCCGGTGGGCAGATCCGGTCGATCTCCTGGAGATCCTCGGCCGTCGGGGTCCACCGAGAGGCCTCGGCGTTGCTCTTGATCTGCTCCGCGCTGGTGGCACCGGCCATCACGGAGGCGACCGTCGGTTGGTGCGCCAGCCAGCCGATGGCGAGCTCCAGCATGGTGATGCCGCGCTCCCGCGCGAACGCCCGCAGCGCGTCGATGCGGTCCCACGGCGCGTCGGCGAGCAACCGGTCCCTGCCGACCAGCCTGCTGCCGGCCGGCGGCTCGGTCTCGCGCTGGTACTTGCCGGTCAGCAGCCCGTTGGCCAGCGGGAAGTACGGCAGCAGGCCGAGGCCGAAGCGTCCGCACGCGGGGATCACGTCGCGCTCGGCCTCGCGCTCCAGCAGCGAGTAGTGGTTCTGCGCGGACACCGGTGCGGTCAGGTTCGCCGTTCTCGCGGTCCACGCGGCGTCCGCGATCTGCCAGCCCGCCAGGTTGCAGTGGCCGACGTAGCGGACCTTGCCGGAGCGGACCAGGTCGTCGGCCGCCGACAGCGTCTCCTCAAGCGGCGTGGACGGGTCCGGCCGGTGCAGCTGGTAGACGTCGATCCAGTCGGTGTTGAGCCTGCGCAGCGAGGACTCCACCGCTCTGGTGATGTAGCGCCGGGAGCCGCGAGCGCCGAAGTCCGGGCCGTTGGTGCCCTGCATGTCCATGCCGAACTTGGTGGCGATCACCGCGTGCTCGCGGACACCGGTGAGCGCCTGGCCCAGCAGGTCCTCACTGCGCCCGCGCGGGGCCCCGTAGACGTCGGCGACGTCGAAGAACGTCACGCCGGACTCCAGCGCGGCGTTGACCACCTCGCGGGTGCCCGCGAGGGACTCCGTTGTCGTGCCGGGACGGCCCAGGTTGTTGCACCCGAGGCCGACCGCGCTCACGACGAGGCCCGAATTACCTAGACGACGCTGCTCCACAAGCCGGAAACCCTATGCCCTGGTGACCGCCCAGTCACTCCCCGTTGCCGAGCGGTGATGGTTGCCACGTGCGATTTGGCCGGTTGGCAATGCCCAGGTCCGCGATGCCAGGATTCGACGGTCCTCTCTTCCGGCCGCCATCGGGGGTGGTGTCGTGTTCGCCCGTCGAATCGCCGTGGTCGGCTCCGGCTATGTCGGACTGACCACGGGCGCCTGTCTCGCCTCGCTCGGCCACCGGGTGATCTGCGCGGACGTCGACGCCGACAAGGTCGCGAAGCTGTCGGCGGGCCAGGTCTCCATCCTGGAGCCGGGGCTGAGCGAGCTGGTCGCCGAGGGCCTGGCCGCGGGGCGGCTGGAGTTCGTGCTGGGCGCGAGCAAGGCCGTGCTGGACGCCGAGGTCGTCTTCATGTGCGTGCCGACCCCGATGGGCGTCGGCGGCGCGGCCGACCTGATGGCCGTCGAGTCGGTGATCTCCGAGGTCCGCGACCTGCTGCCGAGGGGCTGCGTGGTGGTGAACAAGTCGACCGTGCCGGTCGGCACCGCCGAGCGCGTGCACAAGCTGCTGGACCGGCCGGACATCGCCGTGGTGAGCAACCCGGAGTTCCTGCGCGAGGGCAGCGCGGTGCACGACTTCCTCAACCCGGACCGGATCGTGGTCGGCTCCAGCGCCCAGGACGCCGCCGAGCGCGTCGCCGCCCTCTACGCCCGCCTCGGGGCGCCGACGGTGCTGACCGACGCGCCCAGCGCCGAGCTGGTCAAGTACGCGGCGAACTGCTTCCTCGCGATGAAGCTGTCCTACGTCAACGCGGTCGCCGAGCTCTCGGAGCGGCTGGGCGCGAACGTGGCCGACGTGACCGAGGGCATCGGCTACGACCGGCGGATCGGCCAGGCGTTCCTCCAGCCGGGGCCGGGCTGGGGCGGCTCGTGCCTGCCGAAGGACACCCACGCGCTGATCCAGGCCGCCGACGCCGTCGACTTCGACTTCATGCTGCTGCGCGCCACCATCGACACGAACACCCGCCAGCGGCAGCGCATCGTCACCAAGATCCGCGAAGCCTGCGGCGGCTCGCTGGACGGAGTGCGGCTGGGGCTGCTCGGGCTGACCTTCAAGGCCGGGACCGACGACCTCCGCGACTCGCCCGCGCTGGCCGTGGCCGCGCTGCTCCGGGAGGAGGGCGCCGAGCTGACCGCCTACGACCCCGGAGTCGCGGGCGCGGTCCCCGGCGTGACCGACACCGTTCGCGTCGTGGGCGACGCGTACGAGGTGGCCAAGGGCGCGGCGGGCCTGGTGCTGCTGACCGAGTGGCCGGAGTTCCGCACGCTGGACTGGTCGCGGGTGGCCGCGCTGCTGGAGGGCAGGGTCGTCATCGACACCCGCAACCACCTGGACCCGGACGTGCTCCGGCGCGCGGGCCTCGGCTGGCGCGGCGTGGGCAGGCAGCCGGTGGACTAGTTTTGTAACACTGTTCTGAAACGGTGTTATGCTTCCTCTGTCTTCTGGAGGAGGTCGTGTCATGGCGCCGTTCATCGCGCTTCTCACCGGTTGGGGTCTTGCCAGGGTCGCCGGGCTGCTCGGCGTCGACGCGCTGGACGGGTGGCAGCCCGCGCTTCGCGTCGGGTTGGCGCTGATGTTCCTGCTCACCGGCTTCGCGCACTGGTCGAAGCTGCGGGCGGACATGATCGCGATGGTTCCGCCCCGGCTGCCCAACCCCGCGCTGCTGGTCACCGTCACCGGCGTGCTGGAGATCGCGGGCGCGGTCGGGCTGCTCGTCCCGGTCACCGCTCGGGCGGCGGCGATCTGCCTCGCGCTGTTGCTGCTGGCGATGTTCCCCGCGAACGTCCACGCGGCGGTGAAGCGGCTCGACTTCGGCGGGCGGCCGGCGACGCCGCTCGTTCCCCGGACCATCGAGCAGGTCGTCTTCCTGGCCGCGTGCGTGGGAGCTGCCCTCTGAATCGATACGGTATTTAGCAGTGTTAACGAGTTCGCCTAGGTTGAGAGCGTGTTCACGACCAGGCCCGAGCTCGTCGGGACGTACGGGATGGTGGCCTCCACGCACTGGCTGGCCTCGGCGGCCGGGATGGCGGTGCTGGAGGACGGCGGCAACGCCTTCGACGCGGCCGTGGCGGCGGGCTTCGTGCTCCAGGTCGTGGAGCCGCACCTCAACGGCCCCGGCGGCGAGGTGCCCGCGCTCTTCGCCACCGCGGGCTCCGACGAGGTCCGGGTCCTGTGCGGCCAGGGTGTCGCTCCGGCCGGCGCGAGCATCGGCCACTACCGCGACCAGGGGCTCGACCTCATCCCGGGGACCGGCCTGCTCGCGGCCACGGTCCCCGGGGCGTGGGACGGCTGGCTGACCCTGCTCCGCGACCACGGCACCCGGTCGCTGCGCCAGGTCCTCGGCCACGCGATCGGCTACGCCCGCGACGGCTTCCCGCTCATCGACCGCATCCCGATGACGATCAGCACCGTCGCCGGGCTGTTCACCGAGCACTGGCCCAGCTCCGCGGCGATGTGGCTGCGCGACGGCAAGGCTCCGGCGCCGGGCAGCCGGTTCACCAACCCGGTGCTGGCCGACACGTGGGAGCGGCTGCTGACCGTCGCCGAGGCGGTCGCCGGCCGCGAGGCGCAGATCGACGCCGCGCGGCGCGCCTGGTCGCAGGGTTTCGTCGCCGAGGAGATCGAGGCGTTCTGCCGCACCCCGGTCCGCGACGACTCCGGACGCGACCACGCGGGAGTGCTGACCGCGCAGGACATCGCGACCTGGCAGGCGTCCTACGAGGCGCCGCTGACCGTGGACCTCGCCGACGGGTGGTCGCTGCACAAGATCGGCCGGTGGAGCCAGGGGCCCGCGCTGGCGCAGCAGCTCCGGCTACTCGAAGGACGCTCATTGTCCTATGTGGATGGTGTGGCTACCGCGGACACCGTGCACCAGGCGGTCGAGGCGACCAAGCTCGCCTTCGCTGATCGTGAGGCGTGGTACGGCGACGATCCCGATGTGCCGATCGACGCGCTGGTGTCGCGGTCCTACGCGGCTTCTCGCGCTCCGCTCATCGGTTCCCGGGCATCACTTGAGCTTCGGCCGGGATCGCCGGAGGGGCGCGTCGCCGCACTTGCGTCCTATGTGGACTCCGGACGGGCCGCGGCGGTTTCCGGCAACGGTGCCGCAGGTGTCGGTGAGCCGACGGTGTCCCGCACCGGCACCACGCGCGGCGACACCGTGCACGTCGACGTGGTGGACCGCTGGGGCAACATCGTGTCCGCGACCCCGTCCGGCGGGTGGCTCCAGTCCTCGCCGACGATTCCCGCTCTCGGCTTCTGCCTCGGCACGCGCGCGCAGATGTTCTGGCTGGACGAGGGGCTGCCGAACTCCCTCGCGCCGGGCAAGCGGCCCCGCATCACGCTCAGTCCGTCCATGGCCAGCAGGAACGGCAGTCCCGTCCTGGCGTTCGGCACGCCCGGCGGCGACCAGCAGGACCAGTGGCAGCTGTGCTTCTGGCTGGCGCACACCGTCGGCGGGCTCAACCTCCAGGCCGCGATCGACTCGCCCGCCTGGCACTCCAACGCGGTGCCCAGCTCGTTCTACCCCCGCAACTGGACGCCGGGAGAGCTCGTCGTCGAGTCGCGGCTGGGCGCTTCGACCATCGCATCGCTGGAGCAGCGCGGTCATCGCGTCGTGGACGGTGGGCCGTGGTCGCTCGGCCGGATGTCCGCCGTGGCGCGTGATCCGGAGACCGGATTCCTTTACGGCGCGGCCAATCCGCGCGGCGCGCAGGGGTACGCCGCGGGCAGGTGAGTTCGGTTGTGGCCGAAGTTCCACTGTGGACTGGAACCCTCTCGTTGGGGTGCGCGTCGCCATGTGTGAGACGTGTTGCAGATACAGAGGAGTTTTGGTGAAGCACACCCGTCGAAGCGCCCGTGCCGTGATCGCCGCGATCGGTCTCGCGGTCCTCGCGCCTCTGCTCACGGCGGTCCCCGCGTCTGCCGCCCAGTCGGCTCCCTCGTGCGTGACCTGGAAGAACAACCAGTGGAAGATGCGCATCGAGGTGACCAACAAGTGCAAGACCACGAAGAAGGTGAAGATCATCGTGGCCTTCGGTCCGGACAGCTCCTGCTGGACCTACAAGCCCGGGCAGCGGCACGACCTCTACGGGCCCAGCGGCCGGGTCGACCGCCTGGAGCTCTGCTGATCCGCTTGCCGTGCGGCTCGTTCAGCGCACCCCCAGTGCACTGAACGAGCCGGGCACGGGGAAGGTCAGCCGACGCGGGCGTTGACGTGCAACGCGATCGCGTCGTGTGCTGCGACGTCGGCGCGGAACCAGCCTCCACTGTCCACTGTGTACACAGGGCCGGTGCACCTGCCGCCTGCGAAGTCGCCGTGGATCACGTCGCAGTACTTGCCGGCTGGCAGCGGCGTGCGGAACGAGCGGCCGGTGGTCGCCGAGCCCTCGTCGTTGAGGACCAGGTAGCCCTTGTCGCCCCTGCCGAAGGTGATCAGGTCGTTGCCGTTGTCCCACCAGCTGTTCACGTTCGTGCCGCGCACGGTGTTGTGGAAGCCGACCATGTTGCTGATCACCTGCCACCGGTGCTCACAACGCCAGCCGTCGGTGAAGCAGGTCGCGTTCTTCGTGCGGCCGTTGGACTCCGACGGTGGTCCCTGGTCGTTGTTGGAGAACTCGAAGGAGCTCATCAGCTGCGGGGAGCCGTACGGCCACGCCAACATGAACGCGTTGGCCAGCGCGTAGCGGCCGCCGTCCTTGTAGGTCAGCACCGGGTGGCCGCGCTGCGTGTCGTGGTTGTCGGTGAACACCACGGCCTTGTCGCTCGGCAGCGGCGCGCCGAAGGTCCGCAGGTAGGAAAGCTTCTCCTGGTTGAAGATCCGCGCGAGGTCGTAGCCGTAGCGGAACTCCTTCACGTCGCCGTTGCGCAGGTACTCGTCCGGCTGGATCGGCTCGCCCGCCGCGTAGGTGGCCTCCTGGTAGATGTACGCCGGGCGGCTCAGCTTCGACGTGATCGCGGCGATGTCGCCGGTCGGCATGTGCTTGGCCGCGTCGATGCGGAAGCCGTCGACCCCCAGGGACAGCAGGTCGTTGAGGTAGCCCGCGATGCGGTTGCGAACCTGCTCGCTCTCCGTCTTGAGGTCCGCGAGGTTCACCAGCTCGCAGTTCTGCACCTCGAAGCGGTCCATGTAGTTCTTGATGTCGTCGTTGCCGTTGCGGCCGCAGTGGTGGAAGTCGTTGTCGCCGTAGATCCCCGGGTAGGAGTAGTGGTCGTAGCGGCTGCCCGCCCACCCGGTGCCCGGCACGTCCTGGCCGGCCATGTGGTTGATCACCGCGTCGACGAAGACCTTCACGCCCGCGGACTTGCAGCCGGAGACCATCGCGGCGAACGCGGCGCGGTCACCGCGGCGGCTGTCGATCTTGTAGCTGACCGGCTGGTAGTCCTGCCACCACGGGCTGCCCAGGTCGGGGCGGACGACGTGCTCCTGCGGCGGTGAGACGTGCACCGCGCCGACACCGCGCGGGCCGAGAAATTCTTTGCATTCCTTGGCCACGGACGGCCAGTTCCACTGGAACAGTCTGACGATCACGTCTTTGTCGCCCTGCGGGGCGGCCGTCGCGGGGACAGGGGTGAGCAGGGTGGCCGCAAGCAGGGAAGAAGCGGCCAGGACAAGCTTTCGCATCGGAGCCTCGCAGCACTGGGAGGGACGATGCGGTCGATGATGCAGGGCAAGACCATTCCTGCACAGTGCCTGCAAATATTTTCAGCGATTAGCGACCCATGCGGTAGCCCATCCCGCGCACGGTGTCGATCCGTTCGGCCCCGACCTTCTTCCGCAGCGCCCGCACGTAGACGTCCACCACGTTCGAGCCGGGATCGAAGTCGTAGCCCCACACGTGCGACAGGATCTGCTCCCGCGACAGCACCTGGCCCTGGTGCCGCAGGAACAGCTCCAGCAACGCGAACTCGCGCGCGGTCAGGTCGACCACCTGGCCGGGCAGCTGGGCGCGACGGGTCCGCAGGTCCAGCGACAGGTCCTCGTACCGCAGCACCGTCACCTCCGGCGCCCGCTCCGGGCCGCGCAGCCGCAGCCGGACCCGCGCCAGCAGCTCCTCGAAGCGGAACGGTTTGGTCATGTAGTCGTCCGCGCCGCCCTCCAGCCCGGCGACCGTGTCGTGCACCGAGTCCCGCGCGGTCAGGATGATCACCGGCGCGGTCACCTTCGCCTCGCGCAGCGACCGCAACACGGAGAACCCGTCCCGGTCGGGCAGCCCGAGGTCCAGCACCACCAGGTCGAAACCACCGGTCACCGCGTAGTCGAGCGCGGACTCGCCGTCGCCGACCACCGTCGTGGTGAAGCCGTTGGCGCGCAGGCCCTTCTCCACGAACGACGCGATGCGCTGCTCGTCCTCGACGATCAGGATCCGGCTCACTGCTGCTCCTCGGTCGCGGGCGTTGCGGGGAGGTCGATGCCGAAGGTCGCGCCACTGCCCGGTTCGGAGAGCACCTTCGCCGCCCCGTTGTGCGCCTCGGCGATGGCCAGCACGATCGCCAGCCCCAACCCGGCGCCACCGCGGTCGCGCCGCCCGGTCGAGGCCCTGCCGAAGCGCTGGAAGATCTTCCCGTGCTCGTCCTGCCGGATGCCCGGCCCGGAGTCGGTGACCCAGAACGACATCCGCCCGTCCAGCAGCGCGGAGCCGACGCGGATCTCCGCACCCGGCTCGGTGTGCTGCACGGCGTTCTGCGCCAGCTGCACGACGGCCTGGGTGACCCGCTGCTCGTCCAGCCGCACCGTGCCCTCGCCCATGGCCTCCAGCACCCAGCGGCGGTCGCCGAGCGCACGGACCTTGGCGTCGATGTCGCTGGTCAGCTCGTGCAGCGACACCTCGTGCGGGTTGACGAAGTCCGGCCGCTCCGCCTTGGCCAGCACCAACAGGTCCCCGACGATGCGGTTCATCCGGTCCAGCTCGTCGGTGCACAGCCGCACGACCTCGGCGCGCTCGGCCGGATCGTCGCCCATCAGCTCCAGGTGGCCCTGGACGATGGTGATCGGCGTGCGCAGCTCGTGGCCCGCGTCGTCGAGGAAGCGGCGCTGCGTGCCGAACGCCTGCTCCAGGCGGTCCAGCATCGCGTTGAACTGCTCGGCGAGCGCGGCGATGTCGTCCTTGCCGTGCACCGGGATGCGTCGGGACAGGTCGTGCTCGGTGATCTCCGCCGCGGCCTGCCGGACGGTCCGCACGGGTGCGAGGATGCGGCCCGCGACCACCCAGGCGACTCCGGCCGCCAGCACCACGCCGAAGCCGCTGACCAGCAACAGCAGGCGCACCGTCGACATCGCGGCGGCACGCATCCCGCCGGTGGAGTACGCGGTGATGAAGTAGGACGGAGCGATCTGCTCGCCCGCGAGCTGGGTCTTCGCCCATCGGATCGTGCCGCCGGCGGTCTCGGTGTCGCCGTAGCTGCCGGGCGCGTCGATGATCTTGCGGAACAGTGCCTCGTCGGAGCGCATGTCGTAGGCGGGGTTGCCCTCGACACGGATCGTGAGCCGGTCGGGCTGCACCACCACTCCGGCGTGCACCTCGTTGTTCTCCGGGTACTGGGTGGACAGGTGGGCGGCGAGCAACCGGGTCGGATCGGTGATCACCTCACCGGTGCGCGGGTCGCGACCCGCGGCGACGAAGTCGGCGAACTCGCGGACCTCCTGCTCCAGCCCGCGGTTGACCCGGTTGTCCACGTCGGTCAGCGACAGCCGCCAGACCACCAGCACGACCACGGCCAGCACCAGGACCATCAGGCCCAGCAGCCAGCCCATGATCCGGACCCGGGCCGGGACGCGCAGGCGCGCGGGTCCGGGGTCACTCATCGGCGGCAGTCGTCGTCGTACAGGTCGTCATCGGGGTCGTCGTCCGGGTCGTTGACGTCGTCGAGATCGTCACGGTCATCAAGATCGTCGAGGTCGTCGCGCAGGTCATCGAGGTCATCATCGTCGTCGCAGAGCACCGGCGCGATCGGCGCGCCGGGCGGTGGCGGCAGCTGGACGTGGTTGGCGAGGCTCGGCGCCGGGCTCATCCGCGCTTCTCCGGTTACCTGGGGAGGTGCCGCGGTCGGACCGGCGAAGGCGTACACCCCCGTGGTGACGCCGATCACTCCGGCGGCGACCAGGGACACGATGCCGAGACGGCTTACTGGAGTCATGACAACCACCCTGGGCTCCGACTTCGAAGCCTCCGTGAGCGCGGGATGAGGATTCCCTCATCTCGCGCGGGTGAGTTTCGTCGCTGCCCGTGCGCCTCCGCGGTCGGCTACCGTCCCGACCTGTGAGCAGCGTCGCCACGGAAACCGGCCTTGACCTCGAAGTCCTGCGCTCAGTTGAGCAGCGGGTGTTGTGGCTTGCCACCTCGATCGTGCACCACGCCAACCACGTGCGCGGGGACGCGTCCGGCCTCAAGGTCGGCGGTCACCAGGCGTCGTCGGCCTCGATGGTCTCGATGATGACCGCGCTCTGGTTCGGCGCGCTGACCAGCGAGGACCGGGTCAGCGTCAAACCGCACGCCTCGCCGGTGCTGCACGCGATCAACTACCTGCTCGGCGACCTCGACGCCTCCTACCTGCCGCGCCTGCGCGAGCTCGGCGGGCTCCAGTCCTACCCGTCGCGCACCAAGGACCCCGACACCGTCGACTTCTCCACCGGCTCCGTCGGCATCGGCGCGACCGCCACGATCTGGGCGGCGCTGGCCCGCAGGTACTGCGACGCGCACTTCGGCGGCGGCCGCTCCACCAGCCCGCGCGGCCGGATGATCGCCCTGGTCGGTGACGCGGAGCTGGACGAGGGCGCGGTCTGGGAGGCCGTGCACGACCCGCAGGTCGCCCAGCTCGGCGAGCTGCTCTGGGTGGTCGACCTCAACCGCCAGTCGCTGGACCGCGTCATCCCCGGCATCGCCTACGACCGAATGTCCGGAATGTTCACAGCGGCCGGCTGGGAGGTGCTGACCTGCAAGTACGGTCCGCTGCTTACCTCGCTGTTCGCCGCGGACGGCGGTGAGCTGCTGCGCGCCCGGATCGACGGCATGCCCAACGCCGAGTACCAGCGGATGCTGCGCGCCAGCGGCGACGAGCTGCGGACCCGCCTCGCGGGGGAGCGGCCCGACCCCGCGTTCACCCGGCTGCTGTCGGGCGTGGACGACGCGGGGCTCGCGGCGGCGCTGCGCGACCTCGGCGGCCACGACCTCGGCGGCCTGATGAACACCTTCGCCGCCGCCGACCCGACCCGGCCGACGGTGGTCTTCGCCTACACCGTGAAGGGCCGCGGCCTGCCCGTGGAGGGCCATCCGGCCAACCACTCCGCGCTGCTCAAGCCGGACCAGTACGCCTCGCTCGCCCGTGACCTCGGCACGTCCGTCGACGACCCGTGGCGGCAGTTCGACGTCGGCAGCGCCGAGAGCGCGCTGCTGGCCGCCGCCGCGTCCCGGCTGAAGCGGCCGGAGATCCGCGCGGTCACCCCGCTCGCGGTGCCCACCGAGGTCTCCCCGGCGCACAAGGGCACCTCGTCCAGTCAGGCCGCGTTCGGCCGCGTGCTGATGGACCTCCGCCGCAAGGCCCCCGAGGTGGCCGGGCGGGTCGTGACGATCTCGCCCGACGTGGCGTCCTCGACCAACCTCGCCGCGTGGCTGAACAAGGTCGGCGTGTTCACGGTGGACGGTGAGCAGCCGCCGAAGAACTGGTTCTCCGACGACCCGGAGACCCGCATCCACTGGGACGAGGCCGCCGTCGGCCAGCACGTGGAGCTGGGCATCGCCGAGGTGAACCTGGTCGGCGCGCTCGGCGAGTTCGGTGCGACGTGGAGCCGCTGGGGCGAGTCACTGATCCCCATCGGCACGATCTACGACCCGTTCGTCAACCGCGCGCTGGAGCCGTGGACCTTCGGCATCTACGCGGGCGGCCAGTCGATCCTGCTCGGCACCCCCTCCGGTGTGACCCTGTCCCCCGAGGGCGGCGCGCACCAGAGCATCACCACGCCGTCGGTCGGCCTGGAGCACCCCGGCGTGATCGCCTACGAGCCCGCGTTCGCCGCCGACCTGGAGTGGACGCTGCTGCACGCGATGAGCTTCGTCGGCAGGCCGGGCGGCTGCTCGGCGTACTTCCGGCTCTCCACTCGCCCGGTCGACCAGTCGCTGGCCGCCGTGCCCGCGTCGCAGGAGGAGCGCGAGCAGCGCCGCAGGCAGGCGGTCGCGGGCGGATACCGCCTGGTGTCGCCGCCGAAGGCGGACGTGGTGATCGCGGCGGTGGGCGCGATGGTGCCGGAGGCGCTCGCGGCGGCCCGCGACCTCGACAACGAGGGCGTCTCGGCGGCGGTCGTCGTGGTGACGAGCGCCGACCTGCTGTTCCGCGCCACGCGGGCGAGGTCGGGGCTGCCGACCGGCGGTCCGGCGTCGCTGGTCGACGAGTCGATCCTGGACGCGCTGTTCGGCGACGATGCGCCGCTGGTGACGGTGATCGACGGGCACCCGCACACGCTCGCGTTCCTCGGCACGGTGCGCGGGGTCCCGACGACCACGCTCGGCGTCACCGACTTCGGTCAGTCCTCCTCACTCGGGGACGCCCACCGGCTGCACGGCATCGACGCCGACGCGATCCGCGCGGCGGCCCACGATCTCGTCGACTGAAGGGCCGTCCGCGAGTTGTGGACAACTCCGGATACCTGTGGATAACTTCCGCTGCCTGTGGGCGCGACGTGAGAAAATGAGTGTTAGGGGGTCCCCGGTTCGAGGGGGACCCCGGCGTTCGCGTGGGGGCGGCGGCGGTGACCGGCGCGGCCGATTCGGCTCTGACCTGCTGTTATGTCGGAGAGTGAGAATGGTTCGCCGAGACGCGTCGGCGGTACCCGGCTCGGGGTGCCGCTCGTCGCCGCTGAGTGGCCGTTCGGCGACAGCCTGTTGATAAGTTCTCCATTCATCCCCATCCGGCTTGCTGATCTTGGGGTCAGCCGGTCGGGGCAGAGGAGCCCAGCACACACCCCCGGTGCCCGGTCACGTCCGGGCTCGCGGTGCCCAGTGCGATGAGCGCGCCCGCGACAGCGGCGATGATCAGGCGGGTGTTCACATCCGCGAACGCCAGGGGCGGCCCGTTCGGTCCGCCCACCGTATTCACACCTTGTCGACGCTCCGGGCGCGCAGCGGCGCTAGGCTCGCGCGGTGCGGGAACCCACGTCGAGAACCATCGGGGCCTTCGCCATCTGGACCAGCTCGGACCTGCCCGGATTCGGCGACCAACTCTTCGCCCGGCTCACCGAACGCGAGCTGCTGCACCGGCTGCCCGGCTGGCGGTCCAGCTGGTACGCGCCGCTGGGCTGGACCCGGCCCAGCCCCGAGGACGGCGGCTACGTCGCGGCCCCGCTCGGCGACCACAGCTCCGAGCGCATCGAGCAGATCGCCGCGGCCGCCGACGCCTCCGTGCTCGCGCCGACCTTCCCGCTCGGCGCGCCGCCCTCGGACTGGCCCTACCCGGACGGGGCCGCGCACTCCTACTTCACCGAGGGCCTGGACCCGGAGGCCGAGCGGTCCCACCCGCTGGTCAGCAGCTGCGTGCGGATCGCGGACCGGCCGCCGGTCGAGCTGCTGAACGCGCTCGCCAGGCAGCCGTACCTCGCCGTGCGCGACGGGCGCTCCCGTGACCGGCTCGTCGCCGCCGGGCTCTCCGGCGACATCCCCGTTGTGCCGAATCCCGCGCTGCTGCTGGGAGATCTCGTCGACGCGGACGCGCTGCGGACCCGCACCCAGCACCTGCGCCAGCTCGGCGTGCTGCCCGCCGAAGGCAGCATCGTCCTCACCCAGAGCGCGGACCTGCCGCTCGACGCCGTGCGCGACTTCCTCGCGGCCGACCACGTCGTCGCGCTGCCGGACGGGGTCGTGCTGGAGGACCGGCTCGCCGTGCTCAAGGCCGCCAGCGTGGTCATCGCCACCGACGAGCACGTTGCCGCAGCCTCCGCCGCGATCGGCACGCCGTGGGTGTTGTTCGACCCGACAGGCGAAGAGCGCTGGCCTGCGCTGGAGTTCGGTTCCCCCAAGCAGATCGTCGACCGCCCCGAGCGGCTCACCGACGCGATCAGCGCCGCGCTGCGCTTCACCGCGCCCTCCGTGCACGCCAAGCGCGCGGTCGCCACGCACTTCGACCACGTCGCCGCCGCCGTCGAGCAGGCGTTCACCGCGCGCGGCGGGGACCTCGTCCGCCGCATCGCCGACCTCGCCGAGGAGAACAACGCGCTGCGGCACGCGCAGTGGCGGCTGCGGGACCGGATGCTGGTGGAGCGGCAGAAGCTCGCCGACACGCTGGCCGACGCGTGGCGTGAGGTCGCTGAGGCCAAGGCCGACGCCGCGCGGACCCGCGAGGAGCTCGCCGTCGTGCAGAGCCAGCTCCGCGAGCTGCGCAACGAGATCGACCGGCTGTCGCTGGACAGCCGGGAGCTGGACGCGCTGCGGAACACCAAGCTGCTGCGCTGGTCGCAGCCGATGCGCGATGCGTACGGGAAGATCAAGGGCTCATGATCCCCAGGCTCACCTTCGTCCTCGTCTCCTACGGCGGGCGCGACCTGGTCGTCACGTGCCTCAAGAAGCTCGCCGAGCACACGCCCGCGCCCTACGACGTCGTTGTCGTCGACAGCGCTTCCCCCGACGGCACGGGGGAGTGGCTCGAAAAGAACCTGTCCGGGGCCAAGGTCCTCCGCATGTCGGAGAACCTGGGCTTCGGCGCGGGCTGCAACCTCGGCGTGCGGCACGCGCGCACCGAGCTGGTCTGCTTCCTCAACGCCGACGTCGAGGTGCGCGAGGACTGGCTGGACCCGCTTCTGTCCTTCATGGATGAACGCCCCGAGGTGGGCGCGGTCGCTCCGGTCATGCTCAACACGGACGGCTCGGTCCAGGAGTCCGGCAGCCTCATCGGCGGCGACGGCTGGTGCCGCGCGTGGGAGGACGGTTCATTCCCGCGCGAGGTCGACTACGCGTCGGCGGCCTGCCTCATCATGCGCCGCAAGGCTTTCCACCAGGCGGGCGGCTTCTCACCGGAGTACGAGATCGCGTACTTCGAGGACGTCGACCTCGCCATGGCGCTGCGCGAACGCGGCTGGCAGACCTGGGTCGTCCCGGAGTCCACCGTGGAGCACGCACGCCACGGCAGCAGCTCGTCGGAGCGAGCCAACGAGCTGATGCGGCTCAACCACGGGGTTTTCCGGCGGCGTTGGCCCGGCGAGCTGGCCAAGCGGCCCGCCGTGACCTCGTTGGACGAGTGGCCCCATCGCGCCTTCTGGCTGCGTGACCGCAACGCCCCCTACCGCGTTCTGCTCATCGACGACCGCGTCCCCCAGGCGGACCGCGGCCGTGGCGACCCGCGCACGGCCGCCGTGGTCGACGCGTGGATCGAGGCGCACCCCAACGCGCGCGTCACGTTCTTCGCGGTCTCCGCGGAACGCGTCGAGGAGTACGCGCCGCGCTGGCAGGCCAAGGGGGTCGAGATCGTCCACGGTGTCACCGACCTCGAAGCCTGGTCGCGCTCCCGCGCCGGGCTCTACGACGTGATCGTGGCCTTTCGCCCGCACAACTACGCCAACTACGGCGTCCCGATCGCGCGCAGCCAACCGCAGGCGATCCGCGTCTACGACTCCGAGGCCCTGTTCCACCGGCGTCCCGAGCAGCACTTCGAGCACGCGGTCGACTCCGCCGAGCGCAGGCACCACGCGATCGAGGCCGCTCGCCTGCGCGAGGAGGAGCAGAGCGCGTTCCGCTGGGCCGACGTCGCGGTGTGCGTGAGCGAGGAGGAGGCGGAGTGGGCGCGGCGCGTCGCTCCGGAGACGCCCGCGCACGTCGCCTGCTACCCGATCGTCACGCCCGACGAGGTCCCGGGCGTCGAAGGCCGGTCGGGCGTGGTGTTCTTCGGCGGCTTCGACAACACCCCGCGCACGCCCAACGAGTTCGCGGTGCTCGAACTCGCCAACGAGGTGCTGCCCGACCTGCGTGCGCGGCACCCCGGGCTGACGCTGCGCGTGGTCGGCGCTGACCCCTCGCCGAACGTCTTGGCGTTGCACGGTGGCCTGAACGAGGTCGTGGGCAGGGTGCCCGATCCGAGGCCGTGGCTCAGCTCGGCGCGGCTGCACGTGGTGCCGATGCGGTTCGGCGCCGGAGTGAAGATCAAGTTTGTCGACTCGATGTCGGCGGGTCTGCCATTCGTCACCACGCCGGTCGGTGCGGAGGGATTGCACCTCGGGGCCTACGCGCGCCACCTGGTCGGCGAGTCACCGGCGGAGATGGTGGAGCTGTGCGACCGCATGCTCCGCGACGACGAGCTGTGGTCCGACGTGCAGCAGGAGATGCTGAGAATCTGCCGCGAGCACTTCTCCGAGGACGGGTTCCGCCGCAGCATGGCGAAGGTCCTGCTGGACTGCGGGATCTGCGCGGTCGCCTGAGACGAGGAGGTCCCGCCCGCGCGTGGCGGACGGGACCTCGCGGCCAGGTGTGTCAGCCGACCGGGCCGACGACCGGGGAGATCGTCGGGGTCTCGGCGACACCCGCGGTGTACGGCAGGCGGATCACGTCGGCGTTGGCCGACGGCAGCTTGAACGACACCTCGTCGGTGGGCGTGACTCGGGCGCCCTGCGGCTTCGGGACGTCGATGATGAGCGTCGCGGTGTCGGTGCCCTTGACGTCGATGACCGCCTCGCGGTCGGCGTCCTTCACCTTGGGCGTGACCTGGATCGGCTTGCCGTCCTTGTAGAAGGTCAGCTCACCGGGAAGGCCCTTGAGCTGGCAGTGCACGCCGTCCTTGGCCTTGAACTCCACGACCAGCTGCTCGTCGAGCGGGTCCTGGCCCTGCTGGCCGTCACCGGCGGTGGCGATCAGCTCGGCGGCGGTGCACGGCGCGGGGGTCTCGGCGGAGGCGACACCGGAGGTGGCAACGGCGAGGCCACCGAAAGCGACAGCGGCTGCGGTGATTCCACGAACAACGGTGTTGCGATTCATTGTGAATCTCTCCTCGTGCTGGCGGCGAATGTCTCGTTTTCTGTTCTACCCGGCGTAAGCACCGCTTACGCCGTCAAAAGCCGATTTGATGAATTCTTGAACAGGGGTCAACCATGTGCTCGCTCGGAGCGTCTCAGGTTTCTCGTTCGGGTATTTCAGGTATGACTGAAACTGGTGAGAAATGGGAGAGATCAGGTTTCTGCCCAGGTCGACGCATGGGCAGAACGCCGTCGGAAATGGTAGGTGTGCGTCCGCGTGCTCCGCGACGGCGGAGTCGTCGAGGAAAGTCCTCGCACGTCAGCATCGTCGACCCGGACGGCAGGGTGATCCCCGCAGTCGACGACAACGCCGTCGCGGTCGCAGTGCTGGACAAGGTCTACGGCGACCAGATCACCCTCGGCGCCGTGCTCAGCGCGCTGCTGGTCTCCGACGACACACCGCAGTCCGGCTGTGCGGGCTGGTCTGCCCCGCGACCGGGCTCAACGTTCACCGGGACGCGGCGGCCAATGACGGCACCTTCGGCGGCACGCACCCGGCGAACGGCATTCCGGACTGACGCTGCGCGCGGTCGGAGCGGACCCGTCGCCGGACGTGCTCGCGTTGCACGGTGGCCTGAACGAGGTCGTCGGGCGAGTGCCTGATGCGCGCCCGTGGCTCAGCGTCACGCGGCTGCACGTGGTCCCGATGCGGTTCGGCGCCCGAGTGAAGAGCAAGTCCGTCGATTCGATGTCAGCGGATCCGCCATTCGTGACTACTCCGGTCGGGGCGGAGGGATTGCACCTCGGAACCATCGCGCGTTTCTTGGTCGGCGAGTCGCCGGCGGAGATGGTAAGCCTGTGCGACCGCTTGCTCCGCGATGACGCGCTATGGGTGGATGTGCAGCAGGAGATGCTGCGGATCTGCCGGGAACACTTCTCCGCGGAAGGATTCCGTCGCAGCATGGAGAAGGTGCTCGTCGACTGCGGAGTCGCATAGAAGGGGTGCTCCGCCACGATGGCCACGATCCGCCGCCGTGCCGCTTTCGGGCTCGCAGCCGCATTACTTGCTCCCACAACCGGTTTGGCCCACGCCGACCCCGAGGACTCACCCGAGGACGCGACGCCGCCGACAGCCAGGAGGGCGCGCGCCCGGATCGCGTCGGTCTACCGGCGGGAGACCCGCCGGGCCGGAGGCACGTGGTCGTCGATGGTCAGCATCGTCGGCCCTGACAGGCGGGTGGTCAGCGCGATCGAGGACGACCCGGACACCGTCGTCAACGCCCAGAGCGTCAACAAGATCGCCGTCGCCGCGGCCGTGCTGGACAAGGTCGACCGGGGACAGCTGAAGCTGGACCAGAAGGTCACGCTGACACCGGAGGTCATCGTCGCCAACGGTGACGGGATCTTCCGGCTGCACAAGGTCTACGGCGACCAGATCACCATCGCCGCCGTGCTCAGCGCGCTGCTGCTGGTCTCCGACGACACCGCCGCGCGACTGTGCGGGCTGGTCTGCCCGGCGCTGGAGATCAACCAGATCCTGCGCGCCAAGGGCTTCACCCACACCCAGGTCGCCCCGGTCGCCAACCCGGCCCGGTTCTTCCTCGGCAAGACCACCCCGCGCGAGACGCACACGCTGCTCGACAAGCTCGTCGCGGGCAAGCTCGTCTCCTCGGGCTCCACCACGTTCCTGCTCGACGTGCTGCGGTCCAAGGACGGCTACATCGACGGCATCCGCAGGGACATGTCCACCGCCGAGCGCGAGCGGATCGCCACCAAGGGCGGGTGGCTCGAATCCGACCGGCACGAGGCGGGCGTGATCTTCGACGGCAGCTCCAAGCCGGTGCTCACCTACGCGCTGTTCGCGCGCGGGCAGTTCACCGGCGGCACGGCCGTCGACGCCAACTTCGGCGGCACCCACCCCGCGCTGGAGGCCCGTGCCCGCCTGGGCCGCGCCATGCTCGACGCGGTGTCCAAGCTGCGCAGCGGCTCCGACCGCTCCTACCGGACGCGTGACTACCACCCGGTCGACGGCGACTGAGCCACTCCGGACTCAGTCCAGCGGGGGTTCGGGGCGGGGCGGCAGGTCCAGCCGCCTCGCCGACTCCGCCCGGTGCCGCAGCGCCGCCGCGAGGAACAGGTTCTCCGCGCCCGCCGTCACCGCGCGCGTGCTCTCCGGCAACCGGGTCAGCTCGTACAGCGGCCGCACCCGGCGGTCGGCCATCGCCAGCTCCAGCAGCCGCTCGCGGACCTCGCCGGTCAACCGGCCCGAGTCGCGCAACAGCAGCACGGTGGCGAACTGCGCGAGCCGGGTCAGCTCGTACTCCGCGACGGCGTCCAACCGCGCGCGCTGCTCGTCGGTGAGCGGGTCTCCCAGCCCCAGAGCGGCCATCGCCAGCTTCGACAGCGGGGGCAGCCCCTCGTCCAGGTCGTCCTCGCGGTGGCCGGTGATCGCGTCACCGTGCTGGCGGTAGGAGTACAGCGGCCGGTCCACGAACGCGATCCGCCCTGCGGCGAGCGCGGCCACCGCCATCCAGTGGTCGTGGAAGACCGAGACGGTGCCCGGCGGGAACGGCAGCACCCGCTGCCGGACCAGGTCGGCCCGCGCCAGGCACGCGCCACCGGTCACCGTGTTGAGCTGCGCGAGCGCGAGCAGGTCGTCGCACTGGTTGCGCCTGCGGTTCCAGAACGAGTCGGCCAGGTGCTGACCGTCGTGGTCGACCAGGCGCATGTCCGAGTAGGCCAGCTGCACCTGCGGATCGGCCAGCTCGGCGAGCAGCGCCGCGATCTTGTCGGAGTCCCACACGTCGTCCTGGTCGCTCAGCGCCACCGCGTCCGCGTCGGCGGGCACCAGCTTCAACGCCCGCTCGAAGTTGCGGTAGAAGCCGACGTTGTCGTCGTGCTCGACGAAGACGAACCGCTCGTCACCCGCGACCAGCTCGCGGACCAGCTCCCGGGACGACTCCGGTGAGGCGTCGTCGCACAGCACGCACACCCAGTTCTCGTGCGTCTGCGCGCGGATCGAGTCGAGCTGCTGCTCCAGGTACTCGCGACTGGGGGAGTAGGTCGCCATGCAGATCGCGACCTTGGGCCCGGTGCCCGGCCACGCCACGGTCAACGGCGTCGCCCCCGCGCCCGGCAGCACCGTCAGCTCCGGCAGGCGACGCTCCAGCACCGTGCCGTCGACCAGCTCCACGCGCAGCGCGAGATCGACGCGCTGCTCACGGGAGACGGCCCTGACCGGGACGCGCACCCGCATCCCGCTGCCGTCCGGCACGCGCAAACCCAAGGGCGACAAGGCGGCCACCACGTCGGGGCGCTGGTAGCCGAGGCTCACGGGGTGGTCGCGCCCCTGCGACACCATCCACGCCGCGCGCAGCGGCAGATCCGCGTGGAACACCCAGCCGGTGAACTCCACGACCTGGCCGAGACCCACGTGCACCGGCTTGTCGGGAAGCTCCACGTGGAACCGCAGCGCGGCCTCACGTGCCTCGCCGGAGCGGTGCCGTGCCACGGCGCCGACCACCGCGGCGAGTCCGGGAGCGTGCTTGGCGACCTTGCGCAGCACCGCGTCCGGCTCCTCACCGGCGCGCCCGAGCACGAGGTCCCGCGCTCCGCGCAGAGCCCGAGCGGTCGGCCAGAACCGTTGGTGCCCGAGCTTGACGAGCTTCGACGCTTCGAGGCGGTCGAGCCGCGCGCGTGTCCGGTTCAGCCGCGTGGCGACACCGTCGAGTGCCGACCGCAACGCGGCCTCCTGCTGGCGGGCGTGCTGCGCCTCGGCCCGCGCACGGGTCTCCTGCTGCGCGGAGGCGGCGAGCTCGCGCATCGCCATCCCCATCCGGCGGTCGAGCTTGGCCACCTCGGCCTTCGCGACCTCCAGGCTGTGCCGCAGCTGCTCGACCTCGTCGTTGCGCGCCGCGAGCTCGGCCTCGACGGCGCTCGCCCGCTCCTGCTCGCGCTGGGCCTCGACGCGGGTGTTGTGCAGCAGCTCCTCGAACTGGCCGCGCTCCGCCTCGATCGCGGCCAGGTGCTCCCCGATCTGCGACTCAAGCCCGGCGGCCCGCTCGCGCAGCGCGGTCAGCCCACCGACGGCGTCCCACAGCGGCGGCAGCACCGGCGCGTCCGCCTCGGCCCGGATCGCCGCGGCGGTCACTTCCGCGGACTTGCCGGTCACCAGCTCCTGGAAGACCGACTCCGCCAGAACCAGTTCGTCCCACCGGCTCTCCGCGGCCTCGCGCAGCCCGATCGGCTCGCACAGCCGCAGCAGCAGCCCGTGCAGCGTGATGTCGTCCTGCCACGGGTGCGCGGCCCTGCCGGTGACCACCTCGCGGCAGAACTCCAGCAGCGCGCGCAGCTCCGCGAGCTCGGCGTCGACCCCGGAACCCGCCGACCACTCGCGGTCGATCCGCACGGTCGAACCGTCCGGCTGGACCACCACGTTGCCGGGGTGGATGTCCAGGTGGTCCGGCGGCAGCACGGAGACGTCCGCGCGACCGGGAAGGAACGGGTGCCGGACGTCGTCATCGGCCAGCGGTCGCGCGCCCGCGTGACAGACCTCGCGCCACAGCCGCAGCAGCCGCACCAGCTCCCGCTGGTCGCCGGAGTGCAGCGCGTCCAGCAGGTGCGCGTCGAGCGGGCGGCCCGGCACCAACGGCTCGTCGGCGACGACCTGGTGCCGCAGCCAGCCGTTCGCCGATCCACGCGCTCCGCCGACGGTCTCCAGGCGGAAGCCCGGCGACAGCACGCGGGAGCGCCGGTAGGCGCCGCGCCGCGAGTTGTTGACCATCCAGCCGATCTGGTCCTGGGTGTGCGCGCGAATCGCGTCCGGCGTGCGCGCTGCGACGACCAGGAAGCACGGGGCGGTGCTCAGGCCGAGGCCCTCACCGACAAGAACCCGTTGCAGCGCACGGCCGGAGACCACTGCGTCGTTGCCGCCGAACGCGCCTTGGAGCGGGTCCCTGACGAGCTTGTCGACGAGCTCGGCCGCGTCCGGGCGGTTGAAGATCCGGCCGTCCAGAACGACCTTGGGAAGCTTGTAGTCGGGGTAGGGGACCAGCCAGCGCTGCGCGCTCAGGCCGTGCTCGGCGAGCATCCCGGCAAGCCGTCGCGCGCCCCACGTGCGGGGGCTGCGCCTGCCGCCCGGGTAGTCCGCCAGTCCCACCCACGGGGTGCTGTGGTGGTCCTCGTGCCGTCCGGCGAGATAGCCCAGCCCCAGCTGGTTCTCGATCGCCAGCACCAGGACGCCGTCCTCGGCGAGCGCGCCGACCGCGCTGCGCAAGGTGTTCGCGGGACCGTCCTCGTCGCCGGCGGTGTGTTCGAGCAGGCCGCACAGCAGCACCAGGTCGAACGGGTCCCGCTCGGCGAGGCCCTGCTCGACCCGGCCGGTGACGATCTCCACGGTGGGCAGGTCCCGGCACCGCACGCGGGCGGCCTCGGCGCGGCTGGGAACACCCTCGACCCCGAGCACGTCCGCGCCCGCCTCGGCGAGCCCCCGGGCCAGAACCCCGCTGCCGCACCCGAGATCCGCCGCGCGCAGACCCCGGCGCAACCGCAGCGGCGCCAGCAACCCCTGGCGCTGCGGGGAGAAGTGATAGCTCAGCTCCCACCCGGCGGCGCGCGCCGCCAGCTCGTCCGAACCGGCGGTGACGTCCCTGGCGGCGCGCAACGCCGACAGCACCGAGTCCTCGGCGCCGTCGGCGTAGCGGACCTCGTCGTTGCGCTCCGCCATTACGCCGGCGGGTACTGCTTGAGCTGGCGCTCGATCAGCGCCTTGAACGCGGTCTCCGCCGCCGCGGCGTCGTCGGCGAACGCCTCGACCCGGATGATCGAGTTACCGACCCGGTAGTGCGCCCGGTAGGCCGCGCCGGGCTTGTCGTCGGTTTTGAGGAACCGCGCCTTGACCGACTCGGGGGTGCCCGCGCCGGTGTAGCTCTGGAAACCGGCGTTCGCGTACATCTTGTCGATGTCTTCCAGGACCTTCGGCGCGGACTCCGAGGTGGCCTTGAACTCCCAGAGGCCGAGCTTCACGCCCTTGTCCTCGGTGCCGTAGCCGAGCACCTCGGTCGCGCCCGCCGCCTTGAGCGTCTTGGCTTCGTCCGCGGTCGGCATGTTCGCCGTCACGGCGTCGTCGATGGCGTGCGCCATGTTCGCCCGGAGCGTGCCGTCGAGGTCGACGAACTGCCCGCCCTTCGGCTTCGGCTTGGGCGGGGTGGTCGTCGTGGTGGGCGCGGGCGGCTGCTGCGTCGTGCTCGCCGCGGCGGGCGGGGTGTTGCCGCCGCTGCCACTGGTGAAGTACCAGATCGCGAAGCCACCGCCGACGAGCAGCAGCACGACGGCCACGATCGCGACGATCTTGCCGGTCTTGGAGCCGCTGTTGCTCTCGAAGACCTCGGGGCCCTGGCGCGGCCACGCCGACGCGGAGCCGAAGTCCGGCGGCAGGTCGTTGCTCGCCCACGGCGGGGCGGAGCCGTGCGGCTGCTGGTGCTGCTGCGGCGGGTACTGCTGCTGTTGCGGGTGGGCCGGCCACGGGCTGCCCATCTGCTGCTGCTGTCCGGGGAAGGGCTGGCCCTGGTAGACCTGCTGCCCGCCCGCGCCGGGCACCACCTGGGTGCGGTCGGCGTCGCCCGCGCTCTGCTGGGTCGAGACGACCTGGGTGCGGTCGGCGATGTCCCCGACCGGCTTCACGACCTGTGTGGCGTCACTGCTCGGCGCGACCACCTGCGTGGCGTCGGCCGCGGGCTCCTCCTTGGCGGGCTGCTCCTCCGCCTTGGGGGCCTCCTCGGACTTCGGGGGCTCCTCGGGCTGCTCCGCCTTCGGCTCGTCCTTGACCGGCTGCATCACCTGGGTGGTCTCGGACTCGGACGGCTGCTCCGAGCTCTCCCAGCGGAACGGCGGCGGGAACGGCCCGTCGCCGCTGCCGGGCTCGGGCTGCTTCGGCGTCGGGCCCGCGGCGGAGGCCTGGGCGAGCAGGTGGTCCCGGCGCTGGCGGTACTGGTCGGCCGAGATGTTGCCCGCCGCCAGCTCGGCGTCGAGGCTGCGCAGCTCTTCCTGCCAGGTCACAGACACCCCCTTCGTGTCGTCGTCCCTAGGTCGGGCTAATTCTGCCGAAGGGGAAAGGCTCCCCGAATCCGGCTCCGTCAGTGGCCTCGCACCGCGGGCAAGCGGTACAGGAGGCCACCCGATCCGACGACGACGGAGGCGTCTCCGATCCCCGGAACCGCCACCGCCCGCCAGCCGAGCCGGGCTTGTCTGGTCTGGATCGTGCCTGGCAGGTCCGGGCGCGGCATGCCCACGGCGCCACCACCCTGCACGATCCCCGCGCCGTCCACCACAAGAACACAGTCGACCTGTCTGCCGTCGACCATGGCCCAGCCGGAGATCTTGGCATCCCCGGCGATCGGTCCGGAGTCGACCGCCCCGGTGGTCAGCTCACGCAGTGGGCCGACCTTAGCGCCGAGCGTGGTTCCGCAACCCGGGCTGAAGCCTCTGGTGAACGGGTAGCTGCCCATGCCCTTGAGCCTGCCGACGACATCCGGGGTCGACTGGAGCTCCGCGATGGTCTTGTCGGCGCCAACGTGCATGGCGATCTCAAGCACCTTCTGGTCGAAGTACAGGTTGCGCACCGCGGTCGCCAGATGGGTGCCCAGCACGTAGGTCGCGACGCACACCGCCATCGAGAGGGCCAGCACCGGCAGACCCGGCCCGCGCACCGCGACGAGCACCAGCAGCGCGGCGGTGGTCAGCATCGGCGCCAACGCGAACCGCCCGGCGAGCGCGACGTCCACTCCGGACCCGACCCGGGTCAGCGCGATCATCACGCCGATCAGCACGCCCCACAGGCCGAGCCCGATCCAGCCGGAGTCGCGAACGACCTCGGGGGAGCGCTCCCGCTCACCCAGCCGCTGGCGCAGCGAGAGCGCGATCAGTGAGAACAGCGCGACCGCGATCACCGCACCGGCCAGGACCGCGAAGTCGGAGTACTTGTAGGACCACTGCTGCCCCAGGGTTCCCGCGACCACCGACAGGTAGTTCTCCGGGCCGAGCGGGTACGGCGACTGCAACGAGTCGGTCTCGAAGGTCAGCGCCCACGCGCCGCCCGCGACCACCAGCACCACCAACGGCGCGACGAGCTGCCACAGCGCGTCCCGGCGCAGCCAGGCGATCAACGCGATCACCGGCCACAGCGCGAACCCGGCTCCGAAGCACAGGCACGCGACGGCGACGCAGATCATCGCGGGGACGGTCCTGCCGCGCTGCGCGTGGAACAACGCCAGCACTCCGGGCACGGCCATCAGCAGCCACGTGGCCCCGGTGACGCCGACGCCGTAGAGCTCCAGCTCGCGGGAACCGAAGAGCAGGAAGGAGAACGCCGCGGTCAGCGCGAAGCGGCTCGTCGTGCTGAGCTCCTTCGGCAGCATGCGGTGCAGCACGACCAGCACCACCAGTGACAGCACGACGGTCAGCAGGCCGAGCGTCCGGTTGTCACCACCGAGGAACCGCGCCTCGGCCCAGAACAACAACCGGGGGATGAACGTCGGGTGACCGTTGTGCTGGAGCAGCAGCCCCGCCGGGTCGAGCCTGCCGTCCGGATGCGTCGCGCCCGCGACGAACCACCAGTAGTCGGCGAACTGCAACCGCGGCGAGCGCAGCACCTCGAAGATCATCACGACCACCGGCAGCGCGGCCACCGCCGACAGCGCCACCGCGACGCGCTTGCCACTCACCCCTGGATCCCCCGGTTCTCGTTCGTCCCTCGTGGCGTGAAACCCACGGCCAGCGCGACATCGGCGACCGTATGGCACAGCCGCAGCAGCAATGCCACCGAGGCCGCGGACGGCCCTCCGACCAGCGGAGCCAGGGCCGCGACCAACACCGCCTCCCGCGCGCCGAGGCCCGCGGGAGCGAGGACCACGACCAGTCCGGCGACCCAGGAGACCGCGAACGCGCCGACGCAGGTCAACGCCACGCCGAGCATGTCGTCCGTCGGGGTAAGCGGCGTTACCAGCACGAACGCGGCCAGTCCGTACGCGGTCCACGCGGGCGCCATCCACGCCAGGGCCGATCCCACCCCCGCCCAGGTCATCGGAGCCCGCTCCGGCGCGCCCAACTTGGCGGGCATCGCCGCGACGAGCTTCGCGAGGACCTTCGGGTGCAGCAGTGCGAGCGCCGGGACCAGCGGCAGCAACGCGAGCAGCGAGAAGTGCTCGCTCAGCCCCTCGTACCACGGCAACAACGCGGCGCCGACGACGACGCCGCTGACGAGGTGCACGGCCAGGAACCGCGCTCCGACGCCGAGCGTGACCGCCGCGGGCACGTCGTGCCTTGCGGCGAAACGGATCTGCGCGAGATACGGCCACACCAGCCCCGGCAGGTACTTGCCCACCTGAGCCGGGAAGAACACGCGACACGTGTCCGCGCCGCCGAGCCGGTGACCGAAGGACACCAGCCCCGCCAACCACATGCGCGACGTCGCCAGCAGCCCCAGCGCCGCGAGCGCGGTCGCGACCGCCGCCCGCGTCCACCCGATCCGCTCGAACCCCGCGAGCACCTCGGGTATCCGGTCCCGGAAACCCACCGCGGCAGCGACCACCGCGGCCACCACGAAAAGGATCTGCGGCAGGGCTTTGCGCATCAGCGGGGCTTCCCGTCGATCCCGGCGGCGATCCGATGCAGACCGTCCTTTCCGGACACGACGACGACTCCGCCGTCCAGGTCCGGCCCGGCGACCGCGCGCCACCCGCTGCGGGACTCGGGAACCCCCAGCACGGTCACCAGATCCGGCCGGGGCACCCCGACGATCCCACCGCCCTTGATCACCCCGTTCCGGTCGGTGACGAGCACGCAGTCGGGGCGCTCGCCCCCGATGAGCGCCCAGCCGTCGATGACCGCGTCACCGCGCACCGCGGTCTCGACGAAGCCCGCGTCCCCGTCGTCCCCGGGAAGGCCGGGCAGCTCCGGCACCGTGGAGAGGTCGATCCGCCCGCCCAGCTCCGGCCCGTCGCAGCCGAGGCCGAAGTCGTCGTTGAACGGGTACGCGCCGATGCCCTTGACCGCGGGGAGCGCGTCCGGCTTCGCTCGGAACTCCGTGACAACGGCGTCGGCCCCGGTGCGCATCGCGATCGCCAGCAGCGGCTGCGAACCGAACTGGCTCCGCACGTTGGCCGCCTGGGCGCTGCCGACCGTGTAGGTCGTCAGGCCCAACGCCAACCCGAGCCCGACCACCTTCAGCGTCGACAGCACCGGCCAGCTGATCACCACGAGCGCGAGCACCGAGCACAGCGCCAGCGCCGGGATCGACGCGTACCGCCCGGTGTCCGTCGGCGTCAGCCCGGCTCCTGCCCGCGCGACACTGATCATGGTCGCCGCGCCGACCGCGTAGACGGCAACGCCCACCCACGGCGTCTGCGGGTGGTTCTCGACGGTGGCCAACCGCCGCCGCAGGGCCAGCCAGCCGAACCCGGCCAGCAGCAGCGCGGTGACCATGCCCGTACCGGCGGCGACGTCGGCGTTGGTCGACCAGAGCTGCCCCAAGGTCGCGGCAACGGTCGACAAGTAGCTGTCGATGCCCAGCAGGTTGCCCTTGTCGATGCTGTCCTTGGGTCCGTAGGTCAACGCCCACACCGTGACGACCACCGCGCACACCACGAGCGGAGCGACCGTCCACCGAACGTGCTGCCGCCGCAACCAGTTGATCACCGCCAACGCGGGCCACAACGCGAAAGCCGTTCCGTAACAAGCACATCCGGCAAGACCGACGACGATCGAGCTGATGTGCTTGCCGCGCACCGCGAGGACGATCGCGCCGACCGCCGCGAGGTTCGCCGACAACCAGCCGGTGCCGCTGAACCCGAACGCGAAGTTGTGCAGACCGCTGGTGCTGAACAACAGGAAGGAGAACGCCGCGGTGAGCGCGGCGCGGCGGACCTCGCCGAGCTCGCGGGGGAGCAGCCGGTTGAGCAGGAAGACGGTCACACCGGCCACGACCACGTCGAACAGCCCCAGCGCCTGGTTGTAGCCGCCGAGCAGCTTCGCCTCCAACCAGAACAGCAGTCCTGGCAGGAACATCGGGTGCTCGTTCTGGTAGGTCAGCACCCCGCGCGGGTAGAGGCTGCCGTCCTCCTCGGTGATCCGCCCGAAAACCGACCAGTAGTCCAGGAAATGCAGCCGCGGCGCCCGGAGCACCTCGAACACCATCGCGGCGACCGGGATGGCCGCGAGTACGAGCAGCAGCGTGCTAGCGGCCCGGACCCGGCTCGGTGCGGTCGACGACATATCGCTCTACTTCCTCGCTCTGCAGGGTTCGCGCCAGCACCAGCTCGGCGATCAGCCCGAGACCGACCAGCTGCACGGCCAGGATCTCCAGCAACACGCCGAGGGTGAGCAGCGGGCGTGTCCCGATCGACGCGTCGGTGAACACCCAGACGCCGGTCAGGTACAGCAGGATCATGGTCCCCAGCAGACCGGACAGCGCGCCCAACCCACCGAAGAGGTGTCCGGGGCGGCGACCGTACCTGGTGAGCGCGACCACCGTGAGCAGGTCGAGAGCGCCGCGCAGGTACCGCTCGAAGCCGTACTTCGAGCGCCCGTGCTCCCGCGCCCGGTGGTTCACCGGTTCCTCACCGACGGAGAACCCCATCGCGTGCGCGAGCGCGGGCACGTACCGGTGCAGCTCGCCGTGGATCGGGATCGTGGTGAACACCTCGCGGCGCCCGGCCTTCAACCCGCAGTTGTGGTCCCGCAGCCGCAGCCCGGTCACCCACCCGGTCATGGCGTTGAAGAACTTCGACGGCAACCGCTTCGACAACGGGTCCTTGCGGTCCTTCTTGTGCCCACTGACCAGGTCGGCCCCCTCGTCCAGGCGCGCGACCAGCCGCGGCACCTCGGCGGGGTCGTCCTGGAGGTCGGCGTCCATGGTGACCAGCACCTCGCCCCGCGCCTCCCGGATGGCGACGGCGAGCGCGGCGGCCTTGCCCATGTTGCACCGCAGCCGGGTCGCCCGGACCCGGCCGTCGGTGGCGGCCAGCTCCGACATGACCTGCCAGCTCTTGTCGGTGCTGCCGTCGTCGACGAAGACGACCTCCCAGTCGAACCGGGGGTCGAGGCTCTCGTGCAGCTGGTGGACGAGTTCGGCGATGGTGTCCTGTTCATCCTTGGCGGGGACGAGGACGGACAGGTTCGGCACGCGGAGGATTGTGCACGTTGTCGGCCGTCCGGGCACGCGTACGCTGGACACGTGACTGCGTTCCATGCGGTTTTCCCTGACAGGACCATCCAGCCGCCGTTCCCCGAAGGACTGCGCACCGCCGTTTTCGGCATGGGGTGCTTCTGGGGAGCGGAGCGCCTGTTCTGGCAGACCCCCGGCGTCTGGTCGACCGCGGTCGGCTACGCCGGCGGCCAGACCGACGCGCCAACCTACGAACAGGTCTGCGCGGGCATCACGGGCCATGCCGAAGTGGTGCTCGTGGTGTTCGACCCGTCGCAGATCTCCTACGAGAACCTGCTCCGCACGTTCTGGGAGGGCCACGACCCCACCCAGGGCATGCGCCAGGGCAACGACTTCGGCACCCAGTACCGCTCAGCCGTCTACTACGCCGACGACGCCCAACGCGCCGCGGCCGAGGCCAGCCGGGACGAGTACCAGAAGTCTCTCACCGCTGCTGGCTACGGCAGCATCACCACGGAGATCGCGCCGCTGCGCGAGTTCCACTACGCCGAGACCTACCACCAGCAGTACCTCTCCGACGCCAAGAACCCGAACGGCTACTGCGGCCTCGGTGGCACCGGGGTGTCCTGCCCGGTCGGCCTGGCGACCTAGAGGCCAGAACCTGCCCCTGACGCCCTCACCCGCGTGCCCCCATTTCGCGTTTTGTAGCCTTAATGCGAAATGGGAGCGCTCTTTTGCGCCTTAAGGTGACAAAACGCGAAAACCGCGGCCGCGTCAGCCAGCCGACGCGTGCGCGGGGGCGGCTCGGCAGATTGACCGCGTGGCTGGTGATGCCGTGTGGAGCCGAGCCGGTTCGCCGTGGCCGCGCGGATAATCGAGTTGCGGTGAGCTCGTCTCCTGTCGAGCATCCGTCTGGTGACCGATTTTCCCGCGGCGGATGTGGCTGAGCTGTTCGAGCGCTTCGGTGTACGGCCAACCCAGACGCATTCGTGCTACCAGTGGTCGCCCGTTTTCCCGGCGGAGCGGAATGGCGCGGCAGTTGTGCTCAAGCGGACCTCCAAGGGCATCGACGAGTGGTGTCGTCGCCTCGCCGAGGCGGGTATTCCGGTCGTGACTCCAGTGGAGCTCGACACCGCGAACCCCGCTGCTGTCAACGGGGAGAACTGGACGGTCTACCCGTGGGTCGACGGCCGCCGCTACAACGCGAGCCTGGAGGACATCGCCGCCGCCGGTGAGCTGCTGGGACGCATTCACGCCGTGCGCAGCACAGAGCTGCGTCCGTTCTCCTGGCCGACGTACGAGCCCGGAGAACCGGCGAAAGACCTGCCCGAGCTCCGTGAGAAGTTCACCGAGCACGCGCCGGAGCACGTTGACAGCGTCATGGCCCGGCTTGAGCCGCTCGGCGAGAACTTCGAGCGGACCACACTGCCCGCGATCAGGGACGCGGAACTACCCGTCGTTGACGCGACAATGGACTACAAGGCCAACAACCTCGTTTTCGCTGACACCGGTCCGGTGCTCATCGACCCCGACAACGGAGAGTGCCCGCCACGGATTCTGGACCTCTCACTCGCCGCGCTGATGTTCACCATGGAGGACGTCCCGGGCAGGCCGTTCACCACGGAGGAGTGGATGGTCTTCCGCGATTCCTACCGCGCTCATGTGGAGCTGACGGAAACCGAGGTCGCCGCGTGGCCCGACGCCGTCGACTACATGTTGTGGGAGCATGGGACGTGGGCGATGGCCGACAGCACGGAGTGGCACGTTCCGCTTCAGCGCTCGTTCCTGGTTGGTCTCGCGCAGGTTCAGCGAGACGCATTCCCGATGTGAGACAAGGCGTTGCGGAGCCGCCGCCCGGCTCGATCGGGTTCGCCCGCGTAGAACCGTGAGAGCGGATAGACGCCGACTCCCTCCGCGCGCAGCTGGGGGAGTAGTTCCCTGATGTCCGGTGGCGTGCCCGAGAACAGTGCGCTCAGGTGGATTCCCGCTGTGGAAGGAACCGGGCGCAGCCACTCGCCCTGTTCGGCGAGCAGGTCAATGATGCGTCGATGCCTGGACTGGAACTCGTTGCGCATCCGGCCCGGTGCGGGGTTCGACGCGGCATCGTTGTGGCGCGAGGCCCGAGCGTTCATCCGGAGATCAGCATGGTCACCGCCAATCCGGTGATCACGGCGCTGGAGGCCAGTGCCGTGACCAGCCGCCCGCGCGGGCCGGTGAGCAGCCGCCCGAGCACGGTGCCACCGCCCGCGAGAACCAGTTGCCAGCTCGCGGAGGCCGCGAACGCCGCGAGGACGAACACGGTGTCTCCCAACAGTCCCATGGCCGCCTCACCCTGGCGGCCGAGCACCAGCGCTCCGAAGTAGACGATCGTCATCGGGTTGAGCAGTGTCAGCCCGAGGAAACCGGCGAACGCCCGTGCGGGGGTCGTCGGTTGCTTGTCCACTTCGGCGGTCGGTGAGCGGTAGCTGCGAAGCGCCACAACGGCTGTGCGGACCGCGAGTCCAATCAGGACAGTCGTGGCCAGCCAGCGGAGCGGGACCGCGACGGGGTGGATGGCTCCGGCGAGCGCTGCTCCGCCGAGCACGGCGACCACGGCGTAGAGGCCGTCGGCGGTCGCGACGCCCAGCGCGGCGCAGGCGCCGACCCGGAACGAGGTTCGTGCGGTCAGGCTCATGATCAGGGCCGCGACGGCTCCCACGGGCACGGCGATGCCGTAGCCGGCGAGCAGCCCCGCGACCAGGGCCTCGGTCACGATCGTCGAGGACGGCCGCGACCGGTCCCCGGGGACGCCTGCTGTCGCCGCACACCTTCCGCCGAGGCGGAGGTCTGCGAACGAGGCGTACGGGTATCAGTCACACCGCGAAGTCTGCGACATGCCCGTCGCGGGGACCAACCGAATTACCGGCGGCAACGCCGAGTGCCCCGGCGGAGGGAGCCGGGGCACTCGGAACCGTTCTCAGCCGAAATTGACGTCGGCGCAGGAGTAGAAAGCGTTCGCCGTGTCAGCGACATCCCACACGGCATAGATCAAATGCTTTCCGCTCTTACCGGAAGGCAACTGCGCCGTGTGCGAGTACGTGGTCGGCGGCTGCTTCCCGCCGTAGTCGACGGTCGCGAACGGGGTCAGCTCCAGCTGGTCCCTCGTCAGCGGCTGTGACGGGTTGTAGCCGTTCTTGGTGACGTAGTAGTGGAACTTGGACGTGCGGTGCGGAGCGGTGAAAGTCCAGGTGAACTGGTAGTTCGAGCCGCTGGACAGGGTAGGAGCCGGCCAGCTGCCGCCACGCGGGTCGTCGAGTTCCTTGAAGGCCGCGTTGCCCGCGCTGCACAGGCTCCCGTTGGCGGGACCGCCGCCGGGGAAGCCCTTCGGACCTTCGACGCTCTGCGGCTCCCACTGGATGGCGCCGCAGTTCTGAACTGTGCCGAGCTTGCAGTTGTAACTGCGGCTCGCCGGGCTCTGGGTGTAACCGTGGGCGTTCGCCGTACCCGCGGTGACAACGCTGAGCGAGACTGGAATAAGGCCGAACAGGGCGACCCCGACTGCTCGCTTGAAGTTCTTGCTGAGCATTTCTGCCCCTCTCCGGCGGCGGAGCAATTCGATGGTTACATTCGCCCAAACCCGTCGACAGCGCCGGGCGGAGGAACCTCGGCCGCGGTTCTCGGCTCGCTTTGGTCTAGACCTCGGGGCTGGCTGGCCCAGTCCGACCGGACGGTCGCGACCACTCCGGTCGGCCCAGCGCACCAGGCGCGGAGCCGCCGGAAGGGAGCGCGATGTCCCTTCCCGTTGAGGTCGGCGGCGTTCTGCGCGGGCCCGGACGCGCGCACATCCGACCCGTGAGCGGCTAGATCTCGCTCAGGAAGTAGCTCAGCGCCGCGTTGACCTGCTCCGGGTGGGTCAACGGCGAGGCGTGCGACCCGCCCTCGATCGGGACCACGCCGACGCAGTACCGCAGCGCCTCGCTCAGCTCCTCGGCGTCCTCCGCGCCGAACAGCGGATCGGCCGTTCCGTACAGAACCACTGCGGGACAACGGATCTGGCGCAGCCGCTCGCTGATGTCGTCGCGCTCAAGCAGGCAGGTCGCCGGTTCCGCGACCAGCTCGGGGTCGCGCTCCCGCCACTTCGCGACCCACCGCGCGCTCTGCTCCGGCTCGTTGATCGTCAGCGCGGCGAAGACGGTGGTCAGCTCGTCGATCGGCCCCTCCGCGATCCACCTGCCGAACAGCTGGCCGTAGAAGGTCTGTGCCCGCGGCGACTCGTCGCCGGTGAGGGTGCTGACCAGCGCCAGCGCGACGATCCGGTCCGGCGCGAGCAACGCCGCGCGCATCGCCGTGAACCCTCCCTGCGCCACTCCGACCAGCGCGGCTTGGTCGACGCCGAGGTGGTCGAGCAGGCCGAGGCAGTCGCGCGCGGCGTCCCAGTAGCTGAAGGGCTTCCCGTCGGACTCGGTCAGCCCGTGTCCGCGCGCGTCCCAGATGATCACGCGGTACTCGCCCGCGAGCTCCTGCTGCGCGGCGAACATCTCGTGGTCCATGAGGATGCCGTGCGAGAACACCAGCGCCAGGCCCTCGCCACCGCTGTCCTCGTAGTGCACGCGCTGCCCGTTGATCTCCGCGAAAGGCATGCCGAAGCCTGGCACAGTGGCTCGCGTGCGATTCATCGACCGGGTGGCCTGGCTGAACGTCCGCGAGGGGAAGGTACTCGGCGCGCGGTCCCGGGGCAACGACGTGTTCTACCTCCCGGGCGGCAAGAGGGAGCCCGGTGAGTCCGATGTGGACACTCTGCGGCGCGAGGTCCGGGAGGAGCTCGGCGTCGACGTGCTGACCGGGAGCGCGGAGTGCTTCGGGGTCTTCGAGGCGCAGGCGCACGGCTTCCCGCCGGGCGTGCTCGTGCGGACCGCCTGCTACACGGCGGAGTTCGTCGGCGAGCCCACCGCGTGCGGGGAGATCGAGGAGCTCGGCTGGATCGGTCACGAGCAGCGTGGCCTGGTTTCCGTCGCCGACGGGCTGATCCTGGACCGGATGCTGGCAGCAGGGCTACTGTGGTCTAGACCTTGACAGGCGCGGGCATGGTCTAGTCCACTCATGTGAACTCCGCCGCCGCAGAGGGGTCGCAGCCGCTGCTGCGCGCCCGCGTCGGTGGGAGGAAAAGTGACTCGAAGGGTCCTGTTCGCTCGGGTGGCGGCACTGGTCACCCTGGTGCTGGGCGCAGCTTTCCTCGCCGTGGTCCCCGCCTACGGGGGTTCGGTCACGGCGACCTTCACCAAGCAGAGCAGCTGGGACGGCGGCTACACCGCTCAGGTCACCGTGCGCAACGACTCCGGGAGCGCGGTGAACGGCTGGCAGGTCGAGCTCGACCTGCCTCCGGGCAGCGTCGGAGCCTACTGGGATGCCTTGCAGACCAACCAGAACGGCCGCTACACCTTCACCAACCGCGAGTACAACGGCGCTGTGCCCATCGGCGGCAGTGTCACCTTCGGCTTCAACGGCACCGGAACCGGCGTGCCCGCGGCCTGTCGGATCAACGGCTCGCCCTGTGACGGTGGCGGGACGACCCCGCCCACCACGACGACCACGCCACCGCCCACGACGACCACCTCCGTGGTCCAGCCGCCCGCGGGCAACAAGCTGCTGGTCGGCTACCTGCACGCCAGCTTCGCCAACGGGTCCGGCTACGTTCGGATGAAGGACGTGCCCAACGAGTGGGGCATCATCCAGCTTGCTTTCGCCGAGCCCACCTCGGTCACCTCCGGCGAGCTGCGCTTCTCGCTGTGCCCGGTCGCGGAGTGCCCGAACGTGGAGAGCGAGGCCGAGTTCATCGCGGGCATCAAGGAGAAGCAGGCACAGGGCAAGAAGGTGCTGATCTCCATCGGCGGCCAGAACGGCCAGGTCCAGCTGACCACGACGGCCGCGCGGGACGCCTTCGTGCGCTCCGTCAGCGCGATCATCGACAAGTACGGCCTGAACGGGTTGGACATCGACTTCGAGGGCCACTCGCTGTACCTGGACTCCGGCGACACCGACTTCAAGAACCCGAAGACCCCGGTGATCGTCAACCTGATCTCGGCGCTGAAGACGCTGAAGGCCAAGTACGGCAGCGGTTTCACGCTCACCATGGCCCCGGAGACGTTCTTCGTCCAGCTCGGCTACCAGCACTACGGCGGCCAGGGCGGCGCGGACAACCGGGCGGGCTCGTACCTGCCGGTGATCCACGCGCTGCGCGACGACCTGACGCTGCTGCACGTCCAGCAGTACAACTCCGGCCCGATCATGGCCCCGGACAACCAGTACAAGCAGATGCCCAGCGTCGACTTCCACGTGGCCATGGGCGACATGGTGCTCGGTGGCTTCCCGGTGCGCGGGGACGCGAACAACGTCTTCCCGGGGCTGCGCCAGGACCAGGTCGCACTCGGCCTGCCCGCCAGCGTGAACGCGGGCAATGGGCACACGTCGGTGGCCGCGGTGCACAAGGTGCTCGACTGCCTGATGAAGGGGCAGAACTGCGAGTCCTACAAGCCGCGCGGCACCTACCCCAACCTGCGCGGGCTGATGAGCTGGTCGATCAACTGGGACCGGTTCAACGGCGGCGAGTTCTCCAAGCAGCACTACGCGTACCTGAACCGGTAGCCCGGAAAGGGAAAGCCCCCGCTGACACCAGCGGGGGCTTTCCCTTCTGCCGTACCGTGTTCCGGCTCAGACCGCCCACACCAGACCCGCGGCGCCCGCGCTGAGCAGACCCGCCGCCGCCGCGAGCGAACCGTGCTTGAGCGAGTCCGATCCCCGGCGCTCGGTGAGCACCTTCGCGACCAAGGCGCCGACGAGCAGGGCGACAACTGCTATCGGCGGGCCGAACATCGAGGCCGCGAACAGCGCGCCGTCCTGCGGCGGAAGTGCGCAGCCCCAGCCGATTCCGGTGCACTGCCCACCGGGGTTCACCTCGGGCAGGCTCATCGCCCACGCGAGGAAGGCACATGCGGCGGCGGTGTACCAGCCGAACAGCACCGAAACGGCGCCGAAGGCCGATCCACGGCGCGTGCGACCCGTCATCGCGGAACACAACCCTTCAGTCCTGGTGTCCCCGGTCTTGATGACTGGAGAGGTTGTGTCGAGGATGGCGGCAACCTCGGCCGAGATCACGCGTATTAGAGCCGGAGGGAGCTGAGTAGAAGCACTCAGTGCGAGCGCGGGAGGACATCAGGTGTGGCAGGAGCTCGACCCGGACAGCCATCGTCGGGTGTGGAACCGCTTCGACGGGCGCTTCGACTTCCTGCCGAGCGCGCATCCGGAGGACTGGCCCTCGATCGTGGAGCCGACCCCGTCCCTGACCTGGGATCTCGCCCCTGGGCAACGGCGTCCGCTGAGCCGCTACGACCACGCCGCCAGGGACTTCGGCCGATCCCGGGAAGGCGTCGACGAGCTCGCGGACGTGTTGTTCGCGGCGTTGAAGCGCTGCACCGGTGAACAGGACTGGGTGTACGTCCTCGACTGGCAGCACGCGTCGTACCGCTTCTGGCCACACCGGACGGACTCGGTGGACCCGTGGCCGGTTCCGATCGTCCCGGACGGCGACTACTGCGCCTTCCTCGCAGCGGACCTGAGCTACGGGATCTTCGGACACCCTTGGGAACGCACGGTCTGCCTGTTCGGCGGGGAGCTCACCACCGCGGTCGCCGACCACGGGCAGCCGGTGCTGCGCCGCGACGGCAGAGCTCCCCGCTGAACCGGTCCTACAGCTTGGCCAGGTCCACCGCGTTGCCCATGGCCTCGTAGCCGGTGTTGTTCGGGTGCAACCAGTCGGTGGTCGAGTGGGTGGCGCGCATCTTCTTCGGATCGGCCGGATCCCGCATCACAGCGTCGAAATCCACCACGGCGTCGAACGCGCCACTGGTCCTGATCCAGGTGTTCACCTGCGTCCGTACGCTTTCGAGCTGGTCACTCCACGGCTTGGAACCCTTGAACGGCAACAGGGTGCCGCCGAGGACCCGGATGCCCTTCGCCCGCGCGGCATCGATGATCTTCCGGTAGCCGTCGGTCAGCTGGACCGCCGTCGGCGGCCCGCCCGCGCGCCGGATGTCGTTGATGCCCTCCAACACGATCAGGGTGCGCACACCGGTCCGCTGGAGCACGTCCCACTTCACCCTGGTGACCGCGGCCTGCCCGTTCGCGCCGTCGCGCAGCACCATGTTGCCGCCGATGCCGGCGTTCAGCACACCGCGCTGCTGGTTGGCGGGCAACGAAAGCAGCCGCCGCGCGAGAACGTCCGGATAGCGGTGGTTGCCGTAGGTGGACCCGGCGCCGTCGGTGATCGAGTCGCCCAACGTCGCGACGCTGCGCGTCGCGGTCGGGGACTGGACGTCCACGGCGGTCATGAAGTACCAGGAGCCGGTCTTCTTGGTGAACGCCGCCCCCGAGGTGTCCGCGGCGTGGTCGGCCGCGTCCGTCGCGATGAACGAGTCCTGCTTGGCGGAACGGTGGTAGGTGACCTGCTTCGGTGACGCCGTCACGTGGATGCTCACCAGCACGTTCGCGCCGGAGGAGACCGCCATGGCGAGCGGGTCGCTCAGCACCTCACCGCCCGCGGGGATGCTGACCGAGCGCCTACCCCCGAAGCTGAGGCTCTTCGGCGCCTGGTTCGCGGCGGGACCCCCACCCAGCGATGCCGTCACGTGTCCGATCGCGGCGGCCTTCTCGCCGTAGCGGTTGGACAGCCGCAACCGCACCTGCGACCCGCCGACGCTGATGTGCGCCGCGGAACGGACCGTGTAGGCGGGCACCGTGATGTCGGTGGTGGTGCTCGCCATCATCGCGGTCGTCCACGAGCCGAGCCACGTCGGAGCCGCTGACGCCGTCCCGGGGAGCACCAGGCCGAGTGCGACCACGAGCGCCGTTGTGAGCAGCGACCACCGTGATCCTCGCGAGTGCTGACGCATGCGGGTACCTCCTCGCCGAGCGCGACAGCGAGCAAGCCGAGACTGTTCCGCAGTCCCCGCGAGGTGGTCAACAACGTCGGTTGCTCTACAGGACTAAGCCGGATAACGTCCGCTACTCACGAGTAAGTTAATGGAACGGTTCGGAGGCGCAGATGTCGGAGACCGGGTTCATCACCACCGAGCGCAGGGGACACGTCCTGCTGATCGGCTTCAACCGCCCGGAGAAGCGCAACGCCTTCACCTCGACGATGCTCGGCGAGTTGGCCACGGCCTACACCGAGCTGGAACGCGATCCGGAGCTGTGGGCCAGTGTGGTCTTCGCGCACGGCGACCACTTCACGGCTGGGCTGGACCTGGCGGAGGTCGCCCCGAAGATCGCCGACGCCGGTTTCCCGCTGCCTGAGGGCTCGATCGACCCGTGGGGCACGCAGGGGGCCCACCGCACGAAGCCGATCGTCGCGGCGGTCCAGGGCTGGGTGATGACCCTGGGCATCGAGCTGCTGCTGGCGTCGGACATCCGCATCGCGGCGGACGACTCCCGCTTCGCGCAGATCGAGGTCAAGCGCGGCATCTACCCGTTCGGCGGGGCGACGATCAGGTTCCCCCAGGTGGCGGGCTGGGGGAACGCGATGCGCTGGCTGTTGACCGGCGACGAGTTCGACGCGGCGGAAGCGCTCCGCATCGGCCTGGTCCAGGAGGTCGTCGCACCGGGACACCAGCTGGACCGGGCGGTCGAACTGGCGGAGCGCATCTGCGAACAGGCCCCGCTGGGAGTGCGGGCCACCCTCGCCTCGGCCCGCACGGCGGTCACGGAAGGCGAAGCGGCGGCGGTGGCGAACCTGGTCCCGGACCTGATGAAGCTCTTCGGAACGGAAGACGCGAAAGAAGGCGTGAAGTCCTTCGTGGAGCGCCGCAAGGCGAACTTCACGGGCCGCTGACCCGACTCAACCCACCCGCGGAGCCGAACTCCCTCAACAAGAGCAGCCCCCGCCCTCCCAGGGGGGCGACCCCACGTCCAGTGTCCCACCAACGCCCGGCCCACCACGGACTCCGAGGCGAAGCTGTGGACAACCCACGCCGATGTGGACAACTCGGGCCGGAGGCCAGCTCCCACGCCCGTTCTGTCGCCCCGCCATGAGACCGTGGATCGGGGGCTGCTCACACCACCGACAAGATCAACCTGACCGGTCGGGTCCGGCGTTCTCCAGGGTCACGCGCAGCAACACCCGCCGCTCCGACCGCATCGCCTCGCGGTACTCGTCCCAGTCCGGGTGCTCGCCGCTCACCGACCGGTAGTACTCGATGAGCCCGTCCATGGCCTCGGGCAGCTCGACGATCTCCACGGGCCCGCTGACCTGGATCCACCGCCCGAAGAACCCGTCGGGCAGGACGCACAACCACGCCCTGGGGTCCCGCCGGAGGTTCCGCACCTTGAAGGCGGTCTCCCTGGTGCTCACGACGACCCGCCCGGCGTCGTCCACGCTCGCGGTGACGGGCGACATCTGCGGACTCCCATCGCCGCGCAGGGTCGCCAGCACGGCGTGGTGCTGCTCCCGGACGATCCCCCGAGCCACTTCAAGATCCACGACAACCACCCCAACCCGATCAGCGGAACTGAGCTGGTTCCAGCAAAACAGAGCCGCGCTGGGATGGCACAAGCCCGCACCGTGGGGGCATGGGGGGGCGACCCCCCGAAAAATATGAAGGCCAGGCGCAAGGTGGCAAAACCACCGAACAGCCTGGCCTACGAGCGGATGACGGGATTCGAACCCGCGACCCTCACCTTGGCAAGGTGATGCGCTACCAGCTGCGCTACATCCGCATTCCCGGTCCGGCGTGCGTCCCGGTTGATGTGGACAACTCTAACCGACGCCGGAACCGAGATTCCACCGGGGGGTCTATCCGAGTTGGTGCGCCTTCATGTTGCGGGTCAGCAGGTACGTCGTCACCCGTCCTGAGCTGCTGAGACTCCGGTAGACGCCCCACTTGGGGGTCAGCCAGTTCTGGCCGCGCCACATGTCGAGGCCGGTGATGCGGCGGTTCAGCAGCGTCTGGCCCGCGGTGTCGCGCAGCGTCCACGCGACGTGGGCGCCGGAGTTGCTCGCCTTCACCTCGATATCCACGGAGGTCCAGCGGTTGCGGATCGACTCGTAGGAGGTGCCGTCGTGGGTGGTGTACGCGCCGCTGTCGTTGCTCGTGCGCATCTCGATCACTCCGCCGCCGCGGGCGTTGAGGGTGAGGGTCACCAGTGGCGGCGCGATGTCGCGGACCTTGATCTGGAAGATGTGGGTGAAGGCCGTCGTCGGGCGCAGGGTGTTCGGGACGAACATGTCGTAGGAGATCCGCCAGGTCTGGTCCTGGAGGATCTTGATCTCGCCGCCGGACCGCATGCCGCGTGCCTCGGTGCGCTGGCGGTCTCCGTGCTTCACGTCGACGTCGGCGAAGTCCGGCGGGCAGTGCATGTCGAAGCGGTAGGCGCCGTCGCGCGCGTGGATGTGCTGGGTGTGCGCGTGTTGTTCGAGGCCGGCGAAGGCGGCGGCGGGGGCGTCCCGGTTGGGGTCCGGGCTCCAGCGCAGCTGCCACGCCGGGGCCGCTGTCGCGGGGCCGGGGAGAGCGAGCAGGCCGGCGGTCGCCGTCGCGCCGAGCAGCAGGCTCCGGCGGCTCGTCGAAAGGTGCTCCATCGCTGGTGTCCTCCACGATCGCAGGGGAAGGCGGCGGAGGCGGTGGCAGTACTGGACTGTAAGCGCTTTCCCGCCGAAGGTCGCATCTAGATATGCGCATGAATCTGTCGTAAGGTCGCGCTCGCGATCGCAGTGTCCGGGGCCGGACGACTTGCGCACCGCGGATGTAGCTGGTCAGTGACCGGATGCGGGTATTTGCCTCACCCACAGGTGCCAAAGCGGGCCCTCTCGCGGCACAATCCGTGGGTGATGCTTACCGCTCGCAGCCGTTTCCACGGAGGTTCGGTGCTCGCCAGTTTCACCCGCGGGGCCTACGCATGTCGCGGTACCGTTACAGACACAGAGCGCTCGGTGAGTCGTGGCACCAGCGTGACCGGTGCCGACGGCTGAGGAGGCGCTGATGACGCGGTTGGTCCGAGGAGCGGACGGTCGGATGTGGACCGTGCGCACCCATATCGAGTGGTCGAACCCCGCCGGGGTCGACGAGTTCGAACATGACGTCAACGCCGGGCGCACGTCCGGGATCGTGATGGCCGTGCTGGTGCTCGGCCTGGTCGCTGTGCTGGTCGCGTGGACCCCCTCCGACGTGGTGGTGCCGTTCTGGCTGCTGCTGGCGCTGGCCATGCTCGTGTTGTTCTTCCCGGCCCGGTGGGCGCTGCGCAGGCAGTGGACCGTGGTCGCGGAGACGCCTGGTGACCTTGAGGAACACGGTCCCGAGCGGTGGGTCGGCGCGGTGCGCGGCATGATGGCCGCCCACCAGGAGACCACCAAGATCGCCAGGGACATCGAGGTCTACTCGACGCCCGCCGTCGACGGACCGCTGCAACCCATCGACTGAGAAGGACCTGGTCGCGCGGGCGCCCCGACTGGGTCAGACTGGCCGGGTGCCTGAACTTCCCGAGGTCGAGGCACTCGCGCACCACCTGCGCGAGCACGCCACCGGACGCACCGTGGTCAGGGTCGACGTCGCGTCCCTGACCGTCCTCAAGACCGTCAGCCCGTCCTGGACGGCGTTGCACGGGCGCACCGTCACGGGCGCCGCGCGGCACGGCAAGTTCCTCGACCTGGACTGCGACGGGCTGCACCTGGTCACCCACCTCTCCCGCGCGGGCTGGTTGCGCTGGGCCGACAGCCTCGCCGCGCCGCCGCCCCGGCCCGGCAAGGGGCCGCTCGCGCTGCGCGTGCACCTCGGGCCGCCCGGAGAAGGGCCGGGGTTCGACCTCACCGAGGCCGGGACGCAGAAGCGCCTCGCGGTCTACATCGTCGAGGACCCCGCCACCGGGGTTCCCGGCATCGCCAGGCTGGGGCCGGACGCGCTGGCGATCACCAGGGACGAGTTCGCCGAGCTGCTCAAGGGCCGCTCGGAGCGCTTGAAGACCCTGCTCGTCGAGCAGTCCACGCTCGCGGGCGTCGGCAATGCCTACTCCGACGAGATCCTGCACACCGCGCGCCTCTCGCCGTACGCGACCAGCGGGAAGCTCAAGGACGACGCGGTCGACGAGCTCTACGCGGCCATGCGCCAGGTGCTGACGGACGCCGTCGAGCGGTCCGTCGGGCAGGCCGCCGCGCGGCTCAAGGGGGAGAAGCGTTCCGGGCTGCGGGTGCACGGGCGAGCGGGCATGCCGTGCCCCGTGTGCTCCGACACCGTTCGCGAGGTCTCCTTCGCCACCAAGTCCTTCCAGTACTGCCCGACCTGTCAGACCGGCGGGAAGCCGTTGTCCGACCGGCGGATGGACCGGCTGCTGAAGTAGCTCAGCCCTCGACGACGACCACTTCGAGGGTGCGGGGCCCGTGCACGCCCTCGACGCGGTCCAGCTCGATGTCACTGGTCGCGGACGGGCCGCTGATGAACGTCAGCGGACGGACCGGGTCGAGCCGCGCCAGCGCCTCGGGCACCGTGCCGACCACCTGCTCCGCCCGGACCACGCACAGGTGGTAGTCCGGCAGCAGCGTCAGCGCGCGCCTGCCCTGTCCGACGCCCGCGTCGAGCACGATCGTGCCGGTCTCCGCGATGCCCACCGCGCAGGCGGTCAGCACGCCGTCGCAGGAGTCCATCGCCTCGATCGACAACGGCGGCGCGTCCCGCTGCCACTCCACGTCCGGGCTCAGCCAGTCCTCCGGCAGGTCCGTCGGAGCGATCATGGTCCGGGCGCCGCGCGCTTCGAGCAGGCCGTCGATCCACACGGTCAACCGGTCCCCGCGCACCCGGTGCACGATCGCCCGGTAGTCGGCGACGCGCTCCGCGAAGACGTCGACCAGGTCGCCGAGGTCCCTGGACACGTCGTAGTCGCGGGGGACCGGCGCGGGTCGCGGGTTGTCCCGCAGCGCCGTCCGGATGCGACGCAGCACTTCGGTTCTGGCAGCGGAACTAGCCACGGGTTCGCCTCCACCACTCGCGGAAGGTCTCCTTGGGCGGAGCGGGAAGATCTCGGGAGTCCGTCCACTTCGAGCCCGGCCACGGGAGTCTGCCGATGCGCCCGCCCTTCGCGACGAAGCGGCCGAGTGAGCTCGCGCGCTGTGCGGCCGCGAAGCGCTTGGGGTCGCGCATCAGCCACGCCAGCGCCGACATCGCGACCGCCTCCGGGCTGCGCTTTCCCTTGGCCGAGACCACTTTGCCGCGCAGGTGCACCAGGATCTTCGGGATGTCGATGCGGACCGGGCACGCGTCGAAACAGGCTCCGCACAACGACGACGCGAACGGCAGCGACGCGGTCTGCTTGTCGTGCAGGTCGCCCATGAGCTGCGGGGTGAGGATCGCCCCGATCGGACCGGGGTAGACCGAGCCGTAGGCCTGCCCGCCCGTGCGCTCGTAGACCGGGCAGACGTTGAGGCAGGCCGAGCACCTGATGCAGCGCAGCGCCGCGCGGCCGACCTCGTCCGCCAGCGTCGCCGTGCGGCCGTTGTCCAGCAGGATCAGGTGGAACTCCTGCGGGCCGTCGCCGGGCGTCACACCGGTCCACACCGAGGTGTACGGGTTCATCCGCTCCGCCGTCGATGACCGCGGCAGCAGCTGGAGGAAGACCTCCAGGTCGCGCCAGGTCGGGACGAGCTTCTCGATGCCCATCACGGTGATCAGCGTCTTCGGCAGGGTCAGGCACATGCGTCCGTTGCCCTCGGACTCCACCACGACGACCGAGCCCGTGTCGGCGACGGCGAAGTTCGCGCCGGACACCGCGACCTTGGCGGTGAGGAACTTGCGGCGCAGGTGCGCGCGTGCGGCCTCGGCGAGCTCGCGGGGCTCGTCGGAGAGCGTGTCCGGGGCGCCGGGCATCTCGCGGCGGAAGATCTCCTTGATCTCCGAACGGTTCCGGTGGATCGCCGGGACCAGGATGTGCGACGGGCGGTCCTTGCCGAGCTGGACGATCAGCTCGGCGAGGTCGGTCTCGACCGCCGTGACCCCACCGGCCTCCAGCGCCTCGTTGAGGCCGATCTCCGCGGTGGCCATGGACTTGATCTTCACGACCTCGTCCGCGCCGGCCGCGCGGGTCAGCCGCAGCACGATCTCGTTGGCCTCGGCCGCGTCGCGGGCCCAGTGCACGACGCCGCCGCGCGCGGTGACCGACTCCTCAAGCCGTTCCAGGTAGGTGTCCAAATTGGACAGAACATCGTTCTTGACCGCCTCGCCGGCGCGGCGGAGGTGTTCCCAGTCCGGCAGTTCCTCCACCGCGAGCCTGCGCTTGCCGCGGATCGTCGTCGTGGCCTTGCGGAGGTTGCGGCGCAGCTGGGTGTCGGTCAGCGCCTGCTTGGCCGCCGCCGGGAAGGCCGGCGTGCCGAGCCACGTCACGGGGTTGCGCGCCACGGGTCCTCCTCCGTACTGGCCAGGATCTCGGCCAGGTGCACCGGACGGACACCGGTGCGCAGCCGGGAGAGCCCGCCGCCGATGTGCATCAGGCACGAGCTGTCGCCCGCTGTCAGCACCTCTGCCCGCGTGGTGAGCACGCAGCTCATCTTGTCGCCGAGCATCGCCGTGGACGTCTCGGCGTTCTTCATCGCGAACGTGCCGCCGAAACCGCAGCAGGAATCCGCATCGGGCAGCTCGACCAGATCGAGCCCGCGCACGCTTCGCAGCAGGCTCAACGGTTTCTCACCGACCCCGAGCATGCGCAGCGAATGGCACGTTGGGTGGTAGGTCACGCGGTGCGGGAAGTACGCGCCCACATCGGTCACCTCAAGCACGTCGACGAGGAACTCGGAGAGTTCGTAGGTCCGCGCGACGGCGGGGGAGTCCGACACCCCCGTCAGGTCCGGATGGACCTCGCGAACCATTCCCGTGCATGAACCGGAGGGTACGACGACGGCGTCGTAGTCGGCGAAGACCCGCGCGTAACTGTCCGCAAGTGGCCGCGCCTGGTCCCGGTAGCCGGTGTTGAAGTGCATCTGGCCGCAACACGTCTGGGCTTCGGGGAAGTCCACGACGCAGCCCAGCCGTTCAAGCAGCCGCACGGTCGCCTTGGCCGTTTCCGGGAAAAGCGTGTCGGCGAGGCAGGTCGCGAAGAGCGCGACTCGAACGGTTGCTCCATCGAGAGTTCGCACGCCGAACACCCTCCCCCGGCGATACCGTAATGTTCAACCGCAAGCGTTGAGTACACCCTGTGCACACCGGGTTCATCCATTCGGCGCGGTTTCGGTGCATCAGGACAGTTGCCTTACGGGCCGGTCACAGCGGAGCATGGGCGAGTGAGTGAGCTGCTCACCGACAGAGCAATCATGGGGAGTATCGCGGGCATAGCCGTGCTCGCGCTCTTCGTCATGCTCTGCCGCGCCAGGCGGGTCAGCACATCCGTCGAGGACGCCACGCTGACCGCGTTGCACCGGGTCACCCAGGCCGCGCCCGCGTTGCGCGAGGGGCTGTCGGTGCGTTCCGCCGACCAGGCGACGCCGCACCTGCGCGAGCTGCTCGCCTGCGTCGCGGTCGCCCTCGTCGACCCCGACGGCGAGCCGCTGTCCTGGGCGGGCGAGGCGAACTACCACTTCGAGGACCTGCGCGACATCGTCGCCGTCGCGGTCAACGACCGGAAGCCCGCGCTCGCCAACCACGGCACCATGGACTGCGAGATCAACAAGTGCCCGATGCGGCACGCGGTCGCCTACCCGCTGGAGGTGGACGGCTCCATCGTCGGCGCGATGGTCGTCGTCGCGGGGATCGGCGGGAAGCGCCTGCTGAGGGCCGCCGAGGAGGGCGCGCGCTACGTCGTCACCCAGCTGGAGCTGTCCGAGCTGCAGGAGTCGCGGGAACGGCTGGCCATCGCCGAGGTCCGCGCGCTGCGGGCGCAGATCTCGCCGCACTTCATCTACAACGCGCTGACCACGATCTCCTCGCTGGTGCGCACCGACCCCTCGCAGGCCAGCGACCTGTTGCAGGAGTTCGCGGAGTTCACCCGCTACTCCTTCCGCAACGCCGGGCCCTACGTGACGCTGGCCGACGAGCTGCGCAACATCGACCGCTACCTGACGCTGGAGCGCGCCCGCTACGGCAACGACCGCCTCAACGTGAAGCTCCAGATCGCGCCCGAGGTGCTGCCGGTCGTCGTGCCGTTCCTGACGCTGCAACCGCTGGTGGAGAACGCGGTGCGGCACGGTCTGGCCAGCAAGCCCGGCGGCGGCACGGTCACCGTCGCCGCGATCGACGACGGCGCCGAGGCCGTGATCAGCGTCGAGGACGACGGTGTCGGCATGGACCCGCAGCGGCTGCGCGAGGCCACCGACAACGCACACATGACCGGCGCGCACGTGGGGCTCGGCAACGTCGACGACCGGCTGCGGCGGGCGTTCGGCAACGACTACGGACTGGTCGTGGAGACCAACCTCAACGCGGGCACGAAGGTCGTGCTGCGCGTGCCGAAGTTCGCCGTCGGCGTGCACGCGCCGCCACCGGCTCCGGTCGGGTGATCAAGGCGCGGACCTCCGCGGTCTCGTAGGGTCGGACGCATGAGCGTGACCGAGAAGCTGGCCGCCCGTCTGCCCCTGCTCGGCAGCCAGGGCGAGCGCGCGCCCGTCGTCGCCGTCGTCCGCCTGCACGGGGTGATCACTCCCAACCCGTCGCCGGTCGGCAGGGGCGCGCTCAACCTGCAGAGCCTGGAGTCCGCGCTGACCAAGGCGTTCGAGCACGACCGGCTGGTCGCGGTCGCGCTGCTGATCAACTCGCCCGGCGGGTCGCCGACCCAGTCGGCGCTGATCGGCTCCCGCATCCGCGAGCTGGCCGCCGCCAAGAAGGTGCCGGTGCTGGCGTTCTGCGAGGACGCGGCGGCCTCCGGTGGCTACTGGCTGGCCTGCGCCGCCGACGAGATCTACGCGCACGGCACCTCGATGGTCGGCTCCATCGGCGTGATCAACTCCGGCTTCGGCCTCGACCGCGTGCTCGAACGGTTCGGGGTGCAGCGGCGGCTGCACACCGCGGGCACCAACAAGGCCAGGCTCGACCCGTTCAGCCCGGAGAAGCCCGAGGACGTCGAGTGGATGCGCGGCATTCTCGACCAGCTGCACACGCAGTTCGTGGACTGGGTGAAGCAGCGGCGCGGGGACAAGCTGCGCGCGGCCGACGAGGACCTGTTCACCGGCGAGGTGTGGCTGGGAACGAAGGCCGCGGAGCTCGGCCTCGTCGACGGCGTCGGCACGCTGCGCGAGGTGGTGACCAGGCGCTGGAAGGGCGCGGAGATCGCGGTGACCGAGCCGAAGAAGCCGTTGCTGGCCAAGCTGGGTCTCGGCGCGGCCACCTCGCTGCTCGGCACCCCCGCCGACAAGGTCCTCGCCGCCGTCGAGGCGGTCGAGCACCGGGCCCTGTGGTCACGCCTGGGTCTCTGAACACCGCCAATTCGTACCCATATCGGTGAAAGAGAGCGCTCTCCTTTTCCCGGCGACCCCGGCACGGTGAAAGGTGTTGGGCGTGTTAGGTGACCGTGTGGTGAGCCCTGATGGGCGATCTGTCACCCTGTTGACCCGACACTGGTCGTGGACAGCGGGCCTGGGCGATCGGCAGGATATGGCGTCACTGTGAGTACGAACGGCAAGCCAGCGGGACTCATCGTCTTGGCCATCGACGATGAGCCCAACAACCTGGACGAAATCGGGTACCTGCTGGACTCCAATCCGCGGGTGCGGCGGGTGCTGTTGGCCGGCGACGCCACCGAGGCGCTGAGCATCCTGCGCGGCGCCGACCCCGAGGTGCACCACCGGTTGCGCAACGGGATCGCCCCCGTGGACGCGGTCTTCGCCGACATCCAGATGCCCGGCCTGTCCGGTATGGAGCTGGCCCGGCTGATGGTGGGCGTCCAGCCCGCCCCCGCGCTGGTGTTCATCACCGGTTTCGAGGAGTACGCGCTGGGCGCCTACGAGCTCGGCGCGCTGGACTACATCGTCAAACCGCCGCGCGAGGACCGGATCGAGCGGGTGCTCGGCCTGGTCGAGCGCACCCAGCTGACCACCCAGCTGGAGACCGCCGCCGCGGCCGCCGTGGCCGAGCCCGCCGAGGACGAGGTCATCCCGGTCGAGCTCGCGGGCACCACCAAGCTGATCCCGCGCTCCGCCGTGCGCTGGGTGGAGGCGCAGGGCGACTACGCGCGCCTGCACACCTCCGACGGCAGCCACCTGGTGCGCATCCCGCTCGCCCAGCTCGAGGAGAAGTGGGCCGACGCCGGGTTCGTCCGCATCCACCGCTCCTACCTGGTCGCGCTGCCGCTGATCACCGAGCTGAAGATGGTCTCGTCCGGGTACACCGTGCGGCTGGGCAACGAGGCGAACGCCGTCGAGCTGCCGGTCAGTCGCAGGCACACCAGAGAGCTCAAGGACCGGCTGGTCCGCGCACCCAAGAACAACTGGGGCCAGCGGTGAGCTTCCTGAACGGCCAGGACCCCCGTGACGGGGAAGTGCCTGGCGGTCAGGGACACACACGCAACGGCTCCGCCCACGGCGGCGGTGATGAGTCGACCTACCCCCTGCGCGGCAAGCGCAGGGTGAAGGTCGTCCTCGCGGAGCGGCGCGGCGCGCGGCGCATCCTGCGGCCGATGGCCCAGTTGGAGGGCCAGGACACCGGCATCGCCGAGAACGTGGTCAGGGAGCTGGTCCGCAGGCAGCTCAAGGTCGCGGTCGGGCTGGCGCTGGTGGTCGCGGCGCTCTACGCGGGGCTGCCCGTGCTGTTCGTGCTCGTGCCGGAGGCCGCGGACCTGATGGTCTTCGGCGTCCGGCTGCCGTGGCTGCTCGTCGGCGGCCTGGCGTACCCGTTCATGGTCAGCGTCGGCGCGCTCTACAACCGCGTTGTCGAGCGCAACGAGGCCAAGTTCGCCGACCAGTACACCGGCATGGTCGAGGACTGAGGGGCCGGGCGGGGACGCGATGGTGGAGAACGACTGGGCGCTCGGCGGTGTCATCCTCGCCGTGCTGCTCACCATCGGCGTCGGGATCTACGGCGGCCGACGCTCCCGCACCACCCCCGACTTCCTGGTCGCGTCGCGGGCGATCCGGCCGCACGCCAACGCCGCGGCCATCGCGGGCGAGTACCTCTCCGCCGCCTCGTTCCTCGGCGTCGCCGGGCTCGTGTTCACCAAGGGCGCGACCGGCCTCTGGTACCCCTTCGGCTACGCGGGCGGCTACCTGGCGCTGCTGCTGTTCGTCGCGGCCCCGCTGCGCCGGTCCGGCGCCTACACCGTGCCGGACTTCGCCGAGGCCCGCCTCGGCTCCGTCGCGCTGCGCAGGCTGTGCACCGCGGTGGTCGTGCTGCTCGGCTGGTGGTACCTGGTGCCTCAGTTCCAGAGCGCCGGGCTGACCCTGTCCACCTTCACCGGGGTGCCCGCCTGGATGGGCGCGCTCGCGGTCGCGGTCACCGTCACGATCAACGTGGTCGGCGGCGGCATGCGCTCGATCACCCTGGTCCAGGCGTTCCAGTACTACCTGAAGCTGTTCGCGATCGCGTTCCCCGCGTTCCTGCTGTTCTTCGTCTTCCTCCAGGACAGCCGCACCGAGTACCGCTCGCTGTCCGAACCGCTGCCGCCCGCCTTCGTCAAGGAGACCAGGGTCGAGGTGAAGACCCCGGTCCGGCTCCAGGTCACCCAGACCGTGGTGCTGCGGGCGAAGGGCGTGATCGACAACGCGCCCGTCGACGGCGCCGTGCACTGGGCGGCGGGCACCACCAGGTCGGTCGGTGAGAAGACCGAGCTGCTCTTCCCCGCGGGGGCCCCGGTGCCCACGGTCACCACGGCCGCGGCGGACAACGCCAGCTGGCTCCGGCCGATGTCCGGCGGCTGGCCGTCGGTGCTGGAGATCTGGTCGCTGATGTTCGCGACCTTCTTCGGCACGATGGGCCTGCCGCACGTGCTCGTCCGCTTCTACACCAACCCGGACGGCTCGTCGGCCCGCACGACGACGCTGTACGTGCTGGTGCTGGTCGGCGGCTTCTACCTGTTCACGCTGATCTTCGCGGGGCTGTCCCGGCTGTACGTGCCGGAGCTGCTCGTGACCGGCCAGGACAACGCCGCGGTGCTGCTGCTGCCCACGGCCATGCTGGACAACTGGTTCGGGCAGCTGCTCGCCGCGCTGACCGCGGCAGGGGCCTTCGCCGCGTTCCTGTCCACCTCCTCCGGCCTGCTGGTCAGCGTCGCCGGAGTGCTGTCGACCGACGTTCTCCCCGGCAGGGTCAAGGACTTCCGGCTGGCGACCCTGTTCTCCTCGGCGGTGCCGATCTTCTGCGCGCTGCTGTTCCCCAACCTCGGCGCCGCCCAGGCCGTCGGGCTCGCGCTCTGCCTCGCCGCGTCCACCTTCTGCCCGCTGCTGATCCTGGGCATCTGGTACCGGGGGCTGACCCCGTTCGGCGCGGCCATGGGCATCCTCACCGGCGGCGGCCTGGTGATGGCCGCGACCGCGTACACCCTGCTCACCACGTCCACCAGCGGGTGGGTCAACTCGCTCGTCGCGCAGCCCGGGATGATCACCGTGCCGGTGTCGTTCCTGGCGATGTGGTTCTTCAGCAAGCTGACGCCGAAGAGCGTTCCCAAGGACGTCTCGCAGGTGATGCTGCGGATGCACGCGCCCGACCGGCTCGGCTTCACCAAGGACCGCGACGTGCAGCGCTTCGGCGAACAGGCGTCCACCGGACGGACCCCCGAGATGGCTCCGGTCGCCCGCCCCGGCTGGGCCGCGCGCCGACGCGGCAAATAGAGCGCGTTCGCCCTGTTCACGGCCCTATTGACGGCCGCGCGGCCGGGATCTGCGCGTGGATCGATTCACCAATCCCAACGATTGGGCAAGTCCCGTTCTTATGTGAAACAAATCTCGGTTACCGTCCCCGCAGCATCCCCGCGACCTGGGAGGTTCCGTGAGTTCCACCGAGCGGTCTGCGAGTGGTGGTGGCCAAGACCAGGAGGTCTGGACCGCCATGCAGGCCAGCCCCGAGTTCGGCGACCTGCGTCGCCGGCTGCGCAGGTTCGTCTTCCCGATGACCGCGCTGTTCCTCGGCTGGTACCTGCTCTACGTGATCCTGGCGGACTACGCCCACGGCTTCATGAGCATCAAGCTCGTCGGGAACATCAACGTCGGCCTGGTGCTCGGCCTGCTCCAGTTCGTCTCGACGTTCCTCATCACCACGCTGTACGTGCGGCACGCCAACCGGAACCTCGACCCCACGGCCGAGGAGCTCCGCAGGCGGATCGAAGGGGAGGACAGGTGAACCTCGCGCAGACCGTCGCCGGGTCCCCGCTGCTGAACATCAGCATCTTCGCGGGATTCGTCGTGATCACCCTGGTCGTGGTGTTCCGGGCAAGCAAGAACACCAAGTCCGCCGCCGACTACTACGCGGCGGGCCGGGCCTTCACCGGTCCGCAGAACGGCATCGCCATCGCGGGCGACTACCTCTCCGCGGCGTCGTTCCTCGGCATCGCGGGCGCCATCGCGCTCAACGGCTACGACGGCTTCATGTACTCCATCGGCTTCCTGGTGGCGTGGCTGGTGGCGTTGCTGCTGGTCGCGGAGCTGCTGCGGAACACGGGCAAGTACACGATGGCCGACGTGCTCAGCTTCCGGATGCGGCAGCGCCCGGTCCGCACCGCCGCGGCGATCTCCACCCTCGCGGTGTCCTTCTTCTACCTGCTCGCGCAGATGGCGGGCGCGGGCGGCCTGATCGCGCTGCTGCTCGGTGTCACCGACAGCTGGGCGCAGGCGGGCGTGATCGCGGTCGTGGGCGTCCTGATGATCGTCTACGTGCTGATCGGCGGCATGAAGGGCACCACGTGGGTGCAGATCATCAAGGCGGTGCTGCTGATCACCGGCGCCGCCGTGATGACGCTGTGGGTGCTCGCGCAGTACGGGGTGAACCTGTCCTCGCTGCTCGGTGCGGCCGTGGAGAACAGCCCCAAGGTCGGTGAGAAGCTGCTCAACCCCGGACTGCAGTACGGCAAGACCGGGCTGACCCAGCTGGACTTCCTCTCCCTCGGCCTCGCGCTGGTGCTCGGCACCGCGGGCCTGCCGCACATCCTGATGCGCTTCTACACCGTGCCCACGGCCAAGGAGGCCCGCCGCTCGGTGGTCTGGGCGATCTGGCTGATCGGCATCTTCTACCTGTTCACCCTCGTCCTCGGCTACGGCGCGGCGGCCATCGTCGGCCCCGACGCGATCAAGAAGGCGCCGGGTGGCGCGAACTCGGCCGCTCCGCTGCTGGCCTACGAGCTCGGCGGGACGCTGCTGCTCGGCCTGATCGCCGCGGTCGCCTTCGCCACGATCCTCGCGGTCGTGGCGGGCCTGACGATCACGGCGGCGGCGTCCTTCGCGCACGACATCTACGCCAACGTGATCAAGAAGGGTGTTGTCGAGGACAAGGACGCCGAGGTCAGGGTCGCCCGCAGGACGGCGGTGGTCATCGGTGTCCTGTCCATCCTCGGCGGCATCCTCGCCAACGGGCAGAACATCGCCTTCCTGGTCGCGCTGGCCTTCGCCGTCGCGGCCTCGGCGAACCTGCCGACGATCCTGTACTCGCTGTTCTGGAAGCGCTTCAACACCGCCGGCGCGCTGTGGAGCATCTACGGCGGCCTGACGGTCACCGTGGTGCTGATCGTGTTCTCGCCGGTGGTCTCCGGCAAGCCGGTCGACCCGGCGACCGGCAAGAGCGCGTCCATGCTGCAGGGCGTTGACTTCCACTGGTTCCCGCTGGACAACCCGGGCCTGGTGTCGATCCCGCTGTCCTTCCTGCTCGGCTACCTCGGCACGGTGCTGAGCAAGGAGAAGGCGGACGCGGCCAAGTACGCGGAGATGGAGGTGCGCGCGCTCACCGGCGCGGGCGCCGAGAAGGCCATCGACCACTAGCCCCACCCCGGCCGGCCCCGTCAGGACGACGTCCCGGCGGGGCCGGTCCGCGCGTGCAACCCCGCGGCCCGCCACCGCGTATTACCCGAGGACGGACGGCGGAGGAGGAGCGGGTTGACGCGGCGCGACGACGAGTTCGCCGAGTTCTTCTCGGCGAGGTTCGACTTCGCCAGACGCATCGCGTTCGCGCTGTGCGGCAACTGGAACGAGGCCGAGGAGCTTGCCCAGAACGCCTTCGTCAAGGTCTACGCCCACTGGCGCCGGGTTCGGTCCGAAACAGCCGACGCCTACCTGCGAACCGTGCTGACCAGGACTTTCCTCGACACCAAGCGGAGAGGCAAGGCACGGGAAGAGCCAACCGAGTCACCGCCGGACCGCCCGGTGGTTCAGGACACCGGCGCGATCGAGGACCGGCCCGCGCTGCTCGCCGCGTTGCAGAAGGTGCCGCCACGCCAACGTGCGGTCATCGTGCTCCGATTCATCCAGGATCTGTCCGTTGAGCAGGTTGCGGACGTGCTCGGCTGTACGACGGGCACCGTCAAGAGCCAGACATCACGGGGACTGCACGCCCTCCGCGAGGCGTACGGTCCCGGCGACGGAGAAACACCTGCGTTGCGTCCGGCGACGCAGGCGGGCTGTTGAGGAGGTGATCGACATGTGGGATGACGAGAAGGACCTGCGTGCGGCGCTGCACCGCGTTGTCGACGTCTCGGCTCCGCCGCCGGCCACGCGGGTGGAGGAGGTGATCCGCAGAGGCCGCAGACGCGTGCTGATCACCAGGATCGGCACCGTCGCCAGCGCGATCGTCGCGGTTGTCGGTATCGGGGTCGGTGCCGCCGCCCTCGGCAACATCGGCCTCGGCGCCGACGGCGAACGCCTGCCGCCCGCGGGACCGGCCATCTCGACCTCGCCACTGCCGTCCGTGCCCCGCGAGGGCTGGGTGGTGCACCAGCCGATCTACACGACCACCACCAAGGAAGTTCCCGGCATCGGCTCCGTCCCCGACAAGTCCACGACCTGCACGCCGATCACCCTGCCCGTCGCGAGCGGGCGCGAGGTGCTGCCGGAGGAGAAGTACCTGCCGGTCTTCCTGGACACGCTCCGCAAGAGCTTCCCAGGGGAGTCGGTGCAGACGCTGTCCAAGACCTGGGTCAACGTCAACCGGGGTCTCGCCGACGTCGCCGTCTACAGCAAGGACAAGAAGACCCAGCGCACCTTCTCGCTCTCCGCGGGCCGCTACGGCGGCACGCTGGAGCAGGCCGCCGAGTACTACGCGACCGCCAACGGCCGTTCCTGCCCGCCGAAGATGCACTGGCTGCACCTGCCCAACGGGGCGATCGTGCAGGCCACCGACGAGGGCATCCAGTCGTTCACGCCCTCCGGGCGCTGGTACCGGATCACCGGCTACGAGATGGAGCTCGACTTCCGGACCCGTTCCTCCCCGGACGGGCTGCGGAAGAGCACCACTCCGCTGCCGGAGAACGTGGTCATCGACATCGTGACCCAGCTGGCCGCGCTGGGATAGCCCGGTTCACCGCGGCCCAACGCGGTGGCATGGCAGCATCTTCCGCGTGAACCCCATGCAGGTGCCCACTGTGGACGCGGCCGATGTCGCCGCCGACGTGAAGCTGCTCGACGTCCGCGAGCACGACGAGTGGAACGCCGGGCACGCCCCCGGCGCGCTGCACATCCCGCTCGGTGAGCTCGCCGAACGTCTCGCCGAGCTGCCGGCCGACGGTGAGCTGCACGTGATCTGCCGCGCCGGCGGCCGTTCCGCGCGCGCGGTGGCCTTCCTCAACCAGAACGGCTGGGACGCGATCAACGTCGCCGGGGGCATGCAGAGCTGGCACGCCGCGGGCAAGCCCATCGAGGCCAGCGACGCCGGCGCCGAGCCCGAGGTGATCTGAGCACCATGCGGCCGGGGCCTCCGATGCCGATGGCGCGTCCCATGGCGGTGGACTGGGTGGCCAGTCCACCCGTCCCCGTGCGGCCGTACCGGCAGCGCGGACAGCAGCCCCGCTACACCGGCCCGCCGTCCTACCCCGCGCCGCCCAGGTGGGGGCTGCCGGCACTGCCCTGGCGCTGGCAGGTCTCCGTGCCGGGCACGGCGCCGAAGGCCGGCCTCGCCGAGCGGATGCGCATCCTCTCCGGAACCGCGATCACGCTGCTGTGGGTCGCGGCCTTCGCCTGCGGCCTCGCTGCCGTCGCGGAGTTGTGGCGCTACGTCATGTTGCTGATCAGCCGCTCCGCCGTGCTCTCCTACGGCTGGCTGAAGGCCTCCGACGCCTTGGTGATCACCGCGGGCGTGCTCGCGCCGATCACCTCGGCCGTCGCCGCCGTCGTCGCGGTGCTGTGGCTGCTGCGCGCCCGGCAGGCCGCGGCCGAGGCGACCGGCCTCGCTCCGGCCCGCCCGGACTGGCAGGTGCTGGTCGGCCTGCTGCCCGGACCGAACCTGAGCGTGCCCGGCTCCACCCTGACCGAGCTGGAGCACGCCGCGCTCGGCGAGCCCGCCCACCGCAGGCCACGCCCGTCGAAGCTGCTGACGGCCTGGTGGATCACCTGGGTGGCCGGTCTGCTGCTGGCCGCGATCACGCTGCTGTGGGGCCTGCGCTCCGGGGTGCAGGCGCAGGCGGACGGCGTGGCGCTGCGCATCCTCACCGATGCGGTCGCGGTCGCCGTCGCGGTGCTCAGCATCAAGGTGATCGTGAGCATCACCGCCCTGCTCTCCCCGCTGGAGGACGCGTCACTGCACCGCATGCTCGTGGTGCGCGTCGACGGCGCTCCGACCCCGCAACGCCGCACCCGCACTCCGGACCACCGCCGCTGACGGAGTCCTTCGGGACTCAGGCGGTGGTGACCGGGAGGGCGCTGAGTCCGCGGATCACGAACTCGCCGCGCCGGAGCGCTTCGCCCGCCAGCTCCAGCTCCGGGAGCCTCGTCGTCAGCGCCTCCAGCGCGGCGACCACCTCGATCCGGGCCAGCGGGGCGCCGAGGCAGTAGTGGATGCCCATGCCGAAGCCCAGGTGCGGGTTGGGGGAGCGGCTCACATCCAGGCGGTCCGGCTCGGTGAAGACCAGCGGGTCCCGTGCGGCCGCGCCCAGCAGCGCCGCGACGCGGTCACCCGGCTGGAACACGTGACCGGCGATCTCCACCTCTTCGGTCGCGGTCCGCTCGAACAGCTGCAGGGGCGAGTCGAAGCGGATCAGCTCCTCCGCCGCGGTGTCCAGCAGTCCTGGGTCGGCGACCAGGCGGTCCCACTGGTCGCGGTGGCTCATCAGGGCGAGCACCCCGTTGCCGACCACGTTGACCGTGGCCTCGTGGCCCGCCATCAGCAGCAGCACCGCCGTGGCGACCAGCTCGTCCTCGGTGAGCCGCTCCCCGTCGGAGTCCGTCACCGCGACCAGGTCGCTGACCAGGTCGTCGCCCGCGCGACGGCGCCGCAGGGCGATCAGGTCGCGGAGGTAGGCGACGAACTCCGCCGCCGCGCGCTCGGCGAGGTCGCGCTGGTCGAGCGGCAGGCCGTACTCGTACATCTTCACGATCGCGTTCGACCACGGCTGGAGCAGGCCGCGGTCGGAGTCGGGCACCCCGAGCAGCTCCGCGATCACCTGGACCGGCAGCGGCGCGGCCACGTGCGCGAGCAGGTCGGCCGCCCCGTCCGAGTGGATGGCCCCCGCCAGGTCGCCGACCAGGTCGTCAGCCAGTCGGCGGACCCACGGCCGGAGCCGCTCCACGTGGCCGCGGCCGAAGGCCGCCGAGATCAGCTTGCGCAGCCTGCCGTGCGTCGGCGGCTCGTTCTCCAGCAGCGAGTTGCGGTGCAGCAGGTTGAACGCGCTGAACCGGTCGGCGGGCAGCGCGTCCGCCCAGATCCGGCCGAGCGAGCGGTGCCGCAGCAGCGCGGAGCAGGCCGCGTGCGAGACCGCGACGGTCATGCCGAGTCCGCCGTGCCAGTGCAGCTCACCGCGGGTGCGCAAGGCCGCGAACGTCGGGTACGGGTTGAGGATGAACCGCTCGTCCCTCGGATCGAACGGCAGTTCGTCCGCCCCTGCCGACCAGTCGCGTGAATAAGCCTGGCTCATGATTACTCACGGTAAGTCGCGAAGGTTGCGATAGTCCAACGGTGCGGTACCTATGGGTGAGTGCCGTGGTCTTTCCCGGCGCGTTCCGTGCGGCCGACCGTCTCGCGGCCGGGCGGAGCACCGCCGAGGGCCTGGCACCATCGGAGACGTGCCCCCCGAGATCGTCGCCCACCGAGGAGCGTCGGCCCACCGCGCCGAGCACACCCTCGCCGCCTACGAGCTGGCCATCCAGCAGGGCGCTGACGCGTTGGAGTGCGATGTCCGCCTGACCAGGGACGGACACCTGGTGTGCGTGCACGACCGGCTGCTGGACCGCACCTCCGACGGGACCGGCCCGGTCAGCACCCGCACGCTCGCCGAGCTGGCCGAGCTGGACTTCGGCAGCTGGTACGGCGCCGGCCCCGAGGTCGGCGTGCTGACCCTGGACGCGCTGCTCGCACTCGTCGCCGACCACGAGCGGAGGATCCGGCTGTTCGTCGAGACCAAGCACCCGATCCGCTACGGCGGGCTGGTGGAACGCGAGCTGGTGCGGCTGCTCGCCCGCTACGGCAGGGCCGCCCCGCTCAGCCTTGACGAGGCGTCGGTGATCACCATGTCGTTCTCCTCGGCGGCGATGCGCCGGGTGAAGCGGCTGGCGCCCGCGGTGCCGACGGTGCTGCTGACCGCCGGTCCGCCGAGGAAGCTGCCGCCGTGGGCGGACATCCTCGGCCCAGGGGTGCGTCGCCTGCGCGCCGACCCCGGCTTCGTCGAGCGGGCGGCCAAGCGGGGGCGCCCCACCTACTGCTGGACCGTCAACGAGCCCGAGGACGTGCGGCTGTGCGCTGAGCTCGGCGTGCGGTACCTCGCGACGGACTCCCCAGCGGCCACCCGGTCGCTGTTGTCCGGGCCCGGGTCTACTACGGTCGCGAACCTGAACTGAGTCGAGGTCTAGGAGGACCGGTGGCCAAGCGCGCAGCGGCCAAGCGCAAGGGTCGCGGAAGCGACGCCGTGGAGGGCGCGGTCAACGCCCGTCAGCCGTGCCCCTGTGGCTCCGGCAAGCGCTACAAGTCGTGTCACGGCTCGTCCTACGGGCCGGCCGACGTGATCATCACCCGGCCGTTCGACGGCCTTGCCGCGGAGGGCGAGCTGATCGCCCTGCGGGAGTTCGTGCCGTCGGCGACCGCGCCGCTGCCGCTGAAGGAACAGGGCGAGCGCGCGGTCACGCTGGCGACGGTGCTGCCGATGGCCGCGGCCGCGCTGGTCCGCAGCGACGGCGAGGCGTTCGTCGGCATGCAGGTGCAGACCCGCTCCGGCGACATCAGCTCCGACCTGGGCCGCTCGATCCGCTGGGCGCTGACCGCGAAGCCGGGCGACGTGCTCACGGTCGCGGCTGACGCGGGCGAGGCGGTCCGGCTGCAGGACGTGCTGGCCGCCGACGCGCAGCTGGACGTCACCGTGCACGGCGACTTCTCGTGGTGGATCCCGGGCGACGACGAGCCCACCGGCGAGGTCGCGATGTCCCTCCAGCGGGCCAACGAGGCGATCATGCCGACCGAGCGGGTCACCGCCGACGGCGTGACCGCCGCCTACTGGGTGGACGCCGGCGACAAGGCGCACATCCGCTGGGTGCGCCCGGAGCCGGAGGAGAAGCTGCTCGCGGCCATGGCCCGCCTCTCGGCGCGCGGTGAGCTCGACCTCGGCGAGAACACCCGCTACGCCGGGTGCTTCCGCGCGCACGGCCTGCTCGTTCCGGTGTGGGACCTCGACAGGGAGATGCACGCCAAGGAGTGGGCGCAGCCCGTACTCGACCTCGGCAAGCGGCTGGACGCCGCGCTGTCCACTGTGGACAGCGAGCCGCTGACCGAGGCCGAGCGCCGCTCGCGTGACGGCCTGCGCGGCAGGCAGGTCACCCTGCGCTGATCGCCGCTGGCACCGTGCCGGACGTACTCGACGAGTACGTCCGGCATCTTTTTGGCATCCGAAGGCAACCTTTGCCGGACTCGCCGCGTGTTCCCCCTGTCGGCAGACCTCACGGACACCGGAAGGGAGGCGGAGCTGGGCCATGAACCTCGACGACGAGCTGCGCAGGCTGTTCGACGACGAGCGGGTGGAGCTCCGGGTCCGGCCCGGCGCTGAGCAGGCCGTCGTGCGGGGCGCCCGCAGGCGCCGCAACCGCAGGCGGGTGACAGCCGTCGGCGCCGCCGCCGTCGCCGTGGTGGCGGCACTGGCCGGTGGAACCGCGCTCAACGGCCTCGGCAAGGGCAGCTCGGCGCCGCCCGCGACCGGGGCGGTGGACGGTGCCCCGACCCCGGACGTCGCCGACTGGAGCGCCCTGCCGCCGGACGACGTGCTCGGCCCGCGCGGCCAGGGCAGGCTGCGCCTGGGCATGTCCGAGGCGGAGGCCGTCGCCACCGGGCTGATCAAGATCAACTCCAAGGCGGAGTCCAACCGGGGCTGCCGCGGCTACAACTACGTCAACGAGGTCATCCGGCACGGCTACTACTCCGTGCTGTTCTCGGAGAAGTACGGCCTGGTCCGGCTGGAGGCCAGGGACGGAGCGAAGACCCCGGAGGGGATCGGGGTGGGCTCGCCGGTCGGCGAGGTGAGCCGGCGCTACACCGACACCAGGTCGAGGCACGGCGCGGTCGGCGAGCGGATCACCGACGTCCCTGGCAACCCCGACGCCAACTACTGGCTGATCGTCCGCAACGACGTGCTGACCGAGGTCCGGCTGGAGCTGAAGGAACAGGACTGCTACCCCTGACTTCCTCCGGACTCGGGGCAACCGTTCCGGCCGCCGAAGCGTGTAACCGCTGACAGCGGGGTGGAGTTCAGGGGACGGAACGATGGAAGAGGACTTCGGCGAGTTCGTGCGGGTGTCGCTCCCCGGTTTTCTGCGGTACGGGCATGCGCTGACGGGGAACCCGCACGACGCCGCCGACCTCGTGCAGACAGTGCTGGAGAAGGTGGGTTCGCGGTGGCTCTCCCTGCTGCGCAAGGGAGTCGAGCCGCTGGCGTACGTGCGCAGGTCCATGGCCAACGCCCACGTGAGCCGCTGGCGGCGCACCCGCAGGGAGAACCTCGTCGCCGAGATGCCCGACGTCTCCACCTACGAGCAGCACGACCGGCTTGAGGACGAGCCGCTGTGGCAGGCGCTGCGGGCGCTGCCGCCGAAGCAGCGCGCGGTGATCGTGCTGCGGTACTACGAGGGGCTCTCCGAGGCCGAGATCGCCGAGTCCCTCGGGGTGACGAAGGGAACGGTGAAGAGCCAGACCAGCAAGGCGATGGCATCGCTGCGCCTGCGGCTGGGAACACTGGTCGAAGACGGGGGCGGCCGGTGAACCTCGACGACGAGCTGCGCCGGATGTTCCGCGACGAACGCCTCGACCTGAGGCCGTCCGCCGGCGCCGGACGGACCATCGTCACCGGGGCGCGGAAGCTGCGCAGACGACGCCGCGGTCTGGCCGTGGGCACCGGGGTCCTCGCCGCGGTGGCCGCGATGCTGGCCGGGATGTCCGTCTCGGGCTTCGGCGCGACCAGCCAGCAGCCGCCCGCCGCGACAACGCACGCCAGGCAGCAGCTGCCGACGGTGCTGGGGCCCAACAACTTCGGCCAGCTGCGCCTGGGCATGACCCGTGAGCAGGCGCACGAGACCGGGATGCTGGACGGCCGTGTACTGACCCCGTCCGCTGACGAGCCCTGCTCGACGCACGAGCTGGTGGACGCCAAGGGGGCGCGGTACGGCGAAGTGACGGTCTCGAACCGGCTCGGGCTCGTGCGGATCCGGCCGGAGAACACGCCGCGCACTCCCGAAGGCATCCGGGCGGGCTCGACGACGACGCAGGCGATGGCCGCCTACCCCGTTCTGGTTCCCCCGAACGGGGAAGGGACGGCCGGCGTCCCCGTGCCGGGGAACAGCCGCGCGAACTACACGGTCACCTTCGCCCACTCGAAGGTGCTCCGCGTCGAGCTCGGGTTCAAGGACGACGACTGCGGCTGAACGACAACGCCCGGTCGGTCCACTGTGGACTGACCGGGCGTTGTGCGCGCGGTGCTAGACGGCGCCGCCCGCCGCAGGGGGAGCGGTCGGGTCGTCGCCCTCGTCTCCGACGTTCTCCCGCACGAGGAAGTCCTCGATGTGGAAGAGGTTGTCCCCGGCGCGGTCGACGATCGTGAGCAGCGTCGTCATCGAGGAGACCTCCTCGACCTGCTCCTTGAGGAACCACTGCATGAACTGCTCGCCGAGGTAGTCGCCCTCGTCGCGGGCGGCCCTGGCCAGCGCGGTGATCTCCTCGGTGACCCGGCGTTCCTGGCTCAGCGCCAGCTCCACCGGCTCCCGCACGGTGCTGAAGTCGTTGCGGACCTCGTCGATGCCGGGGATCGCCACCCGCAGGCCGTTGTCCAGCAGGAACTGCACGATCATCATGGCGTGGTTGCGCTCTTCGAGCGCCTGCCGGTAGAAGTGCGCGGCCATCCTGGGCAGGTCCTGCGCGTCCAGCCAGACCGCGACGGCGATGTACTGCTGTGAGGCTGTGAACTCGTTGCGCACCTGCGCCCGCAGCAACTCGTGGAACTTGGTGGTGGTGGTGGTGTTCGGGGACATGCGAAGGACGCTACTCCGGGAACGGCGCACGCACCGCCGCTGAGCTGGCGCGATGGGAAGAACCGGGGGTTCCTTTCACATTACCGTCGGTAACCCTTCCTTGTGCTTACTCCCCGTATAGGGAAGGGTTCCAGTTAACTCGATGAGGCGACCTTGACTCTCCGAGGTTTACCTAGATCCATTTCTGTGGCACCTTCTCTCGTGTCGGAACGAAGTTGCATGGAGAACTGATCCGACACCCCCCAATCTTCTTTCGAAGGGCGAAATCCTTGTTCGGGAACCAGACGCGACGAGTGGGCGAAGGCGGCCGTGTCCGCCGGCTGCTCACCCGCTCCGCGCTGGTCCTCGGCGGGATCGCGGCCGGTTGGCTGCTCACCGCGGGCACCGCGAGTGCCCAGGCAGAGCCCGTCAACGCCGCCTTCGACCCGGTGCGCCAGATCGTCAGCGCCGTCGAAGAGACCGCCACCCCGGTCGTGGAGCACGTGACCACCCCGGTGGTCGAGGTCGGCAAGGCCGTCGAGGGCACCGTGCACGGGGTCGTGCACCAGGTGCTCGGCGCGCTCACCGGCCGCGAGATCGAGCCGCCCCGGCAGCCCGCGCCCCTGGTCACCGGCCTCGCCGGACTGGTGGGCATCGGCGCTCCCACGTCGGCCGCTCCTGAGGGTTCCGCCCGCTCCTTCGCCGTACCGGGAGAGAACTCCCTGGTCGGCGGCCCGTCCACCGAGGAGAACGCCCCGGTGGGCACCCCCGTGACCCCGGCGTCGCCCAAGCGCGCGCCGGTCGGCGTCCAGCAGCCCGCTGCGATGCCCAACGCGGCTGATGCCGCGCACTCCGGACCGCGTCCTGGCGACCCGGTCCGCTTCCCTGGTTCGCCCGCACCGAGGCTCGCGATCATCGCCGCCTCGAACTCCAGCGCCTCCTCCGAGGACACCTGGGCGGACCAGCTGCCGAGCCACGCGGTGGGCTTCGACGCCCCCGGCGTGCGTGTGGTGAGCGAGCTGTCCATCAGCGCCGATGCGCTGGCGCGGATGGCCGGCGGCACCCACCGGCAGCCCGGCACCACTCCTGACTGAATCCCCACACGGCGAGCCGTCTGACGCTGTCTGCCAACAGCGTTGAAGACCGCTCGCCGTGTTGCGTTGACCCACTTCCAGGTCCCAGGCGACCGCGATCGCACTGCCATGCGGCGGCGCCTGTTTTCTTCCCGCGAGGGACTACGAAAGGAACAATAATGAACACCTGGGCGAAGCGTGGAATTCGCGCCGCGATTGTCACCGGCGGAATGTTCATGCTAGGTGCCGGGATCGCTCAGGCCCACGAGGCCGACAGCAACCCCGATCGCCCCATCAACACGGTCGACGGCACGATCACCGTCAAGGTGAACGTCGACGGCAACGCCATCGGCGCGCCGCTCGGGCTGACCCAGGTCGACCTGCCCTCGGTCAAGCGGGACATCTCGGTCAACCCCACCGCGATCGTCGAGGGTCTGGTCGGCCAGGAGGGCGCCAAGGTCCTGCGCGGCAACAAGGTCCAGCCCCAGGTCGTCGTCCCGGTCAACGTGACCGGCAACGCGATCGCCGTGCTCGGCGGCAAGGCCGAGGTCGAGAACACCTCCAGCACCACGGTGTCCAACGGCGGTGGCGTGACCGCTGACGGCTCCGAGACCCCGGTCGGTGGCAACGTCGTGGCCCCGCAGGTCGCGCTCCCGGTCGACATCTCCGGCAACGCGATCGCCGCAGTCGCCGGCCGCGCCGAGTCGCACAGCACCTCCGAGGTGGAGGCCACCACCGGTGGCGACATCACCACCTCCGGCGAGGAGGGCCCGCTGGCGGGCAACGTGGTCTCGCCGCAGGCGGCCCTGCCCGTGCAGGTGACCGGCAACGCGATCGCCGCGGTGCTCTCCGGCGCGGAGACCAACTCCGAGTCGAAGATCGGCGCGACCTCCGGTGGCGACATCACCACCACCGGTGAGGACGGCGCCGCCGCCGGCAACATCGTCGGCCCCGCCGTCGCGCTGCCCGTCGAGCTGAACGGCAACGCGCTGGGCGCCATCGCCAGCCTGCCCGACTCGAACTCCGCGACCCAGGTGTGCGCCGAGGCCGGTGGCGACCGCACCAGCACCGGTGAGGACGCCATCGTCGCCGGCAACGTCGTCGCGCCGTACCTGGCCGGGCCGGTCGTCGCCTCCGGCAACGGTGGTGGCGTTCTGGTCAACGCCGACGCCGACAACGCCTCCGAGACCTGGGCCGACGCCACTGGCGCCGTGCGCACCAACGGCGAGGAGGGTGTCCTCAACGGCAACCTGGTCTCCCCGGCGGGCGCCCTGCCCGTCGAGCTCGCAGGCAACGCGGTCGGCGCAGTGTCCAATGTGGACGCCGCTGACGCGCAGGTGATCGACTCCAAGGCCGGCGGTGACCGGATCACCAACGGCGACAACGGTCTCATCTCCGGCACCAACGCCGCTCCGAACGTCACCGGCCCGGTCGGCGGTTTCGGTAACGTCGCCGGTGTGTTGATCAACGGTGACGCCCAGGAAGACAACACCGTCGACGCGGGCGCTGGTGGCTACACCGGCAGCCGCGGCTTCGGCGCCCTCGTCGGCGGCAACGTGCTCCAGCCCTCGGTGGCCTCGCTGCCCCAGGTCTTCGGTGGTGCCGGTGGCGTGCTCTCCAACGTCGAGACGCACGTGACCAACGACCGCACCAGCCACAGCGGTGGCGGCACCAACGCCGACGACGACGCCGGCGTGGCCTCCGGCAACGCGGTCGCCCCGACCGTCGCCGGTCCGTTCGACGTCTTCGCTGTCTCCGGTGGCGTGCTCTCGCACACCGACTCCACGGTGGAGAACGCCAGCGACGTGGCCGCCGGTGGCGAGGTCAAGGCGTTCGGCAAGGACGGCGTGCTCGCGGGCAACGTCGTGCACCCGGCCATCGCCCGCCCGACCCAGGTCTTCGGCATCGCGGGCGGCATCGGCACGCACGCCGACGCCGTTGCCTCCAACGAGGTCGCCTCGGTCTCCGGTGGCGACACCATCACCGGTGGCGACGAGGGCGCGCTGACCGGCAACACCGTCGTGCCGTCGCTGTCCGGCGCGACCCAGCTGTTCGGCCTCGCGGGCGGCGTCGCCAGCAACGCCGACACCGTCGCCAGCAACCTGACCGACACCAAGGCCGGTGGCGACCACACCACCACCGGTGCCGACGGCGCCGTCGCGGGCAACATCGTCGACCCGTCGCTGGCCCCGCCGGTCCAGGTCTTCGGCAACGCCGCGGGTGTCGCGTCCAAGCTCGACGCCGAGGCCGCCAACGCCATCACCTCGCTCTCCGGTGGCACCAACTCCACTGACGGCAGCAACGGCGCCGTCGCCGGCAACGTGGCGTGGGTGCCGCTGGCCGGTGCGGTCCAGGCGTTCGGCAACGCCCCGGGCGTCGCCAGCAACAACTCCGCCGCCGCCACCAACGACGTGATCTCCGAGACCGGCGCGCTGACCAGCACCGACGGCACCGGCGGCGCGCTCGCCGGCAACGTGGTGAACCCGGCGCTCGGCCCGGTGGTCCAGGGCTTCGGCAACGCCGTCGCCGTCGCCGCGGTCAACGACGCGCTCGGCTCGAACGTCACCTCGGTCAACGCCGGTGGCGACAGCGAGACCGCCGGTGACAACGGCGCGGTCGCGGGCAACGTCGTGCACCTGCCGCTCGGCCCGGTCGGCCAGGTCTTCGGCAACGCGGTCGGTGCCCCCGCGGGCAACGCCACCGGTGTCGCGGACAGCACGCTGGACTCGGTCGTCGGCGGTTCCACCACCACCAGCGGCCACGGCCTGTCCGGTGTCGACGCGGTCGTCCCGGTCGGCGCGGGTGTGCAGATCTTCGACATCCCCGTCCGCGTGCTGGGCCAGGCGCTGACCAGCGCCGACCACACCACCTCGGTCGTCGTTGGCGAGGAGGCCGCGCAGGCGCTGCTGCCGGTCACCGACCCGGGTCTGCTGGCCGCCACCGAGCTGCCCTCGCTGCCCTTCGGTGCCCAGCCGCGTGCCGCCACCGGCGCGCTGCCGCTGCCCGCCGAGCTGGTCCAGCTGCCGAAGCTGCCCACGCTGCCGAAGCTGCCGGTCGGCGGCCAGGCCCCCGCGCTTGGCATGATCGACATGCTGTCCATGTTCAAGGGCTGAGCTTGAAGATCTGATCGGGACGCCCGCCCCATCGTGGGTGCAACCAGGGGCGGGCGTTCCCCGCGGTGTTTCTCCCTCACGGTCACTTGCAAGCAGGCGGGCCCGGGACGTCATCGACGTCCCGGGCCCGCTTTCCGTTGTGCCGCAAGGGAACTACGTCAGGGGCTCGCGCAGCATGGGGCAGGACATGCAGCGCGGACCACCACGGCCGGACCCCAGCTCGGAGCCGGAGATCCGCAGCACCTCGATGCCCGCGTGCTCCAGGCGCTCGTTGGTCTCCACGTTGCGCTCGTAGGCGACCACCACGCCCGGCGCCACCGCCAGGGTGTTGTTGCCGTCGTCCCACTGCTCCCGCTCCGCGGTGATCGAGTCGAGGCCGGTGTCGATCACCCGCAGCCGCGCTATGCCCATGGCCTCCGCCGCCGCCTCCAGGAACGGCTCCGGCCCGGTGACCTGGACGCCGTCCGAGCCGTCCGGGCGGATCGAGTACGCCGACAACGTGTCGCGCACCGCCGGGTACATCACCACCGCGTCCCGGTCGACCATCGTGCACACCGTGTCCAGGTGCATGGTCGCCCGCTCCTGCGCGATCGGCACCGCCAGCACCGTGTGCACCAGGCCGTCGGCGAACACCGACCGCGCGAAGGACTCCGCGCCCGCCGGGGTGGTGCGCTCGCCGACGCCCACCGCGAGCACGCCGGGCGAGAGCAGCAGCACGTCACCGCCCTCCAACGGCGCCGAGTGCGCGCCGTAAGCGCGGCCGCTGTGGCTGAACCTCGGGTGGTAGGCGTAGATCAGGTCCGTCAGCGCCGTCTCCCGCCGCCGCGCGGGCAGGGCCAGCGAGGTGATCGCCACCCGGTCACCGACCCACACCGACGAGTCCCTGGTGAACAACAGGTTCGGCAGCGGGTCCACGGCGAAGTCGTTCGGGTGGTGCATCCGGCGCACCAACGAGGCGCCCTCGGCCGAGGGCAGCTCCTCGAAGGTCATGCCCGACATCAGCACCGAGGCCAGCGTCCGCGCGTCCACACCGGACAGGTGCGAGCGCAGCGCGTCGGCGAGGTCGAGCCCGAGGCGCCGCTCGTCCACGGCGGAGTGCACACCCGCGGCGCGGGCTCTGCCATCGGCGAGCGCCTCCCCGAGCAGGTCGGCGAGCAGCAGCACCTCGACGCCGCGGGAGGCGAGGGTTTCGGCGAAGGCGTCGTGCTCGGTCTGGGCGCGGTCCACCCACGGGATGCCGTCGAAGAGCAGCTGGTCGTTGTTGCGTGGAGTGAGGCGCTTGAGCTCGTCACCCGGCCGGTGCAGCAGGACGGTCCGCAGCGGACCGACCTCGCTGTCGACGCCGAGCACCGGTCCGGCCCCGGGCGTTGGCTCTGCTGTCGCGCTGGAAGGAGCTGTCACGCCGCGGAGACTAACCGGATCGCCGGTCCAGGCGGAGGGGACAAGTCGGGAATCACTCGGCCCCCGGCACCCCGTTCATTCGAAAAGACTCCAAGTGCGACATTCATCCGTTCGGGTAGGGTCCGACCAGTGCGGGCAGTGTCGCCCGTGCGAGGGAACGTGCAACCTGGCGGAGGGTCGGCACAGATGCGTCAGTTCCGTGCGCTGTCGGTCGCCGTGACCGCGGTGGCCGCGATGGCGGTCGCAGGCTGCGGCATGTTCGCCTCGTCCGAGCAGCCACCGCCGCCCAACGGCCCCAAGCTCACCGTCGGCATCAAGTTCGACCAGCCGGGCGTTGGCCTGCGGTCGCCGTCGGGCACCTTCCACGGGCTCGACGTCGAGGTGGCCCGCTACGTGGCCAAGGAGCTCGGCGTCGACCCGCGCAACATCACCTTCGTCGAGGCCCGCTCCGGGGACCGCGAGGCCATGCTGGAGCAGGGCAAGGTCGACATGATCGCGGCAAGCTACTCGATCACCGACGCGCGCAAGCAGAAGGTCGACTTCGCAGGCCCGTACTTCGTCGCGGGGCAGTCCCTGCTGGTCCGCAGGACCAACGGCGACATCACCGGGCCGGAGTCGCTGGACTACAGCGACTGGAAGCTGTGCTCGGTGACCGGCTCCACCCCGGCGCAGAAGGTCAAGGACTCCTACGCGCGCAACGTGACCCTGGAGGAGTTCTCCTCCTACAGCGAGTGCCTGACCGCGCTGGACATGGGCGAGATCGACGCGCTGACCACCGACGACGTGATCCTCGCCGGGTACGCCGCGCAGCAGCCGGAGAAGTTCAAGCTGGTCGGAAAGCCGTTCTCCACCGAGCGCTACGGGGTGGGCGTCCGCAAGGGCGACGAACGCCGCGCGAAGATCACCGAGGCATTGCGCAAGATGATCTCCGACGGCAGCTGGAAACGGATCGTCGACGACAGCGTCGGAAAATCCGGATACAAGATTCCTGAACCCCCGAAGGTTGACGAGAACCCCTGACGTCGGGTCCGCCCCCATTTCCTCCGCGCCGCTTCCTGCGGGTTCGGCCACCTCGCCAGATGTACTCCGGGTCAACCCAGGGTTGGACTACTCTCCGACTCGAGCGTGAAAGTAACCCTCGTACGGGTGAACGAAGGGGTTTCGCGGCTACTCTTCGATACATGGGCGGCAAGGGCGTTCTTGATCGCAACGTCGTGGTCGTGACCGGGGCCGGTCGTGGCCTCGGCCGGGCGATCGCGCTGGAATGCGCAAGGGAGGGCGCCGACGTCCTGGTCGCGGACTCCGTCGCCGCCGCAGGTCAGGGCGTTGTCGACGAGATCAGGGCCGAAGGCCGCCGGGCCGAGCTGGTGCTCGGCGACGTCTCCGACTCGCGGGTCGCCGACCGGCTGGTGCGGGTGGCGACGGACCGTTTCGGCAGCCTGGACGCGCTGGTGAACAACACCGACGACCTCCGCGTCGGCAACGGCCCCAGGGTGGCCGACACCGAGTGGGACGAGGTGGTCAGGGGCCACGTCAGCGGCAGCTCGGAACCGTCGAGGGCCGTCTGCGGGTACTGGAGGGAAAACCGCAGGCCAGGCCGGATGGTGCACACCACGTCGGCGCTCGGTTTCGGCGGCAGGGACGGCTACCTCGGCTACGGCGCGGCCAAGCTCGCGCTGAGCTCGCTCTCGGCCATCGTCTCGATGGAAATGGCACCTTTCGGCGTCACCAGTAATGTCATCGCTCCGGTGGCCAGAACCCGAAACTTTGCCGCGTTGACCCGATCCGGTGAAGGATCGTCGGCCAAAGCGGCCTCCGGCCGTGACTTCGAACTTTTTACCCTCGACAACGGCGCCGCTCTGGTGGCATTCTTGGTCTCGGAAGCAGCCGCTTACATCAGCGGCAAGGTGTTTGGCGTCCAGGAAAGCAATGTCGAGATCTACCAGTCCTGTGTGGCGGCCGCTGAAATCACGGCCGACTCCTCTCGGTGGAGCGCTGGCGAACTCGTCGGGCGAATTGATGAACTGTTCTTCGCGACAGGCATTCACCCGGGTGCCGAATACCGGACGGAAAGAATGCGTTACTACGACGTATTGGGACTTCCCTCGCCAAGTGGTCTGGCTCCGCCCAGTCAGACCACTCAAAGCCGGCCGGGCTAGCTGCCTGCCCTGTCGGCTTCCGGCGGGCGGAGCGGTTACTCCTTGCCCCCCACCCAAGAGACCGCTCCGCCCGCCGTATACCTCGGGTCACGGCAGCCAGGGGACGGCGCCTCTCAGCAGCGCGTAGCCGACGAAAGCCACCGTGTCGATCAGCGCGTGCGCGGCCACCAGCGCCCACAGCCGCTGGTGGCGCTGCCAGAACCGGCCGTAGACCAGGCCCATCACGATGTTGCCGACGAAACCGCCGAAGCCCTGGTAGAGGTGGTAGGAGCCGCGCAGCACCGACGACAGCAGCAGGGAGCGGTTCTCGCTCCAGCCGAGCTGGCGTAGCCGGGTGATCAGGTAGCCGACCACCAGCACCTCCTCGGCCCACGAGTTGCCGATCGCCGACAGGACCAGCACCGGCGCCCGCCACCACACGTCGTCCAGGGTGCTCGGCATGACCGTCAGGTTGAGCCCGACCGCCCGCATCACCAGGTAGAACGCCAGCCCGGGGACGCCGATCAGCGCGGCGAGGCCCAGGCCGGACGCGAGGTCCCCGCCGCGGCGCGTGCGGTCGAGGCCGATCGAGGACAGCCTGATCCCGGCGCGGTAGAGCAGGTAGGCCCCGAGCCCGCCCCATGCGACCAGCTGCACCACCCCGAGCAGCTGGTAGGCGAGGTCGATCAGGCTGAGCGCCGCGCGCGGCACGTTGATCGCGACGGACTGCTGGCTCAGCGGCTCCGGCCGCAGCAGCGAGCTGAGCAGCGACAGCAGGCTGCGCGCGCCGGAGAGACCGAAGGTGATCGAGAAGACCAGCAGGATCTCGACGCCGACGGCCCGCCGCCGCGCCGGGTCGGTGATCGTCTCGACGCCGTCCGGCCGGGCGGGCGCCAGCCAGGCGCGCAGGCGGTTGGTCACCAGCGCACGCTACCCACCCGAGGTGTTCAGCCGGTGTTCGATCCGGTGCGCAGCCGCACGTCACCGCTGGGGATCGCGCACGGCGCTCCACCGGCGTTGGTCAGCCCCTCCGGGCTCAGCGTCCACGCGGGCAGCGCGGCGGCTCCGGTGTAGTTCGTGCCGAGCCTGTTGTGGAAGAACCGGTTGTGGAACGACGAGCACTGCCTGTCGATCTTGTTATTGCGCGCACAAGCAAGATCGCAGAATTCGTCCTTGTAGTGAGCGAACCGCCCGGTGCGATCGAAGTTGTTGTGTTCGAAGGCGTTGTAGTTGCTCATGTTGCGGACCTTGATCGGATCGCCGCTGATCCACACGAACTTGTTCCTGGTGACCGTGTTCGACGAACTGAAATGCGTCACGTAGGTCCCGTGGATGTATCCGCCGTCGGGCGCGGCGTTCTCCACGTGGTCGAAGGTGTTGTTCTCGATCCGGTTGCCGGAGGAGTTGGTCAGCACCACCGCGCCGTAGCCGTAGGCCGCGCCAGGGGCGTGTTTGTTGCCGAGGTTGCGCAGCACCATGCCGAACAGGGTGTTGCCGTTGAGCCCCTTGCTGCCGCGCATCCGCAGCGGCGGGTTCAGGCTCTCGTCGCTGACGTCGCGCTCCGAGTCGCCGAAGATCGAGATCGCGCCCGCCGCGTACTCCTCGATCTGCAGGTAGTAGAAGCGCAGGCCGCTGTCGCCGCCGTTGTGGAGCGGATCAGCCGAGTCCCTTGGCAGCCGCGGCTGGAGCCAGAAACCGTTGGGGTGCGAGGAGATGTTGCGGAACACCGGTCGCCCGCCCGGCGGCAGTCCCGCGCCCTGCGCGTAGTCGGCCGGCATGAACGAGATCGTGTGCCCGGGAATGTAGAAGCGCCAGTCGTGCATGGGCGCGGAGCGGTAGGTGCCCTGCTTGATCCGCACCTCGACGTCGGAGCTCGGCCGGTGCTGCCGCAGCACCTCCTGCACGCGGGTCAGCGTGCCGACGGGTGTCCTCGCGGTCAGGCCGTCGTTGCTCGCGGGCGCGCCCGGAGCCATGTGCACGGTGAAGACCGGGGCCGCCGCCTTCGCCGGGGTGACCGCCGTGAGCGGCAGGGCGAGTGCGATGGCGGCCGCGAGCAGGGGACGGCGCATGCCGACAGCGTCTAAGAAAGTCGTTTACCGAACAAGGGTCAATCAGGGGAATCAGTGACCGTGAACCTGGGCGAGGAACGGGCAGCCCACCAGGCGGCGCAGCTCGGCGGCCAGTTGGCGCGAATCGCACACCGGCCGGGAGAACGCCAGCCGCACGTCGTGGTCCCCGGTGGGCGACTCCACTCGCAGCCGCAGGCCGTAGCGGTCAAGGCCGAGCGGCCGCACGTGCCCGCCGCGCAGGTCCTCCGGCAGGTGCCTTGCCAGCAGGTCGACCACGTCGCCGTGCGAGGACTCCAGGTGCCGCAGCCAGTTCGTCTCCATCAGGCAGAACGGGTCCGGCCTGGCGTCGGCGAACTCGGCGGGCTCCACCGACGCGGTGCCCTCGGCGTCGGCGAGCACCAGCGATGCCGGGACCAGCCGCAGCATCACCGCGCCGTGCCCGACGTCGAGCAGCCGGTGGTCGGGTCGCCGCTCGGCCACCGCGAGCGCCTCGGCCCGCGACTCCGCCGGGTCCAGCGCCTGCAGCCAGCCGGTCAGCCAGAGCAGGCCCCGGACCGGTTCCCGCAACCGGACCGGGGCCGAGTCGGTGATCTCCAGCATCGCGGTGAGCTCGCCGCGCGGCGCCTGCCACGCCGCGCCGACCAGCTCGTGGTGCGCGGGCATCAGCAGCGCGGTCGTGCCGTCCGCGTGCACGTGGTGCAGCAGCGGCTCGACCCTGGCGGGGTCGCTCACGCCGACCGGCATCAGCGCGGCCGCCCCGCCCCGCGTCGCCATGGTCCGCGCCCGCTCCGCCGGGGCCGGCATCGGGGCCTTCGTTGTCTCGACGTCCACCGCTCACCTCCAACTTAGGTGAGCCTAACCTGTGTTCGGGATAGGGGGAAGGGCCCCGTTCAGGGGTGCTGATTCAGGGGCTCACTTCCGGCGCTCCTGCCGCCACCATGGGGGGCGTGCACCCCAGCCAGGCCGCAGCGCAGTCCGTCCCGGTCCCGCCGACCGACCGTCCAGCAGCTGAGACACCCCACCTGCGGATGGCGATCCGGCTGATGAAGCGGCAGCTGCTGAGCTGGTGGCTGCTGCTCGCCGTGCTTGTCGGCCTCGCCACCTGGGCCAGCCTCGCCGACGTCTCCGGCTTCCTCCAGGTCGTGGTGTGGCTCGGCGTCAGCCTGTTCGCCGCCGTGGTCGCCGACCTGCTGCTGATGCTGGAGGGCTGGACCCGCGCGACCGGCAGGCTGCTGCCGAACAGCACCTGGCGCCCGGCGACCGCCGAGCTGGAGCAGGCGGGCCGAAACTCGCTGATGATGACCGTGACCGAGAAGGACGGCGACGCCTTCCGGCTGCGCACCCTCGGCATGCCCACCCTCCACCGCGAGGTCATCGCGCGCACCAGGAACGTGTGGGTGGTCGGTCCCGACCGCAACGGCTGGGCGGTGCTGGTGACCCCCGGCCTGCACTCGCCGCTGGGCGGGCGGCTGGAGAAGGGCAAGAGCCGCCCCGCGCACCCGGTCCTGCCGGAGGCCCCGATCACCGGGCCGGACGCCCCCGCCGCCGACGACTTCGTGGTCGCCAGTCAGGCCAAGAACAAGGCAGGTGCCGCGGGGCGCGGCTACGCGTCGGCGGGAGCGGTCGTCGCGCTCGGCGTGGTCGCGCTGGTCGTCGCCCTGCTCCTCGGTGAACCGCTGGTCGGCGCCGCCGTCCTGGTGGCATGCGTTGCCGGAGCGGTCCCGCTGTTCCTCTCCGCCCGCGCGCTCGCGGTGTGGAAGCCGCTGCCGGAGCTGCTGGCGGCGGGCACGTGGACGCGGCTGCCCGCGACCTTCGACGAGGGGTGGCGGCCGAACTCGCGCGGTCACGCAGACGCCGAGGCCGCGGTGCGGCTGCCCTCCGGCGAGACGGTCGCGGTGAAGCTGCCCCAGGTCAGCTGCGACATCGTCGAGTACACCCGCGCCACCGGCACGATGTGGTTCGCCGGAATGCCCCAGCCCGGCTCGGCCAGCGCGGTCGGCGTGCCCGGCTACCCGCTGGTCGACGTCGCGAGACTGTGATCCGGCCGGTCGGATGACCCCCGAACCGAAACCGCCCGGTTACGTTTCTCCGGTGCCGCACCAGAACCCACCGATCCCGGCCCCGCCGACCGACCGGCCGGCGGGCGAGCTCCGCTACCTCGACCTGGCGCTGCGCGCGACGCGGCGGCACGTCCGGGGCATCGCGCTCGGCGCCGTGGTCATGTGGCTGCTTGCCGCGCTCGCGTTCGGCCTCGGCGGTATGCCGCTCACGACGGTCTCCATCACCGTGCTCGCCGTGCTGTTCAGCCTCCTGGCCCTCGCCCAGTACGCGGCGGTCGGCCGATGGCTGCGCGCCGCCCCACGGCTGTTCGCCACCGAGCCGTGGCGCCCCGTGGACGTGCGCGCCGTCCGGCGGGACTCCCGCGCGACCGTCCTGGAGCTCACCGAGTCCTCCGGCGCCGAGGTGCACGTCCGGCTCACCGCCGCCGTGGACCTGCTCCGGCACGCGGTCGGTCGTGCCGAGCGGCTGTGGCTGGCCGGACCGGACGAGCACGGCTGGGTCGCGGTGCACCTCGCCGGAGTGCGGGCCCCGCTGCCCGGCCGGATCGTGCCGGAGGCGCGGCGGCGCTCCGACCTGCCGCCGATGGCGATCTCCGCGTTCGACCCGGCGGCACCCGCCTCGGCCGACGTGGTCACCGCCGGGACCGCGCGAGCGCTGCTGCGGTACTCCAGGCAGCTGTACGTGCCCGCCAAGACCCTGCTCGCCATCGGACTCGGCGTGCTCATCCCCGCACTGTGGATCAAGCAGTACGCGCTCCTGGTGATCAGCGCGGTCGCGTTCGCCGCCGCCGTTCCCGTGTTCCTGAGCGCGCGGAAACGGCTGGGGGACTGGCCGAAGCTCTTGCGGCTGCTGGACGCCGGCCCCTGGCAGCGGGTGCCCGCCGAACTCGACCCGCTGTGGCAGCCCGGAGGGCGCGGCTTCGCGGACGGCAAGGCAACGCTGACCCTGCCGACCGGCGAGAACCTGGCCGTGCGGCTGCCGATGCTGGGCTTCGACGTTGCCGAGTACGTCAGGAACACGGGCACGGTGTGGATCGCGGGCGAGCCCGGGCCGTCCTTCGCGATCGGTGTCCCGGGCAGCCCGATCCTGGCCGTGGCCCATCAGCTCCAGTCGGGTCCGCGCCGCGCCCAGCTCCACGCGTAACGCGGGTCCTCGCTCGCCTGCGCGGCCTCGCCGAGGTTGAGCGGGCGGAACGTGTCGACCATGACCGCGGTCTCGTCGAAGCGCTCAGCGCCCAGCGATGCCTCCACGGCGCCCGGCTGCGGCCCGTGCGTGCAGCCCGACGGGTGCAGCGACAGCGAACCGAGCCCGATGCCCGAGCCCTTGCGCGCCTCGTAGTCGCCGCCGACGTAGAACATCAGCTCGTCGGAGTCCACGTTGGCGTGGTTGTACGGCACCGGAACGGCGAGCGGGTGGTAGTCGACCTTGCGCGGGCAGAACGAGCACACCACGAAGTTCGGGCCCTCGAAGGTCTGGTGCACCGGCGGCGGCTGGTGCACGCGCCCGGTGATCGGCTCGAAGTCGGCGATGTTGAACACCCACGGGTAGAGGCAGCCGTCCCAGCCGACCACGTCGAACGGGTGGTTGGCGTAGGTGAACCTGGTCAGCCCGGTGCGGTGCCGGACGAGCACCGGCACGTCCTCCCCGTCGGCCAGCATCGGCGCGGTCGGCACCCGCAGGTCGCGTTCGCAGTAGGGCGCGTGCTCCAGGAACTGGCCCTTGCTGGACAGGTACCGCTTCGGCGGCCCGATGTGCCCGGTCGCCTCCAGCACGAGCAGCCGCAGCTCCTCATCGCCCTCCGGCACGATCCGGTAGGTGCACGAGGTGGGGATCACCACGTAGTCGCCGACGCCGACGGTCAGCGCGCCGTAGATCGTCTCCACGGTGCCGGCGCCGGTCTGCACGTAGAGCAGCTCGTCGCCGAAGGCGTTGCGGTAGAGCGGGCTCGCCTCGTTCGCCGCGACGAAGCAGATCGCCACGTCGGCGTTGCCGAACAGCAGCCGCCGCCCGGTCACCGCGTCAACGCGGTCCGGCTCCGCCCACTTCAGCTCCTGGGTGCGGAAGTGCCGCGGCTTCAACGGAAGGTTGGCGACGGTACCGCCCCTGGTGTCCTCCACCTGCTCGGCGTTCACGATCGCCGTCGGCAGGTGCCGGTGGTAGAGCAGCGCCGAGTCGGAGGAGAAGCCCTCCACCCCCATCAGCTCCTCGGCGTAGAGACCACCGTCCGGCCTGCGGAACTGGGTGTGGCGCTTTCGGGGTAGTTCCCCGACCGTCCGGTAGTACGGCATCGCTCCTCCGGCCCCTCTCGCAGGTGTTCGCAGAGCGGACATTTTTGTTCGTTCAGGTAGACACCACTAGCGTGTCAGGCGTGTCAAGCGTCGAGGAGCTCCGCGCGCCCGGTCCGCGCGGCACACCGCCCCTGCTAGCCCGACTGGTTGACGACGCGGCCCTGTTCCCACCGGGCAACGCCCCGATGGCGGACGCGGTGCGTCACCACCTGGACTCCCGCTCGGAGAACTGGGCCGGAATGATCGGGTTGTTCCTCTGCCCGGCGTCCCGGTTGCCCGAGCTGATCACCGAACTGATCAAGGCGAAGCCGGCCAAGCCGGTCGGCCTGTCACTGGTGATCGACACCGGGCTCGGCGGTGTCCCCAAGGCCGTTTCCATCGTTGAGTCGCGCAGCGAGCTGCTCGCGCTGCGCATGGTCGAGATGCCCGCCCCCTCCGACGTCGACGACGTCTGGCTGGAGCGCGTCTCCGAGTTCGTCCCCGAGGACGTCATCCGAGTCGTCGAACCCCGGCGGCCCGGCACCACCAACGGAACCATCAGCCACGAGGAGTGGCTGGCCAGCGTGCGCCGGGTCGCCGACCACGGCAGCTGGCCCAAGCTGCGCTGCGGCGGCATGACCGCCGACGCCTTCCCCGGAGTCAACGAGGTCGCCGACTTCCTCGCGGTCAGCAGCAGCGCGGGCGTGCCGTTCAAGGCCACCGCCGGACTGCACAACGCCGTGCGGCACGTCGACGAGAACACCGGCTTCCAGCACCACGGCTTCCTCAACCTGCTGGTCGCCACCGCGCGCACCCTCTCGGGCGGCGACGCCCGCGCGGCGCTGACCAGCGACGACCCGCAGGCACTCGCCGAGGAGGCGGGCAGCCTCTCCGAGGCGGCCGCGCACGCCGTCCGCGGCGTGTTCGCCTCCTACGGGTCGTGCTCGCTGACCGAACCCGTCGAGGACCTCCAAGGACTGGGGCTGTTGTGAGCGAGCTCGCGAGCGAACCATCCACTGCGGCAGCGCCCCTCGCTTGCGAGGTGTGGCCGTGAGCTGGATCGAGGACCCGGCCTTCGGTGCCGACCAGCCCTTCGGACCGCAGACGCTGCCCTACGGCGTCGTCGAGTCGCCTGAGCTCGACGGCCCCGCGGTGGCGGTGCGCGTCGGCGACCACGCCCTGCCGCTGCGGCCCATCGCGGGCTCCTTCAGCGACCGGCTCGCCGACCTGGTCGGCGCGGACTCCCTCGACGCGGTCCTGGCCGCGGGCCGGCCGGTGTGGAGCGAGCTGCGCGCTCGGCTGACCGAGCTCGTCACCGCGGGCTCGGCGCCACGCGGGGCGAAGCTGCTGCCCCTGGGCGAGGTCACCAACCGGCTGCCGTTCACGGTGGCCGACTACGTCGACTTCTACTCGTCGCGGCACCACGCGGAGAACGTCGGCCGGATGTTCCGCCCCGACGGCGACCCGCTACTGCCCAACTGGACCCACCTGCCGATCGGCTACCACGGTCGCGCCGGGACCGTCGTGGTCTCCGGCACCGACGTGGTGCGCCCCAACGGCCAGCGCAAGGGCCCCAAGGACCCGGCCCCGGTGTTCGGCCCCAGCATCCGCCTGGACATCGAGGCCGAGGTCGGCTTCGTCTGCGGCGGACCCGTCACCTCGCGGGTCTCCGTGAACAAGGCGCCGGAGCACATCTTCGGCGTCGCGCTGGTCAACGACTGGTCCGCGCGGGACCTCCAGGCCTGGGAGTACGTGCCGCTCGGCCCGTTCCTCGCCAAGTCCTTCCTCACCTCGGTCGCCGCGTGGATCACCCCGCTGGACGCGCTGTCCCAGGCCAGGGTCGCCCCGCCTGCCATGGGCAACGAGCTCCAGGACTACCTCGTCGAGGACCGGCCGCTGGGCCTGGACCTGCGGATGGAGGTCCGCTGGAACGACACCCTGGTCAGCCGCCCGCCGTTCGCGTCCATGGCGTGGACCTGCGCCCAGCAGCTCGCGCACATGACCGTCAACGGCGCCACGCTGCGCCCCGGCGACCTGTTCGCCTCCGGCACGGTCTCCGGGCCGGAGAAGAACGAGCGCGGCAGCTTCTTGGAACTCTCGTGGGGTGGCAAGGAGCCCGTTGTGCTCGATGATGGTGCCGAACGCACCTTCCTCGAGGACGGGGACACCGTGGTGATCACAGCGACCGCGCCGGGGCCTGACGGCTCCGTTGTCGGCTTCGCCGAGGTGAGCGGCACCGTACTGCCCGCTCCGGTGGCCTGACAGATGTCCGCGGGTGCCTCTTCGGGCGTTCCCAGGGAGAGTTCGCTGACCCTGGAGCGGGGCCTCGCCCTGCTCCAGGCGGTGGCCGACGCGGACACCGAGGCACCCAGCATCAGCGACCTGGCGGCGGCGATCGGGGCCAGCCGCGCCGCCGTCTACCGGCTGCTGGTGCCGTTGCAGGCCAGGGGACTGGTGCGCAGGGAAGGCTCCCGCGTCCGCCTCGGGCTCGGCGTCCTGCGCCTGGCCGGACGCGTCATGCCGCAACTGCGGTTCGCCGCGCTGCCCGCTCTGCGCTCCCTCGCGGAGCGGGTCGGCGCGACCGCCCACCTCACCGTCGCCGACGGCAACGAGGCGCAGGCGGTCGCGGTCGTCGAACCCTCCTGGACCGCCTACCACGTCGCCTACCGGGTCGGCACGCGTCACCCGGTGCAGCGCGGCGCTGCGGGCAAGGCGCTCACCCTGCCGCCGGACGGCCAGCCCTGGCTGGCCACCTCCGGGGAGCTGCAGCCGGGGGCGTTCGGGGTGGCCGCCCCGGTGCTCGGCGTGGTCGGGCTGCGCGCGAGCGTCGGCGTGGTGTCGATGGAAACGCTGGTCAGCGACGAGGTCGGGCCGCTGGTGGTCGCCGCGGCCACCGAGGTCGCCGCCGCGCTGAGCTAGCCGTTTTCTGGCTTTTGCTTGGTTTCGGTCCCGATCCACTCGGTCGGGCACTTTGTGAGATCCCGGTACGTTGAGCGACCAAAGGGGCCCGTGCCCGTAATGGTTGATTCATCCCAATTGAGGGGGATCTCGGTGGTCTTCAAGAAGCTGCTCGGCGCGTTGGGCATCGGCGGCCCGTCCGTTGACACCGTGTTGTTCGACCCGAACACCCGCCCCGGCGGCGTGCTCTCCGGCGAGGTCCGCATCCAGGGCGGTGACCGGGACGTGGAGATCGAGCACGTCGCGCTCGGCCTGGTCACCCGCGTCGAGGTGGAGCGCGGCGACCACGAGCGCAACATGAACGCGGAGTTCCACCGCGTCGTCGTCGAGGGCCGGTTCCGGCTCTCCGCCAAGGAGAACCGCACCATCCCGTTCCAGTTCCCGGTGCCGTGGGAGACCCCGATCACCGACGTCTACGGCCAGCGCCTGCCCGGCATGACCATCGGGCTGCGCACCGAGCTCGCCGTGGCCAGCGCCGTGGACAAGGGCGACCTCGACCCGGTCTTCGTGCAGCCGCTGCCCGCCCAGGAGCGCGTGCTCGACGCCTTCGGCCAGCTCGGGTTCCGCTTCCGCAGCGCGGACGTGGAGGGCGGCCGCATCCACGGCCTGCACCAGCAGCTGCCGTTCTTCCAGGAGATCGAGTTCCTGCCGCCGCACCAGTTCGCAGGGCGGATCAACGAGGTCGAGCTGACCTTCGTCACCGACCCGCACGGCATGACGGTGGTGCTGGAGGCCGACAAGCGCGGCGGCTTCTTCAGCTCCGGCCAGGACGCCTTCGGCCGGTTCCAGCTGACCCACGAGGACGCGATGAGCGCCGACTGGGCCGGAATGATCGACGGCTGGCTGCACGAGGTCGCCTCCCGTCGCCAGGCGCACTACGGACACCAGCAGCAGTACGGCCAGCCGCAGTACGGCCACCAGCAGTACGGACACCCGCAGTACGGGCACGACGGTCACCACGGGGGCCAGCGCGGTGGCGGCATGGGCGTCGGCGGCATGGTCGCCGCGGGCGCGGCCGGCGTGGTCGGCGGCATGATCCTCGGCGAGGTCTTCGAGGAGGCCGGCGAGGCCTTCTTCGGCGACGAAGAGGGCTGATCCGGATGTACCCCCGCTGGTCAGGACCTAGGTCCTGACCAGCGGGGGACCCTCGGTCGGGGGACTGGGGACGTGTTGACCTGATGGTGACGGGGTCCAAAGGGCACCGTTGAGCACGTGGACGTACTCGACGTTGCCCGGTGGCAGTTCGGCATCACCACCGTCTACCACTTCCTGATGGTCCCGCTGACCATCGGACTGTCCCTGCTGGTCGCGGGCATGCAGACCGCGTGGTACCGCACGGGCAAGCCCCAGTACCTGAAGATGACCAAGTTCTGGGGCAAGTTGATGTTGATCAACTTCGCCATGGGCGTGGTCACCGGAATCGTCCAGGAGTTCCAGTTCGGCATGAACTGGAGCGCCTACTCCCGCTTCGTCGGCGACGTCTTCGGCGCCCCGCTGGCCATGGAGGGCCTCCTCGCCTTCTTCGTCGAGTCCACCTTCCTCGGCCTGTGGATCTTCGGCTGGGACCGGCTGTCCAAGCGGCTGCACCTCGCGTCGGTGTGGGCCTTCTCGCTGGCCACGATGCTGTCCGCGTACTTCATCCTCGCCGCCAACTCGTGGATGCAGCACCCCGTCGGCATCGAGCTCGTCGACGGCAGACCCCAGCTGAACTCGATCTGGGCGCTGCTGAGCAACTCCACGGTGCTCGCCGCCTTCCCGCACGCGATCGCGGGCTGCTTCGCGGTCGCCGGGACCTTCCTGGTCGGCATCGCCGCGTGGCACCTCGCCCGCAAGCACCGCGACACCGCCGCCGACGACCCCGACCGCAAGGTCTGGTTCGCGTCGCTGCGCCTCGGCAGCTGGGTCGGCCTCGTCGCGTTCGCCGCTGTCGCCTTCACCGGTGACCTCCAGAGCAAGCTGATGTTCGAGCAGCAGCCGATGAAGATGGCCGCCGCGGAAGCCTTGTGCCACACCGAGCAACCAGCGGGGTTCTCGGTCTTCGCCTACGGCGACGTGCAGCGCCCGGACTGCGAGAACGTCAAGAGCATCACCGTGCCCGCGCTGCTGTCCTTCCTCGCCAACGGCGACGTCGACAGCGAGGTGAAGGGCGTCCAGCAGCTCGTCGGCGAGTACAAGGCCCGCTACGGCGAGAACTACCCGGTCGACGCGCGCCTCGGTGAGCTGTCCGGCAAGCCGATCGACTACGTGCCCAACCTGCCCGTGACCTACTGGGGCTTCCGCCTGATGATCGGCTTCGGCGCGATCGCCGCGGCCGCGGCCGCGCTGGCGCTGTGGCTGACCAGGCGCGGCCGGGTGCCGAGGAGCAGGTGGTTCGCGCCGCTGGCGCTGGCCTCGATCGCGACCCCGTTCCTGGCCAACAGCTTCGGCTGGATCTTCACCGAGATGGGCAGGCAGCCGTTCGTCGTCGCGCCCAACCCGACCGGTGTCGACGGGGTGTGGATGTACACCGCCCAGGCGGTCTCGGCAGGAGTGACCGTCAGCGAGGCGTTGTTCTCGCTGGTCGCGCTGACCACCGTCTACGGGGTGCTCGCGGTGGTGGAGGTCTTCCTGCTGCGCCGCTTCGTCCGGGCGGGCGTCGAAGGCGTGATGCCACCGGAGCCCGACTCCGGCGCCAAGCCGGACTCCGGCGACGACGTGCTGGCCTTCGCCTACTAGGAGCGTCCACAGTGGACTTGCCTGTCATCTGGTTCGTGATCATCGCCCTGCTGTGGCTGGGCTACCTGTTCCTCGAAGGCTTCGACTTCGGCGTCGGCATGCTGCTGCCGGTGCTCGGCCGCGACGAGACGGAACGCCGCGTGCTGATCAACACCATCGGCCCGGTCTGGGACGGCAACGAGGTGTGGCTGCTCGTCGCGGCCGGAGCCACCTTCGCCGCCTTCCCCGGCTGGTACGCGTCGCTGTTCAGCGCCGCCTACCTGCCGCTGCTGATCGTCCTGCTCGCCCTCATCGGCCGCGGTGTGGCGTTCGAGTACCGCGGCAAGGTGGACTCGGCGCGGTGGCGGCGCAACTGGGACCGCGTGATCGTCATCGGCTCGTGGGTGCCCGCGCTCGGCATCGGGCTCGTGTTGTCCACCAACGTCTTCGGCCTGCCGATCGACGCGAACGGCGACCGCGTCGGCTCCGCCTTCTCGGCGTTCCAGTGGCCCGCGCTGCTCGGGGCGCTGGCGGTGGCAGGCTTCGCGCTGGTGCACGGCGCGGTGTTCCTGTCGCTGAAGACGGCTGGCGAGATCCGCGCTCGTGCCCGCGCCCTGGCGCTGCGCATGGCACCGGTCGCGCTGCTGCCGCTCGTGCTGTTGCTGGTGCTCGTGCAGTTCGGCGACGGCTTCACCTGGACCGTGGCGCCCATCGCGGTCGCCATCGTCGCGGTCGTGGTCGCGCTGCTCCGCTTGCGCGTCGGCCGTGAGGGCCAGGCGTTCGCCGGACTCGGCGTCGCACTCGCCGCGACCGTGGTGACGCTGTTCGGCGCGCTGTTCCCGGACGTCCTTCCGTCCACACTGGACCCGGCGTTCTCGCTCACCGTGGACAACGCCTCGTCCAGCCCCTACACGCTCGGAGTGATGAGCTGGGTCGCGCTCTTCGGCACCCCGGCGGTCCTGGTGTACCAGGGCTGGACCTACTGGGTCTTCCGCAAGCGCATCGGCACCGACCACATCCCCCCGGTGCACGTCCCATGATCGCCCCAGCGCGCCAAGACCCCACCACCAGCGTGGTTGCCGAGAAAACGGGAACGCGCGGCCCCCTGGGTTCGTTGCCGAGAATGTCGGTGTCGGCGCGGCGGGCCCTCACCCTGGCGGGGGCGCTGTCGGTGCTCAACGCCATGGTGCTGGTCACCCAAGCCTGGGCGCTGGCCACCGCACTGGCCACGGTGGTCACCACCGGCGCTCCGGCGGGCGCGCTCCTGGAGCAGCTCCGGTTCCCGCTGGCCGTGCTCGCGGGCGCGGTCGTCGCGCGGGCGTTGCTGGCCTGGGCCACCGAAGCGGTCTCCGCGCGGGCCGCTGCGGGAGCGAAGGAGGAACTGCGCGCGCGGGTACTGGACTCCGCACTGGCCCGCGGGCCGGAGTGGATCGCCGAGCGCGGCCCTGCCGAGCTGACCGCGCTCGCGACGCGGGGACTGGACGCGCTGGACCCGTACTTCACCCGCTACCTGCCCGCGCTGCTGTCGGCGGCCACCACGCCGCTCGTGGTCGGAGCGGCGATCCTGTTCTCCGACTGGGTGTCGGCGGTGGTGATCGCCGTGACGATCCCCCTCATGCCGCTGTTCGCGATCCTGGTCGGCAAGCACACCCAGGACCAGGTCGCCCGCGCCTCGGACGCCACTGAGCGGTTGTCCGGGCACCTGCTGGAGCTGGTGCGGGCGCTGCCCGTGCTGACCTCGCTGCGGCGGGCGTCGGCGCAGGTGGAGGCGGTGCGCCGGGTCGGGGAGGCGCACCGCCGGGCCACCGGGGTGACGCTGCGGGTCGCCTTCGCGTCGGCGTTCGTGCTGGAGCTGGTCGCCACGATCTCCGTGGCCGTGGTCGCCGTGTTCATCGGCGTGCGGCTGGTCTCCGGTGATCTCACCCTCGCGGTCGGGTTGTTCGCGCTGATCCTCGCGCCGGAGTGCTACCTGCCGCTGCGCGCCGCCGGGGCGGCCCACCACGCCAGCGAGGACGGGGTCGAGGCGGTGCGCCGGGTGGCGGAGATCGTCGCCGACCCGCCGCCCGCCGGGACAGCGCGGCCGGTGTTCCGGCACGCGGTGGTCGTCGACTCGCTGCGGGTCGAGCGGCGGGGGCGGTGGGCGCCCGACGGGCTCAGCTTCACGCTGCGGCCGGGCGAGATCACGCGGCTCGACCTGCCCAGCGGGGGCGGGAAGTCGACCGCGCTTGCGGTTCTGCTCGGCTTCGCGCGCGCCGACTCCGGCACCGTGACCGTCGACGGCACCGATCTGTCCACTGTGGATTTCGAGGAGTGGCGGCGGCAGATCGCCTGGGTGCCGCAGCGGCCCGCGTTCGCGGCGGGCACGGTGGCCCAGGAGCTCGCGCTCGCCGTCGACGACCCGACCGCCGAAGAGCTGGCCGCTGCACTGGACGCCGCCGCCGCACTGCACCTCCGGTTCCGCGACATCGACGAGCTCTCCCTCGGCGAGCGGCAACGCGTCGCGGTCGCCCGTGCGCTCCTGCGCGTGAACCGTGGCGCGCGGATCCTGCTGCTGGACGAGCCGACGGCGCACCTGGACGCCCCGACCGCACGGCGCGTGATGGCCGCTGTGCATGAGGTGGCCAGTGACGGCGTCGCCGTGCTGCTCGCCGCCCACCACACCCATGAACCTGCCGCCGAACTCGACGCCGGCGGCCGGGGCGCGGTGCGGGTGATCAACCAGGCTGATCGCCCGCACCGCCAGCCCACGTCGATCCGCGGACTGATCACCGCGCGGTCGCTCGGCGGTGCGCTGCTCGGGGCCGCGGCGTTGTGCAGCGGCATCGCGCTCACCGCGTTCTCCGCGTGGCTGATCGCGAAAGCTTCGCAGCAGCCGCCGATCCTCACGCTCACGGTCACCGTCGTTTCGGTGCGCACGTTCGGCATCGGGCGGGCGCTGCTGCGGTACCTGGAACGGCTCGCCTCGCACGACGCGGCGTTCCGCCTCGCGGGCAGGCTCCGGGCGCAGCTGTGGGAGTCGCTGGTCGCGCTCGGCCCGGCCCGCGTCGACCGGGAAGCCGCCCAGCGCATGGCCGAGGACACCGACACCATCCGCGACCTCGTGCCCCGCGTGCTGGTGCCGCCGCTGGTGACGCTCGCGGTGCTCACGACGGCTGTCGTCGTCGAGGCGGTGATCCTGCCGGAGGCGGGGTTGGTGGCGCTCATCGCGTTGGGCCTGGCCGCCGTGATCGCGCCGTTGACCGCCTTGGCCGTGGAGCGGCGGGCGTCGGTCGCCCTCGCCAACGGGCGACGCGACGTGAGCGCGAAGACGCTCGTGCTGCTCGAAGCCTCGGCGGACCTGGTTTCCTTCGGCGCGCACCGCGATCGCCGCGCCGACCTCGCGGAGGCCGATGCGGACCTCGCCGCCAAGGCACGCCGACAGGCACTGGGCGCAGGGGCGGCCAACGCGGTGATCGTCCTCGCCACCGGGATCACCGCGCTCGCGGGCGTCGTGCTCGGCGCCGCCGCCGGGATCGACCCACTTCTGGTACCGGTCCTCGCGCTCATCCCCCTGGCCACCGCTGAACCCCTCTCGCTCCTCCCGCCCGCCTCCCAGCACCTCCGCCCCCTCCTCACGCTCTACCGCCGCCATTCGCGGGCTTATGGACCTCCGGAGCCCGTCAAACACGTCCATAAGCCCGCGAATGGCGTGAAGTTGCGTGGGGTGGATGTGGGGTGGGGGGAAGGAGGAGAAGGAGGAGAAGGGGTGTTGTGGGGGGTTGATGTGGAGTTGGTGGAGGGGAGCTACAACGTGGTCGTGGGGGAGTCGGGGAGCGGGAAGTCCACCCTGATGGCGTTGCTGCTCGGGTTCCTGGAGCCCAGCGCCGGACGGGTGGAGGTGCCCGAGCGGGTCGCATGGTGCCCGCAGGACGCGCAGCTCGTGTCCACCACCGTGCGGCAGAACCTGTTGCCCGCCAAACCCGACGCCGACGACGAGCAGCTGAGGGACGCGTTGCGGACCGCCGGGCTGGACGAGTGGGTCGATCGGCTCGACGTGCGGCTCGGGGCGGGAGGCGCCGCGGTGTCCGGTGGGGAGGCACAGCGGCTCGCGTTGGCACGGATGCTGCTGGCCGTGGACGACGCCGAGCTCGTGCTGCTCGACGAGCCCACTTCGCACCTGGACGAGGTGACCGCCGGCCAGGTGTTGGAGCGGCTGCGGGTCGCGCTCGCGGGGCGGACCGTCGTGCACGTGACCCACCGGCTCGACGAGATCCGCGCTGCCGACACCGTTTTCGAGGTCGCCGCAGGTCGTGTGCTGCTCCACGAGTCCGCGTATGCGTAGTCTGGAAACTGTGGACCCCACGCTCGCCGCCCGCGCGCTCGCGGCTTCCACGGAGATCACCACCGCCGCCCTCGCCGGGGACGACGTGGACGGTGTGCTGCCGTTGGTCGTGCGCAGGGCCGCCGCCCTCGCCGAGGCCGACCTCGGGCTCGTCATGGTCCGCACGGAGGACGGCAGGCTGACCGTCGAGGCCGCGCACCCCACCACGGACGACGACCCCGTGGGGCTGACGCTCTCGGCGCGGTCGGCCGCGGCGCGGGTCGCCAGGGGCGGGGTGCCGGTCGCGGTGGACGACTTCGTGGTCGATCCCCGCACGGCGCCGTTCGTCCCGCCCGCGCTCCGCGGCTACGGGCCGTTCGCCGTCGCGCCGTTCGGGACCAGGGAACGCCGTCTGGGGGCGCTCGCGGTCTACCGCCGCCGAGGGGCCGAGCCGTTCAGCCAGGTCACCGTCGACCTCTTGGCCAGCTTCGCCGCGCAGGCAGGGCTCGCGATCGTGCTCGCAGAGGGGGCGACGGCCCGCCGCCGCATCGCCGTCTACGAGGAGCGCGAGCGCATCGCCCGCGACCTGCACGACGTGATCGTGCAGCGGCTCTACGCAGCCGGAATGCAGTTGGACCTGCTCGGGCGGCGGTTGGCCTCTCGGCTGGACCGGGCCGACTCGGCGCGGCTGGCCGAGGCCGTCGACCAGCTCGACCAGACCATCGAGGAGGTCCGCGGCACCGTGCGCGCGTTGCGCTCGGCCGATCCGGAGCCGCCCGCCGACCTGCTCGCCTCCGTTCGCGCCGAGGTCGGCATCGCCGGGGAGCTGCTGGGCTTTCCGCCGCGCCTGGAGACCAAGGGGGACCTGGACAACGTGCCGTCCGAGGCCGCCGACCACGCGCGGGCCGCACTCCGGGAAGCACTGTCCAATGTGGTCAGGCACTCCGGTGCGCGGACGGTCGGCGTGCACGTCCGGCGCAAGAACTCCTTGCTGCGCCTGGAAGTCGTCGACGACGGCTGCGGGATTCCCAAGGACGTGTCCAAGCGCGGGCTGCGTCACCTCGAAGAGCGTGCCGTCGCCGCGGGCGGGCGCTGCCGGGTCACCTCCTCCGCGCGCAGCGGCACCAAGGTCACGTGGGAGATTCCCCTCGCGTTCGCTTAGCGATCCAGGCGGCGGCCTGCGTGCGCCGCTGCATGCGCAGTTTCGCGAGCACGGAGGTGACGTAGTTCTTCACCGTCTTCTCCGCGAGGAACAGCCGCTCGGCGATCTCCCGGTTCGACATGCCCTCGCCGATCAGCTCCAGGACCTTGCGCTCCTGCTCGGTCAGCGACGCCAGCTCGTCGGCGGGCTTGGACGCCTCGCGGCGCATCCGGTCCAGCACCCGCGCCGTCGTCTGCGGGTCCAGCAGTGAGCGCCCCGCGGCCACCTCGCGGATCGCGGTCACCAGGTCCTGGCCGCGCACCTGCTTGAGCAGGTAGCCCGACGCCCCGGCCAGGATCGCGCCCACCAGCGCCTGTTCGTCGTCGAAGGCCGTCAGCACCAGGCAGAACGGCGGTTCCGGCAGGGCGCGCAGCCGCTGGCACAGCGTCACGCCGTCCCCGTCCGGCAGCCGCATGTCCACCACCGCGACCCGGGGTGCGACCGCCTCCGCCCGCACCACCGCCTCGCCGGCCGTCCCGGCCTCGGCGACCACCTCGACGTCGGACTCCGAGTCGAGCAGGTCCCGCAGTCCTCTTCTGACGACCTCGTGGTCGTCGACGAGCAGCACTCTGATCGGCACGGATCACACGGTACTGGGAACAACCGCGAGGGGTCGACCGTTAGCACTCGTAGACGCCGAGTGCTAAAGCCGGTGTTCAGAATGCATAGGGAGGGATTCGGATGGCTCTCGCAGTGCGGTCACTGAGTGACCCGTTCACCACGCTGATCCGTCAGATCGACGCCGACTTCGACGCGCTCACCCGCCGTGCGAACGGTGTCAACAACCGCGCCGGGACCTTCGTTCCCCCGGCGGACGTGCACCGCGACGGCGAGGACGTCGTGATCACGCTGGAGCTGCCGGGCATCGACATCACCGACGGTGTCGATGTCGAGGTCAGCGAGGGCAAGCTCGCGATCAGCGGGCGCCGCGAGGCGGGCAAGGACGACGGAGTGCTGGTGCGCGAGCTGCGCGGTGGCGAGTTCCGTCGCGAGTTCCGCCTGCCCGAGGGCGTGACCGGCGAGAACGTCGAGGCCGACTACGACCGCGGCCTGCTCCGCGTTCGAGTGCGCGAGGTCGTTCGCAAGCCCGCCGCACCCGCGAAGATCAAGGTCCGCGGTATCGAGGGCAGCTGAGCGCTGCCACCGAGAGCGCCCCGGTTCCCCGGCCGGGGCGCTCTCGGCATGCCCGCTCCTCACACCACTCACGCCACCGGGGTCATGACCTCGTCCCACGCCGCGGCCACCTGCCGCGCGCAGGCCTTCGGGTCCACCCCGCCGACGCCCGTGCCGAGCCCGGGCATGGCCAGCGCGCTGACCGCCCTGCGCAGCGGGGTCCCGCTCTCCAGCCGCCCGCCGGACCACAGCCGGAACACCGCCCGAGCCGCCAGGTAGGGGTGCACGGTGTCCTTCGGCAGCCGTTCGCCCGGCTCCCGCATCGTCGGCGCGCTCACCAGCCACGCCGGTGTCGGCCGCCCCGTGCGCACCACCAGCGCCTCGCCGACCGGCAGCTCACCGCCGTGGTAGGCCAGCACCGCCCGGCGCACGCTCTCCTCGATCTGGGGGAACACCTGCGCGTAGGTCGCGTCGATCCCGCCGCGCATCCAGCCGTAGGAGTTCGCCGGGCTGACCACGGCGTCCACGTCCAGCTCCAGGATCGAGCCCAGGTGCACGCTGAGCTCGGGCCGGTCCTGGGCGATCTCCCGCCACGCCTCGGCCATCTCCTCGTCGACCGCGCACAGCACGAGTTGCGGGGTGCGTCGTGGGGCGGGGATCACCGTGTGGGCCTCGTAGGTGCTTCGACCGGCCGTCTCCGTGCGTTCCGCGTCACCGCTCACGTCTCAAGCATCGCCTGAGAGGGGGGAAACATTGCAAGGGGCGAACAGGGGACTGAATATGTCTTTCGCATCTCACCCTGAGCTGGCCCGTTCGGGCGCACCCGATTCGTCCTCAGGGCGTGCCGGATGCGCGGCATAAGGTGGACGCGTGCCGCGCATCGCGTATCTGGGCCCGGAGGGGACGTTCACCGAGCAGGCCGTGTGCCGGTTGCTCGCCGACTCCACCGCCACGGGGCTGAACACCGCCGAACTGATTCCCGCCGAGTCCGTCGCCGCCGCGCTGGACGCCGTCCGCTCCGGTGAACGCGACGCCGCGTGCGTGCCGATCGAGAACTCCGTCGAGGGCTCGGTCACCTCCACCATGGACGCGCTCGCCGACGGCGCCCCCCTGGTCGCGGTCGCCGAGACGATGCTGCCGGTGCGCTTCGACATCCTCGTCCGCGAGGGGACTCGCGCGGAGGACGTCCGGACGATCACCAGCCACCCGCACGCTCTCGCCCAGGTGCGCCGCTGGCTGGAGGTCCACCTGCCCGGCGCGGCCCAGTCGGCGACGACCTCCACCTCGGCCGCCGCGGTCGCCGTGCGCGACGGGCAGGCCGACGCGGCCGTGTGCTCGCCGCTGGCCGCCGAGCGCTACGGGCTGAGCGTGCTCGCCGGACAGGTCGCCGACATCGAGGACGCGGTCACCCGGTTCCTGCTGGTGCGCCGCCCCGGCGCGGTGCCGCCGCCCACCGGGGCCGACCGGACGACCGTGGTCGTGGTGACCGGCGACGCGATCGGCTCGCTGGCGCGGGTGCTCAACGAGTTCGCGCTGCGCGGGGTCAACCTCACCCGCATCGAGTCGCGGCCGATCAAGGGCAGCTTCGGCGAGTACCGCTTCTTCCTCGACTTCGCGGGGCACGTCGCACAGGCGCACGTGGGGGAGGCGCTGGCCGCGCTGCGGCGGCACTGCCAGGACGTGCGCTTCCTCGGCTCGTTCCCGCGCGCCGACGAGGGCGGCCCCAGCGGCTCCGACGAGGCGTTCACCGCGGCCGCCGAGTGGCTCGCCGAGATCAGGTCCGGAGGACGTGCGTGAGGTCCTTGCGCCTTGTTCTGGTCAGGCACGGCCAGACGCAGTCCAATGTGGACCTCGTGCTGGACGCCGTGCTGCCCGGCCCGCCGCTGACCGCCGAGGGTCACAGGCAGGCGTTGAAGGTCGGCGTCGAGCTGGCCGACGAGCCGGTGCGCGCGGTCTACGCCAGCGAGGCCGTCCGCGCGCGGGAGACCGCGGCGCCGATCGCCGACGCGCACGGGCTGGACGTCGTCGTGGTCCCCGGCGTGCACGAGGTGCAGCTCGGTGAGCTCCAGGGCCGCAACGACATGGAGTCCGTCGAGCGCTACCGCGAGGTCTTCGGCACCTGGCTGGCCGGGGACCTCGACCGCCCGATGCCCGGTGGCGGCGAGACCGGCCGTCAGATCCGCGAGCGGTTCCTCGACGCGCTCGACCGCATCACCGCCGAGCACCCCGAGGGCACGGTCGTGCTGGTCAGCCACGGTGGTGTGCTGCGCTTCATGGCTGGTCAGCTCGTCGAGGGGCTGGACAACCAGCTCGTCGGCCGGGCCTACCTGCCCAACACCGGACGCGTGGTGCTGCAGGACGACGGGGACGGCTGGCGTTGCCTGGAGTGGCCAGAAGCGCAGCTGTAGCCAGCCCCGGCCCATCTCGTGCACCTCTCGGTTGCGTGACTGCGGTTCGGGGCAGGCGCGGTGACCACCACAACCGACCGCTTCTGCCCGATCAGCGTTTCCCCTGGTCATCGGGCTTCCACGCGCACGTTGACCTGCCGGGCTTCCGTGCAGGCCTGGAAATGCTCAGAACGGGCGAGATGAGCGTCCTCATTGCCTTCAAAGTCGGTCGGGCAACGCGTCAGGGTATTCCCCAGGCTGCTGAAATCATCCGTGTTGTTCATGAGGCCGGAACGGTATCGACTCTTCTCGTGAAGGTTGGGAGATTCAACTCGTTCTTGCGGCTCCACTGTCACTCCGGAGCGGAAGCTCTCATTGCACGAGGAAGAGGCTTCGCGCATCCGCAGGACTCAGTTCGCCGCGAGTCAGGTTGTCCCTGAAGTGCACGCGGGTGCGGATGAAGGTGCGCCCCGTGTCAGGTCGGGGAGACAACGTGGTCAAGTCTGCTCACACCGGACGCGGCGGGTCCACGAATCGCGTCCCGGGTGGGTAAGAGGCGAGCGACTCGTACATGTGTTCCCCCGGGTATCACATGCTCTTGTGGTCGCTGATCAGGTGTTTCGCCTTGCTGGCGAGTCGGTCGCGGAGATCTCGGCAGTCCCGCCAAACTGACAGAGCCCGCGATTGCCGAAGCCACCCACGCGCACGTCGCGGCATCCCTCGTTCAGGTCGTCACATTCACCCTCACGTGAACTGGTTGTGCATCCGCATGGAGTAGTGGGAAAGATCGTCGCCCGTCCCTTGCGCATACGAGACGAGGAAAGTTGTGAAGAAGCGAATTCTGGGCGTGCTCGCCGCTGCCCTGACCGTCGCTGGCACGCTCGGTGGAGCCATGGTGGTCTCCAGCGGAACGGCCTCCGCAGGCCCGTGCGGTCACTGGACCTCGGGTGTGTCCTACTGGACCAAGCACTACTACAAGCACTGCGGCGGCCAGCGCGTCTGGGTGGACATCAGCATCAACAACGAGCCCCAGCCGAGCATTTGCTTCAATCCGGGGGAAGAGCTGTACATCGGCAAGAACGTCACGAAGGCTTGGTCCGGCGGCGCCCGCTGCTGATGGCTCACTGAGCCCGTACCGCCCCGGCCTTCACGGCAGCTGAGCCCCGGTTCTCGCAACGTGGCGAGGGCCGGGGTGTCCAGCGCGTCAGGCACCTGGTGCGGGCGCGACAGCACGGTGACCCCGCGCGATCCCGCGCCTGGACGGGCGGCTGCCCACCACGGCCACCGACCGGGCGTCCCGCGCTTCGAGCACGTCCCGGAGGGCGAGGAGGAGCACGGCCCGAGCCCGCACGTCCCAGGGACAAAAGCGATCATCACAAGGGGCGCACTGGCGGCACGTCTCCACGCAGAATGGGGAACGTGGAGATGGCCGCGCGAGAGTTCGACACCCTTGTTTCGGAAGCACTCGACACGATCCCGCGAGAGCTGACACGGCTCATGGACAACGTGGTCGTGCTCGTCGAAGACGAGCCGGACGGATCAGAGCCGGAACTACTGGGGCTCTACGAAGGTGTCGCGCTGACCGAGCGCACCTCGACCTACGGCGGGGTGCTCCCGGACCGGATCACCATCTACCGGGGGCCGACGCTCCGCATCTGCGAGACGCGCGACGACGTCGTGTACGAAGTCGCAACGACCGTCGTGCACGAGGTCGGTCACCACTTCGGCATCTCTGACCAGCGCCTTCACGAACTCGGCTGGGGCTAGGGGAAGCGGTGTGCGTCGTTGGGAGCCGCACCGCGGTGATCGCCACCCCGTCGACGACCTCGTAGAGCCCGAGCGGGCCGGGCTCCTCCGGGCGCCGCTCCTCGACCGGCACCGGGGATCAGCCGCCGCCCTGCTCCGTTGTCGGCGCCGGCCCGCCGCCCTCCGGGGTGGTGCCCTGCGGCTCGTTGGGCACGTCGATCTGGCCGGAGGTGTCGGTGCCCGGCGAGCCGGGCGGGGCGGGCGCGCCCGGCGGCACCAGCGGGACCTGCGCCAGCGCCGGCTCCTTGCCGACGTTGATCGCGTCCTGCTTGTCCTTGCTCACGCTGCCGCTGATCGGGGCGAGGCCGCTCTTGTCCGGCAGCTGGGCGCCGACCTTGCAGTCCACCCGGCGCGAACCAGCCATCCAGCTGTCCTGCTTGCGGGTGTCCCAGTAGACCGTCAGACCCTTCTGCTCGACCACGTTCGGGCCGCCCGCGTACTCGGCGGCCAGCTTCGGGCACTGCGCGCTCAGCAGCTGGTTCTGCTTGGTCTCGTCGGGGAACTCCGAGGGGAAGTGCGCGCCGAGGTCGACGACGCCGACCACCTCGTAGGCGTGCGCCTTGGTGCAGTCCACCGGATCGGCGACGGAGCGGCCGCTGATGCCGACGCACAGCCCGACCGAGTGCACGTCGGACTGGTCGATGGTCCTGGCACTACCCACGATCGGGTACAAAGCGCCGGACGGTCCGGCCGCCTGGACGCCGCACCAGAGCTTGCGGTCGCCGTTCTCCCAGCTCTTCTGGGTCGGTTTGAGCGCGCTCACACTGAGCCGCCCTGCGGGGTCCAGCCGCCCCTGGAGCGCCTCGACGGACTTGTCGCCGCACCACGACTGACCGATCTGGGCCCACCGCAGCGCGTCCGGGAACGCCACGTCCTCGCCGAAGTTCGGGTCGGTCGCGAGGTCCGCCGTCGCGGTCAGCTCGAACAGGTGCGGTTTCTCACAGGCCACCTTGGAGACGTCGCTGGCGTCCGGCTTCGTCCAGGTCAGGCACGTTCCCGAGGGTGCGTCGGCGAGCACGTGACCCGGTCCGTCGCTGGCGACGTCGGAGCCGAGCCGCCAGCCGAACACCGTGCTCGCCGCCAGGATGAGCAGTGCGCCGGCGAAGGCCCCCGCCATCACTCGGCGGGTGCTCTGGGTGTGATCCATGCGGCGGGTCCGATCGCGGTCTCGACGGCAACGGCTAACGGCATTTACCCCATGATGCCGGGTCCGGCCAACCCAAGCGGCTATCCGGGTGACATGGGTTGCTATTTGGCCACTGTCCTCCGTCACACGTATGACCTAGGTACGGTGCGGCGCGGGAGTGGTTGATGACGAACAACGAAACGCCGGGCGGCGAGCAGCGGCCCGAGCCGAAGGAGACCCCGTCGGCCCAACAGGGGTCGTCGGCGTCCGAGCCTGCCCCCGCAGGGGCGCACGCCGAGTCCGCCAAGACCGAGCCGACAGCCGAGCCGACACCGGAGCCGAAGGCCGAGCCCGGCGCCGGACCGGCGGCAGCGGCGAAACCGGTCGACACGCCGGAGAAACCGAAACCCCGGCGCGGCCAGATCAACTTCCAGGACCCGAACACCACGAGGGCCCGGCCGCCGACGGTCGCGGAGCAGCGGGCGCGCGAGGCGGCCCGCCGCGAGGAGCGGGAGCGGCGCGCGGCCGAGGAGGCCGAGGCCGCGCGCAAGGCCAAGCTGCGCAAGCGGCTGCTCATCGGCGGTGGCGTCTCCGTCGGCGTGGTCGCGCTGATCGCGATCTGGTACGCCGCCTCGCAGCCCGACGACGTCGAGGCGCGCTGCGTCGACAACAACAACGTCGTGGTCGACGACTACTACTGCGACGACGACTACGCGCGCAGTCACGGCGGCTACAGCAGCGGTGGCGGCAGCACGTTCATCTACCTCGGTGGTGGCGGTCGCCAGTACAGCTACAACTACGGCGGCAGCGGCGCGATCGGGCAGAGGGTGACCGGCGGGACCTCGATCAAGCCCAGCGGCGCCAACATCTCCACCCCGTCCGGCAAGTCCATCCAGCGCGGCGGCTTCGGTGTCCGCAGCGGCGGCAGCAGCGGTGGCAGCAAGGGCTCCACCAGCGGAGGAAGCTGAGTGCACAGGGAGAGCTCCGAACCGCGCGCCGACTGGGAGCGCAAGGTCGCCGACCAGGGTCTGGTCTTCGGCAGCCCCGCCGCGGGGCCGGGTGGCGTGCAACGCCCGTACTGGGACGAGTCGGTGAACTACGTCTTCAGCCTCGACGAGGTGCTCGCGCTGGAGGCCGACGTCGAGCTGCTGCACTCCATGTGCCTGGACGCGGTGGACAACGTGGTCACCACCGAGCGCTACCGCGACTTCGGGCTGCCGGAGTGGGTGTGGCCGGCGATCGCGGACTCGTGGAAGCGCGGCGACCCCCACCTCTACGGGCGCTTCGACCTGCGCTACGACGGCTCCGGCCCCGCGAAGATGCTGGAGTACAACGCCGACACGCCGACCTCGTTGCTGGAGGCGGCCGTGGTGCAGTGGCACTGGCTGACCGACACCCACGAGGGCGACGACCAGTGGAACTCCATCCACGAGAAGCTGGTCGAGCGGTGGAGCCAGCTCACCGACCGGCTGCCCGCGGGGCAGGCGCACTTCACCTGGTCGGCGGCGGACTCCTCCGGTGAGGACCACGTCACCGCCGCGTACCTGCAGGAGACCGCGGCCGAGGCCGGGCTGGACACCGTGGGCCTGGCCATCGAGGAGATCGGCTGGGACCCGGAGCTCAAGCGCTTCGTCGACCTGCGCGAGGACCCGATGTCCACCGTGGTGAAGCTCTACCCGTGGGAGTGGGTCGTCGACGACCCGTTCGGCAGGCACGCGGTGGAGAGCCAGCCCAACACGCTGTGGGTCGAGCCGCTGTGGAAGATGCTGCTGTCGAACAAGGCGCTGCTCGCGGTGCTCTGGGAGATGTACCCGGGCCACCCGAACCTGCTGCCCGCCTTCCTCGACGAACCCGGCTTCCTCACCGAGTACGTGCGCAAGCCGCGGCTCGGCAGGGAGGGGTCGAACATCCAGATCGTGGCTCCCGGCATGGAGCACGAGACCGGTGGCGTGTACGGCAAGGAGGGCTACGTCTACCAGCTCTTCGACCCGCTGCCGGAGTTCGACGGCATGCGCCCGGTGCTGGGCGCGTGGGTGGTCGGCGACCACTCGGCGGGCCTGGGCATCCGGGAGACCGTCGGCCTGGTCACCGACGACGGCGCGGCTTTCGTGCCGCACCGCATCCCTGAGTCCTGAAACCGCCAATCACTATCCATAATGGACAGTCTGGGACGTTTCCGGACTGGGTCGTAGGAGGAAGTACGTGACCACCCATCTCGCCGTCTCCAGCCTGGCGCTGGAGGAGGGCTTCGGCGGTGCGCTCCTGCGGGGCGTCGGTGCCATCGCGTTGTACGCGGTCGTCGGCCTGCTGCTCATGCTCGTCGGCTTCTACGCCATCGATTTCACCACGCCCGGCAAGCTCAGCCAGCTCGTCCGCAACGGCGCGCCGAACGCGGTGGTGATCACCTCCGCCGGCCTGATCAGCATGGCGTTCATCGTCGTCGTCGTGATCAACAACGCCGGCGGCAAGCTGTCGGAGGGCCTGCTCTCCGCGCTGGTCTTCGGCTTCGCCGGGGTGATCGTGCAGGTGCTCGCGGTGCGGCTGCTGGAGTGGGTGACCCGGATCGACATCGGCAACCTGATCCGCTCCGACGTCTACACCCCGGCCAGCCTGGTGGTGGCCTCCGCGCACATCGCGCTCGGCCTCGTGGTCGCCGTCGCCATCAGCTAGTAGATCTTGTGGGACCGGGATCGGCGGTCGGCCGACTCCCGGTTTCCCGCCACCACTAAGCTCACCTGCTGTGATCGACCTCAAGACGCTCCGCGAAGATCCGGAAGCCGTACGCGGTTCGCAGCGCGCGAGGGGCGAGGACCCGTCCCTCGTCGACGCCCTGCTCTCCGCCGACGAGCGGCGACGCTCCACGGTCTCCCGCGCGGACTCCCTGCGCGCCGAGCAGAAGCAGTTCGGCAAGCAGGTCGGCCGCGCCCAGGGCGAGGAGCGCGCCGCGCTCCTGGTCAAGGGCAAGGAGCTCGCGGCGGAGGTCAAGGCGGCCGAGGCGGAGCAGGCCGAGGCCGAAGCCGCGTTCGTCGCGGCGCACCGCCGGGTCTCCAACCTCGTCGAGGACGGCGCCCCGCACGGCGGCGAGGACGACTACGTCGTGCTCAAGCACGTCGGTGACAAGCCGAGCTTCGACTTCGAGCCCAAGGACCACCTGGAGCTCGCCGAGTCGCTCGGCGCGATCGACATGGAGCGCGGGGCCAAGGTCTCCGGCTCGCGCTTCTACTTCCTCACCGGGGTTGGCGCGCAGCTGCAACTGGCCATGCTCAACCTCGCGGCGCAGCAGGCGATCGCGGAGGGCTTCACCCTGATGATCCCGCCGGTGCTGGTGCGCCCGGAGATCATGGAGGGCACCGGCTTCCTCGGCGCGCACGCCAGCGAGGTCTACCGGCTGCGCGACGACGACCAGTACCTGGTCGGCACCTCCGAGGTGCCGCTCGCGGGCTACCACGCCGACGAGATCATCGACCTCGGCGCGGGGCCGAAGCGCTACGCGGGCTGGTCCACCTGCTTCCGCCGCGAGGCGGGCTCCTACGGCAAGGACACCAGGGGCATCATCCGCGTCCACCAGTTCGACAAGGTGGAGATGTTCGTCTACACCCGCCCCGAGGACGCCCACGACGAGCACCTGCGGCTGCTCGCCTGGGAGGAGGAGATGCTGGCCAAGGTCGAGCTGCCCTACCGGGTGATCGACGTGGCCGGTGGCGACCTCGGCAGCAGCGCGGCCCGCAAGTACGACTGCGAGGCGTGGCTGCCGACCCAGCAGGCGTTCCGCGAGGTCAGCTCGACCTCCAACTGCACCACCTTCCAGGCGCGCAGGCTGTCGGTGCGCTACCGCGACGCCGACAACAAGAGCCAGATCGCGGCCACGCTCAACGGCACGCTGGCCACCACGCGCTGGATCGTGGCGATCCTGGAGAACCACCAGCAGGCCGACGGTTCCGTTCGGGTCCCGGCGGCGCTGCGGCCGTTCATGGGCGGCAAGGACGTGCTCGAACCCATCCGCTGAACCCGTGCTCCCAGGGCGGGGGCGTGGTGTCCTTCTCGGACACCGCGCCCCCGCGCCGCCTTCGGCGGGCTGAAATACGTCTGAAGAACTCCCTGGCATTGTTGCGAGTGGACAGTTCGGCGTTGGAAGATCATTGGTTCACCACGTTCTCGCATTACTGAGACGCCACTGTCTCAGCCGTGTTAGCGTCCCGCCGTGGTGACCGATCGGGACCAGGTGCTGCGCGCCGCCGCCGCACTGCTGGTGCGCAACCACGGCGCGTCCATGACCGAGGTGGCCGAGGCCGCCGGGATCAGCAGGGCGACCCTGCACCGGGTCGTGCCCAGCCGCGACGCCCTGCTCGACCAGCTGCTCTGGCTCGGTCTCGGCGAGACCGTGGCCGCGCTCACCGCCGCCGCCCCCGAGTCCGGGGAGCCGCTGGCCGCGCTCGGCCGGGTCGTCGAGTCGCTGACCCCGGTCGCCGAGCTGTTCCGCTTCGTCACCACCCAGCCGCTGGACGCGGCCACCCCCGAGTTCCAGTCCGGCTACCACGCCCTCGACGAGCGGCTGACCGCGCTGTTCCTGCGCGGCCAGGCCTCCGGCGCCTTCCGGAGCGACCTGCCCGCGACCTGGATGGTCGACGCGCTCGCCAGCCTGCTCTTCGCCGCCGCGCTCGCGGCAAGGGAGGGCAGGCTGCCCGGGAACGACAACCCCCGCGCCGTCATCGAACTGATCGTCGGTGGCGTCACGCGAGGAGAAACCGAGTGACCGCTTTGTCCTCCGTCCACGAGACCAGTCCGGTGACCACCCGCCACCGGTGGCTCGCCCTCGCCACGCTGGTCCTGGCGATCCTGCTGGTGTCGCTGGACACCACGGTGCTCAGTCTGGCCATCCCGCACCTGACCGAGAGCCTGAAGCCGACGAGCACCCAGATCCTGTGGATCGGGGACATCTACGCGTTCGTGCTGGCCGGGTTGCTGGTCACGATGGGCACGCTGGGTGACCGGATCGGCCGCAAGAAGCTGTTGATGATCGGCTCGGCAGGGTTCGGCGTCTTCTCCGCGGTCGCCGCCTTCGCGCCCAGCGCGAACCTGCTGATCGCGGCCCGCGTGGTGCAGGGCGTCGCGGGCGCGACGCTGATGCCCTCGACGCTGTCGATCATCCGCAACATCTTCACCAACCCCAGGGAGCGCGGGTTCGCGGTCGCGGTGTGGGGCGCGATGGCCTCCGCGGGCGCGGCGCTCGGCCCGCTCGTCGGCGGTGTGCTGCTCCAGCACTTCTGGTGGGGCTCGGTCTTCCTGATCAACGTGCCGGTGATGGTGGTGCTGATCGGCGTGGGCATGTGGGTGCTGCCGGAGTCCAAGGACCCGGTGCCCGGTGCCTGGGACCTGCCGAGCGTGTTCGCCTCGCTGGTCGGCGTGGTCGCGGTCGTCTACGGCGTCAAGGAGATCGCGGTCTACGGCTGGGCGCAGCCGCTGGCGGTGGTCGCCGTGGCGCTGGGCGTGTTCGCGCTGGTCTGGTTCTCCCGCAGGCAGCTGGTGATCCCGCACCCCCTGGTCGACGTGCGGCTGTTCGCCAACCCGAGGTTCAGCAGCGCGATCCTGTCCACGCTGCTCGCCGTGCTCGGCCTCGCGGGCGCGTCGTTCATCCTCTCCCAGTTCCTGCAGCTCGTTCAGGGCTACAGCCCGCTGAGCTCCGGCCTGCTGAACCTGCCCGGCACGGTCGGCGCGGTCACCGGCGGCCTGATGTCCAGCACGATCGCGCACCGCTGGTCGGCGCGGAAGGCCACCTCGATCGGGCTGGTGGTGATCGCGGCGGGCCTGTGCATCGCGCTCGGTTTCGAGCCGGACACCAGCGCGTGGACGGTCGGTCTCGTCATGTTCACCGCGGGCGGCGGCGCCGGGCTGGCGTTCACCGTCAACGCGAACATGGTGCTGACCGCGGCCCCCAAGGAGAAGTCCGGCGCGGCCTCCGCCCTGTCCGAGACGGCCTACCAGCTCGGCGCGGCGCTGGGCATCGCGCTGCTGGGCTCGGCGACCACGATCGTCTACCGCAACAGCATGAACACGCTCGCCGCGGTGGTGCCGCCCGACGTCCTCGCGGTCGCGCGGGAGTCCATCGGCGGCGCGTTCTCCGTCGCCCCGAAGCTCCCGCCGGAGCAGGCGTCCCAGCTCATCGACGTGGCCCGGCACGCATTCGTCGACGGCGCGGTCGTCGCGGCCGGGGTCGCGGCGGCCCTGCTGGTCGGCGCCGCGGCCGTCTCCTGGTTCGCGCTCAGGGAGAAGTCCGGGCCCACCAAGGACTAGACCGGTGAGCTAGAGGACGCCCAGGTGGTCCCGGGCGGCGGTGACGAAGGCCGCCGGGTGGGACAGCTGGGGCGCGTGACCGGCTCCCGGGATCTCGCGGACCCGCGCCTCCGGCAGGCGGTCGGCGATCTCCCGGACCACGGCTCGGTAGACGGGCAGCGTCCGCTCACCCGTCGTCACCGTGACCGCGACGCCGAGCCCGGCCAGTGACGACGGGTCCACCGCCAACCGGTCCAGGTCGCGGTACTGGTCGAGCCAGGTCTCCGCGTTGGCCATCATCGCGGCGCGCTGCTCGGCGTCGAACAGGTCGAGCCAGCTGCCCTCGCCGAAGCCGACGTGCTCGACGAACATCCGCGTGCCGCCTTCGACGTCGCCGAACCCGAGCAGCTCGGCTGCCTGGCGCATCCATCGGGCGGCCGTGAGCCGCAGGTCGTCGTCCTCCGTGGGCAACAGGGCGAACGCCGGTGGCTCGTGCACCAGCGCGCTGCGCACCACCTCCGGTCGCTTCGCCGTCGCCAGCAGCACGATCGACGAGCCGTAGGAGTGCCCGACCAGGTGCGCTCGGCCGCCCGCCAAGTGCTCGACCACGGCGGAGAGGTCGTCCACGTCCTCCAGGATGCTGCCCTGGCCGCGCGGCGCTGTGCTCGCCGTGTGCCCGCGCCGGTCGTAGCGGATCACCGTGTGCCGTTCGCCGAGCGGCCCGGCCACGCGATCCCAGCTGCGGTGGTCGTCCCAGGACCCGTGCACGAGGACGACCGGATCGCCGCTGCCGGCGCTGGTCCACGCCAGCCGCGTCTGTCCGAGGTCGAGTTGTCCGGTCCGCACGGTGGCCCCCGCCTTCCCCGTTGGCAGTTCCCCCCGGGGACGCTACGCGCGCTCAGCGGTACCGCGGCATGACGCTCGTCACGACCTCCTCCAGCACGTCCACGCTGCCCGCGTACCAGTCGCTCTCGCGCGGCCAGTGCGTGATCACGTCCGTGAACCCGAGCTCCGCCGCGCGGCCGGTCGCCTCGGCGAAATAGTCCACACTGGACAGTGAGAACACCGGGCAGGCGTCGAGCGAGAGATGTCTGTCCATAGTGGACTCGTCGAGGATGTCGTCCATTCGCTTGGCCAGCTCGGCGACGCCCTGCCACCAGCCCTCGGCGTCCTCCGCCTTCGGACCGGTCGTCACCCAGCCCTTGCCGAACCGCGCGGCGACCCGCATCGACCGCGGACCGTTGGCCGCGACCACGAACGGCAGCCTCGGGCGCTGCGCGCAGCCCGGCAGCGTGCGCGCGTCCACCGCGCGGAAGTACTCGCCGTCGTAGCTCACGTGGTCGGTGGTCAGCAGCTTGTCCAGCAGCTCGACGAACTCGCCGAGCCGGGACACCAGCTGTCGCGGGGCCAGCGGGGTGTCGCCGAGGATCGTCGGGTCCAGCGCGGAAGCACCCGCGCCCACCCCGAGGGTGAACCGCCCGCCGGAGATGTCGTCCAGCCCCATCAGCTGCCGAGAGAAGGTCACCGGGTGGCGGAAGTTCGGGTTGGCGACCAGCGTGCCCAGCCTGATCCGCGAGGTGGTGAGCGCGGCGGCGGTCAGCGTGGACACCGCGTCGTACCACGGGCCGTCGGCCAGCGTCCGCCACGCCAGGTGGTCGTAGGTCCACGCGTGGTCGAAGCCGTAGGACTCCGCCCGACGCCAGCGGTCACCGCCCTGGGACCAGGGCTGATCAGGGAGGATCACGATTCCGAAGCGCATCCGGCGACGCTAGCTCACGAGTCCGACACCGTGGGTTCACCGCCCGCCCACCGCCGTTGGGCAGGATGGGCGGGTGAGGACACCCCGACTGATCGCCTCGGACGCCGACGGAACCCTGCTCAACCCGCTGGAGCGGGTCAGCGACCGCACCGGAGCGGTCGTGCGGCGGGCGCTGGACGCGGGCGCGATGTTCGTCGTCGCCACCGGCAGGCCACCGAGGTGGACCCTGCCGGTCATGCGCCAGCTGGACCTGGTCGGCCCCGCGGTCTGCAACAACGGGTCGATGGTCTACGACTTCGCGGAGAACCGGGTGATCAGCCGCTCGGCGCTCGACGCGGTCCTGCTGCGCGACGCGGCCGAGGCGGTCACCCGCGCGATCCCCGGCAGCACGCTCGCGGTGGAGCGGCTGGAGGACTCCAACGCCGACTGCTTCCTCATCGAGGACGGGTACACCCACGCGTGGCCGGACACCGAGTCGGTCCGGGTCGCGCGCGACGAGCTGCTCGGCATGCCCGCGGTCAAGCTCCTGGTCCGCAACGCCCTGATGACCAGCGACGAGATGGCCACCGCGGCGAAGGCCGTGCTCGACGGGGTGGTCGACGTGACCTTCTCGATCGGCACCGGGCTGATCGAGATCGTGGTCGCGGGTGTCACCAAGGCGACCGGCCTGGAGCTGCTCGCGGACGCCTACGGCATCGATGCCGCCGACGTCATCGCCTTCGGCGACATGCCCAACGACATCGCGATGCTGTCGTGGGCCGGGCAGGGCGTCGCGATGGGCAACGCCCACGCCTCCGTGTTGGAGGTCGCCGACGAGGTCGCGGCGCCCAACTCCGAGGACGGCGTCGCCCAGGTGCTGGAGCGCTGGTTCTAGCGCCTGTCCCGCAAGTGGTAACACCACCTCACCACCCCCTGACGCCTCATCCACGTGCCCCTCATTTCGCGTTATGTAGCCTTGATGCGACTTGGGAGCGCTCTTTTGCGCATGAAGGTGACAAAACGCGAAAACCCCGACCACGCCAGCCAGCGCACGGGGGCACGGGGTGGTGCCGCCTCGGGGCATCGGGACGACTTGCAGGACAGCGACTAGGTCGGGTTCACCAACCGCAGCATTCGGACCGCGGTCTTCGCGTCGTCGGCGTGGAAGCGGACCCGCCGCACGGCGTGCCGACCGCGTTTGCCGAGGTCCACCTCGCACGACCGGTCGAACTCGACGACGACCGTGGTGGTGTCGCCGTTGGGGAGGACCAGCGTCTCGCCGTCCACGGTGACCGAGCCCCCGTGGTTGCCCTTGCGCTCGGTCCACGCCGCTCGTACGGCAGTGACCGGAAAGGACAGTTCGACGCGCGATCCGCTGCGCAGCACCAGCTCCTCCGGCCCGACGAGATGTGGCCGGGTGATCAGGGACGCGATGTAGCCGACCAGCCACAGCACGCTGTAGACGCTGAGCGCCAACAGGATCCAGCGTACGACGGCCCACGGGACCAGGAACTCCACCGCGACCAGTTCGATCACCGAGACCACGAGCAGCGCGACCAAGGTGCTGGTGGACTCGCCGGAGCAGGGGAGAGCCGTCGCGCCCTCCGGCACGTCACGTCGCCCGCGCAGCAGCAGGAACAGCGCCCTGAACGCGATCACGACGACTCCTTTCCCACCGCGCGCTCGGCCATGAGGTAGATGAACCGTCGCTGCGCTGGTGCGAACGAGTCGATGAAGTCGGTGAACATCGCGTCCATCGGCCCGACGTCGCCGACCTCCTGCCGCTGCATCATCGCGGTGATGTTCGGGTTGTCCGCCAACAGGTTCTCCGCCAGCCGCTCGACCTCCGGGCTGTCCTCCGGCTCGCTGGCCAGCTCCTGGAAACCGCGCATCAACCGGAGCAACGACTCGGAGCGGACCGGTCCGCCCCAGAACGTGCGGTAGGCCTCGGTCAGCTGCCCGAGGCTCTCCGGTGAGGTGATGGTGACCAGCAGCAGCGCCTCCTTCTCCCAGCGGAGCAGCTTCCCGTCCACGCCCTCCGCTTCCAGTCGGCGCAGCATCTCGCCGAGCTCGCCGGGAATCTCGGGGTCCTCCGCGGACGCGCGCAGCTCGGCGATCCGCTTGCGCTGGGCCGCGATCCGCTTCTCCTGTTCGGCGAGCTCATTGTCTAATGTGGACAGAGCATCGTCGAGTGCCCGCGGTTTCTCGCCCAACAGCTCGCGAATCTGGTCCAGGGACAGGCCGAGGTCGCGCAGGCGCTTGATCCGCGAGACGGTGATCAACGCCATCGTCCCGTAGCTGCGGTAGCCGGAGGAGTTCCTCGGCGGCTCGTCGATCAGCCCCTCCGCCGTGTAGTGCCGGACCGCGCGCACGGTGGTGCCCGCGAGCCTGGCCAGCTCACCGATCGTCAGCATCGACCGGCACCTCCTCGTTCTGGCTCTCCAGCTGCCGGGCGCCCGGCAGCAGCAACGCCCCGAGTGCGAGCGCGGCCCACACCACCGTGATCAGTGTGCCGGTGCCGTGCACGCCGAGTCCGGTGATCAGCCAGCCGCCGGCGAACGCGCCGACGGGTGAGGCGCTCAGCATCACCGCGTTCTGCACGCCGAAGACCCGTCCACGCGCCTGCTCCGGCACCCGTTCGCTGGTCAGCACGAGCATCAGCGGCTGCATGGGCCCGCTGACCACGCCGAGGACGGCCGAGGCGGCCACCACCCACCAGTAGGCGGGCAGCGCGGTGAGCCAGGCGATCGCGCCGATCGAACCGAGCACGGACACCGACAGCCACGTGCGCCGCGACAACCGCGTGCCGATCGCGGAGTAGACCAGGTTGCCCCCGATCATGCCGAGGGCCGAGGCCATGATCACCGGACCCAGCTGGCCCGCCGAGCCACCCGTCTGCACGAAGTGCGCGGGCAGCAGCAACATCTGGATCGGCGCCATGACGAGCAGGCTCGCCGTGGACAGCGCGGTCAGCATGATCAGCACGGGTTCGCGGCGCAGCACGCTCGCCGCGAACCGCAGGTCCTTGGCCCAGTGCTGCTTCTCGGCCACGGTGCTGGTGCCCAGGTTCGCGGGCAGCGCGGCGGTGAGCAGCGCCGCCGTCGCCGAGGTCGCCGCGGTCACCCACAGCGCGGTCGAGCCCTCCAACCAGGTCAGCACCAGGGCGCCGAGCGCGGGTCCCACGATCAACGCGGCCCCGGTGAACGCCTGGCGCAGGCCGCTGAGCCGCTCCAGCGACATCCCGGCCGACGTGGCGACATCGGGCAGCAGGGTCTCGCGCGCGGTCATCCCGGGAATGTCGAAGACCGCGCCCGCGATGCCCAGCACGATGAACCAGCCGAGGTTCAGCCCGAAGACCGCGTCCACCACGGGCAGGGCGGCGACGCAGGCCGCGGACGCCAGGTCGGCGCCGATGGAGATCCGCCGCCTGCCGACCCGGTCGATCACCACGCCGCCCGCGACCGCGGCGACCAGCATGGGCAGTCCGGAGGCCGCGGCGACCGTGCCCGCGGCCGCGGCGTCCTCGGTCCGGACGAGGACCAGCCACGGCAGCGCGATTCCGGCGATCGAGTTCCCCAGCAGGGACAACGTCTCCGCGGCGAGGAAGAGCACCGGAACCCGTCTGCCGTGCCCCCGCTCCGCGGCCGTCAGTCTCTTCATGGGGCCAGCGTCCAGGGTTGACGCTGCGTCAGGGTCAACCCTGAACCCGGGTCGTCCGCCTGCTCGCCGCCGACAGTCCGAAAAGGACGACGGCGTCACGTCGTCCCTGCTCGTCCCGCTCGACCGGCCATTCGTGCGCTCGTGACGTGCCGAATGGACCTTGGCGGACAGCGTGATCGTCTCGCTCGTGTGGCGCTAGCTGTCACCAGCCGGCGTCACTAGCTTGGGAGATCACCACGTCGCAACGAGGGGGAGTCCAGCATGGCCGAGTTCTCCGTCGCGTTCACCCGCGCTGACATCACGCCGGGGCCCAACACCGTGCGCAACCGATGGATGGCCGGATACGGCTGGGACCCTCGTGGCAACCCCAACTTCACGGCGGCGCGGCCACTGCGCGCCGAGTGCGTCATGATCAGCCAGGCCAACGGCGACCCGCTCATCATGGTCCGCGTCGACCTGCTGAACCTGCCAACGTTCCTGTCCAGCAGGGTTCGCACGCGCGTCATCAACGAGCTCCGCCTCACCGGCAACGCGTCCTTCATGATGAACGCCAGCCACACCCACTCCGGCCCCGCGCTGCCGGAGGAACCCGACCCGTACATCATCTACGGGCTTTCCGGGAGCCAGCTCGACGAGGTCAACAACTACGCGGAATGGCTCATCAAACGGCTGGTCTCGCTCGTGCGCGAGACCAGGGCCAAGGCCACCGTCCCCGTCACGCTCTCCTACGGAGAAGGCGTCGCGAAAGCCGCCGTCAACCGCGTCGGGCTGGGCTGGCAGACCGACGAGGTTCCCGTGCTGCTCGCCAGGAGGGAAGGCACCAACACCCCCGTCCTCGCCCTCTTCGGCTACGCCTGCCACCCCGTCGCCCGCGGCAACGAACCCGTCTTCGACAGCGACTTCCCCGGGATCGCGGGCAAGCTCATCGAGACCGAGTTCGGCTGCCCCGCCTTCTTCTTCAACGGCGCGGCGGGTGACCGCAACCCCGACCGCACCGGCGGTGACGCCGACGTGGTCAACGTTGGGACCCGCGTCGGCCAGGGCGCGATCAAGGTCATCCGCGACGGCGGCCTCACTCCGGTGCACGGGCCCGTCAAGACCGTCCTGCGCGCGGCGCGGCTGCCGCTCGCCGAGGACCTCACCGACTTGGACACGTTGATCCGCCTCGACAACGCCTACGAGCAGGAACGGCTCCGTGCGGTGGAGGAGGGCGACACCCCCGGCGCGCGCTTCTGCGAGGCGATGCGCCGCGAGCTCGCCGACGGCTCCACCCCGGTGGTCTACAACGTGCCGGTGCAGTGCTGGAAGTTCGGCGCCGACTTCGCCATCCTCGCCCTCGGTGGCGAGGCGCTGTCCGGCTACAACGTCGGCACTCGCGGTCTGACCAAGCGCAAGCTCTGGGTGATGGCCTACGCCAACGAGATCCCCGGTTACGTGCCCGCCGACGACGTGCTCTGGCACTGGCCCGGCCCCGCGTGCCACTACGAGTCCGGCTGGACCAACAATCCCAAGATCACCGGCAGGGGCACCAGCATGATGGCTTTCGGCTGGCCCGTGCCCCTCGCCTCCTCGCAACCCGTCGGCACCAGTCCGGCGACCCCGCAGAGCGCGGAGGGACAGCTCATGGCGATGTGCCGGAAAGTGCTCGCCGACTGAGCCGTGTACCTACACGGTGCAGCTACCCGATCCGGTGAAGCTGCGCCACGGCCCTGGTCCGGTCCCGCCCGGCGCCACGAACATGATCGGCTGTGACCGACACGCCGACCGTGCGCAAGCGCCAGGTGGGGCGGATCCTGCGTGAGCTGCGGGAACGCGCCGGAATGACCCACGACGACGTGGCGGGCCGGATCGAGTTCTCCACCGCCAAGATCTCCAGGATCGAGAGCGGTCAGAACAAGATCGTGGTGCGGGACGTGCGCGACCTGCTCGACATCTACGGCGCTCCTGACGACCTGCGCAGCCAGGTCCTGGACCTGGTCGGGCAGGCGGAGGGACCGCGCTACTGGCAGCCGTTCGAACGGCACCTGCCCAAGGTCCAGCGCACCTACCTCAGCCTGGAGTCGGAGGCGTCGCTGCTGCGCGGCATCGACATGTACGCCTTCCACCCGCTGCTCCAGACCACCGACTACGCGCGCGCCGTGCTCGCCGCCGACTGGCGCGGCGGTGTCGACGACACCCGCAGGGCGCAGCTGCTCGCGCTGCGCGTCGCCCGGCAGGACCTCATCGGCCGCGCCGAGAACCCGCTCGGCGTCAGCCTCTTCGTTGACGAGTCGGTGCTGCGCAGACCCATCGGCGGCGTCGAGGTGCTCCGCGAGCAGCTCCACCACGTGCAGGCGCTCGTCGAGTCCCCGCACATCGACATCCGCGTCGTGCCCACCAAGGTCGGGCTGCACCCCGGCATGGACGGCGCCTTCACCCTGCTGCACTTCGACGAGCCCGACATGGAGGTCGGCTACGTCCAGCACCGCGACGGCTGCCTCTACCTGCAACGGTCCCGGGAGCTCGACGAGCTCGGCAGGAGGATCAGGACGCTCGAAGCGCTGGCGTTCCCGGCCTCGGCGACCGCCGGGTTCATCGGCTACCTCATGGGCGAGATCGGCTGACCAGCTCGGCCAGCAGCTGGTCGATCCGCGTGGCCAGCCGTCGCACATCAGCGGGCGCGACGGTGGTCCACCCGCGCTGCTCCTCCATCATGTAGCGCCCGGCCGGAGTGTCGAAGCACGCGATGACGCGGTCGGCCCGCCGCGGTTTTCCCGCACCGTCGGCCGTGGTCACCCCGAACTGGGCGCCGTTGCTCCGGCCCCGGACCATGCTCCCCAAGCGACGGGCGTCACCGCTCGGCACACCGCCGGCCGTCAACGCGTCGACCAACGCCCATTCCGAGTCGCCAGCTGACTGTGCGGCCGCGCCGAGCACCTCGCGAGGCACGCTCACGGACTGACCGGCGCCAGCCGCAAGCGGCGGGAGCACCGAGACCACGGCACGAGCGAGGTCACCGGGTTCGATCCGCTGGACGGTGAACAGATCGTCGGCGAGCACGCCGAGCACCGCACGGCCCCGCGCCCGCACGGCGAGCGCTCGCACATGCCGATCGACCCACAGCCGACCGTCCACAGAGCACTCGGCGTGCGCCAGCAGCCACAGTGCTTCCGCAAGCTCGGGATGTGGCTCCTCGCGGTAGAGAAAACCGTTGGTGCGCAACTCTTCCAGGCCGTTCGCGAGCTCAGCGCGCCGCTCGTGCTCCTCAATGCCGCGCGGCGACACCATCAACTCGATCGGCATCTGCGGCAGTGCGAGCCTTTCCCACAGCACCTGATACGCGGAGACGGTGAGCGTGAACACCGCTACTCGCCGATGACCGGAGGCGCGACCTTCGGCAACTCACCGACGAGGTCGTCGGTGACCGAGTACTTGCGCTTGTGCTCGCCGTCCTCTTCCCGCTGCGACGACGGGAGCGCGGGCTGCATGAACGATTGTCCCGGCTTGCCCGCCACGTTCCGAGCGGTACTCGGGGCGATCGGCGCAGCCGCTCCGCTTCCTCGTCCGGCACCAGTGCCCGGCTGGCCGCCGCGCACGGCACCACCACCACCACCACCGGAACCACCGAGCCTGCCACCCAGGCCCGCGACGCCTCCAGCGAAACCGCCGACCCCGGAACCGGAGTAGCCACCACCGCCAACACCACCATCTCGTGGCGAGGGCAGTGGAACCGGATCAGTGGGCGACGGACGGAATCCCTGCTGCTCCACATCGCCGCGGCGAACCGGGTCACTCTGACCAGGGTCGCGCCGGTGCTGATCGACCACCCCGCCGTCCTGCTGGTGCGAGGTGGAACGGCCGCTGTCGTCGATCCGACCACCCTTGGGGTGGCGGACGGGAGGCGTACCGCCGATCGGCGGGGTAGGCGCCGGGGCGGGCGCGTCCGGCACCTCGATCCCGATCTGGGGCGGCGGGGCGAAAACCGGGAAGCCGGACGTCGTCTCCTGAGAGCTCCGCGCGTAGGACCGCATCACCTCGACGGCCCGGACATGCGCCTCGTGCGCCGCCTTCTCCTGCACCTGCCGATCGGTGGTGATGCCGAAGAAGTTCGCCAGACCCCGGATCACGGTGTTGTCCGGCATCGCCGTCACCCGCTTCGGCTCAGGCATGCTGTCCCTGGCCCGCGTGTAGTGCGAGGACTGCCGCTCGGTCGCATTTCTGCGATCGATCGCGCTGGACGACGCGACCTCCGACCACGGCCCGAAGCGCCCGATGCTGGCCCGCGCGTTGTCGGCGGCCAGCCCGCCCCAGGCGGCGCCAAGGGCCTGCAGCCCCTTCGCCAGGTCGTCCCTGGCATCGACGTATTCCCTGAAGAGCTTGTGGTAGAACGCCCTGCTCGGCTCCGCCGCGGCCACACCGAATCCGGAGCGGATGTCCTTGTAGAGCTGTTCGTGCGGAATCGCCATCCAGTTGATGTTCGGCGCGTCGCCCATCTCGTCCCCCCGGACTTGTCAGTTCTTGTTCATGAGCGTGGTGATGGCCGCATCAGCCGCCTGAGCCGCACGCTTGCAGACGTCATCGCGGGTGAGCACAGGCGGCCCACTGCGTGCGGTTTCGGTGTACTGGGTTTCGAGCACCTGGCCTGGGGCGACGTCGACTATGACGAAGCAGAAGCGTGGAAGATCAGGGTTCCTGAGAGGGGTGAAGTTCTCCTTGGCGGGGAAGCCGCTGGCAGTGAGGTTTCGAACCTCGGCGTTGACCTTGCCGGGAGCAAACTGGTCGATGCCCTTGTGCGGGATCGGGGTGAAGCTGAGGCCTTCAAAGCCTTTCTCATTGGCAAAGTAGCAGGACTTGGCCTGGTGAACGGCGCTGTCGTCGGGGCTGGGTGGTAGATCGATGCCGAAGGTGCGTTGTTGTTCAGGCGTCAGCAGTGTGCAGGGGTCGATGTTGGTCATGTCGAGGACGCGTGGCCGCTGGACCGCAGGCGTGGTCGGTGTCGTGGTGGCGGTGTCGCCGCCCGCGACGACGGTGACGCAGCCGGTGAGGGGCAGGGCGAGCAGTGCGAGCCCGAGCAGGGCGAACCCGCGACGCGGGGTGGGATCAGCCATGGTGACCGCCCTGCAGTCCTTGACGATTGGTGTCCTCGATGGTGGTCATCGTGCGCTGTGTCGCTTCCAGTCGATCGATCATGCCTTGGAGCTGCGTGCTGAACGCCTTGATCGCGTTGTAGGCGCACTCCGGATCGGTCAGTCCCTTGGCGGTCAGCTGCTCCGACACGTACATGCTGACTCTGTCGTCAGCCATCGGCTCCGTCTTCAAAGCTCGCTGGGCTTCCACGGTCAGCTTGTCCATGCGTTGCTTGATGTTGCGGAACAGGTCGATGGCGGCCGGGATCTTGTCCCGGTTGATGCGCAGCGTTCCCGGTTGGCTCGCTTCCTCGCGGGTCGGAGGCGTGGTCCATTCGGTTCGCCATCTCGGATCCACCGGTTCCACCGGTGCGACGTACAACCCCCCGTTGTCAGTCATGCGCCGACCGTAACAAGGCCGCGGGGCCCGCGAAGGTGGCTTCGCGGGCCCCGCACTGTAGTTGACCTGGTGTTTCAGGCGTTCGCCGGCTTGCGGGACATCTGCCAGCGGGCCAGGCCGGCCGCGCCGCCCGCCATGGCGATGTCGGCGATGGTGAACATCAGGCGGGACACCACGGTGAAGGCCAGCGCCTGCTCCACCGGCATCGTCGTGCTCAGCGCCGAGATCAGCACGAGCTCACGGGCACCGGCCCCGGACGGCAGGATGAACGCGATCAGGCCGACCGTCATGCCGATCGCCGCCGCGCCCGCGCACAGCAGCAGCACGCGCACGCTGACCGGGCCGGAGCTGATCGACAGCAGCCACAGGTGCACACCGAAGAGCACGTAGGACAGCAGCGCGTAGCCCAGCGAGCGGCCGACGGTGCTCCACGGCAGGACGTGGTCGAGCGGCGCCTTCTTCAGCAGCTTCAGCACGAGCGAGGCGCCCCAGGTCAGCACCTTGGGGTGCAGCGCGATCAGGCCGATCGGCAGCGCCAGGTAGAGCCACATCAGGCCGGGCGTGGAGCTCAGCATCACGGGCAGCGCGAGCACGCCGAGCAGCAGCGAGGCCACCACGCCGACGCCCAGGTTGATCAGCGTCGCGGTGAAGACCCGCGCCCTGGGCAGGCCGGCCTGGCGGCCCAGCTCCATCTGCAGCAGGTAGGCCCACACCGAGCCCGGGACGTACTTGCCGAGCGAGCCGACCAGCATGATCTGCGCGCCCCGGAAGGCGCCGATCGGCTTGCCGAGACCGTCGACGATGGTCTGCCAGCCCAGCGTGCCCGCGGCGATGCCGAGCACGACGGCGAGCTGGCTGAGCGCGGTGGAGTGCCACGGGACCGCGACCAGCGTCTTGCTGACGCCGTCCCAGTTCGTGTAGAGCGCCCAGGCGGCCGCGGCGAGCACCAGGACCAGCAGGCCTCTGCGCAGCCAGGTCATCAGCACTGCCTTGCCGGAGCTCGGGCCCGGCTGCGGGGCGGGCGCTGCCGATGCGTCCGGCGCGGCCTCGTCCTGCACGGTCATGGGACCTCCGTTGCTCCCGTTGGCTTTCTTCGTCCTGAACAGCATGCTGCGACTACCCGCCAACCCTGGTCAGATGCCCGGCGCCGGTGACAGCGGCCTCGAAGACCACGGCGGCGCGTGATGACTGTCGACGCGACGGCGATGACGAGACCGGACCCTGTGGGGGCCGGGCGAGGGCAGCACGCCACGGGGCAGGCCCGGGCACAGCGCTCACCACCTCAAAGACGTCTGGTTCAGCCCCCGGTTGCCCCGCGCGTCGAAGTGTCATCGGATTCACCGTGATGGGGTAACCGGAACAAGGGCCGCGACTCATCGCTCCTCCAGCGCGCGGTAGTCGATCTTCCCGCTCGGCAGCAGCGGCAGCCGCTCGGCCGACAGCACCCGGAACCCGGAGACGTGCAGGTGGAGCCGCTCGGAGAGCTCCTTCGCCGCCGCCGTGCACGCCTCGGCGTCCGCGTCCTCCAGCCAGACGACCACGCGGTCGTCGTCACCGGGCACCGCCGCCGCGACCCCGTGGCCGCGCAGCAGCTGTTCCAGGTCGTCCAGGTTGACCCGGTTGCCGAAGACCTTGCCGATCCGCTTGAGCCGTCCCGTGACGTAGAGGAAGCCCTCCTCGTCCAGGTAACCCAGGTCGCCCGTCGCCAGCTCGCCGCCGAGCTCGTCCGGCCCTGCCAGCTCCTCGGCGTTCTCCGCGTAGCCCATCATCACGTTCGGGCCCCGGTAGACCACCTCGCCCTGGGCCTGCGCGGGCTCGTCGTCCAGCGGCCGGATGGTGAACTCCGCGCCCGGCAGCGCCTGCCCGGCCGAGCCGATCTTCGCCGCCAGCCGCTCCGCGGGCAGCACCGCCATCCGCGTCGTCGCCTCGGTCTGGCCGTACATCACGTACATCCGGCCGCCGACCGCCTCGATCCGCCCGGCGAACTCGGTCAGCCGGTCGGTCCGCAACCGCCCGCCCGCCTGGGTGAGCGTGCGCAGCGACGGGTGCCGTGCCGGGTCGAACCCCGCCCGGTGCAGCAGCTCGTAGTGGTACGGCACCCCGGCCAGCGAGGTCGCGCCGTGCTCGTCCACGGCCTGCCAGAACGACGGCGCGGTCACGCCGTTCGGTTCGATCAGCACCGAGGCGCCGACGACCAGATGGCTGTTCAGCACGGACATGCCGTAGGCGTAGTGCAGCGGAAGGCTGGTCGGCGCGACCTCGCGCGCGTCCAGCCGGAGCACCTGGGCGATGGCTCGCGCGTTGGACAGCACGGCCTCGCGGGAGAGCCGCACGAGCTTGGGGTTGCCGGTGGACCCGCTGGTCGACAGCAACACGGCGAGGTCCGGGTGCGGCGCGACGCCCTCGGGGTTCTCGCGGACCCAGGCCGGGCCGGTCAGGTCGGCGGGCGCGTAGCCGCTCGGAACCTCAGCCGCCGGGTCGACCCCGAGCACCGCGGCAGGCTGAAAACGTTCGACAAGGTTGTTCAGCGGTTCGGCGTCCAGGTCGGGCCCGATCACCGCGACAGCGCGTCTCGCCTGGAAAGCGCCCAGGTAGCGAAGGACGCTCGGCAGGTCCACGGCGGTCAGCGCGAGCAGGACGCCCGTCGGCAACGCGGCCAGCTTGACCGAGGTCGCCGTGATCCGCGCCTGGAGCTCCGCGCCGTCGAGCACCGTGCCCGTCGGCGCGTCGACCAGGCGCGCGCCGTCGGCGACCAGCGGGCCGCTCACCGGGCCGCCACAGGGCTGCGACCGGCGGCTTCGTCGCTGAGGTCCGTCACAGTGCTCGCTCGTCCCGTACGTCTGCGTGCCGCAGCCGTGCTGCGGGCCTTCCCCGGAAAAGCCCAGTCCGGGCCCCTGGAGGCTACCGGCCGTCTCCTCGGGAAACGCATCCGGTCCTGCGCCGATCGGCGGGAAAACGCTCTATTAGGACACCCGGGTGAAAGATCTGTGCTATTCGCCCGTCACGTGTCGGCGGTGCCCGAAACCGAGCCCGAGGTCACGCAGCGCCGTCACCGAGCAGCGCAGGACCAGCGGTCGCAGCGTCTCCGTCGCCGGCAGCGGCAGCCGTTCGACGCCGACCGCGAGTGCGCCGCCGTCCGGCAGCGCCAGCACCCCGTTCAGCGTCAGCCTGCCGCGCGGGCCCAGCGGCCTCGGCGTGCGCAGGCGGTGCCAGGTCCGCTTGGCGAGGCGGGCCGCGTAGGCGTCGTCACCCTCGGAGTAGCCGACGGAGATGCGTCCGTCCACCGCGTTGAGCTGGCCTTCGTCGCTCGGGGCCGCGGTGGTCCGCCAGCCGGAGCCGGTCCACGCCATCGCCAGCGGCGTGCGTGCCCCGGTCGCGTCGGTGCGGTAGCCGACCGCGACGGTCTCGCCGGTGTTCGAGATGCTGGCCACGTCCTGGAGGCTGTGCTCCAGCCCCGGCTCGACCGGGGTGGCGAACCGCTGCCAGTAGTCGCCGTCGTAGTGCAGCACCACGGCGGTTTCCAGGCCGTCCTCGAACGCCCAGCCCACCGCCCAGACGTCGGTGGCGGAGGTGCCGGAGATCCCGGACAGACCCCAGTGCTCCCCGAGGTCCGGCACGGTGAGCTCGGTCCAGCGGTGGCCGTCCCAGTGCTGCACCACGCCGCGCCGGTGGTTGTCCGAGCGGCGGCACGCGTCGCCGACCGCCCACACGCTGTCCGGGCCGAAATGCGTCATGCCCAGGTAGGAGCCGTGCGAGTCGGCGGGGAACGGGCTGTCCACCCGCCGCCAGCCGGTGCCGGGGTTGTGCAGCAGCCTGCCGTTGTTCCCGGCCGCCCAGATCTCGTCGCCGGGCGCGGTCGCGGCGGTGATCCGGCCGATGTCGGGAATCCCTGCCTCGCGCCAGCCGTCGGGGTCGTGCCGCAGCGCCTTGCTCGTGAAGCCGGTCCGGGTGACCAGGAAGCCCAGTGCCCACACCGCGCTCGTGGTGCTCACCACCTCGGTGAGCACCACGTTCAGCTGCGGCGTCCGCTCCTGCTGCCACAGGCGCGTCGCCGTGCCCTCCAGGGGCGAACGTGAAGCGTCCATCACTTCTGTATTCGCTTCCGGGGGCCCCGGCGTTCGCACTCCGGCACCGTGTCGTATCCCATATCCCCGAGAACGGGGGACGCAAGCGCGCCGGTCCGTGGGTTCAGGCGGTGACGAACTCGCTGACACCGACTTCGTCGGCGGGCTCGGTCGGCTTCTCGACGCGGCCCGACCACTCGTCCGGCCTTGGGAACAGACCGAACGCCGCGATCATGCCCGCGAACATCGTGGCGAATGCCGCGATCACCTGGTGCTTGACGTTTTCGATGCCCTCGCCGAGCCCTGCGACCAGGAACTGCACCAGTGCCATGCAGAGCACCATCAGCACGATCACACAGAACTCTCGCCGGTTCCGCCAGAACCGGACGGCCGCGTAGCCCGTCATCAGCCACAGGGGCAGCAACACGACCAGGCCGAACGGTGCGGCCAGGCGCATCAGGCCAGAGAGAACCGGAACCCGCCACTCCTGGGCCTTCGGCGCGAAGCCTTGGTTCTCCCCGAAGCTGCCGGATGCCTCGGGGCGGAGGGTGAGCAGGTCCTCCGCAGCCCGGTCCAGGATGCCGACCGTTCGCCAGGGATGGGTCAAGTAGAAGTTCATCAGGTTCTCCGCCGTGAACTTCCCCCGGTACTGCGGCCAGAGGGGGTCGTTCTGGGCGTTGCCCGGGCCCCAATGCATCGTGCCCCGGTACCTCTCGAACGACTCTGGCAGGCCGAGGGCGCGCAGATCGGCTCTCGCGTCGTGCTTGCCGTCGAGGACGGTGTTGAACACCGCGTGGTACGAGTTGATCTCACGGGTGTCGCTTCCGGGCAGCCCCGTCGCGGAGGACAACTGCAGGAATCCGGTCACACCGCTGACCGCGACGGCGACCAGCACGGGCAATCCCCAGCGCGCCCAGCCCTGCTGCCCGCCCTTCCGCAGCAGCAGTACCGCCACGACCAGGAACGGGAGCAGGATGACGGCCTGCATCTTGGTGTTGCACAGTACGACGCCCCCGACTGTGGTCACCGCCGCGCCCGTGTAGCGCCACCGGCCGTCCCGGCACATCAGCAGCAGTCCGCCCACCGTCACCGTGATGCCGAGGAACGAAGCTCCCTCGGTGGTCACCGAGGCGAAGTAGCCGAAGAAGGCGGAGTCGCCGAGCAGGAGCAGCAGGGCCGTTGCGGCGACCAGTCGCCACCGCAATGCGGTCCGCAGGCCCATCACGACGAGCGTGATGCCGGTGGCCACCGCCAGGCAGTAGACACCGCCGAGCAGCACGAGATTCAGGCCGGGTGCTGTGCCGAGCACCCTGCCGGCCAGCTGGGACAGCTTCGCCGGCCACAGGTGACTGGTGACGTAGTTCACGTCCGGGCAGACCGGTGTGGCTTTGTAGTGGAACCGCACGAAGAAGTCGGTGGACGGGCCGCCGAGCTCGTGGGCGCCGACCTGGCACAGCACCCGCCAGCCGTCGCCGTTGTCGGAGAACCCGACCGGTCGAGGGACGAGGAAGCGGAAGAGCAGGATGCCGAGCGAGGTGACGAAGACCCCCGCGCCGAGCAGTGCGTCCTGGGAGGCGAACCGTCTGACTCGGCTCACCGCGGCCCGACCATGTCCCGTGTGTGAGCAATCAAGGACTCGTGGTCATCCATGGGAAGCCGTTCCTCATTCAGGGGTACGAGTTGCCACAGGCCCAGCACAGGGAGACCGGCAACACATCGGTAACGTGGCGGCGCGTCAGGACAGTGCCAGGTCGGGCACTGTACCGGACGCCCCTGTTGGTCCTGCCGAGCCGAAAGACGAGTGAATGATCCCCATCACCGTCGTCGACGTCGCCGACGCGGAGCCGCTGGTCATCGAGGTCCTGCGTTCGGGCGTCATCGCCCAGGGACCGATGGTCAAGCGGTTCGAGGATGCCTTTGCCGAGGTCGCCGGAGTCCGCCACGCCGTCGCCGTGAACAGCGGCACCACAGCGCTGGTCGCCTCGATCCAGGTCTTGGACCTGAAGCCGGGCGACGAGGTCGTCACCTCCCCCTTCACCTTCGTCGCCACGCTGAACGCGATCCTGGAGGCGGGCGCGACCGCGCGCTTCGCCGACATCTCCGAGGACGACTTCTGCGTGGACCCCGACGCCGTCGCCGCGGCGATCGGCCCGCGCACCAAGGTCCTGATGCCGGTGCACCTCTACGGGCAGATGGCCGATATGAGCCGCATCGCGCCGCTCGCCCAGAACAACGGCCTCGCCCTGGTCGAGGACGCGGCGCAGGCCGTCGGCGCCAGCTTCGCCGGGAACAAGGCCGGCAGCTACGGGCTCGGCTGCTTCTCGCTGTACGCGACGAAGAACATCACCACCGCCGAGGGCGGTGTCATCACCACCAACGACGACGAGCTCGCCGACCGGCTGCGCGTGCTGCGCAACCAGGGCATGCGGGCCCGGTACCAGTACGAGGTCGCGGGGCACAACTACCGGCTCACCGACCTGCACGCCGCCGTGGGAATCCCGCAGCTGGAGAAGCTGGCCACGGTCACCGAGCAGCGCCAGCGCAACGCCGAAGCGCTGTCCAAGGGCCTGGCGGACGTGCCCGGCCTGCGGCTGCCGCAGGTGCTCGCCGACCGCACCCACGTCTGGCACCAGTACACCGTGCTGGTCGGCCCGGACGCGGCGGTCGACCGCGACGAGCTGTCGGCGAAGCTGACCGAGAAGGGTGTCGGCAACGGCATCTACTACCCCAAGGTCGTCTTCGACTACGACTGCTACCGCGACCACCCCGGCGTGATCGCCTCCGACGTGCCGGTCACCGCGCGGGTCGCCCAGCAGGCGCTGTCGCTGCCGGTGCACCCGAAGCTGACCGACTCCGACGTCGAGCGGGTCGTCGGCACCGTGCGGGAGGTGCTCGGCGCATGAGCAACCCCAGGATCGCCCTCATCGGCGGTGGGCAGATGGGCTCGCTGCACGCCCGCGTGCTCGCCCAGTCCGCGCGCGCCGACTTCGTCCAGCTGATCGAGCCGCGCCAGGAGTCCGGCCGGCTGCTCGCGGACAAGCACGGCGCGTCGTGGGCGCCGGACTTCGACAGCCTGTCCGATGTGGACGCCGTCGTGGTCGCTGCCGCGACCGAGGCGCACTACGCGCTGGCCAAGCGGGTGCTGGAGCTCGGAAAGCCGCTGCTGGTGGAGAAGCCGCTCGCGGCCACCTACGAGCAGTCCGCCGACCTGGTCGCCGAGTCCGAGCAGCGCGGCCTGCCGCTGGTGTGCGGGTTCCTCGAGCGGTTCAACCCGGCCGTGCTGACCGCCAAGCAGTTCATCGGCGACGTCGTGCAGATCAACGCGACCAGGCACTCGCCGTTCGTGTCCCGGATCAAGACCGGTGTCGCCACCGACCTGCTGATCCACGACGTGGACCTGGCGATCGGCTTCACCGGCCAGGAGCCGGACTCGGTCAAGGGCTCCTTCGGCTACTTCCACACCCAGTCGAAGTCCAACCGGTCCGAGGACAGCGCGGACGCCACCATGTCCTTCGCCAACGGCGCGCTGGCCACCATCTCGGCCAGCCGGATCAGCCAGCGCAAGATCCGCGAGATCGCGATCATGGAGCTGCACCGGCTGATCGAGGTCGACCTGCTGCGCAAGGGGATCACGATCTACCGGCACGTCGCCGACTCGCCCGCGTCTGACGGCGTCGGCTACCGGCAGCAAACGGTGATCGAGATCCCGTCCATCCAGCACAGCGCGGAGCCGCTCGCCGCGCAGCTGGACCACTTCCTCAACCTGCTCGCCACCGGCGACGGGGTGGACGCGGAGCGCAAGGCGATCCTGCCCGCCCACCGCGCCGTGCACGAGGCGACCGTCTCGGCGACCGCGGTCGCGGCCGTCTGACGGAGGAATCGCCGAACGGCGGTGACGGCCTCGGTCGTCACCGCCGTTTCGCGTATCGGGGCGCCCAGGCGCCCACGAAGACGGGGGAGCCGGCCGCACTCGCCGCACGAAGCTCTGGTTGGTGAACGCGGCGAATCCGAGCAGGAACAGCCCCGTACCTGAGCGGGGTATCCCGTTTCTTGACTTTCGTGCCATTCACTTCTGGGCGAAGTACGCCCCTCGGGGCGTTCTTTTCTGTGGCGGTGTTCTATGTTCTCGCCGTGCGTAGAACAATTGTTGCTTTTTCTGCCTTTTCCCTTGTCGTGGGCATGGCGCCCGCGGCTGTCGCCGAGTCCGTCGACATCACCGCCGCGGTCGCCGTCTACGACCGCCAACGCGCGAGGTTCTCCGTCGAACGCGACGTGGACAAGCCTTATCGCTCCGCGTCGGTGGTCAAGCTGCTGATCGCGCTCGACCACCTGTACGAGCACGACCCGGTGCTGGTCCTGGAGAACGCGAAGACCGACGCCGAGCGCAACGACATCCTCTACCTTCGCGCGATGCTGCGCGGAAGCTGGGACTACGCGGCCAGCGTTTTCTGGGTGCGCGGTGGGTACACCGACATCGTGGCGCGCATGGTCAAGCGCGTCGGGCTGAAGGGGACGCGTCCACCGGAGAAGCCCGGAATGTGGGGTTACACCGCTTTGACACCCGCCGACGTCGTGCGCGTTTACAACCACATTCTCGACGAGGCCCCGGCGAAGTACCGCGACTTCATCATGACCAACACGCACATGTGGGAGAGGTGCGGCGAGGACGCGTGGGACCAGTCCTTCGGAATTCCCCGCGCCTTCGGTCAGCCGTGGAGCGCGAAGCAGGGGTGGTCGGGTTGGGGCGCGACCCCGCCTGCCGGGCAGGACTGCTCGCTCGGCTCGCCCCGGGTCGCCGGGCCGGTCGCGGCGGCCAAGGAGGACGAGGTCGACTTCGCCAGCCCGCTGCTGCACACCACCGGCACCGTCGGCAAGGACGACCGCAGCGTGGTCGTGGTGTTCTCCACCTTCCCCAAGGGGACGACCTGGCGGCAGGGGGCCGACCGCATCACCAAGTACACCCGCGCGCTGTTGCCCTACGTGCCCGGCGCCAGGCCCGGTCGCGGATAGACCCCTCTGACCTGCTCTTTCAGGACGTGGTTCGACTTCTTGGTACCCGGCTGTGCCCCGAATGGAGGAACAGTTAACCTATGGTCGTAGGTAAATAGATCTATGGGGGAACCGCGTGATCGAGTTCCGGGTCGAGGTCGGCACCGGCGTCCCGCCGTACCGGCAGCTCGTCCACCAGGTCGAGCACGCGCTGCGGCTGGGGCACCTCCGGGTCGGCGACCGCCTGCCCACGGTCAAGGACGTGGCCAAGACCCTGGTGATCAACCCGAACACGGTGTTGAAGGCCTACCGGGAGCTGGAGCACAAGGGCCTTGTCAAGGGCAGGCCGGGCCTCGGCACGTTCGTCGAGCGCGGTCTCGGCGGGCTTCCCGTGCTGAAGCAGGCCGAGCTCCGGGCCGGTCTGGAGAAGTGGCTCGCGGAAGCCTACGAGGCGGGAATGGACGCCGACGGGGTCGCGGCACTGGTCGCCACCGTGCTGCACGAGTTCCGTACTGACGAGTTTGGTGTTTGAGGAGAACGATGACCGAGACGGCGATCGCCACCAAGAAGCTGGGTAGGCGATACGGGCGCAAATGGGGCCTGAAGGACTGTTCGCTGCGCATCCCCGCGGGCCGCGTCGTCGGCCTCGTCGGGCCCAACGGGGCGGGCAAGTCCACGCTGATGAACATGATGGTCGGCCTGCTGCGGCCGACCGAGGGGGAGCTGGAGCTGCTCGGCGAGCCGGTCGGGCCGAACAGCGTGCTGGAGCGGGTCGCCTACATCGACCAGGAGCACTCGCTCTACCGCAACTTCAAGGTGCGCGACATGCTCACCGCGGGCCGGATGCTCAACACCCGCTGGGACCAGCAGATCGCGGTGGAGCGCCTGCGGGAGCGCAACATCCCGCTCGACCGCAAGGTCGGCGAGCTCTCCGGCGGCCAGCGCGCGCAGGTGGCGCTCGCCGTCGCGCTGGCGACCACGCCGGAGCTGCTGATCCTCGACGAGCCGGTGGCCAGCCTGGACCCGTTGGCGCGCAAGGAGATGATGTCCGCGCTGATGGCGGCGAAGGCCGAGACCGGCTGCACCGTCGTGCTCTCCTCGCACGTGGTCTCCGAGCTGGAGCGGTTGTGCGACTACCTCGTCGTGCTCGACTACGGGCAGCTGCGGCTGGTCGGCGACATCGACGAGCTGCTCGACCAGCACCGGTTGCTGATCGGCCCGGTGCCCACCGCGGACCAGGTCGCCGCCGGGCAGGACGTGGTTCACCGCGAGGACGACGTGGACCGCACGACCCTGCTGGTGCGCGGTGCCCGCCCGGTCGACCATCCACAGTGGAGGGTCGAGCGGGTCAACCTGGAGACGCTGGTCATGCAGTACCTGTCCATGGCGTACCGGCCGACCCCGGAGACCGTGGCATGACCTGGGTCGCCTGGCGCCAGCACCGTTGGGTCGTCGCGGGGTTCGCGGGCCTGTTCGCGGTGCTCGGCGCGGTCTTCCTGGCCGCGGAGCTCAGCGGCAACGGTTCGCTGCTGGTCTGGGGCGGCACCGTGGTCGGTGGGGTTCCCGGGTTCCTGCGCGGCCTGGGTGAGGTGAACAACGGCTTCGCCCCGCTGCCGATCGCGGTGGGCATGCTCGCTGGCGCACCGCTGCTCGCCGCCGAGCTGGAGCACGGCTCCCACCGCTACTCATGGACCCAGGCGGTATCGCGGAACCGTTGGCTGACAACGAAAGCGTTGATGCTCGGCGGTGCCGTCACCGCGTTCAGCGCGGGCTACGCCGCCGTGCACACGTGGTGGTACGAGCCGTTCGCCGCCGAGCGCGGCTGGTTCGCGATCGCCAGCCAGGGCCTGCTCGCGCTGCCCGCCGCCTGCCTGTTCACCTTCGCACTCGGCACCGCCGCGGGCGCGGTGCTCGGCCGGACGGTGCCCGCGATGGCCACGGTGGTCATCGGGCACCTCGTGGTGCTCGGCGCGGAGCGAGTCCTGGTGCGACGGCCCTTCGTGCTGGCGTCGGGCAGCTCCGCCGACGCCTTCTGGAACTACCAGATCATTCAACTGGGAATGTACGTCGGACTCGCGGCGTGTTGTTTCGCGGTGGCCTTCTGGGCCGTGCGCAACAAGTCTTCCTGATATCGCTTTCTTTCTTTTTCGAAAGGTTCTTCCATGCTGTGGATGACCTGGCGGCAGCATCGCCTTGCCATTTTTTCGTTGGCTGTCGCCTTTCTTGGCATCGCCGCGCACTTCCTGGTTCTCGGCACCACGATGCGCGGGGAGCTCGCCCCCGACGTCCTGCCGTCCTGCTTCGGGGGCGGAGCCGGTGACGGTTGCGGGGACTGGCCGATCGCCGTCAACGGCGTGCTGAACTTCTCGGTGCTGCTGCCGGTGCTCGCCATGGCGGCCGGGGTCTTCCTCGGTGCTCCGCTGCTGGCAAGGGAGCTGGAGCAGCGGACGTACCGCTACGCCTGGACCCAGGGCGTCTCCCGGCGGAGCTGGTTGACCACCAAGCTGGCCGCGCTCGGCGGCGCCGTCGTGCTCCTCAGCGTGGCTATCGGCGGGGCGCACATGTGGTGGTACGCGCCCGCCGCCGAGACGGAGGGGCTGTTCGACATCTTCGGGATGAGCCTTCCGGTATTTCCCGCGGTGTGCCTCTTCGGTTTCGCGCTCGGTGTTCTCGCGGGCGCGCTCACCAAGCGAGTGCTCAGTGCGATCACGCTGACCGTCGTCGGTTTCCTCGCCTGCGTGGTGCCGATTCAGGCGTGGTGGCGGCCGAACTACCTTCCCGCGCTCGACGGTAGCTTCAGCGACGTCGGGAACGGCATGGTGATCGACTTCCTCTTCACCGACGGTTCGGGCACCTACACGTTTCTGAACGCCATGCGGAAGGCGGGCGTCGGCAACGGGACCTCGTTCGGCTCGCGGGACATCGAGCAGCTCAAGGCCCTCGGGTTCCGCGAACACGTGAGCTACCAGCCCGCCGACCGCTTCTGGCTCTTCCAGTTCATCGAGGCCGGGCTCTTCCTCGCCCTCGCCGCCGCCTGCGTCGCGCTCACCTACCGGTTGCTGCGCGACCGACTGGCGTGATCAGCCGGTCCGCGGCCTGCGCTTGCGGACCGCGACCAGCACGCTGAAGCCGACGCCGACCAGGACTCCGAAGCCCAGCAACGGGATGCCGAGGCTCCAGCCGGGCGGGAAGTACCGCAGTTGCACGGTGCCGTTGGCGGACTGCGGCAGGTCGAGCTGGAGCAGTCCGGCCGGTCCCTGCCGCACCTCCAGCGGCTTCCCGTCCACCGTCGCCGACCAGCCCGGCCAGGCCAGCATCGCGAAGGTCACCCGGCCGGAGCCGGAGTACTTCATCGTCTCCCCGGTGAAGCCCGTCGAGAGGTCGTCACCGACCCGGACACCCGGCGCGGCGTTGGCGAGGCGGCCCTGCGGCCAGTCGATCTTCGCGTCGCGGTGCAGCACGGTGACGATGTCCGTGGTCTGGCGGACCGACCAGCCCGCGGGCGGTCTGGACGCGTCGAATCCCGGCACGAAGCCGTTGAGCACCACCACGGTCTCCAGCCGCATCAGGTCCGCGAGCGTCCTGCCGGTGCCGCCCGCCTCCTTCCACAGCTCGTTGTAGGACTCGGGGCAGACTCCGCCGTGGTACTCCATGCACAGCGCGTTCGCGAACGAGTTGTAGCCGATGCCGGTGTAGCTGTTCTGCGCCTTCACCCCTGCTACGTGGTACATGTTGCCGAACAGCAGGTCTCGCCAAGCGCCGTTCGGTGAGTAGCCGTGCCGCTCGATCGCGGGCCAGATCTCGGCCACCTGCAACGTGTTCCCGGTGTAGCGGTCGGCGAAGCGGTCCTTGAGCTCGGCCACGTTGTGCGGGAAGTACCACGGAGTGACGTTGCCGTTCATCGGCATCACCAGCACCTGCATCAACAGCACCAGCGCGGTGCCGGTCACCAGGACCGGCGGCAGCAGCTTGGCGCGGTGCTTGAACACCACCCAGACCGCCGCCGCGGTGCCGCCCGCCGCGAGCACGAACGCGGGCGCGTGCCACTCGATGTTCTGCGGGCTCTGCGCCCAGGACTGGTACGTGCCAACGAAGATCAACGCCGCTGAGCCGAGCGCCCGCCGCCGCCAGTTGCTGGTGCGCAGGCCGACCGACAGCGCGATGGCCACCAGAACGCACACCGGAAGGTAGACGTACTGGATCAACCGCGCGGGCCACCGGAACAGCCACAGGTCCGACGGTGCGATCGTCATCAGCAGGTAGATCGTGCCGAACAGGAAGATGCCGAAGCGTTCGCGCAGGCGGGCCCGCATCGCCCGGAAGGACAGCCAGGGCGCCAGCGGCAAGATGAACCAGGCCAGGTAGGCCATGGGGAAGGTGGTGAAGTCCGGCTCGAACATCTGCACGCGGGGCAGGTAGGTCGGAGAGGACATCGCCAGCAGGTCGCCGAGCCCGGGGACCATGAAACCGCTGTTGTAGATGCCCGAGGGCTGCCGCCAGGTCACCGCCGCGCCGGTGAGCAGCGGGAGGAAGGCCACCAGGCCGGTCATCCCGACCGCGCCGCCGACGAGCACCAGCTCCCAGAACTTCCGGATGTCCTTGATCAGCAGGCGTTCCACCCCGATCACCAGCAGCACCACGATCACGCCGAGCGCGCCGTAGGGGTTGCCGGTGGTCATCGCGAGCGCGCCGAACACGAACGGCACGATCGGGTTGAGCCTGCCGCGGGAGAAGCGGCGCAGCGACCACCAGAAGTGCGTCAGGTAGGCGAAGCCGATCAGCCCGGCCACCCACGCGGAGGCGTCGACGTAGAGGGTGTAGCCCGAGACCGGCAGCGAGATCGCCACGACCGCCGCCGCGAACTCCTTGGCGCCGTACTCGCGGGCCAGGAAGTACACGCCCAGCGCGAGCACGATCATGAACTCGATCTTGACCATGGTGGCCGCGACCGCGAGGTCCGGCAGCAGCGCCACGAGCACGTAGTTCAGCAGCGACACCGGGTTCCACAGGCTGATCTGCGCCTCGCCCGCGAGGTTGCCGCCCATCCACATGTCCGGCCGCAGCACCGGCCAGGTGCCGGAGAGCAGCTGGTTGCCGATCTCGTGCCAGTACGGGAGGAACGCCGCCGCCGAGTCGTCCCAGAAGTAGAAGATCCGGTTCTTGATCAGTGGGAACAACGCGAGCAGGCCGACGACCACCGAGACCACCAGTGGGGTGCGCCAGCCGCTGAGCCGCTCGGTCGCCTGTCGCCGGTTCTCCTGAGCAGGAGCGGCGTCCGCGTCTCTGCGGGTCTCCGTCACCGTCACTGGAGTCCTTCCTGGGACCGCGCCGCGCGCGGCGAGCTGCTCGTACAGGGGCCGACGGCCGTCGCGAGTCAGCTGCGGTCGAGCCCGTCGAGCCTGCGTGTAAGGTCTGGGCCGCCGTAGCCGGACTTATGTCCACCGGCGGCCATATCGTGCCAGGGAGCTTTAGTGCCGACTTCAGGGACCACCGTCTCACTCAGCTACGTGGTGCCGGCGCACAACAGCGCCAACATCATCGAAGCCACAGTGCGCGAGCTGGGCGAAAAGCTGGCGGGTGGCAACGCCGAAATTCTAGTCGTGGAGAACGGATCCACCGACGGGACCGGTGACGTGCTCGCGCGCATCGCGAAGGACTGGTCCGTTCCCGGCGTCGAGCTCCGTCCCCTGACCAGCGTGAAGGGCCTCGGCAACGCGCTGAAGCACGGTCTGCTCGCCACCCGCGGCGAGGTCGTCGTGATCACCGCCGACGACCTGCCCTTCGGATTCGACGAGTACGAGGCAGGGCTCAAGGTCGACCTGAACCGGTTCCGGATGGTGGTCGGCTCCAAGGCGCACCGCCAGTCCGACGTGGGCCGCGGCATCGTGCGCTGGGTGGCCACCACCGGGTTCCACGTGCTGCGCACCCTGGTGCTCAACATGCGCACCGGTGACCCGCAGGGCACGTTCGTGCTCAACGGCGACTGGGCGCGCGAGGTCGCGCCGCGCCTGACCGAGCAGGGCTTCCTGCTCACCACCGAGCTGGTCTACGTCGCCGAGCGGCAGGGCATCCGCCCGATCGAGGTGCCGGTGCGGTTGCGCGCCTCGCACGGCGAGCACCGGACCCGGATCAAGATCGCCGACGTCTGGTACATGGGTGTCGGCCTGCTCAGCGTGCGGCGCAGGCACCGCAAGACCGCGAAGCTCGCCGCGCCGACACGCGTCTGAGCCCGTGCACGTCGCGGTCGTCGGCGGCGGCATCGTCGGGCTCGCCGTCGCACACGAGCTCGCCACCACCTCCGGGCACCGGGTCACGGTGCTGGAGAAGGAGTCCGACTGGGCGAGGCACCAGACCGGGCGCAACAGCGGGGTGATCCACGCCGGGCTGTACTACAAGCCGGGCAGCTTCAAGGCGAAGATGTGCGTCGCGGGCAACACCTCCATGGTCGAGTTCGCCCGCGAGCACGGCATCGCCGTCGACGTCTGCGGCAAGCTCGTGGTCGCGACGGCACCCGATGAGCTGGCCCAGCTGCGGATGCTGGAGGAGCGCGCGGCGGCCAACGGGGTGCCCGCGGAGTTCCTGGACCCCGCCGCCGCGATGGAGATCGAGCCCGAGGTGTTCTGCACCGCGGCGTTGCACGTGCGCAGCACCGGGATCATCGACTACCGCGAGGTGTGCCGGGTCCTCGTCGACCGGCTCCGCGCGCGGGGGGCGGATCTGCGCACCGGCGCAGAGGTCCTCGGCATATCGTCCACAGTGGATGGAGTGGTCGTCGCGACGGCTGCGGAGGAGATCAGGGCGGACTTCCTGGTCAACTGCGCCGGTCTGCACAGCGACCGGGTGGCAAGACTGGCCGGACTGCGCCCCGCGGCTCGGATCGTGCCGTTCCGCGGCGAGTACTACGAGCTCCGCGCCGACCGATCCGACCTGGTGCGCGGGCTGATCTACCCGGTTCCGGACCCGCGCTTCCCGTTCCTCGGCGTGCACCTGACCCGCATGATCGACGGCACGGTGCACGCGGGCCCCAACGCGGTGCTCGCGATGCGCCGTGAGGGCTACCGCAGGCGCGACATCACCCCTCGTGACGTCGCGAGCACGCTGAGCTTCCCCGGGTTCTGGCGGATGGCCCGCAAGCACACGCGCACCGGGATCGACGAGATGGCCCGCTCGATGTCCCGCAAGCGCTTCGCGGCCAGTCTCGCCCGCCTGGTCCCGGCGATCACGGCCGCGGACCTGGTCCCGGCGGAGTCGGGCGTCCGCGCCCAGGCCCTCAACCCGGACGGCAGCCTGGTGGACGACTTCCTGATCGAGACGGCCCCGCACCAGGTCCACGTGCTGAACGCCCCGTCCCCGGCCGCGACCAGTTCGCTGGAGATCGCCCGCCACATCGCCACCCGCATTCCCGCCTAGCGCTTGTCCGGTTGTCCTCGGTGGCTTCGCGGTGGGCGCGGCCGCTGGCGTTCGTAGCAGGTCGTGGCGGGCTCAGGTCCCCGGACCAACCCGCCGGTGCGCGGGTCCAGGACAGCCAGTGACTGCTCGTCGTGGTGTGCCGTCGCCCGAGACACCGTCCGCATGGGCACCCGAGCTTGCCCGGGCCATGACGTGGAACTCCACGATTCGCTGCTCGTCTCCTCTCCGGTGCGCTGCGGTGATCTCCACCTAGCGACAGCCTTTCCCGGAACACCCAAGTTTTGATGCTGTTTTCCCGTCCGCTGGCAGTGAAAGAATTGGCGCTATTTCACCCTATAGAGCCATGATCACCATTTTTGGCTAGATAGAATGGGAATATGACCCCGGATGAGACGCTCGATGCAATCGAGGACGCCTACCGCGCGGTGAATCACGCGCACGTCGGGGCATTGTTGTCGATTTCCTCGCGCAAGGCGAGCACGCTGATCTGTCACGCCGAAACCCTCGCCTCCCGCCCCGCCGTTCTCGCCGCCTTGGAGGAGGGTCGGATCGATCAGGGCAAGGCGTTGTTGATCGTGGACCAGCTGGAGCCGCTCACGGCTGTGCAGGCGGAGATCGTGGAAGCGGTGTTGATCGAGTACGCCCGTACCCACCACTACAGCCGGATCCGGCAGCGCGCCCAGCGCCTGATCGCGAAGGTGGATCCGGAGGCGGCAGCTCGGCGGCATGAGGAGAAGAAGCGCACCCGCCGGGTGGAGAAGCTGAACCTCGATGACGCGATGTGTGCGTTGCGGTTCCAGTTCACCGCCGTCCAGGGTGCGTTGGTGTGGGATCGGATCGACCGCATCGCCCGAGGTCTCGACGATGAGCGGACCATGGACCAGCGCCGCGCCGATGTCGCGTTTGACCTGTTGATGGGTAAGGAGACCGGTGCGCCGCAGGGTGAGGTGAAGGTCCTGGTCACCCTCCCCGCCACGACGTTGATGGGGATGGATCAGGAGCCGGGGATGCTGGCGGGTTATGGGCCGATCCCCGCAGATGTGGCGCGGGATATCGCGGCGGGTGGCACGTGGAAGCGGATCCTGACCGACCCCGTCACTGGGGTGGCGGTGGATGTGGGGCGGACGAACTACCGTCCCTCAGCCGCCCTCGCGGACCTGGTGAGAGCCCGCGACGTCACGTGTGTGGCGATCGGCTGTCGGCAACCGGCGCACCGCTGCGACTTGGACCATTGCGAACCCTTCGACGGCACGAACACCATCGCGGATGATCTGGGCGCGAAGTGCCGACGACATCATGTGATGAAGCATCACACTCGGTGGAAACGAACCCAGCTCCCGGGTGGTATCCATATCTGGACCACGCCGATGGGAAGAACGTATGTGCGGGAGCCTGAGCCGATAGCGGATCCTGCTCCTCCGTTTTAAAACCCGGCCCCGGCTAGCCCGCCGCCACATTAGGTGAGCGGGCTAGCGGTAGTGGGTGGTCAAGGAAATCCGCGCCCGAGTCCGGGAGAATTATCCGGCAGCACACCCGCACGGCGCAGAACCGCGCCGGAAGGAGATCGCGCTCCTCGCTGAGGTCGGCCGCGTCGCCGAGCCGCCGCCCGCGTTCTGCCGGGGAATACGAGGAGGTGGCGCACTGCCCCGCGGCCCTGGCGGCTGCTGCCGCTGACGCGGACCCCGGACGGCGCGTCCTAGACGGGGGCGACCAGGCCGGGGAGGCGGCCGCGGCCGTCGCAGGAGCGGCAGCGGCGGGTCTCGTCGAGCGTGGCCGGACGCCCCTCGGTGATGCCGCAGCGGCCGACGGTGCGTTCCCTTGTGCCCAGACACCCCGGACAGAGGGTGTAGGCCGTCGTCGCTCGATTGGGGGTGCTCACGAGTGACGAAGGTACCGGCTCGTCGCTCACTGTCGAACGCGTTCGCTTTTCGGATCGAACAGCGGTTGCTTGGACACGACCGCCGGTACCCAGGTGCCGAACAGTTCCACCTCCGCCGCGGTGCCGGGGCTGGCCAGCTCGGGCGGCAGGTAGGCGTAGGCGATCGACGCGCCGACCGTGTAGCCGAAGCCGCCGGAGGTGACCCTGGTCAGCACCGTGCCGCCGACCCGGACCGGCTCGCTGCCGAGCACCACGTGGCGCGGGTCCTCCAGCACCAGGCAGGCGAGCTTCCTGGTCAACCCGCGCTCGCGGGCGGCGAGCAGGGCCTCGCGGCCGAGGAACGGCTTGTCCGGCCGCACGCAGAAGCCCAGGCCCGCCTCGTACGGGTGAACCTCGGGGGTGAGGTCCGAGCCCCACAGCCGGTAGCCCTTCTCCAGGCGAAGGCTGTCGATCGCCCGGTAGCCGCCCGCGACGAGGCCGTGCCCCGCGCCCGCCTCCCACAACGTCCGCCACAGGGCCGCGCCGTACTCGGCCGAGCAGTACAGCTCCCAGCCGAGCTCGCCGACGAAGGTCACCCGCAGCGCCCGCACCGGCACGTCGCCGACCGTGGTCTCCTGCGCGGTCAGGTACGGGAACGCGTCGTTGCCCAGGTCGGCGGGCGTGAGCGGGGCCAGGATGTCGCGCGCTCGCGGTCCCCACAGCGCGAAGCACGCGTACTGCCCGGTCACGTCGGCGATGCGGACACCGTCGCCCGCGTGCCCGCGCAGCCACGCCATGTCGCGCGAGCCGAACGCCGTGCCCGTGACGATCATGAACTCGTCCTCGGCGAGCCGGGTGACGGTGAAGTCGCACTCGATGCCGCCGCGCTCGTTCAGCGCCTGGGTGTAGGTCACCGTGCCGATCTCGCGGTCGATGTCGTTGGCGCACAACCAGTTCAGCGACTCGGCCGCGCGCGGGCCACTGACCGAGATCTTGGCGAAGGAGGACTCGTCGAACAGTCCGGCGCGCTCGCGGGTGGCGATGTGCTCCGCGCCGATCGCCGGGGACCAGTTGCGGCCCGCCCAGTCGTGCGGGCGAAGCCCGGGATCTCCACCGTCCACATTGGACTCGTAGTGGTTCACCCGCTCCCAGCCGGACTTCTCGCCGAAGCTGGCTCCGTGCCCGACGTGCCACTGGTAGGCGGGGGAGACACGCAGCGGTCGTCCCGCCGAGCGCTCGCGGTGGGGGTACGGGATGTCGTAGTAGGTCTCGTAGTTCTCCACCACGCGCTTGCGGGTGTAGCTCGGCGAGCCGTAGTGCCTGCCGAAGCGGCGGATGTCCATGTGCGAGACGTCCAGGCCCGGATCGCCACTGACGATCCACTCGGCCATCACCTTGCCGACGCCGCCCGCCCCCGCGATCCCGTGCGCGCAGAACCCCGCCGCGACGAAGAACCCGCCGAGCTCGGTCTCGCCGAGGCAGAACTCGTTGTCCGGGGTGAACGCCTCCGGTCCGTTGATCATGCGGCGGACCCCCACCGTGCCCATGACCGGCACCCTGGCCTCGGAGTTGGCGCCGATCTCGGTGAACCGGTCCCAGTCCTCGGCGAGCAGCTTCCCGTTGAAGTCAGCGGGAACCGCCTCGAACGCCGCGCCGTTCTGCGCCCACGGCCGCGAGTCCCGCTCGTAGCCGCCCATCAGCAGCCCGTCGACCTCCTCGCGCCAGTACACGAGGTTGTCCGGGTCGCGCAGCGTCGGCAGGTGCGTGCCGTCCCGCGGCCGCACCGGGTCGGTGACCAGGTACTGGTGCGACATCGGCACGATCGGGACGCGCACGCCCGCCATCCGGCCGATCTCCGCGGCGAACATGCCGCCGCAGTTCACCACGACCTCCGCCTCGATCTCGCCCTTGTCGGTGCGCACGCGGTGCACGCGGCCGTCCCGCACGTCGATGCCGAGCACGCGGGTCCTGGTGTGGATGCGGACACCGCCCGCCCGCGCGCCCGCCGCGAGCGAGTACGTCAGCTGCGAGGGGTCCACGTAGCCGTCGGTCGGCAGGTACGAGGCGCCGAGCACGCCCTCGGTGCTCATCAGCGGGAACAGCTCCTTGGCCTCGGCCGGGGAGATCTCCCGCAGCGGCAGGTCGAAGGTGCGCGCCCAGCCGATCTGGCGACGGGTCTCCTGCAACCGCTCCGGCGTGCAGGCCAGCCGGATGCCGCCGCACGGCACCCACCCCACCGGGTGCTCGGTCCGCTGCAACCGCGCGTACAGCTCGGCCGAATAGGTGTTCATCCTGGTCAGCGTCGGGTCCGCGCGGAGCTGGCCGACCAGGCCCGCGGAGTGGAAGGTCGAGCCGCTTGTCAGCTCGTCGCGGTCGAGCAGCACGACATCGCGTTCGCCCAGCTCGGCGAGGTGGTAGGCGATGCTCGTGCCGCCGACGCCACCACCGATCACGACGACGCGGGCGCGGGCGGGGAGCGTTCGGTCCGTGGCCACGTCCCATTCGTACCGGCACGCCGCGCCGGGCGGAACGCCTTGACGGAGACGATCACCCGGCAAGACACTCTGTGACCCAGCTCTCTTCCCGGCGCGTTTCCCGAGGAGACTCCACGGATGACCGCGAACCTCTCCGACGTGCTCGCGCTGGTCCCCGGCTGGGCCGGGCGGGAGGTCGAGCGGCTTCCCCTGGTCGGCGGGCTGAGCCACCAGGTCGGACTCGTCCGGGTCGACGGCGCGGAGTTCATCGTGCGCGTGCTCGACCCCGCGGTCTCCCGCGCGGGCCTCGGCGTTCCGCTGGAGCAGGAGATCGCCAACACCGTCCGCGCCGCCGAATCCGGTGTCGGCCCCGCCGTGCTGCACGTGCTCGACGAGCCGCCGACGCTGGTCCTGGAGTACCTGCCGGGGCGCACGCTGCGCGCGGCGGACGTGCGCGACCCCGGACGCATCCCGAAGATCGCCGCCGCTGTCCGCGCCCTGCACCGCAGGACCCGGCCGTTCGTCAACGAGATGGACATCTTCGACAAGCTCACCGAGCTGCTCGGGTTGTGCGACGAGCACGGCCTGACCGTGCCGCCGGACTACCGCGACCACCTGCCGCTGGTCGCCGACGTGCGCGCGGCGCTCGCGGCGGTCCCGCTGCCCAAGGCTCCGTGCCACAACGACCTGCTCGCGGAGAACCTGATCGAGACCGACGACGGCGTGCGGATCGTCGACTACCAGCTCAGCGGCATGAACGACCCCGGCTTCGAGCTCGGCAACATCGCCGCCGAGTCGCAGCTGGCGCCCGAGCTGACCGAGCTGCTGGCCCGCGAGTACTTCGGTGCCGAGCACAGCAGGGGGCTGCTGGCCAGGGTGCGGCTGTTCTCGGTCATGTCGGACTTCACCTGGACGCTGTGGTTCTGCATCCACCACGGTCTGCTGGCCAAGCCGGGCAGCGGGTTCGACTACTGGGGCGAGGCCGCCTCGAAGTGGGGCCGGGCCAGGGCCGCGCTGACCGGCGCGGAGCTGGGTCCTCTGCTTGACCTTGCCCGCCGGGGGTGATGGACACTCTCCGGGTGAGGCGAACACCCGTGACCGCAGCAGCCCTGCTCGTCGTCGCCTTCGTCGCGACCGGATGCGCTCAGCAGGTCCGCGGTGAGGCCCTGTCCGGACCGGTGCCGACCACGACCGCCCGCCCGGCGGGCTCCGCGCCCTTCGACCCCTGCACGGTTGTGACCTGGGCCGACTTCCCGCTGGAGGTTCGCACCGTCGAGACGGTCAAGCCGAGGCACCGCCCGCCGCAGGCCGCCGACGAGGTGTTCCAGGACGGGTGCAGCTTCGACAACAACGAGATCGGCGACGACGGGTTCAAGGCCTTCATGACCCTGGTCGTCTGGGGCTCGATCGCCAAGATTCGGGTGGACCCGAAGGGCGCCGACGACAAGCCGGTCACCTACGGCACCCGGCGCGGCGTCCAGAACCGCGAGGTCGGCCCCGACAACGCCAAGCAGTGCATCACCCGGTTCACCCTCGACTACGGCCAGGTGGCCGGGGTGTCGGTGATGAACGGCCGGTTCCCGGACGTGGATCCGTGCACGGTCGCGGACGTGATCTCGCAGAAGATCGCCGCCCGCGTCGGCTCCTGATCCGTCAGGACCCGACCGCGCCCCAGCCGCCGAACGCCCCGCCGGGCGCACCCTGCCGGTTGGCGAGCAACCGGCCGTCGAGTCCGAGCGCGAGCAGCACCAGCCGCCCGTCGCGCCCGAGCACCGCCGGGCTCTCCGCGACCTGACCGGCCAGTGGTGTCCAGCGGCCGAACCCGTTGCCCGCCGACACAGCCGCCGACACACCGCCGTCGTCGCGGGCGAAGACCACCAGCTGCTCCGGCCGTTCCGTTCTGGCCAGCGCCGGGACGCCGAGGCCTCCCGGATTCGGGAGCACGACGGCGGGCCGGGTGTCGTCGGTGCGCACCACGGCGATGTCCGCGGTGTCGGCGATCCGGTAGGCCAGCGCGGCGCGGTCGCCGCCGATCCCGGTCGCGGTCAGCGGCCCGGCCGGACGCGGTGCCCGGAAGCCGGGGTCGAGCGCGGGCGGGCCACCTCGGCGGTGCCAGCGCAGCACGGCCTGCCTGGTCGGCGCGAACAGGTCCCACCCGGTGCCGGTCACCGCGACGGCCAGGCCGTCCTGCACGTCGGAGCCACCGAGGTCGGTCCACGTCGTCGGCCAGGAGCGGCCGTCGGACGAGGCCAGCATGCTCACCCCGCCGCCACCGTTGCGCACGAAGACGGCGACACCACCGTCCACCGCGGACGCCATCGGGGTGCCGACCTCGGACTCGGTCGCACCGCCGCGGTTGGGGTTGCCCAGGCTGGTCCAGGCCGTCGCGCCTTCCGCGAGCACGAGGATCTCGTTGGTGTCCAGGCGTCGCGCGAAAACGTGCTGCCGTGCCACGGACACCGTCGGAGCGAGCGGTCCGCCCGCGTCCGCCATCGGCGTCGGTCCGGCCCAGCGGCCGTCCTCGGCCTCGCTCCACCGCACGAGCCTGCCCGAGAGGACGGCGAACGCCTCTCCACGGCCGGACCGGTCGGTGCCGGCCCAGCTCACTCCGCGCGGCCAGCGGTAGTAGGTGCGCCGGGCCCAGGTGTTGTACGGCTCGCTCATGCTCACCTGGTCGTCGTGCGGGACGTAGGCGGCGAAGGTGTCCAGCTTGTCCTTCTGCTGCGCGGGGGAGAGGTTGATCGGCGCCTCGTCCACGTTGTAGTCGCGGTAGCTCACCGACACGAAGCGCGGACCGGCCCCGGACAGCTGGTAGAGCTGGGCGGCCTCCCTGGTGAACAGCGCGGCCATCACGTGGTCGGGGTGGTCGTGGAAGGGCACCCAGTTGCCGGTGTAGCGGCGGTCCGGGGCCGCGTCCTGCGAGCGGACCATCGTCGGCCGGAACCGCGCGAAGATGCCGACCAACGTGTCGATCACCGTCTGGCGGTCGTAGACGCAGTTCACGCCCTCGACCCCGCCGTTCGGCTTGAGAGCGCGCACACGCACGGCGTTCGACCGGTCCTGCCACAGCCGGACGAGCGCCCGCGCGCCGCCGAGCGCCTTCGTGTCGGCGTTCTCCGGCAGGTTCACGAACACCACCTGCACCGAGGGACGGGCCTTGAGCGTGTAGAGCTCCACGCGGTGATCGCGGTCGAGCTCCAGCGGCTCAGCCCGCCAGTCGTCGGGCGCACCCGCCATCCGCGCGTACGCCGCACGTGTACCGGCCTGGCGTTTCGCGGCGTATCCGGCGGTGTCCGCCACGTTCGCCTCGCCGGCGGTCAGGTACACGGTCATCGTGGGTCGCGAGGACCTGATCGCGGCGCTGACGTCGGGGTTCATGAACAGGATGTCGTCGTCCTGGTGCGCGACGACCTGGAGGTGCCGGATCTCGGGGACGCTCGCCGGGGCCGACGCGGGCGGCGTCACGGCCGGATCCGTGCAGGAGAGCAACGTCACCGCGAGTACCGCGGTGAAGACGACCCGGATGCCACTGCGACGCATGGTGGCGACGGTAGCCAAGTACGGAGTACGACGAAGTCGGGGCCCATACCAAGGCAACCTGAAGCGGAGCTGAACCGTCACTTTTAGCGTGATAGCTTGGCGGAGCGGCTGGTTGGGCCGTTTGTCGCAGTCATTCAGCGTCGGGCACGGGCGCTGCACGGGGGAGAACCCATGCGTCTGTCCGTAGTCGTGCCGTGCTTCAACGAGGAGCGCGGTCTTCAGCATCTGCACGATGCGCTCAGCGCCGTCCTGCCGGAGGCGTCCGAGGACTTCGAGGTGCTGCTCGTCGATGACGGCAGCAGTGACGGAACCCTCGCGGAGCTGCGTCGGATCTGTGCCGACGACCCCCGTTTCCGGTTCATCGCGCTGAGCCGCAACTTCGGCAAGGAAGCCGCGATGCTCGCCGGTCTGTCGCAGGCCACCGGCGACGCGGTCGCGCTGATGGACGCCGACCTCCAGCACCCGCCCGAGCTGCTCGCGCGGATGGTGGAGCTGCTCGGCCACGGCTACGACCAGGTCGTGGCGCGCCGGACCCGCAAGGGCGACAAGCCCGTGCGCACCCTGGTGTCGCGCCTGTACTACCGCCTGATCAACAAGATGGTGGACGTCGAGCTCAAGGACGGCGTCGGCGACTTCCGGGTGCTGTCCCGGCGCGCGGTCAAGGCGCTGCTGTCGCTCGGTGAGTACAACCGCTTCTCCAAGGGCCTGTTCTCCTGGATCGGCTTCGACACCGCGGTCGTGCCCTACGAGAACGTCCAGCGGCAGCACGGCGAGACCAAGTGGACCTTCGGCAAGCTGCTCAACTACGGCATCGACGGCGTGGTGTCGTTCAACAGCAAACCGTTGCGCATGGCCATCTACCTCGGCCTGCTCACCACCGGGCTGGCCTTCATCTACGCGGTCTACGTCATCCTCGACTCGATCATCGGCGGCGTTGACACGCCCGGCTACGCGACGGTGATGGTCGGCGTGATCGCCTTCGGCGGGCTCCAGCTGCTGTTCCTCGGCGTGATGGGCGAGTACCTCGGCCGCATCTACTACGAGAGCAAGCGCAGACCGCACTTCCTGGTCAAGGAGTCCAGCGACGGCGCACCCGTGACCGTCGCGCTCGGCACAGAGGCCATGGAGCACGCGGAGTTCCTGCAGCACGCCCACTCGCACTCGCACACCGAGGCCAAGGCCAAGTGAACTTCGGCAGATACGACCGGATCATCCGGTTCGCGGGCGTCGGCGTGATCAACACCGGCGTCTACTACGGCCTCTACCTGCTCTTCGGCCAGGTGCTGCACTACCAGGTCGCGCACATCACGGCGTTCCTCATCGCGATGGTCGGCTCGTACTTCCTCAGCTGCTACTTCACCTTCAAGGTGCGGCCGACCTGGAAGAAGTTCCTGCTCTTCCCGCTGTCCAACGCGACGAGCTTCACCGTGCAGACCCTCGGGCTCTACCTGCTCGTCGACATCATCGGCATGAACCCCGACCACGCCCCGCTGATCACCATGGCGGTGGCCATCCCGATCACCTACGTGGTCGCCAGGTTCGTGCTCACCGACCGTCCCGCCGCCGCAGGACCCGAAGTGGGTCCCCTGGCCGCCGCCCCCCAGGAGAACAAGCGGTGACCGCTGTGCCCACTTCGTCCTTCTCGGACTCTTTGGACCACAAGGCCTCTTCGCGTGAGAAGACCGAAAAGTCCCAGCGCGGCAAGGCTTCCTGGCTTGTGCACCTCGGGGTGCCCACCGGGGTCGCGTTCCTGGTCGCGGTGCTCTCGCAGATCCCGACGCTGACCAACCGCGTCTTCTACTTCTGGGACGACAGCGCCGCCCAGTTCCTGCCCATGTGGTACCGGCTCGGCCAGCGGCTGATGGCCGGCGACTTCCCGCTGCTGCTGGACACCGAGGCGTGGATCGGCGGCAACCTGACCGCCGAGGCCATGTTCGGCGTGTGGAACCCGGTCAACCTGGTCAACTACCTGCTCGTCGCGAACTTCGACGACCTGGCGACCGCGGGCGCCGTGGTGAAGGCCGAGTTCCTGGTCATCCTCGCGCTCGGCGTGTACCTGCTCGCCCGCGAGTACGGCGCCTCCCGCTGGGCCGCATCGGCCGTCGCGGTCGCGCTGCCGTTCTCCGGGTTCACCCTCTACTTCGAGGCCAGCATCTGGATCGCCGGGCTGATGGCCTTCGCGTGGGTGCCGCACTTCTGGTGGGCCGCGCGCAAGATGGCCCGTGGTCGCATCAGCACGATCTGGCCGTTCCTGCTCGGCGCGCTGTGCGTGACCGTCGGAAACCCCTACGGCCTGCTCGGAATCGGCCTCGTGCTGCTCGTGCTGCTGATCGAGTTCAAGGTCGGCGGCACCGTCAAGGGCGCGTTCACCCGGCTCTTCCTGCTGGGCGCCACGGTCGGTGGCGTCGCGCTGCTGGTGTTCCTGCCGCTGCTCGGCAACTCCGGCGTCAGCTGGCGCAACAGCAAGGAGCTGTTCAACAACACGCAGCTGGTGCCGTCACTGCAGGACTACCTGAGTTCGAGCCTGCCCAGCTACGTCCCGGACATCCACTCCTTCGCCACGGTCTCCGTGCGGATGACGTTCCCCGCGATGTACCTGGCGTGGTTCGTGGTCCCGCTGCTGGCGTGGCTGGACTGGTCGGTGCTGCGGCGCGGGTGGAAGCAGCTGCTGGGCGTGCTGGTCATCGGCGGCGTGTACCTCGTCGCCACCGTCGGCCCGTCGAACTTCTGGATGTTCCGCTGGCCGCTGCGGCTCGTGGAGTACTTCTACCTCGCGGTGATGGTGCTCTTCGCGGTCCTGCTCTCCGCAGGGCTGAAGCTCGACCACGTCCGGCGCCGCGCGTGGATCACGGTCGGCGCGCTCGCGGTGACGGCCTACCTGTCGTTCGCCTCCTGGCCGAAGATCGCCGCATGGCACATCGTCGCCGTGCTGCTCCTGGGCGTCCTGGTCGCGCTGGCGGTGATCGCGTTCCGCAACGGCGGCAGCCGGCCCCTGGTGGCGGTGCTGCACGTCGGCACCGCCGCGGCGTTGGCGCTCCAGGTGGTGTGGTTCCCGATGAACCGCGACGTGGCGCCGTACAACTTCCCCAGCTCCGTCGCGGAGCTGAAGACCTTCGCGGCGCGCTACCCCGGCACCATGGTCCAGGTCGCGGACCGGGACCCCGTCATCGCGCGCGGCAAGGGGCAGTTCCTGGAGCCGGACCCCGAGGTGTGGCGGGACCTGTTGTTCGGCAACGTCTACCGGGTCGCGGGTGTGGACACGACCACGGCGTACTCCGGCATGGGCTTCAAGCCGTTCCACAAGGCGTTGTGCCTCAACGACTACGGCGGCTCCAAGGTGCGGGAGTGCCCCGGCGACACCTTCGGCAACCTGTGGGCGCCCACCGTCGGCGGTGGGCCGCCGCTGGCCGATCTGATCAAGGCCCGCACGGTGGTCGTGCAGCGCGCGATGATCGACACTCCGCAGGTGCCACCGGGGTGGAAGGTCGCCGAGCGCACCGACTACGTGACCGTGCTGCGGCGCGAGCGGGACGTGCCGACGTGGGGCGCCGGCCGGTTGAGCCACGTCACGCCGGGCACGAAGGTCACCAACGACACGATGCCCGCTCAGCACGAGGAATCCGTGGTCTTCGAGCGCGCGACGGCCAAGGGGCCGATCTCGCTGACGTTCGCGCGGCTGAACTGGCCGGGCTACAAGGCCACCGTGGACGGTCGGCCGGTCGGCGTGCGCAACGGCCCCGGCGGACTGGTGACCGTGGACCTGCCGGAGAACCTCAGCGGCGGCAAGGTGGCGCTGACGTGGACGCCACCCGGGCTGTGGATCGGCCTCACGGGCGCGCTGGCGGGTCTTGTGGGCGCTCTGCTGCTCTCCGCCTTCCAATGGCGCCGTCGCCGGTCTGACGCCCGCTGAGCCACGTTGGACGGACCGTTCTTTGGGGGAGCGGTCCGTCCAACCTTCACCCGGCGACCATCGGCGGACGGCCCCAGTACCGGTCGACCGGTCGTGCTCGCGCTGTGCCTTCTCCGCGTGCGGAACGTGCCGAAGCTCTCCGTGGCGAGATGTGACACTCCTTCTGGTTACGGTCCGTGGTTGACCGACCCCGGAGGGAGTGGCGGCCGATCGCTCCGCCGGATGATGTCCCTGCGCGCGCCCCAAAGGGGATGAACCGGAGTCGCCGCTGTTCAGCGAGCGCCCAGAAGCCCTGTCACGTGAGTGGATCACCCGATCCGCCCCGTGGTGCGTTGGGCCGAACGGGTCAGTTGCGCCAGAAGGGACGACGGTGCCTTCGGCCATTCCGGCAATGACTGAGCGCGGTGAGTGATAACACCTGATCAAGCCCTTGACAGGGCCGGTTCGGAACCTCGGCGAGACGTCGGTACCCTGGCCAACCGTGAGCTTCGCAGGCTATGACCTGATTGTCGTCGGTTCCGGATTCTTCGGCCTTACGGTCGCCGAGCGTGTCGCCAGCCAGCTGGACAAGCGGGTGCTGGTCATCGACCGTCGCGACCACATCGGAGGCAACGCGTACTCCGAGGCCGAGCCAGAGACCGGTATCGAGGTGCACCGCTACGGCGCCCACCTCTTCCACACGTCGAACAAACGCGTCTGGGACTACGTGAACCAGTTCACTGAGTTCACCAGCTACCAGCACCGCGTCTTCGCCAAGTACCAGGAACAGGTCTACTCGTTCCCGATGAACCTGGCGTTGATCAACCAGTTCTTCGGCAAGTCGCACTCGCCGGACGAGGCTCGCGCCCTGATCGCCGAGCAGTCCTCGGAGATCAACACCGCCGACGCGCAGAACCTCGAGGAGAAGGGCATCTCCCTCATCGGGCGCCCGCTCTACGAGGCGTTCGTCCGCGGTTACACGAAGAAGCAGTGGCAGACCGACCCGACGGAGCTCCCCGCAAACGTCATCACGCGGCTCCCGGTCCGCTACAACTTCGACAACAGATACTTCAACGACACCTTCGAGGGTCTTCCGGTCGACGGCTACACCGCCTGGCTGGAGAAGATGGCGGAGCACGCCAACATCGACGTCAAGCTCGGCACGGACTTCTTCGAGATCCGCGACGAGATCCCCGCGGGCACCCCGATCGTCTACACCGGCGCGCTGGACCGCTACTTCGACTACTCCGAGGGCTGGCTGGGCTGGCGGACCCTGGACTTCGAGCAGGAAGTCCTCCCGGTCGGCGACTTCCAGGGCACCTCCGTCATGAACTACAACGACGAGGACGTCCCCTACACCCGCATCCACGAGTTCCGGCACTTCCACCCGGAGCGGGACAGCTACCCCAAGGACAAGACGGTCATCGTCCGCGAGTTCTCCCGCTCCGCGGAGAAGGACGACGAGCCGTACTACCCGATCAACACCCCCGAGGACCGCACCAAGCTGGAGCGGTACCGCGAGCTCGCCAAGGCCGAGGCCAAGAACAACAAGGTCCTCTTCGGCGGCCGCCTCGGCACCTACAAGTACCTCGACATGCACATGGCGATCGGTTCCGCGCTGAGCATGTTCGACAACAAGATCGCCCCGTACTTCACCGAGGGCCGGGCGTTCGACGGTTCGCTGGAGGATTGAAGAGTGGCCGAGCAGCAGAGCACCGCGACCGCGCAGGGGCGTGACGACGCGCCGGACGCCAAGCTGAGCGATGTCAGCTCGGTCCGCGTTGGTGGCCGGAACAGCGAGGTTCCGGCCAACCGCGTACTGCAGCGAGTGATCTTCCCCCGGGACGAGGACCCGTTGGACGTTCGCCCGCTCTACGTGGACGAGCCCGAGAACGTGGCCAACCGCGTGCACTTCACGTCGCGCCGCTCGGTGACGGTCCCGGCCTCGACCAAGACCTCCTTCGCCGCGTACTTCAACGCGTTCCCCGCCAGCTACTGGAAGCGGTGGACGTGGGTCAGCGATGTCACCCTGCGGATGACGGTCCGCGGCTCCGGGCGGGTGGACGTCTACCGCTCCAAGCCCAGCGGCGACATCGTGCACCTGCAGGGCAAGGCGGTCCGCGCCGCCAAGAACTGGACGGTGCTGGAGTTCCACGTCTCGCTGCAGCCCTTCGAGGACGGCGGCTGGATCTGGTTCGACGTCTTCACCGAGGACGCCAACCTGGAGATCAAGGACGCGGTCTGGGCAACCGACAAGGACCTGCCGGAGCAGAAGGTCTCCGTCGGCATCTGCACCATCCGGCCGCAGGACGCGGTCATCGCCCTGCACGCGCTCGGCGAGGACCCGGCCGTGCTGGACGTGGTCGGCAAGGTCTTCGTCGTCGACCAGGGCGCCAAGAAGGTCCGCGAGACCGAGGGCTACGACGAGGCGGTCCGCCGCCTCGGCGACAAGCTGGAGGTCATCGAGCAGGCCAACCTTGGCGGCTCCGGCGGCTTCACCCGCGCGCTCTACGAGGGCGTTGAGAACACCGACTGCGAGCAGATCCTGCTGCTCGACGACGACATCCGGCTGGAGCCGGACAGCGTGCTGCGCGCCAACGCCTTCGCGCGGGCCGCGTCCAGCCCGGTGGTCGTCGGCGGTCACATGCTCAACCTCCAGGCCAGGGCCCGGCTGCACAGCTTCGGCGAGGTGGTCGACCTCAAGACCGCCATGTGGCGCAAGGCTCCTGGTGCCGTCACCGACCACGACTTCGGTGCGGAGCCGCTGCGGGAGACCGAGGAACTGCACCTGCGGATCCACGGCACCTACAACGGCTGGTGGATGTGCCTGTTCCCGCGTCAGGTGATCGACCAGATCGGTCTGCCGCTCCCGCTGTTCATCAAGTGGGACGACGCCGAGTACTCGCTGCGCGCCGGTGCGCACGGTTTCCCGACCGTGTCGCTGCCCGGTGCCGCGGTGTGGCACATGCCGTGGACGGACAAGGACGACGCCACCGACTGGACGGCCTACTTCCACGTCCGCAACCGCTACATCATGGCCGCGCTGCACAGCCCGTACGACGTGCGCGGTTCGCTGCTCAAGCAGGGCCTCAAGCTCTCGCTGCGGCACCTGTTCTCCATGGAGTACTCCACGGTCGCCCTGCACCAGAAGGCGATCGAGGACTTCCTGGAGGGGCCGGGCAAGCTCTTCGAGACCCTGGGCACCAAGCGCCCGGAGATCCTCAAGATCCGCAACGAGTACACCGACGCGCACATCCTGCCCTCGGCCAGGGAGTTCCCGCCGCCGACGTTCGACCCGGTGAAGGCCGAGCGCCTGCTCAAGCCGCCGGTGAACCCGGTGGTCATCGCGGCCCGCGCCGCGCTGTCCCTGGCGCACCACCTCAAGGAGCCCGACCGCGAGACCATCGACCGCCCGCAGATCAACGTCTCGGCGCAGGCCGGTCGCTGGTTCCTGCTCGGCGCGCTCGACAGCGCGACGGTCTCCAACGCCGACGGCAGCGGTGTCGCCTTCCGGCGGCGTGACCCGAAGCTGTTCAAGCAGCTGATGGCACGGGCACTCCACAACCACAAGCGGCTCGTCCAGGAGTGGCCGCGGGTGCAGCGCGAGTACCGTCAGGCGTTGCCGCAGCTGTCCAGCCGGGACGCGTGGAAGCAGCTCTTCGGCTCCTGACACGAAAGCTCGAACAGCGGTCGCGGCGCCGAGGCACCGGGGGAGTTCCCGGGGCCGAGGCGCCGCGATCCGTTACCGGGCAAGGTGTCTCACCCGTGAACGCTGGGAGAAAGATGTCTACGCAGGAAACCGCCGCGCTCTCCGAGGTGCAGCGCCGGATCGCCAAGCCCCCGGTGGTCAAGGCGGCCCGTGCCCTGTCGTTCTTCGGTGAGCACGCGGCGGGCTGGCTGGCCATCGGCGCGCTCGGCGCGGTGGTCGACCGCAAGCGCCGCAAGCAGTGGCTGGCAGGCGCGGCCGGGGTGGCCGCGGCGCACGGCGCCTCCATCGCGGTCAAGCGCGTGGTGCGGCGGCCCCGTCCGGACAGCCCCGACGTGGAGATCCTGGTCGGGACGCCGAGCAAGCTCAGCTTCCCGTCATCGCACGCCACCTCCACCGCCGCGGCCGCGGTGATCTACGGGGGGTTGACCGGCAGGCGGTTGACGCCGCTGCTGGTCCCTCCGATGCTGGTCAGCAGGCTGGTTCTCGGCGTGCACTACCCGACCGACGTGCTGGCCGGGTCCGTCCTGGGCGCCACGATCGGCGCTGGCGTCAGCCGCTGGCTGCGCAAATCAGAACGTACGGAGTAACGATGACCTCGTCCGCCACCGAGTCCGCCACCGCGGAGCCCGGCGAGACCAAGCCCAGTCTGGTGCGCACCACGAAGGGCCTGATCAAGGCCGCCCGCCCGCGCCAGTGGATCAAGAACGTCCTCGTCCTCGCTGCACCCTTCGCGGCCGGCCAGGCGGACAACCTGCACGTGCTGGTGAACGCGCTGATCGCCTTCGTCGCGTTCTCCCTCGCCGCGTCCGCGATCTACCTGGTCAACGACAGCAAGGACGTCGAGGCCGACCGCGCCCACCCGACCAAGCGCAACCGGCCGATCGCCGCGGGCATCGTCCCGGTGCCGCTGGCCTTCGGCGCGGCGGTGGCGCTGCTGCTGGGCGCGCTGGGCGTCTCCACGCTGGCCAGCTGGGACCTGGTGATCGTGATCGCGGTCTACGAGGTCGTGCAGCTCGGGTACTGCTTCGGCCTGAAGCACCAGCCGGTGATCGACATGTGCATCGTGGCCTCGGGCTTCCTGATGCGCGCCATCGCGGGCGGCGCGGCGACGGGTATCGCGCTCTCCCAATGGTTCCTGCTGGTCACCGCGTTCGGGTCGCTGTTCATGGTGGCGGGCAAGCGCTACGCCGAGATCCGGCTCGCCGAGCGCACCGGCGCCAAGATCCGCAAGTCGCTGGAGAGCTACACCGCCAGCTACCTGCGCTTCGTCTGGGCCATCGCGGCCGCGATCGTGATCATGACCTACGGCCTGTGGGCGTTCGAGATCAACGAGCGGGTGGACTCGGCCTGGTCGGTGGTCTCGATGGTGCCCTTCGTCGTCGCGGTGCTGCGCTACGCGGTGGACGTGGACAGCGGCAACGGCGGTGAGCCGGAGGAGATCGTGCTCAAGGACCGCTGGCTGCAGATCCTCGGCGTCGCCTGGGTCGTCTTCCTCGGCCTCGGTTACTACTCCTAGCCCTTTTCCTCGCGCAGAGCCGCTGTCCCGTTCCGGGGCGGCGGCTCTTGTGCTTGCTCCACCAGAAAAAACGGCGGCGACGGTGCCCTGCACACCGTCGCCGCCGTCCGTCCACAAGGGACATTCAGGTGGTCCTCATCGCGGGCTGTCGACGGCCCTGTTGGCCGCCCGGTCCCAGTCGATCTTCCCGTTCTGGAAGGTGTTGCGGCGCCCGCCGGGGATGTCGTGCTCGCCGCTGGTCGGGTAGCCGAGGTAGGACCGTTCCCAGCCCAGCGCCGCCCACCGGTCCTTGATCGCGCCGTAGATGTCGTGCGGACCCGTGGCATAGGTCCAGTAGATCGAGCCGCCCTTGCTGAAGTGGTTGTAGCGGCCGATGCCGTCCGGGGTGCCGAGCTCGTCGGTCGTCGGGTAGCCGAGCGGTCCGAGCTCCCAGCCGCTGCGCTCCCACGCCTCGCGGATGCCGCCGTAGATCACGTGCGAACCCGTCGCGGGCGTCCAGTAGGCCGAGGCGGCCTTGCTGAAGTGGTTGAACCGGCCGATCCCGTCCGGAGTGCCCAGCTCGCTGGTGACCGGGTAGCCGAGCGGACCGGCCTCCCAGCCCGAGCGGGCCCACGCGCCCCGGATGTCGCCCCAGATCGCGTGCGCGCCGGTCTGCGGGGTCCAGTACACCGACGCGACGCCGGTGTACTGGGTGCCGGCGAAGTGGTTGTACCGGCCGATCCCGTCCGCCGTGCCCAGCTCGTCGGTGGTCGGCGCGCCGAAGCGCGCGTGCCCGCCGCTGGCCAGGTAGGTGTCCATGATCGCGCCGTAGACGGCCTTCACCCCGGCCTCCGGCGTCCAGTACAGCCTGCCGCCCTGGTACCTGCGGTAGCGCAGACCGCCCTCGGCCACCTCCGGCTCCAGCGGCGTCCCGAACTGCGCGCGCACTGCGGCGTCGCTGGCGTAGCGGCGGTCGATCGGCGTCACGTACTCCGCCGTCACGGTGATGTCGGAGCCGGCCATCACCACGTTGCGGGTGCGCGCGGTCGAACCGTCGGTCCACTTCGCGAAGGTCGACGCGCCGTCGGAGGCGGTCTCGGCGGCCTCGATGCCGACCTCGGAGCCCACGGTCATCAACGCGGAGGTGGTCGCGCCGTTGGAGCCGATCCGCACCGCAGCCGGGATGTTGCTGGCCACGGTGAGTCGCTGCTGCCAGGGCTTGGCGGAGTAGGTCCGGACGGTGGTCACGCCGTACCGGTCGGTCGCCTTGGCGGTGATGTCCACCCGGGACTCGGGGTGGTCGGTGAACGGCATGCCGAAGTTCGGGCCGGTGCCGCCGACGTCCGGGTGCGAGTGGCACGCGGCGTTGGTCGGGCAGTGCACCAGGTCGCTGGTCCACGTCACGGTGAGCGCGCCGTCCTCGACGTCGTTCGCGGTCGCGCTGAGCTGGATCTGCTCGTTGACCGCGAAGACCTTGCCCGGCTGCGGCGCGGTCATGGAGATCGTGGGCGCGTTGTTGGACGGTGCCACGGTCAGCTGGATGGTGCTGGACTTGCCGAGGGCGTCGGTCACCGTGAGCTTCGCGGTCAGCACGTTCGGACCGGACGCGTACTTGTGCGTCGCCGCGACGCCCTCACCGGTCGTGCCGTCGCCGAAGTCCCACTTGTAGGTCAGCGCGTCGCCGTCGAAGTCGTAGGAGCTGCTGGCGTCGAAGCTGACCTCGCGCGTGGCCGGTGTCGTCTTCGTGGTCGCCTTGGCGACCGGCGCGTGGTTGGCCGAGGAGTAGCTGAGCCTGCGCAGCTGGCCCCCGTAGATGTCGGCCATCACGATGTCGCCGTTGCTGGCCGCGCCGAACTTCACCGGGCCGCCGATCTGGGTGCCGAAGGGCGGCTTCTGCGAGCCGGGCACGAGCTTGCCGTCGCTGGTGTAGCGCAGCGTCCAGATCTTCTTCTGCGCGTAGTCGCCGTAGAAGTACGCGCCCCGGTACTCCTCGGGGTAGGAGCTGCCGGAGTAGACGATGCCGCCGGTGATGGCGTTGCCCTCGTTGCGCAGGTAGGTCAGCAGTGGCGGGGTGTTGACCAGGGTGGTGCACACCGGGATCTGGCTGTAGGCGGGCGTGGGGATGTCGCCTTCCCAGCACGGCCACTTGTAGTTCTGGCCGGGCTGCACCAGGTTGATCTCCTCGCGGCGCTCCCAGCCGACGTCGGCGAGCACCGGCGCGCCGGAGGACGGGTCGAGCGAGAAGCGGAACGGGCTGCGGAAGCCGCTCGCGTAGACCTTGCTGCGCCACGAGCTCGGGTTGTCGGCCTGGTAGAACGGGTTGCCCCGCACGCCGCTGCCGTCGGGGTTGAGGCGGAAGAGCTTGCCGTAGGGCTCGTCGATCTCCAGCGAGCGCAGCGCGAACTTGTCCACGTTGTCGGGGGTCGCGCCCTCGGAGTAGCGCACGCCCGCGCTGTCGCCGACCGAGACCCACAGCGAGTTGTCCGGGCCGACGGCGAGGCCGGTGATGCCGTGGATGTCGGTGTTGCCGGGTATCTGCAGCAGCGGCACCTCGTCGGTGAGCCCGGTCGGCTGCTGCTGCGCGTCCACCGTCAGCGTCCAGCGGCTCATCCGCAGCTCTTTGCCGCTGCCCACGTTCAGTGCCCGCGTGGTGTAGAGCTGCCGGGTGGTGGCGAAGTCGTTGGCCAGCACGAGCGAGGTCAGGCCGAGGTCACCCGCGGAGCGGGTCGGAATGGTCGCGATGGTGCGCGGTTCGCCCGTGGTCGGCACCCAGGCGACGGTGCCCTTCTTGCCCGAGGTCAGCACGCTGCCGTCGGGCAGGTAGGCGAAGTCGGTCAGCTCGAAGGGTTCCTGGCCGCTCTTCTGGTCGGTGAAGACGAAACCGGCGGGCAGGACGGGGACCTCGTCAGCGGCGGCCGTGCCCGGCACGGCGACCATGGTGGAGACAACCGCGGTGGTCACGGCGGCGGACAAGAACTGGCGAAGGCGCACGATCCCTCATTCGTAGGACTGGCCAGCCGTGTTACCGACCGTGGATAACGTCTTGGACAGCGACAAGCCCCAGGTCAAGGGCGTGGAACGTGGTCGGAAAAGAACCACCCGGCTAGCGCTGGATCGGGTTGGGGCTCGCATCGTCACACCGACAGGAAGGCGAGCTCGATGAGCTTCTCGGCGGCCATCATGGCCACCGCGCCACCCGCGGTCGACGCGAGCGCGAGGAGCCGGTCCCACGTCGAGCGGCCGAGCGCGAGCGCCACGACGACACCGACGACGATCTGCACCCAGCCGGTCGGCCCGTAGCCGGACTGCTCGGTCAGGCCGAGGACGTGGATGCCCTCGCCGACCCAGATCCCGCCGAACAGACCACCGGCGAGCCACGGCCACCGCCGCTGCCGCCACAGGGCTCCGGCCAGCGTGAAGACCGGGCCGCCGACCACGCCGACCAGGCACCACAACAGGACCGAGCGCGGCGACGAGGCGTAGCCCGCGAGCGGGGCCGCGCCGTAGTAGCCGAGCACCAGGGCGATCTCGACGGCCGCGCCGGACAGCAGCGCCGTGACGGTCGTCAGCCCCGGCAGCACCATGCCGAGCACCAGCGCGACGGTCAGCCAGACCGCGCCGGAGTTGGCCAGGACCGACCAGCCGTCCGGCAGCACTCCCTGGAGCAGGAAGGTGATCACGCCCAGCACGGCGCCGACACCGACCGCGATACCCGAGGACGCCCACCAGGAACGGGTCCCTGGTTCGTCAGTGCCGATCACAATAATGATGATATTGCGCTGGTCCATACCACTTGACCAGCGCAAAAGGCCGAACGCTATTACCGGAAGTCACGCACCTCGCCGGTCGCGGCGGTCCATTGTGTCTGCGCACATGTGGGGGTCGTCCGGTATGCGGCTTTTGTTGGCTTGCTCAGCAGAAAGGCGTACCCGCTGAGCAGCGGATACGCCTTTCTGTGAGTGAAGATCAGATCGGCAGCTTGCGGAAGATCGCCCTCGGGATGTGCCGCAGCGCCGACATCACGAACCGCCACTGACCCGGAGCCCACACCAGGTCCTGACGCCGCCGCACCGCGGTCACCGCGATCTCGGCGACCTGCTCCGGCTGCGCGGCGAGAGGAGCCGCCTTGAGGCCCTTGGTCATCTTCGTGTGCACGAAACCGGGGCGCACCACGGCCACGTGCACGCCGTGCGGCTTGAGCGCCTCACCGAGGCCGAGGTAGAACCCGTCCAGGCCCGCCTTGGTGGAGCCGTAGACGAAGTTCGACCTGCGGACCCGCTCACCGGCCACCGAGGACAGCGCGACCACGGAGCCGTGGCCCTGCTGCCGCAGGCGGTTCGCCAGCGCGACACCGACGGTCACCGGCGCGAGGAAGTTGACCTCGGCCATCTCCCGCGCGTGCTCCACGTCCTGCCACGCCCGCTCCGCGTCACCGAGCACGCCGAAGGCCACGACGGTCACGTCGATGTCGCCGTCGGCGAAGGCCTTGTCCACGATCTCCGCGTGCGTCTCCGGCTTGCGCGCGTCGAAGGCCAGCGTGCTGACCGTGCAGCCCTTGGCGCGCAGGCGCTCCGCGGCCTCGTCGAGCCGCTCGGACGGGCGTGCGGCGAGCACGACGCGCAGGGGACGCTGGCTGGCGAAGCGGTCCACGATCGCCAGGCCGATCTCGGAGGTGCCCCCGAGCAGCAGCAGGGACTGGGGGTTGCCAACAGCGTCGATCACAGCATCAGCCTTCTGGAGAGGTCGGAGTTGAACACGCCGCGCGGGTCGACCGCGTCCCGGACCTTCTGCCACTCGGCCAGGCGCGGGTACATCGAACGCAGCGCGTCCGGGGTCAGCCTGGAGTCCTTGGCCAGGTACAGCCGGCCACCGGCCTCCAGCACGAGCTGGTCCAGCTTGTCCAGCAGCGGCGCGAGGTTGTCGGTGATGGGGATGTCCACCGCGAGGGTCCAGCCCGGGGACGGGAAGGACAGCGGGGCGGCGTTGCCGGCACCGAAGCGCTTGAGCACGTTGAGGAACGACACCGCGCCGGACGCGGAGATCAGCTCCATCGACCTGCGGACGGTGTCCTCCGCGCCGTAGGGCACGACGTACTGGTACTGCAGGAAACCGCGTGGTCCGTAGACCCGGTTCCACTGCCCGACGATGTCCAGCGGGTGGAAGAACTGGGTGATGTTCTGCACCTCGCCGCGCCGCTCCTTGGGCGCCTTGCGGTACCAGACCTCGTTGAACGCGCTCACGGTCAGCTTGTTCAGCAGGCCGCTGGGGAACACCGGCGGCACGGTCGCCAGCTGCGGCGCGTTGAACTTCAGCGGCTCGTCGCGCAGCTTCGCTGGCAGGTCGTCGCGCTTGGCCGACCAGCCGCGGGTGAGCACGGCGCGGCCCATCTTCGAGCCGGTGGACGCGGAGTCGAACCAGGCGACCGAGTAGGTGTACTGGTCGTCGTTGTCCATCAGCCTGGCCATCAGGTCGTCCAGGTCCGCGGTGCGCTCGGTGTCGACGAGGAAGTACGCCGTCTCCACCGACTTGAGCTGGATGGTGGCCCGCAGCACCACGCCGGTCAGGCCCATCCCGCCCGCGGTCGCCCAGAACAGCTCCGAGCCGGGGCCGTCCGGGGTCACCGTCCTGATCTCGCCGTCGGCGGTGAGCAGCTCGATCGCCAGCACGTGGTTGCAGAAGCTGCCTTCCACGTGGTGGTTCTTGCCGTGGATGTCCGCGGCGATGGCGCCGCCGACGGTGACCTGGCGGGTGCCCGGAAGCACCGGGATCCACAGTCCGAACGGCAGCATCTGCCGCATCAGCTTGTCCAGGCTGACCCCGGCGTCCACCGTGACGATGCCGGTCTCGCTGTCGACGTGGTGGATCTCGTCGAGCGCGGTCATGTCCACGACCAGGCCGCCCGCGTTCTGCGCGGCGTCGCCGTAGCTGCGGCCGAGCCCGCGCGGGATGACGCCCCGCGCCCCGCTCTCGCGGACGGCGGCTGCCAGCTCCTTCGCGGCCGTGACCTGGCGCACGGTGGCCGTGCTCGGCGCGGTCCGCCCCCAGCCGGTGAGCCTCCGAGTCGCCTCGGGCATCGAGTCCGCCTTTCGCCTTCGACCAGCTCGGAACTTCGCAGCCAGGCTACTCGTTTCGCATCTCCGGTCCCGTCCAGGGGCGAGGCGGTGTGGAGGTCACCCGGCCGGGCGGTTACCGTGCCGCTTTAACCTGGGTCGTCGGACTCGGGCTCCTTGGGGTGCAGGAGTAGTCGTCGTGAATGGATCTGCTGCGGCCGAATCGCCAGTCGTCGATCCGACCGTGGAACACGGAGTCAACACCTCGCAGTCGGTGAACACCGGTTCCAGCGAGCCGTCCGGCCCGCGTTCGGCGCTGGGGATCGTCGGCGAGCTGGCTGTGGGGATCACCGTGGCCACGGTGACATCGGTTGTGCTCCAGTGGCTGGTCAACCGGCTGCACTGGCCGACTCCGACGCACGCTCCGACCGCCGTGCTGTCGCTGCTGGCGGTGCCGCTGATGGCCGGGCTCGCGGCACTGGTGATGATTCGCCGCCCCTGGTCGGTGCTTTCACGGATCGGCGCGTGGAGCGGCCTGTCCGCGTTGACCACTCTCGGACTGGCGCTGCCGCTGTCCGGAACCCTTTTCTATTACGGCGGAATCTCCGTCGACCAGCTCTTCCGCACCCAGTACCTGGTGCGGATGACGTCCACGTCCGGCTTCGCGGACATGAACTACGTCGATCTTCCGCCCTTCTACCCGGCGGGCTGGTTCTGGCTGGGCGGCCGGTTCGCGAACCTGCTCGGGCTGCCCGGCTGGGTCGCGTTCAAGCCGTGGGCGATCCTGACCATGGCGGTCACGGCCGTGATCGTCTTCGTGCTGTGGAGCACGGTCGTGCGCCGCAGGACCGCGGTGCTGATGGCCGTGGCGACCTCGATGGTCGGCATGCTCGCCGGGGCCACCGAGCCCTACGCCTGGTTGATCATCGCGAACACGCCGCCGCTGCTGGTGATCGCGCAGCGGGCCCTGCGCTCGGCGCTGCTGGACGAACGCGGACCGGGCCGTCGGCACGGCTGGGGCGCCATGGTCGGCATCGGTGTCTTCGTGGGCATCTCCGGTTCGATCTACACCTTGTACACCGGCTTCGTCGTCGTCGGCCTCGCCGTTGTCGCGGTGACCAGCGTGGTCGAGGCGCACCGGGCCGCTCGGACCCGGCCGGGAGTGCCGCGCTGGCCCGCAGCGCTGCGCATGGTGCTGCTCCGGCTGATCGGCGCGGCAGCGGTGTCCGTGCCGATCATGTTGCTGGTGTGGGCGCCGTTCCTGCTCAAGGCGTTGAGCACGGGCATGCCCCCCGGGATGGCCCAGCGGTACCTGCCGCCGGACAGCGCGGTGTTCCCGACACCGATGTTCGAGCTGTCGGTGCAGGGTCTGCTCTGCCTGGCAGGCACCGTGTGGCTGATCTTCGCCGCGCGCCGGGACCAGGTCGCGCGGGCGCTGCTGACCGTGGTGCTCGTGGTCTACGCCTGGTTCGCGCTGTCGACGTTGATGCTGGCGCTCGACACGAGCCTGCTGGCGTTCCGGATGCGGGGCGTGCTGCTGGTCGTGCTGTACTGCGCCGGAGCGCTCGCGGTGCGGGAGGGCTGGCGCTGGGCGCGCGGCCGGATCACGGCCCAGCACCTGCGGACCACGACGGTCGCGGTCGTCGTGTTCGGGGTGTTCGGTGCGGTCTCGATCGTCCAGTCGGTGCCGCAGGCGCACAGCGGCGAGATCAACGCCGCCTACTACGACTACTACCCGACCGGGCACAACTCGACCCAGAACCCGAAGTCGCCGCTCAAGGAAGACCGTCCGGACCCGAGCAACGACGGGGCCGTCTACGACGAGCTGATCGGCAGCATCCAGGAGATGACCGGCAAGAAGCCGAAGGACCTCGTGCTGCTGACGACCGTGTACCCGCTCATGGCCTTCGAGCCCTACTGGGGCTTCCAGATGATCACCGATCACTACGCCAACCCGCTGGCGCAGTACAAGGAGCGCGCGGCGGAGATGGCGCGGTGGGCGAGCGCGAAGAACGGTGACGAGCTCGCGCGGATGCTCGACAAGAGCAAGTTCCGGGTGCCGGACGTGTTCGTGCTGCGCGGGAACAACAACGGCGGTCTGACGATCCAGCTGAGCGAGGACAGGTTCCCCCGGTACCTCAACACCATGTCCTACGAGATGGTGTTCCCGGAGAAGATCTTCGACCCGGCGCACTTCACCAGCAAGAACGTCGGCCCGTTCCGGATCCTGGTCCGGAAGTGATCAGCCCATCGGGTCGTCGGTCCCCGGGGTGTTGAGCCTGCCGGGGCCGCCGATGCCGGAGACCTGTTCGCGGTGCACCTCGGCCTCGGGGAGTCCGAGGTGCTGCGTTGGCACGATGCGGTAGACCACGGCCGCCTCGCGCTGCCAGTCGTTGACCAGGTAGGTGGGCAGCGGCTGCTGCGTCGCCAACGCGTTGACGGGGGCGAACGGGCCGCCTCCCTGGGCGGAGTAGGACATGCCGGTCAGCTGGTCGTAGCCCCCGGCGGGACCGATCCGGAAGTGCGGCATCTCGACCGTGCCCAGGCGCAGCGCCGCCGGTCGGTTGCAGGGGAACAACGCGGCAACCGGCCAGTCGATGATCGTGGCATCGGTGCTGGGCACCACGTCCGGCATCGGCACCAGGACCGGGGCCTTGGGCGGGCTGAACGCCAGCCAGCCACCCGCGCCCACCGAGGAGTCGGTGGCGACCACCCGGACCGCGTCGGCGTCGGCGACCGCCTCCCGCACGTCGATCCGCACGTCCCTCCACTGTGGACCGTCAAGGGGGGAGTCGACCGGCATGCGCCCCCGAGGCCGCACCTCCTCACCTGAGGTGGCACCGAATTCGAGCGCGATCTCGTTGCCCCCGTGCAGCCGTCCGGCGACCGAGAGCACCAAGGGCGCGTTGCCCCTGCGCAGCGACTCGTCCACCCGGTACCAGCCGGTGGTGGCGGTGCCGGTGGTGCGGTCACCGTCGACGAGGCTGCCCCACACGGGAACCCCGGTGCTCGGCTTGTCGAACAGGTAGGGCGGCCCGTGCTCGGGGTCGTAGCCGCCGTTGACCGCGAACGGCCCGACGTCTCCGCGACCCGCCTCTCCCGGCAGCGGAGTCAGGATGCCGCGTTCCGGTGTCGGTTCGACCTTCAACGCGGAAGCCAGCCCGCAGTCCTGAGCGAGCACGCTTCGAACGTTCTGCTTGGCCAGCGAGTACGTGTTCGTGCGCGCCTCGGTCACCACGACGAACGTGCCCACCTGGAGCACCACCGAAGCCGCGCAGCCGATCACCATGATCAGCGCGGGGCTGGGCAGCCAGGTCGGCCGCTCGGGCCGCCGGTGCGCTACCCGCCACGCGGCCTGCGTGACGGCGGCCAGCGCCACGAGCACGCCGACCACCAGGAGAGCTGTGTTCAGTTGTATGCCGAAGACGTTGGGCAGCTCAGTGGTCCACGGGCCGTCCGGCGCGGAGATGAGCCACCAGCGGTTCGGGCTGCTGAGCGCCAGGGCGAAGGCGACCATGAGACAGCAGACCGCGGCCGCCCTGGCCCTGGTCGAGCGGAACGCGGGGGTGCTGAGCGCCCACATGCCGAGCACGACGACCGCGACACCGAGTCCGGCGAAGGCGCCGAAGTGGTGCGTCCACTTGGTCGGGGTGAACGCGATCGCCCCCAGCGACAACACGGTCACCGACAACAGCCGGACAGCAGGTCCGGTCGCGACTCCGTGGATTCGCTTGTGCCGCAACAGGATCGAGGACACCAGGGCCAACGACGCCAGCAGCATCAGCACGGGGACCCGCCGGGTCAGCGAGCCTTCGTCGAAGATCGGGTTCAGCAGCCGGGCGTAGCGTTCGAACTCCGTGTCCCACGTCAGGCTCGGGCCGATCGCGCTGCGGGAGCGCGTCGCCTCCATCACCGCGCTGAAGGTCTGGTCGTAGAACATCAGCAGCAGTCCGAACAACCCGCTCGCGGCCACCACCGACAGCAGCGGCATCCAACGCAGGTCCGAGCGCTCCCTGAGCACCGCCAACAACCTGCGCGGAGCCACCAGCATCGGCAGGAACGCGATCACACCGGTCGGCGTGATGCCCACGGCCGCGACGGCGACCAGCACACCGAAGGCCAGCGGCAGGAGCCGCCTCGTCGCGAGAACCCGTTCCACCGCACAGAAAACCCCGAGCGTGCCGACCACGATGAAGGGCTCGGGGCGGATGCCGTTGTTGTAGGGCAGCCACCACGCCAGGAACACCGCGGCCGCGCCCCAGGGCACCCAACGGGACCTCGCGAACGCGCCACCGAGGCGGGGCAGCACCAGCCTGCTCAGCAGCAGCCAGGCCGTGATCGCCAGTCCGACGGCGGGCAGCCGCATCCACAGCAGCGAGTCGCTGATCCGGGTCAACGCGTAGTACAGCTCGTAGAAGTAGCCGAACGGCGCCTCGGGCGCGTTGAACCACCGGTAGTAGTTCCCGACGAACCCGGTCGCCTCCCGTGCCCTGATCATGGTCAGGATGTAGCCGTCGTCGACGGTGAGCGAGCCGATCACCGCCCAGCCCAGCACGGTGCCGCCGACCACGTAGTCCGGCGCGCGTGGCCGCCAGAACCGCTCGGGGAGCAGGCGGCGCACGGGCAGGCCCCGTTCCCGGTCGGCCCGGCGCAGCGCCAGCAGCGCGACCGCCAACGCGATCACCGACAGCGCCATCAGGCCGTACTTCCACACCGACGGGGAGGTCTGGAACCGGGTGTCGGCGACCACTCGGACGCTGAGCCCGTCCAGGTCGCGAACCGCTCCGTCCACTGTGGAGAACACCCCGAGCACGTGCGGCCGCGCGTCCGAGTCCACTCCGGCCACCCGTCGGCCGTCCAGGGTCACCGTGGTGCCCGTGCTCGTGGACGAGATCCGCCACGAGCACGCGGTCCGCTGGGCATCCACCTGTTCACGGTGCAGCAGGCGACCCCGGTTGCTGATGGTCAGCGCGGAACCCGCCGTCTCGACGACCAGACCGTCGCCGCGCCCCTCCTCGGTGTCCGGTGTGGTGCTCAGCACCACCGTCCGCTCGGCCCCGCGTCGCGCCGCCTCGGCGACCGTCGCGCAGCTGAACGTCGCGTCCAAGCTGGCGGGCTGGTACGGGTAGAGCAGGAGCTGCACCGGTTGCGCGGAGCCCTCGACCGGCCAGGAGAACGTCGCTTTGTCCTGGTTCACCGGAGCGAAGGGCACCAGCAGCGCGGACAAAACGCTGATCAGCCCGGCTACCAGCACCAATGTGCGGGCACGTGGTCGCGAAAAGGGCGTCGACACGGCAACACAGGCTACCGAGCGCCCTCAGCTCCCCGCCCGATAGGTCCGTTCGTCAGTTGCGCCAGGACTCCCTTCGCACCTCGTTGAGCCAACCGTTGCGCGTCTCCACGTAGTCCAACTGGGCCAGTCGCGGTCCGCCCGCGAGGCCGGACTCCACCCTCGTGGTCCGCGAGAGCGTGTAGCGGCCCGGTGGGTGCCGGTAGACGACGCGCTCCAGGTGTCCCCACGGCGCGCGCGGCCTTTCGGTGTGCTGCACGTTCACGGGGATGCGCTCGAACGTGGCGACCCGCCGCTGGAACGCCTGGGTGCCGCCGACCATCTCGTTGATCGCGACCGAGCTGCTACCGGCGAGCATGTCCGACGCGATCAGCCGGTACTCCGACGGCGTCGCCATCCCGTCGGTCACCGGCAGCACCGGAACGCACGGGTACGCCATGGAGACCGGCCAGTCCACGAAGGTCGGCTGGCCGCGCAGCAACTCGGTCAACCGCACCTCCTCGCCCGCGTGCAGGGCCGGACGGTCGGGGCCGCGCATGACGTCGGTCAGCTTCGCCACCGGCACGGTCAGGTCGTCCGCCAAGCCGCAGGAGGTGCCGGTGACGCTGCGCGCGTTGTTCTTCGCGATCGACCACTGGGGGTACTGCCGGATCGGGGCGGCGACGAAGACCGTCAGCAGCAACAGGACCACCACGCCCTGCACCAGCACCAGGAACCGGGTGGTGCCGACCCCGACCCACTGGCGCTTGCGGGCCCGCGCGGCCAACCAGAGGCAGACGCCGAGCACCGCGGCCCACACCAGCGGACTGTTCAGCCACACCGGGCCGAGGTGGGTGATCTGGGTGTCGAGCACCTGTCGCATGAGGGGCTGGCTGAGGTCCTCCGGCGGCGCGTAGATGTCGACCACCGTGGTGTGGTCACCGAACGCCTGCCCCCAGTCGGAGAACGCGTACCAGGTGTTGGGGCCGCTGAAGATCACCGCGGTCAGCAGCACCGCGCCCGCCGCCGCGACCAGGCTCGGCCCCGCCCGCCGGACCGTCGCCGGGATCGGCACGGAGAGCATCGTGACCGCGAGCAGCACGGTCGCCGGAACGGCGAGACCGCCGAAGTGGTGCACCCACTTGGTCGGTGAGATCGCCAGCGTGACCATGCCGAACACGACCAGCCCACCGCAGTGCAGCAGCATTCGCTGCCTGGCGTCCAGTCGTCCCCGTGAGGTCAGCCAACGCACTGCGGCCAGCCCGAGCGCGAGCAGCGTGAGCAGCACTGCGGCGCGCTTGGCCCAGTTGCCGAGCGGTCCGGGGTACAGCAGGCTCCGGTAACGCTCGATCTCCTGGAACCACGGTGTGACGAACCAGTACCAGGAGTGAATCCGGGTCGTCTCAACGAGATCACTGAGACGCAGGTCGGCGAAGAGCACGCTGAACGCGGCGGTGCCGGAGGCGACGAGCGCGGTGCCGTAAGCCACTCGCTGCGCGACGGGCCGCGCCTGGAGCTCACGGAACAGGTACGGAGCGGAGAACAGCAGCGGCCCCCACGCCAGCAGACCGGTCGCCGTGGTCAGCGTGGTCAGTGACGCCACGACCACGGCGGGTGCGAACACCCCGAGACGCCCACGTTCGCGAGCGTGGGCGCACAGTGCGAGCGTCGCGGCAACACCAAGGCACACAAGGGATTCCGGTCGCAGCGTGAGGTTGAAGGGCAGCCACCACACCAAGAGCGCGAGCCCCATCAGGTAGGGCAGCACCCGATACGCCCGACGCAGCATCCGCTGTGGCCCCAACACGATGTGCAGGTACCACCGCAGCAGGAACCACACCGCGATGCCGATCGCGGTGGGCAGCAACCGCAGCCACAGCATCGACGTGTTGATCGAGGCCCACCCGGCGAGCACGTACTGGCTGAGCAGGAAAGGCGCTTCCGGTGCGTTGAACGAGTGGTAGTAGTTCCCGACGTAGCCCACGTTCGGCAGGTTCAGCGCGTGCCGCAGGTACCAGCCGTCGTCGTCGTTGACCGGACCGATCACCGACCACGTGACCAGCAGCGCGGGCACTCCCAGATCCGCCCACGTCAGCCGCAGCCGTCCCGGGGTCGGTCGCCGCTCCTGCCGATAGCGGAGCAGGCACAGCGCCGCGCACCCGAGCAGCGACAGCCCGTGCAGCACGAGCAGCGCCATCTTCAGCGGTGACGGCGAGGACTGGAACCGCGCGTCGGTCTCCAGCTCCGCGAGCAGCCCGACCGCCTCGGGGAAGCCCTCCGCCGCCGTCTCCAGCATCGCGACCTGCGGCGGCAGCAGCTCCTCCGCACGGGTCAGTTGCTCGCCGTCGCGCAGCACCGTGACACCGGCCTGATCGGCTTCGAGCCGGTAGGTGCACGAGCCGGTCGGCCGCTGCTCGTCGACGAGGGTCCGGCCGGACGCCGAGATGAGCACCCGTCCCGCCTTCGTCCGCGCCAGCAGCCCCCGCTCGGCCCCGGCGTCCCCGTTCCCGCCCTCCGAGGGGGGAAGGGTGCGCAGCAGGTCGGCCCACTGGCCGTCGGCGGCGAACCGGCTGCGGTCCAGCGCGTCCATCGTGGCGCAGGGAAAAGTTGCCGACATGCGCAGGGGCCGGTATGGCACGAGCGGGACCACCGTGGAGCGCGGCGCCGCTCCGGCTTGCGGCCAGGACAGCACGGGCTGCTGCACCACTACCGGAGCGAGCGGCAGCAGTGCGGCCAGTGCCAGCGTGACCAGGGAAAACGCACACAGCAGCCAAGCGCTGCTGAAGGAACGGCGTAGCATGCCCAGGCAGCCATTTCGTGAAGTGAGATGGGTGTGGAGATCGCCGTTTCGGCGACGAACGACTATCGGCAGCCGGGAATGGTGGCTCAAGTTGACCGAGCAGATCCGCGAAAAGGTAGCTGGAGCGAGTGAAGGCGTTCCCCCGATCAGGGAAGCTGAGCAACCTCGTCCCATGAGTGCGTTTTCGCAGCTCCTGCGCTTCGTCGCAGTCGGTGGCTTCTCCGCGTTGATCGACTACGGCAGCTACCAGGGGCTGCTGGCGCTGGGTCTCTGGGTACACGCGGCGAAGGCGCTGGGATTCGTGGCGGGCACCACGACGGCGTACTTCCTGAACAGGAAGTTCACCTTCCAGACCACCCAGGGCGGCGCGGGCCGGATCGGCGGCTTCGTCCTGCTCTACGGCGTGACGTTCTTCGTCAACGTCGGGGTGAACGCCCTGTTCCTCGCGGTGCTCCCGGAGTCCTTCCTCAAGATCACCCTCGCCTGGGTGATCGCGCAGGGCACCGCCACCGCGATCAACTTCGTGATGCTCCGCATGGTCATCTTCAAGCAGCGCTGACGCCGGTCCTGCACATCCCGACGCCCCGGAACAGCGGGCCGACCCGGCACCGCACTGCGGCGTGCGCGCTAACTGGCGTGGCCGAGACTTTGGCGTTTTGTCACCTTATTGCGCAAAAGAGCGCTCCCATTTCGCATTAAGGCGCAAAAACGCGAAGAAGGGGGCGCCGAGGTGACCGCGTTCCTCCGGTCCCGGGAACCTCAGCGCAGTCCGAGGGTGTCGTAGCGGTCGTCGTCGATGTCGGAGGGCAGCCGCGACGGGTCGATCGCCTGCTTGACGTACCCCGCGGGGAGACCGACGTAGTCGAACTGCGCGATGGTCGGCGGGGCCTGGAGGCCGTTCTCCACGCGGTGGGTCATCGTCGTGGTGAAGCGACCCGGCGGGTGGAGGTACTTGACCTTCTCCAGGCCGCCCCACGGCGAGTCCCCGCTGTTGGGCGCGTCCGCCGGCACCTTGACCATCTCGGCCACCCTGCCGAGGAAGCCGTGGGTGCCGCCGATGCCCTCGTACACCGACACCAGGCCGCCCATCGTGAACTTCTCCGCCGCGAGCACCCGGAACTCCGGCGGCGTCACCATGCCGTCCTTCACCGGAACGACCGGGACGCACGGGTAGCCGATGCCGATGCTCCAGTCCACGTAGGCCGGCCGGTCCGCCAGGTACTCGGTGAGGGTCCTGCCGTCGTGCACCCGCACGGTGTCGGCGAGCCCGCAGCCGTTGCGCAGCGTGCCGCTGGCCAGCGACCAGCCGGGCAGCTGGCGCAGCGGCGCGACCACGAACAGCGCCAGCAGCAGGCCGACCGTGAGCACCTGCGTGCCCGCGAGCACCCGCGCCGAGCCCGTGTTCGCCCAGCGCCTTCGGCGGCGCAGCAGGAACCACGCCAGCCCCAGCAGACCGGCCCAGACCAGCATGTTGTTGACCTTCACCGGGCCCACCGCGAGCATCAGCGACTCGACCAGGTCCTTCTCGTCCGGGTCGAGGGTGCGCATCGGGTCGATGGTGCCGCGCACCGAGAACGGCTGGCCCCAGTTGCCGAAGCCGTGCCACATGTTGGGGCCGCTGAAGATCACCACGCCGGTGAAGGCGATGAACAACCCCGCCGCGACCGCTGGCGCGACGCGGCGCACCCGTGCCGGCAGCGGTCCGGTCAGCGTGGTCAGCGCCAGCAGCGCGATCGCGGGCGCGGCGATGCCGACGAAGTGGTGCGTCCACTTGGTCGGGATGATCGCCAGCGCCACCACGCCGAAGCCGAGCACCCCGGCCAGCCGCAGCATCACCGAGTCGATCCGCCACCGCCGTCGCCGCGCCCGCACCCCGACGAACACCAGGCAGACGATCATCAGCAGCACCGGGGCGCGCTTGGCCCAGTTGCCGGAGCCGGTGGGCACGAGCAGCGTGCCGTAGCGGCCCCACTCCTCGGTCCAGCTCATGGTGATCCAGTAGTAATAGTGGATCCTGGTTGCTTCGAGCAGGTCGGCGAGCTTGCCGTCGGCGAAGAGCACAGTGAACGCCACGGTGCCCGAGGTGAGCGTGGCCGCGGCCAGGGCGAGCCGGTCCCGCACCGGGGTCGCCCTCATCGAGCGCCACAGCCACGGCAGCTGCATCGCCACCGGAGCCCACGCGACCAGCCCGGCGCCCATGGTCAGCGTCGTGAGCGCGGCCAGCAGCACTGCGGGCGCCATCAGACCGGGCCACTCGCGGCGCCGCGCGTACTCGCACAGCGCCAGCGTCACCGCGACGCCGAGGCAGGTGACGGGCTCCGGCCGGAGCGTCGGGTTGTACGGCAGCCACCACACGAGGAACGCCAGTGCCAACAGCCACGGCAGCGCGCGGTAGGCCCGGCGCTCACCCAGCGCGCTGTGCAGGAACCACCGCAGCGCGAACCACACGCCGATGCCGATCACCGTCGGGAACAGCCGCACCCACAGCATCGAGGTGCTCACCGACGTCCACCCCGCCAGCAGGTACTGGGCGAACAGGAACGGCGACTCGGGCGCGTTGAACGAGTGGTAGTAGTTGCCGACATAACCGGAGTTGCCGAGGTTGAGCGCGTGCCGCAGGTACCAGCCGTCGTCGTCGTTCGTCGGCCCGATCACCGCCCACGCGAGAAGTGCGCCGGGCACGAGGAAATCGGCCACACGCCACCGCATCCGGCTTTCGGCGGCACGCTTCGCCCGGTATCGAATAATCGCAAGCGCGACGCAACCGGCCAGCAGAAATCCATGCATGAGCAGAAGTGCGAATTTCGCGTCGGTCGGCGAGGACTGGAAGCGCGCATCCGTGTTGATCACAACACGCATGCCTTCGGACTCCGCGAGCCCGGCGGCCCCGGTCTCCAGCATGGCGACCTGGGGCGGCAGCAGCCCGGCGTGCTTCGCCAGCAGCATGCCGTCCCGCCACACCTCGGTCCCCGCGGTGGTGGAGCGCACCCGGTAGGTGCAGTCGACGACCGGCAGGTGCTCCTCGACTATGGACTTGCCGGACACCCTGACCTGCACAATGCCGTTCACCACGCGCATCGTCATGCCGTGGTTCTGTTGCGCGGCGTCCCGCGCGGGCGGCAGGGTGCGCAGCACCTCCCCGCCTCGCGCGTTCACCGCGGAGATCGCCCGGCAGGGCACCTCGGCGGTCAGCTCAAGCGGCCGGTAGGGCAGCAGGGGGACCACGGTGTTGCTGACCCGCTCGCCCTCTTCCGGCCAGGTCAGCACCGGCTGGTCGACCCGGACGGGGGCCAGCGGAAGGATCAGTGCCAGTGCTGCGGTGATGAGCGTTGCGCCCAGGAAAATCCACGCGGTGAAGCGCTGTGGCATTGGGCATCCCCGATCGCGGTTACGAGCTTACGCAAATTTTGTAACCGAGACCCGTGCGTTATTGCCACTCGCAATGAAGATGTCGAAGCCTCGCAATCTTAATCGGTTAAGTAGAAAGATCGATGTTTAACGTGGCGAATTGTGGTTATCGGGGAGGTCCGGCGGCGTTGTCATCTCCAGGTGACTGGAAGACGCGCATGAAGCCCTCGGGCACGCCGACGTAGCTGAACTGCGCCAGTGTCGGCGCGCCGTCCAGACCACTGACCGTCCGCGAGGTGTGCGTGACGGTGTACCTGCCGACGGGGTGCGCGTAGAGCACCCGCTGCAACTCGCCCCATGCCGGGACGCTCCCGTCGTTCAAGGGGCCGAAAGTCGGTACCGGTTCGGTGCGGCCCACCTGGCTCAGGAAGCCGTGGGTGCCGCCCGCGAACTCGCCGGTCTGCATGGAACCACCCATGGCGCCCTGTCCCGCGGGCAGCACCCGGTACTCCGGCGGTGTGCTGAGCCCGTCGGCGACCGCCGGGATCGGCACACACGGGTAGACCAGGCCGATGCCCCAGTCCACCGAGGTCGGCCGGGTTCGCGCCAGCTCGGCCAGCGTTGTGCCCTCCGGCAGCCTGACCTGGTCGGCGAGCCCGCAGTCGTCGCGCAGCACGCTCCCGGCCAGCGACCAGCCGGGCGTGCGCAGTGGAGCGATGGTGAACACCGACACGAGCAGCACCACAGCGGTCGCCTGGACGGCCACCAGCAACCGGGCGGAGCCGACCGACGCCCACCGCCCGCCGCGCCCGCGAAGCCCGAGAAGCAGGCACACGGCGAGCGCCAGGCCCCACAGCAACGGGCTGTCCAGCGACACCGGCCCGAGCGCGGGCCGCATCGTCTCCGCCTGGGCCGTGGCGTCCGCGATCTGCTGCTTCGTGAACGCGAACTGCGGGATCGGCACGCTGTGGTCACCGAACGGCTGGCCCCAGTTGGAGAAGCCGTACCAGAAGTTCGGCCCGCCGAAGGTCAGCACAGCGGCCACCCCGGTCAACGCGGCGGCGACCAGCCCGGGCACCAGCGCGCGTGCCCCGCGCGGCGTGGGAGTCCCGATCGCGCTCAACCCGAGCAGCGCGATCGCGGGCGGAGCGACGGCCAGGAAGTGGTGCGCCCACTTCGTCGGCGACAGGGCGAGAGCCGCGAGCCCCACGGCCACGACGACAGCCAGCCGCAGCATCGTGCCGTCGAGCTGGGCGCGGCGCCGCCTGATGCGGAACAGCACGAAGACCAGTGCCGCCAACGTCAGGAGCACCGCGGCGCGCTTCGCCCAGTTGCCGTGGTGGTCGAACCCGAGGAGCTTGGAGTAGCGGAACCACTCCTCGTACCACCGCATCGCGATCCAGTAGTGGTAGTGCACGCGAGTGGCTTCGACGACGTCGGTGAACTTCGCGTCGGCGAACACCGCTACGAACGCGGTCGTCCCGGACGCCAGGGTCGCGCCGACGTAGGCGAGGCGGTCACGCACCGGGCGCGTCCGCAACCACCGCCACAGCCACGGCAACTGCACCAGGACGGCACCCCAGGCCACGAGCCCGGCCACGGTGGTCAACGTGGTGAGCGCGGCGATGCCGACTGCGGGAGCGACCAAGCCCGGCCACTCGCGGCGCCGCGCGTACTCGCACAGCGCCAGCGTCGCGGCGACCCCGAGACACGCCACCGGCTCCGGGCGCAGCGTGGGGGTGAACGGCAGCCACCACACCAGGAACGCCAACGCCGTCAGCCACGGCACCGCCCGGTACGCGCGTCGGTCGCCCAGCGCGCTCGCGAGGAACCACCGCAGCAGGAACCAGACGCCGATCCCGAGCACTCCGGCGAACAATCTCAGCCACAGCAGCGAAGTGCTCACCGACGCCCAGCCGCCGAGCACGTACTGCGACACCACGAACGGCAGTTCTGAGGTGTTGAACGAGTGGTAGTAGTTGCCGATGTAGCCGCTGTTGGCCGAGTTCAGCGCGTGCCGCAGGTACCAGCCGTCGTCGTCGTTGGTCGGCCCGATCACGGTCCAGCCCAGCAGGACGGCGGGCACGACGAGGTCGACGGGGGACAAGCGCAACCGGCTGCCCGCGCGGTTCGCCCCGAAGCGGAGCACGGCGAGCACTCCGCAGCCAACGAGCAGAATCCCGTGCAGCACAAGGAGAACAGCCTTGAGCGGGCTGGGCGAGGACTGGAAGCGCGCATCGGTGTGCAGCGTGACCTTGAGCCCGTCCGCCTCGGCGCGGCCGACACCGGCCGTCTCGAACATCGCCACCTGCGGCGGCAGCAGCCCGGCGTGCTGGGCGATGACGCGGCCGTCGCGCAGCACTCTGGTCCCGCTCGCGTCGGCGCGCACCTGGTAGGCGCAGTCACCGGTCGGCCGGGCCTCGTCCAGCAGCCGCGTCGACGAGGAGCTGATCAGCAGCCTGCCATCGTTTGCCTGGACCACGAGGCCGCGGCCGGGGTTCTGGTCCTGGCGCTGCGGGAGCGTGCGCAGCACATCGCCGTCAACGGCGGCCAAGGTGCGGCACGGCAGGTCCGCGGTGAGCTCAAGCGGACGGTAGGGAACCAGGGGCACGACCGTGTTCTCCACCCGGCCGCCCGCCTGCGGCCAGCTCAGCACGGGGTCGTCCTGGTTGACCGGAGCGAGGGGGAGCAGCAGCGCGAACACCGCGGTCAGCAGTGCCGCGCCGAGCAGAACCCAGGTTGTCAGCGCATGACGAAGCCCTCGTGCCATTGGGCAAGTGTGTTGCCCATTCGGCTCGTCCCTCTATCTCGATTCAGAAACCTTGAGGCGAACCGTCGAAATATGCCGCTCAAGTTTCAGGCTCTGGGAACTTGAGTCATATTTTGCGCCGATTATCGCCCATTGGTGCGTCATTCGACCGAGGTATTGACTCGCTCAGCTCAGTCCGCGCATTCGCCGTCCCGGCGCGCCGTAGACCTCGCCGACGGTCGGCAGCAGGCCGATGTGCGCGGTCACGATCTTGCCGAAGTCCACCACCACGTCGGAGTCATCGGCGCAGCGCACCGAGGAGGTGGTGCCGGAGCGGACGAGCTCGGGCAGCCTGCCGGTCAGCTCGACGGCGGTCTCGTCGCTGATCGCGAACATCAACGGGGTGGACACTCCGGTCTGGTGCAGCACGAGGGTCTTCTTCTCAGCCATGCCCCCACCAGACCAGCGCACGGAGATGGCGACAAGACGGGTTCGCCGTCAGCGGATCAGCTGACGGCGAACCCGGCTTTCCTCAACGGCGGAAGAACTTCTCCGAGCGGCCCTGGTTGACCAGTTTCGCCCATTCCACGAATGCCTTCGGGTCCTTGCGCTGGGCGAGGAAGTACAGCCCGAAACGGGCCACCTCCAGCATCCCGAGCTTGCGCATTCCCGGCTGCGAGAGCAGGTACCCGCGGTTGCGGTAGGTGTAGTAGCGCTTGGTCGAGTCGCCGGGGTCCTGGGCGTGGAACCGGCCGCCCAGCATCGGCTTGAACTCGTCGGAGCCGTCCGGGTGCGCGTAGGCCACCCGCAGCGTGGTGCCGAACCGCAGCCCGGTGCGCACGATCCTGCGGTGGATCTCCACCTCGTCGCCGCGCACGAACAGCCGGTAGTCCGGGACGCCGATGACGTCCAAAGTGGACGCCCGGAACAGCGCGCCGTTGAAGAACGAGGCGATGCCGGGCAGGAAGTCCGGGCTCTCCGCCGAGGACAGCTCCTCGCGCTCGCGCTTCCAGGTCAGGCCGCGGCGCAGCGGGAAGGCGAGCTTGTCCGGGTGGTTGATGTTCACCACCACCGGGGAGACGGCCGCGAGCTTGCGCTTGTCGGCCTCCTCCAGCAGCACCTCCAGCACGGAGTCGTCCGCGGGCCTGCCGTCGTCGTCGGCCAGCCACACCCACTCCGCGCCCATGGCGAGCGCGTGCAGCATGCCCAGCGCGAACCCGCCCGCGCCGCCCAGGTTGCGCCGGGACAGCAGGTAGGTGGTGTTCAGCGGGCAGTTGTCGACGATGTCCTTCACCGGCTGGTCCGGCCCGTTGTCGACGACGATGAGGTGGTCCGGCTGCCGGGTCTGCGTCGCCATCACCTTCAGCGACTGCGTGAGCAGCTCGCGACGGCGGCACGTGACGATGACCGCGACGACCGCCCCCGCCGGCAACGCTGGCGGGTTCTCGGGGGTGGTCTCGTTGCTCATCGGCTCTCGCCGATCCTTTCCAGAACGTGCTGGGGGAGGTTCTCGAACGGGTCGCGGCCCTTGTAGTCGGTCAGCACCTCGCGCAGGCTGCCCTGCTGCTTGATCTGGCCCCGGTCCATCCAGATGACCGAGTCGCACAGCTCGATGAGCAGCTCGTCGGAGTGGCTGGCGAACACCAGCAGACCGGAGCGCTTGACCAGGTCTTTGAGCCGGTCGCGCGCCTTCTCCATGAACTCCGCGTCGACGGCGCCGATGCCCTCGTCGAGCAGCAGGATCTCCGGGTCGATCGAGGTCACCACGCCGAGCGCGAGGCGGACCCGCATACCGGTGGAGTAGGTGCGCAGCGGCATGGATAGGTAGTTGCCGAGACCGCTGAAGTCGGCGATGTCGTCGACCCGCTTCAGCATCTCCTTGCGGCTCATGCCGAGGAACAGGCCGCGGATCATGATGTTGTCGTAGCCGGAGATCTCCGGGTCCATGCCGACGCCGAGGTCGAACACGGGTGCCACCCGGCCGATGATGCGCGAGCGGCCCCTTGTCGGCTCGTAGATGCCGGACAGCAGCCGCAGCAGCGTGGACTTGCCCGCTCCGTTGTGGCCGACCAGGCCGATCCGGTCGCCGTGCTGGATCGACAGGTTGATGTCCTGCAGTGCCTCGATGATGGGCACCTTCTGGTCGGTGCCGATCTTGCCGCCCGCCTTGCCGAGCACGGCCTTCTTCAGCGATCGGGTCTTCGCGTCGAAGATCGGAAACTCGACGGAAGCGTTCCAGACGTCAATGCTGACCATTGGTTTTCGGCCTCACTCAGACCCAGTAGGACACGCGGGCGCGGTAGTTGCGCATGAACAGCAGGGCCAGCGCCCAGCCCACGACGGTGATGATGCCGGCGACCACCCAGTGGTGCCAGATGATGTCCCTGCCCAGCATCGGCTGCCGGACCATCTCGACGAAGTGCAGGAACGGGTTGAACTCCAGCACGCCGCCGGTGATCCCCGTGCGCTGGCTGATCTTGTCCAGCTCCCAGACGATCGGGGTGCCGAAGAACAGCAGCTGCATGACGCTGCCGATGATCGGCGGGATGTCCCGGAACCGCGTGGAGATCACACCGGTCAGGAAGGCCACCCAGAGCCCGTTCAGCGCGAGGATGACGAACGCGGGGATCGCCATCAGCATGGTGAACTTCCAGTGCGCCACCTCGCCGTCCGGCGGGAAGACGGCCAGCATCACGACCCAGACGATCAGGTTGTGCAGGAAGAACAGCACCTGCCGCCAGATCAGGCGGTAGACGTGCACCGACAGGGGTGATGGCAGGAACTTGATCAGGCCCTCGTTGGCGATGAAGACCTCGGCGCCCTCGGACACGCAGCCGGAGACGAAGTTCCAGACGATGAAGCCGACGGTGACGTACGGCAGGAAGTTGTGGAGCTCGGTCTCGAAGAGCTGCGAGTACAACAGGCCCAGACCGGTGGCGGTGACCGCCATGCTGAGCGTGATCCAGATCGGGCCGAGCACCGAGCGGCGGTATCGCTGCTTGATGTCCTGCCAGCCCAGATGGCCCCACAGTTCCTTCTGCTGCCAACCGCGACGCAGGTCGTCGAAGGCCTTGCCCCAGCTGCGGTGCGTGTGAACCGGCGGGGCGGCGTGCTCGTCAATGGTGCTGGTGGACACGCGGACGAGAGTACCGGCGGTCGAAGTCGTCTCTGGCTGGCCCTCGACTGTGCCGGTTATGCCTTGATAACGATGCTCGACAGGCGGTTTTGAAAACCGTTATCGTCTTCGGTGTTTCCCGCGGCCGACCCCGGAGGTGACCTGTGCGCAGCTCGCGCACCCTGCCCGCCTTATTCGCCCTGTTCGCCCTCGCCGGGTGCACCTCGGCGCCCGCGGAAGCCCCTGCCGCGCAACGGCGGGTGGATCAAGTGAGCACCCAGGTCGCGCCCCTGGAGGCGGCGCTGGGCATCACCGACCCGCGTGGCACCGCGATCACCCTGCGCAAGGCCCCGGAACGCGTCGTCTGCCTCACCGGCCTCTGCGACGACATCCTGGCCGAGCTGGGCATGCGACCGGCCGGGACGAGCAATGCGGCCCTGCTGACCCACCCCGCGCTGCTCGGCGAGGAGGGCAGGGCGGTCCCGGTGGTGCCGGGCAGCTTCGGCTCCGAGGACGTCGAGGCGATCGCGGGGATGCGCCCGGACCTGGTGATCGGCCTCGCCGGAGTGCACGACCAGCTGCGCCAGGCGATCGGCAAGTTCAACACTCCACTGTGGACCGTCGATCCGAGGGACTGGCAGGACTCGGTCGGCTACCTCCGCAACGTGGGCGCGCTGACCGGCCGCGTCCAGCAGGCGACGGACGCCGAACACCGCTTCCGCGACAAGCTGGCCGCCGCGGTGCGGACGAGCCGCGACAAGGGCTACGACAAGAAGACGGTCCTGCTGATGTACGGCAGCGCCGACTCGATCGGCGTGGACACCACGGACTCGGTGACGGGCAAGCTCCTCGGCGCGCTCTACACCTACCCCTGGACGGCCAAGGGCACGAACGCGGAGACGGCGAGCACGTTCAGCGTCGAGGAGATCCTGGCGAAACAACCAGACACCGTCTTCGTCTACTCGCTGTTGTTCGGCACGGACAAGAAGCTGTCCGAGCAGTTGGCGACCAACCCGGTCTGGTCCCAGGTCAAGGCGGTCAAGGCGGGCCAGGTCCACGAGGTGGCCCCCAAGCCCTGGGGCTCCGGCAGGGGGACCCGTTCCCTGTCCTTGATCATCGACGAGTCCCAGTCCCTGCTAGCCAAGGCATGAGCAGAAGCGTGGTGGTGGCCGCGCTCGCCCTCCTGGTGGTGAGCGCGGCCGCGCTCTGCCTCGGCACTCCGCTCGTCGGGGTGAACCGGCTGCCCGCCGCGTTCGCGGGCGAGACCGACCTCGAACACGCGGTCGTCGTGCTGCTCCGCGCCCCACGACTGGTGCTCGGCCTGCTCGTCGGCGCCGCGCTCGCGGTCGCGGGGCTGCTGCTCCAGGAATCCCTGCGCAACCCGCTCGCGGTGCCCGAGCTGCTCGGAGTCTCCAGCGGTGCGGCGGTCTTCGTCGCGGTCTGCGTGGTGTGGGCCGTCCCGATCCCCGGAGCGCCCCTGGTCCCCGCACTGATCGGTGCGGTCATCGGCGGCCTCATCACGTTGCTCGCCGCGCGCCGCGTGGTCGGTCCCGCCGCGGTGCTCCTCGTCGGAGCGGCGGTGAACGCGGCCATGCAGGCGTTGATGCTCACCGCCGTCTCGCTCTCCGACTCCCGCGAACAGGGCGTGCTGTTCCGCTATCTCCTCGGTTCGCTCACCGGCACCACCTGGTCCTCCGTCGGCCTGGCAGCCCCCGGTCTGATCGCGTTGCTGCCACTGGCCCTGCTGTGCGTTCCGCTGCTCGGCGTGCTCCGGCTCGGCGACGAGACCGCCTCAGCCCTGGGAGTCCGGGCCGACCGCGCGCGGATGATCGTCCTCGTGGTCGCCTGCGCCCTGGTGGCGATCGCCGTGGGGCCGTCCGGCCCGATCGCCTGGGTCGGCTTCCTCGGCCCGCATCTCGCCCGCCGTCTCCGCCCCGGCGCCGACCCGAGGATCTGGCTGGGCTGGTCGGCGCTGTTCGGCGCGTTGCTGGTGGTGGTCGCGGACCTGGCCGCGCGCACGGTCATCTACCCGGTGGAGCTCCCGGTCGGCGGTCTCACCGCACTCGTCGCGATCGCGCTCGCCGCCCTGCTCGTCCGCAGGCGCTCCGCTCGTGAGGTGCTCGGATGAGGAAGCCGGTCGTCGTCCTACCCGTCCTGGCGGTGCTCGCGGCTGTCGCCGCCCTCGCCGCTCTCCTCGTCGGAGCGACAGTCTCACCCGCGGACACCCTCGCAGCGGTGTTCGGCGGAGGAGACGACCTCACCCGCGGTGTCCTCACAGAGCTCCGGGTCCCGCGAGTGCTTGTCGGCCTCGGCGTCGGCGCCGCGCTCGGCCTTTCCGGCACCGTCCTGCAAGCGGTCCTCCGCAACCCGCTCGCCTCACCGGAGGTGACCGGGGTCGGCTCCGGCGCGGTCCTCGGCGCGGTCGCGGGCACGGTGTTCCTCGGCATCGCCGACCAGCCGGAGGCGTTGACGATCACCGCTGTGCTCGGCGGAGTGCTCGGCGGCGCGTCGCTGTGGCTGATCGCGGCGAAGGCGGAGCCGTTGCGGCTGGCGGTGCTCGGAGTGCTGGTCTCCGCGGTCCTCGCGGGCGCGTCCCTGGTCCTGCTGACGGCCCGCCCGCAGCTCGCGGGAGCGGCGGCGAGGTGGCTGGTCGGTTCGTTGTCCGGGCGCACCTGGGAGCACTGGAACGGTCTGTGGCCGTGGTTGCTGCTGGTGGCGCTCGCGTCGGTGGTGCTCGCCCCGGCGCTCGACCTGCTCGCCGTCGACGACGACCACGCCCGCACCGTCGGCCTCGCGGTGGTGCCCTGGCGGCTGACCGCTCTCGGAGCGGCAGTGCTCGCGACGGCGGCTGCGGTTGCCGCCGCGGGCACGGTCTCGTTCGTCGGCCTGCTCGCGCCGCACGCGGTCCGCAAGGTCCTTGGGGCCGAACACCGATGGCTCCTGCCCGCGTCCGCGCTGGTCGGAGCGGCCTGCGTGGGTGGAGCGGACTTCGCGGCGCAAGCCCTCACCGCCCTGGTCCCGTCGGTGGGCTCGCAACGGCTCGGCATCCCGACCGGAGCGGTGACGGCGGTCCTCGGCGCGGTCGTACTCGTGGTGGTGGCCCGGCGTGCGTCGAGGGCACCCTTGGAAGGAGGTTCGCGGTGATCACCGCCTCCGAAGTGACCGTCCGGTTCGGGCAGCGCACCGTGTTGTCCACAGTGGACATAAAGATCGACGAGGGCCAGTGGGTGGCGCTCGTCGGGAGGAACGGCTGTGGCAAGAGCACGCTGCTCCGGGTGATCGGTGGCCTGCACAAGCCAGACTCGGGAGCCGTCCTCCTGGGGGAGCGGAACCTGGAGTCCTTGTCCCGCAGGCAGATCGCTCGACAAGTCGCGACGCTGCCGCAGGCGATGCCCGCCGTTCCCGGCATGACGGTCCGCCAACTCGTCCGCCAAGGCCGCTACGCGGTCCGAGGACCGTTGGGGATGCTCAGGACGGGCGACGACGACCAGGTCCGCACGGCACTCGCCGCGACTGGTGTGGAGACCTACGCGGACACCGCGGTCGACCACCTCTCCGGCGGCGAACGCCAGCGAGTCCGCCTCGCCCTCGCGCTGGCCCAGGACGCCCCGGTGCTGCTGCTGGACGAACCGACGACCTACCTGGACGTCCGGCACCAGCTCGAAGTCCTTGAGCTGATCGCGCGTCTGCGGTCAGAGCGCGGTCTGACAGTGGTGAGCGTGCTGCACGACCTGCAACAGGCGGCGCGGTACGCGGACCGAATCGTGGCTCTGCACAAGGGAACCGTGCACACCGACACCAACGCCGCCGAAGCCGTGGACACCGCGCTGCTCGCCGACGTGTTCGGAGTCCGAGGCCGCGTGTGGAACGACGACATCACCGGCCGCCCCGCCTGCACCTACGACGCGGTCCTCTGAGCTCGGGTTCACGCCACGGCAGGAGCGCGGTCACGGGCCTCCGCGCGCAGCGGTGAACACCAAGCGGCGACGACACCCACGGCCAGCACGGCCACGGCGGAGGCCAGCCCAACGCGCGGGTCGGTCCACACCGCGACAGCACCCGCCAGCGCGGCGCCGACCGGGTGCCCGACACCCCACGCCAACATGCGCGCGGTGGTGTTCACCCGCCCCTGCAACTCGTCGGGCGTGACCTGCTGCCGGTACGTGATCGCGTTGATCACCACGGTCGTGTAAGCCATCCCCCACAACGTGATCGCGAAAACCGCCACCACCCAGTGCGACGTGGCGATCACCACCAGCCCGGCCCCCAGCGACGCCGGCAGCGCGAACAACGCCAGCCGCGCCGCGCCGAGCGCCTTGGTGAGCCGGGGGACCAGCCGCGACGCGACCAGGCCGCCGACCGCCCAGCAGCTCAACAGCACGGCCAGCCGCGCGTCGCCGGACGGTGCGACCCCGAGGACGCGGTCGGCCCACGGGAGCTGCATCGCGATCCACGCACCGCCGACGGCGGAGTGCGTCGCGCCGACCAACGTGAGTGTGCGCACGGTCTTGTTCTGCCACAGGAAAACGAGTCCGCCGCGCACGTCGGCGAGCACATCGTTCGCCGAGCGCGGGCGTCCTCGGTCCGATGTGGACAGAGGACGGACGATGGCCCTGATCAACATCGCGGAGGCGGCATAGGTCAAGGCGTCCAACGCGATCAGCGGCGCGGGTGCCCACATCGTGACCGCGAGCGCGGCGAGCGGGGGCACCGCCAGCTCGACGACCGTGGTGGTGCCGAAGACCGCGGAGAAGGCGGCCGTGGTGCGCTCGCGGCCCACGAGGGTCGGCAGCGCGCCGAAGTTCGCCGCGTCGAAGAGCACGAACATCGTCTGCGTGACAAACGCCACGACGAGGACGTGCGGCGCCGTGAGCGTCCCCGTGGCCCACGCGAGCGGCACGCTCGCCAGCAGGACACCGCTGACGACGTCGGCCCACACCATCAGCCGCCGCCGGTCGAGCCGGTCGGCGAACGCGCCCGCGAAGAGGCCGAAGAGCAGGTACGGCAAGGCTTCCGTCGCGGCAACGGCCGAGGTCCAGCCCGGGGAGCCGGTCAGTTGGTAGACCAGGACGGGCAGGGCGACGACGCTCACCAGGGTGCCCGCGACGGAGATCGCCCTGGCCAGCAGGTAGCGCCGGAAGTCGGGGTCCTGGCGCAGGTGCTCGGCTGACACGAGCCGCATGCTAGCTGATAACGGTTGTCAAAGTCGTCACCCGTTCAGCCCTGTTGGTAATGATTATCGTTTGTGGTACTCCTGGAAACCGGTACGCAGCAACGACATCGTCGAGGAGGTGAACTGCGAGATGGAGAAGATCTTCGTGCGCGTCGAGTCCGAGCGGGAGCTGCCGCACAACTCGGCCAGCCACAGCAACGCCCTGGTGGAGAACCCGTTCGACGACCAGGACTGACCCCTGCCGGTGGCCGTCGCGTCCCTCGTGGACGCGGCGGCCACCGCCGTGCACGACCTTGGAGATCCCAGTGGGCGAACGACTCGTTCCCGGAGCGGTCCTCTTCGACGTCCCCGGCCGGGGGGCCGCGCTGCGCTGCCCGGACGGCGAGATCGTGGACGTCGCGCTGCCCGCCGAGCGGACGGTCGCGGTCCGTGCCGCGCTGGCTGTGGACGACTCCGGCGACCCGCCCGCTGAGCTGGGCGCCTTCCGCGCGGCCGGTTACCTGGGTGGTCGCTCACAGTGGCCTGTGGATAACTCCTTCGTGGGAATCATCGGCTCATCTGGGCTGGTCGAGGCCGTGCACGCGGCCCTGAGCAGGGCGGGCGCACAACCCTGCGTTCTTCCTCCGCTCACTGGGGAAGGTGATCTGTGGACAACTGGCGCCCTGTTGTCCACAGAGTTGTCCACAGGTCGACTCGGGGCTGTGTGTGCCGTGCACGACGGCCCCGCTCCCGCGTGGTGGAGCAACCTCGATGACCTGCCCGAACACGGGATCGCGTGGCAGCGCGTGAGCCGTGAGGGCAGACACGCCCTGCTGGAGCCGATCGCCGCTCAGCCTGGGGACACCCGCCACTCCGACGTGCGCAAGCGCCGCCTCGCCGCCGCCGGGTCCGGCCACGAGCACCTCACCGCTTTCTGGTCCGCGCAGGAGCCGGTCACCGGCGACGACGCCATGGACGAGCTCGACCGCGCCGCCGTGGCGACGCTGGCCGCCCTCGACCTGCGCGCGTGGGCCGTCCAAGCTGCCGAGCGCGACGGATCGCTCACCTCGCCGCTCCCGGCCCGCCGACGCCTTCGCGTGCTCGACCTGGACTCGGCCGCGATCACCGACCACCCGGTGCTGCCGGTGCCCGGGGCAGCCCCGTGATCTCCGAGCACGTGATCGACGCCGACGGCGCCCGCTTGGCGGCCACCGTCGTCAGGGCCGCGGACCCCGGCCCGGCGGTCCTGTTGAGAACCCCGTACGGCCGCCACCAGCACCTGGCCGAGGCGTTCGGCTGGGCGAAGCGAGGCTTCACCTGCGTCGTGGTCGACGTGCGCGGTCGCTACGGCTCCACAGGGGAGTTCCTGCCATACGCCCACGAGCGCGCTGACGGTCGCGTAGCCCTGGAGTGGTTGCGCGACAACGATTTCTGCGACGGCAGGGTGATCGCTGTCGGGGCCTCCTACGCCGCGTACTGCGCGGTCGCGACCGCCCTGGAAGGCCAACTCGCCGGAGTGATCGCCGCCGTCCCCGCGTTGGGCCTCGGCGAAACGGCACGCGAGCCCGGCGGAGCGGCGCGCCTGGCCTGCCGCCTCGGCTGGTGGAGCGAGCACGGCGGCACCTCCGTCGCCCGCACGACGCCGCTGGACCACGACCTGGAAGCCCTGCCGATCCGCGATTCCCTCGACGTTCCCGGCTGGTCCACCCTCTGGGACGCACCACCGCTGTCCCCACTGTGGACAGAATTGTCCGAAGTGGACACCCCACTGCTCGCGGTCGGCGGCCTCCGCGACCCGTTCCTCCGCCACACCCTCCGCCTCGCGGACACCTGGCGCGGCCCCACCACCCTGGTGGTCGGCCTCTGGGGCCACAACCTCGACACAACCCAAGCGCTCGGTGGCAAGCGCATCGGCGCCCTCTACACCGCCTGGGCCCGCGCGCTCCACGCCACACCCCCCACCTCCACCCCCACCCCCAACTCCTGGGTCGGCGCTTCTTCGCGTTTTGTAGGCTTAATGCGAGATGGGTGCGCTCTTTCTCGCATTAAGCCTACAAAACGCGAGTTCAGCGCCGACCCACTGCGGCCGTTCCCGTCCCGCGACGTGGGCGTGGACCTGCGGTGCGATGCGGATCGGACGGATCGGGCGCTCGCCGTGACGGACGAGCTCGGCGGCGGAGTCCTGGCGGGGCTCGTGCGCGTGGAGATCGACGCGGTCGCCGACGCTCCGGACGCCGACTGGGTCTTCCGGTTGGCGGTCGAGCTGCCCGACGGGACCTGGCCGCAGCTCGGCCACGCTGTGGAGCGGCGCAGGCACACGCCGGGCGAGCCCACGACCGTCACCGCCGAGATCGGACCGGTGGGGTTCGAAGTGCCCCCGAACGCGCGGTTGCGGCTGGAGATCGCCGGGCACCACTGGCCCCGCCACGCCCGCAATCCGCACACCGGGGTCGATGCCGTTGACGCCACCGAGCTGCTGTCCAGCCGCCGCGAGGTCCGCTCGTGCGCGGTCGAGCTGCCGTGGACCACGGCCGAGCCCGTCGACGTGATCAAGGAGGTCGCCAGGTGACACTGCCCGTTGACGCGCTGATCGACCCGCTGACCGGGGTGATCCGCAGGCTGGTCGACGTCGAGCACGTGCCCGGCGCGCCCACCCGCTACCGAGGCGTGACCGCGGAGGTCGCCGACGCGCGCAGGCTCGGGGCCTGGCCCGCCGACCGGGTCAGCCTCGGCACCACCTTCGGCGACGTGGACGGTGCGCGCATCGCCGCGATCGGTGAGGCCGTCGAGCGGTACTGCGGCAACCGGGTGCCGACCGGGCTGCGCCGCGCGACCGCGGCAGAGCTCGAAGCGGAAGGTTCGCGGTTGTTCGGGCCGACGGACCTGCCGTTCTTCGCACCGTGGCAGCACGAGCTGCCCAAGTTCCCCTACAAGCCCTTCGACCGCGATCTGCCCCAGCTGTGGGTGGCAGGCGAGGAAGATCAACTTCCGTGCTGGCTGCCCGCGTCGTGGGTGTACCTCAACTTCTTCTCCGGGCAGCGCCGCGGCGAGCCGCGCACGCATCACCTCAACTACGCGGGCATCGCCACCGGGGCCGACGGTGACGACGCGTTCCGGCGCGGGCTGCTGGAGCTGCTGGAGCGCGACGCTCTGGAGCTGTGGTGGCACCTCGGCGGGCCGAGCCGGGGCATCGACCTGGACTCGGTGCCCGGCCTCGCGGGGGAGCTGACCGGGTCACGGCTGCGCGTTCACCTCGTCGAGCTGCCGACCGAGCACCCCGTCGCCTGCGTCGCGGCCGTCGCGGTCGACGAGGTGACCGGCATCGTCGCCGGAGGGGGCGCCGCGCGGTTCGATCCGGCCGAGGCGTGCGTGAAGGCCGTGCTGGAGGCGGTGCACACGTGGGTCTTCACGCTCGGCCTGCTCGACGCGGACGGGTGGGTCTTCGCCGCGATCAAGGCGGGAGTGCTCGCTGAGGGGTTGTACCTCCAGCACCGCGAGGACCGCGCCTACGCCGAGGACACCGGTGTCCACTTCGGACGGGTCCGCGATCTCGGCGCGCAGCCGCAGGTCTGGCTGGACAAGCGCGTCCAGGACCGCCTCCTGCCGAGGTTCACCGCACCGGCCGAGGTGATCGGCGTCGACGGGCTGCCGCGTGGTGATCTCCCGTCGCTGCTGGCCAGCCTGCGCGCGAGCGGCTGCCGAGTGGCCAGCGCCGACCTCACCACTCCCGACATCGCCGAGACGCCGCTGCGGGTGCGGCGCGTGTGCGCGACCGGCCTGGTGCCCAACGCGCCCGCGGCCTTCCGCTACCTCGGCCTGCCGCGGTGGCGGCAGGTGATCGCCGAGCGCGGGTGGGCGCGCGGAGCAGATCCGCTCGCGGGCCCGGACGGCCTGGTGCTCGACCCGCCGCCGTTCCTGTGAGCGCGGTCCTCGAAGCGCTGCGCGCCGCCTGGTCCGGCGCCGACCCCGGTCCGACCGTGCCGGAGCACCGCCCACCGGCGCATCGGAGCTGGCCGGGCGAGCTGCTTCCCCTGCCGCGCTGGCCAGACGACGGGGTCGGCGGTCTGCTCGACCTCGCGTTGGCCGCCGATCCGGTGCGAAAGCTCGGCGGAGTCCGGTTGCGCCGGGTGCCTTCGGCCGGCGGGCGCTACCCGATCGACGCGCACGTGGTCATCGACGGCGTCGCGTGGAGCTACGACCCGCTCGCCCACGCTCTTGCCGCGCCCCGCGAGGTCGGCGGGACGGGCACCGCGATCGTGCTCTCCGTGGTTCCGTCGCGGACGACCTGGCGTTATGGGCCCCGCTCGCTGCCGGTGCTGCTGCTGGACCTGGGGCACGCGCTGGCCGGGTTCGCCGGGGCGGAGATGGTCGTCGGCGGCGTCGCGCCCCGGTTGGGCTGGCCGGGGCGGGCGACCGAGTACCCGCTCGCGATGATCACCCCGGCCGCCGGTGTCCACTGTGGAGCGCCACCCGCGCCGGAGCCGGATGCGACCGTGCCGGTGCTGCCGCTGATCGAGAACGCGCTTGCCGAGCTGGCGGAGCTGCCGCCGACGCCGGTGCCGCGGACCACGCCACCCGTGCCGGGACAGGTCCTGGCAAGGCACAGCGCCCCATGGCCCCTGTCCGGGCGGCTCACCTCGGCGGTGGCCGAAGAGGTGCTGGCCGCGGCGGACGGGGTCGGGGCGCTGCTGGTCGAACCGGCGGAACACCCCGAGCTGGCCGAAGCGCTCTCCGTCCGGTCGTGCGGGCAGCCCGAGGTGGCTGAGAGCGGCGCGCTGCTGCTCGTGCCAGGCGAAGTGGAGCCGACACCGCAGCAGGCGTTGCGCAGGCACGTGCTCGCCGGGATGGCCGTGCACCGGGCGTGGTTGCGCGCGACGGGGCTCGGGCTGCGGTGCCGCCCGGTGGGGTGCTGGACCGACGCCGTGCTCGATCTGGGGGAGCGGCACAGGCTTGTTCACGCGCTCGCGATCAGTGCGTGAGATTCGGTCAATCGATTGCGTGAATAGGTTGCCGAAAAAATCGGCGGTGCGTTTTTCGGCTAGGTCACTTCGTTGTCGAGTTCACGCCGCTGACGCAGGATCTCCAACCGCTCGTCGAGCAGCTCCTCAAGATCGCTGATGGTGCGCCGCTCGCGCAGCATGTCCCACGGCGTTCGGCCGGACTTCGCCTGCTGCTCGGCGGGCTTGCCGTCGACGATGACGGCCGTGACCCCGTGCTTTCGGCAGATCCAGGTGTCCTGCGGCTCTGCGTCGGCGGCGAAGATGACACCGAACTCGTGGCCGCGTGGGCAGGCGAAGCGGGTCACCTGACGCGGTGCCAGATCCTTGTCGGTGTCGGCTTCGTAGCTCACGCCGCCGATTTTGCTGCCACGGAGCGCATTCACAGGGGGCTCCTCCGAATTAGAGGTCAGGGACACTGCTGCGCCCCCCAGTGTGCAACCCGGCGCAAATTCCCGCTCCTCCAGCTGTTTCCCCTTCCGGTGGAAAGAAGCGCGCGTCCCACGACTGGGCGAGACGCGCGCCTTCCCGGCATCAGCGACCGACGGTGTCCGCGTGCGACACGCCGGGCTCCCAGACGGCGACCGCCCCGCCGCGGTCGAGCGCGCTCGGCACCTTCAGCGACCCGGTGACCCGCCCGCTCGCGGTCTCCACGACGTCCACCCTGCCCTGGCCGCCGGCCGTCAGGAACGCCGTCCGCCCCGCGTCGTCCAGCGCGATCTTCCTGGTCTGCGCGGTGAACGGATCCGTGCCGCTCTGCGGGCCACCGGGCAGGACGCCGAGGTCGATCCGCCGGGTGAGCTCGCCGAAGCCGCCGTCGCGGGCGTTGACGTCGACGAGAACCAGCTCGTCCCGCGCCGCGCCGTGCACCACGTAGCCCGCCAGCGAGTCGGAGAGCCCGAACCGGAACACGTAGCCGTTGCCCAGCGGTGTCCGGGTGGCCCTGCCGCTGCGCACGTCGAGCAGGTACGCGTGCTCCGTCCACTTCGTCCAGTCGGGTGAGGTGCTGTCGCGCACGTAGGTCACCGCCGTGTCGGCGTCGTCGTGCAGCCGCAGGTAGAAGCCGCGTCCGGGGCCGCCCCACGTGGCAAGGCGCTGCGCGCCGAATCCACCCGAGCGGGTCACCTCGGTGAGGTCCACCCCGTGTTCGGTCGCGGTGACCGCCCGTCGGTGCTTGGGGGAGAACGCTTCGCCGTGCCCGTGCTCGCCGATCGCCTTGGTGGCGCCGACGGTCAGGTGCGCACCGCCCGCCTTGGTGATCGCGTCGAGCCGGTAGCTCTCCAGCTGCGCGGGCGCGTCGTTGCGGTGCAGGACCGTGGTGTTGTCGATCAGCACGCCCGGTTCGCCGCTGTGCACCACGCCGTGTCCCGACGTGAAGGTCGTGAGATCGACCGCGGTGAGCGCCGCGTGCCCGTGCTCGTGGTCGTGGTCGGAAGGGTGTTCGTGGCCCTCGCTGCCCGCGACGACGGCGAAGCGGCCGGTGGCGTCCACGGCGAAGTGGGAGACCTCGCCTTCGACGTGGGCCGTGCCGACGACGCGGGGCCGGCCGCTGACGTTGACCACGACGAGCTCGTTGGCCGCGTCGTCGACGAAGACCACGCGGCCGTCGGCCAGGGTGACCGTGCCCGCGTGATCGTTGAGCTTGCGCCCGGGGAAGGTGCCGGTGACCTGCCCGGCGCTGGGGTCGAGCACGTACACGGCGCTCGCGGCGGGATCGGCCACCAGCAGCCTGGTGGTGGCCGGCGCGGCCTGGGCGGACCCGGCGAGCGGGAGCAGGCCCGCCGCGGTGAGCAGCGCGGTCGCGACAGGGGTGAACAAGCGCACGGTCATCGCCTCTCTGGAGTGAACATCCAGAGAAGACGATAACCATTTTCAATTACGGTTGGGTTCCGCCGGATGGAGCAAGGCCGCGGCGGACCCGCTGCCTCACAGGTACTGGCCGGTCCCGCTGATCTTCGGGCCGCCGTGCTCGCCGTGCTCGCCGCCGAGACCGGGCGGCAGCGCGCCCCGCCGCATCTGCTCCAGCTGCACCCGCGCGGCCATCTGCTGCGCGAACAGCGCCGTCTGGATGCCGTGGAACAGCCCCTCCAGCCAGCCGACCAGCTGGGCCTGGGCGATCCGCAGCTCCGCGTCCGATGGCGTCGAGCCCTCCTCGAAGGGCAGCGTCAGCCGCTCCAGCTCCTCGCGCAGCTCCGGGGCCAGCCCCTGTTCGAGCTCGCTGATCGAGGAACGGTGGATCTCGCGGAGCCGGTTGCGGCTGGCCTCGTCCAGCGGCGCCGCCCGCACCTCCTCCAGCAGCTGTTTGATCATGGTGCCGATCCGCATGACCTTGGCGGGCTGCTCGACGAGATCGGTCACCTCCTGCTGGCCCTCGGCGGGCTCCTCCCCGTTGTGGTCGAAAGCTCCGGACGGCAGCGCGCCCATCGGGGTGCCGTCCGGTCCGATGACCACGACCCGCTGCTCGCCGTCGTTGTCGCTGGGCTGAGTCATGCCTCCATCCTGGCCCGATCCAGGGCTTCGATGCGAGCCGATCGCTGTAACCGACCGACTCTGCTCCGTGACGTCGCCTACCCGCCGACCACGCGGCTGGACATCCTCCGTACGGTGTGTCGCATGGCGTTCGACGTCGCTCAAGTCCGTGGGCTGTTCCCCGCGCTGGGCGACGGTTGGGTGCACCTGGACACACCGGCCGGTATGCAAGTACCTGAACAGGTGGCAACCGCGGTGTCGACGGCGTTGCGCGCCCCCGTCTCCGGCCCTGGGGGAATTTTCCCTGCCTCCCAACGGGCGGAGGCGATCGTCGAGGCCGCTCGCCGCGCCTTCGCCGACCTGGTCGGAGCCGACCCCGCCGGGGTGGTGCTCGGGCCCAGCTCACCCGTTCTGCTCGACCGGCTCGCCGACGCCGTCGGCCAGGGCTGGCTGCTCGGCGACGAGGTCGTCGTCTCCCGTCTCGACCACCCCGGCAACTGCCTGCCCTGGCAGCGCGCCGCCCAGCGCTCCGGCTGCACCGTCCGCTGGGGCGAGGTCGACATCGAGACCTGCGAGCTGCCCGCGTGGCAGTACGACGACCTGGTCAGCTCCCGGACCAAGGTGGTGGCGATCACCGCTGCCTCCGGCGCCGTCGGCACCCGCCCGGACGTCCGCAAGATCGCCGACTACGCCAGGGCGGCGGGCGCGCTCGTGGTGGTCGACGCCTCGGCGGCTGCCCCGTTCCTGCCGCTGGACATGACCGCGATGGGCGCCGACGTGGTCGCCGTCTCGGCGTCGGCCTGGGGCGGCCCGCCCGTCGGGGCGCTGGTCTTCCGGGACGCGAGCCTGCTCGACCGGCTGCCGTCCTGCTCGCTGGACCCCGGCGCGCGCGGCCCGGAGCGGCTGGAGCTCGGCCCGCACGCCTACCCGCTGCTCGCCGGGGTGGTGGCCTCGGTCGACTACCTCGCGGCCCTGGACGACGCCGCGGTCGGCCCCCGCCGCGAGCGGCTGCTGACCTCGCTGGGCTCGGTCAAGGCGTACCAGGCGGGCCTGATGGCGAGCCTGATCAACGAGCTGCGCGCCCTGCGCCACGTCATGGTCATCGGCGACGCGATGCGCCGGATCCCGTCCGTGGCCTTCACCGTCGCGGGCACCAAGGCGTGGGCCGCCGTTGAGCACCTCGCCGACCGGGGCGTCTGCGCCTTCTCCGACAACGGCCAGAACGGCGTGTTCGCCGCGCTCGGCGTCGGAGAGGTCGGCGGTGCCGTCCGCATCGGCCTCGCGCACTACACCAACACCGTCGAGGTGGACCAGCTCGTGCGGGCCATCGCCGAGCTGCGCTGATCCGCGCTCGGTCGGCAAACGAAGCTGGAGGCTGGGTGGACGAGTCGCTGCGCCGTGCGATGGCGGACCTGAACGCGTGGATACGCCTCGCGCCGCTGCTCACGGAGTACCTGCCGTTCTCGGCGACCGCGACGCTGCGCCCCACCGGCCTGACCGCGCTGCTGGACGAGGTCCTGCTCGGCAGCCGCACGGTGCTGGTGGAGTGCGGCAGCGGCCCGTCGTCGATCGTGCTGGCCAGACTGCTCGCCAGGCGCGGTTTCGGGCACCTGCTCTCGATCGAGAACGACCAGCGGTGGGCGGCCTACGTCGACACCCAGCTGCGCCGAGAGGGCCTGCACGGCATCGCCAAGGTGGTGCACGCCCCGCTGGCCAAGAACGCCAGCGGCCTGCTCTGGTACTCCTCGGAGGTCGTCTCGGAGGCGGTCGCGGCCTACGTCGACCAGCACGGCCTGGTGGACATGCTGATCGTGGACGGACCGCCCAGCACGGACCCGGGCCAGTCGATGATCAGGTACCCCGCCCTGCCGTCCCTGCGCTGGGCGCTGGCCCCCGGAGCCACCCTGGTCCTCGACGACGTGGACCGGCCCGGAGAGCTGACGGTCGCGGCCCGCTGGCAGGACGAGTACGACCTGCGCACCCGCTCCGACCCCTCCGGCACCCGCCTGGCGATCGCCACCCTCAACACGGAGTGACCCCGCCCCGCGCCGGCGTGTTGGCGCTGTGGGGGAACTGAGGCCCCCCGAATCCACATGGTCGCGCGTGGGGGTGTCGGCGTGGTGGTCGGGAGCGCCGGCGGAAGGGGAGTTATCCACAAGTGGCGGAGTTGTCCACAGTTTGTGGGTAGGTGCTTTCGGGCTGGTCACACCGTGCTGAACACTGGAAATGGGGGATCCCCGCGCCGGGGGCCCGCGCTGCGTGCTGCCCTCATCCACAGCGTCGACCCGGTTGTGGGCCGACGCTGTGGACAACCCGGTTCCGGGTCAGGAACGGACAACGAGGATGATCTTGCCGATCACGCCGCCCGCCTCCAGGATGCGGTGCGCGTCGCCGGCGTCCTTGACCGGCAGCTTCGTGTGGACCACCGGCTTCACCCGGCCACTGGCGATCAGCGGCCACAGGTTCTTGCGGACCTGGGCGACGATCTCGCCCTTGCCGTTGCGGCCGTCCACCGGGCGCCCGCGCAGGCCCGTGGCGGTCACCGTCGCCCGCTTCGCGAGCAGCGAGCCCACGTTGAGCTCCGTCTTCACGCCGCCCTGCATGCCGATGATCACCAGGCGGCCGTCCGGCGCGAGCACCTCGACGTTGCGCTCGAAGTACGCCGCGCCCATGTTGTCCAGCACCACGTCCGCGCCGTGGTCACCGGTCGCCTTGCGCACCACCTCGACGAAGTCCTCGGTGCGGTAGTTCACCGTGATCTCCGCGCCCAGCTCCCGGCAGCGCTCCAGGCCGGTGTCCGTGCCCGCGGTGACCGCGACCCTGGCGCCCAGTGCCCGGCCGACCTGCACCGCGAACGTGCCGATGCCCCCGGCTCCTCCGTGCACCAGCAGCGTCTCGCCCTCGGTCAGACCGGCGCTCATCACCACGTTCGACCACACGGTGCACGCCACCTCGGGCAGGCCCGCCGCGGTCACCATGTCCACGCCCTGCGGGATCGGCAGCAACTGCGCGGCGGGCACCACGACCCGTTCGGCGTAGCCGCCGCCCGCGAGCAGCGCGCACACCTGGTTGCCGACCTTCCAGCCGCTCACCTCGGGGCCGACGGCCGCGATCGTGCCGGAGCACTCCAGGCCGAGCACCTTCGACGCCCCGGGCGGCGGCGGGTAGAAACCCTTGCGCTGCAACAGGTCGGCGCGGTTGACGGCTGTCGCCGTCACCTCGATGAGCACCTCGCCCTTGCCCGGCTTCGGGTCGGGGAGCGGTGCCCAGCGGAGCACCTCGGGGCCACCTGGTTCACGGATCACGATCGCCTGCATGGTTCCGACGCTATCGGCAAATGGCTGGCGTGCCTCGCCGATCACCGCCAGCATCACCCCATGAATGCCGACCCCTGGCCGCTGCGCGGACTCGTCGTCCGGACGCCGAGGCTCGAACTGCGCCCAGAGGACGACCCCGGCATCTTCGAGCTTGCCGAGGTCGCGGCGCGTGGCGTGCACCCGCCGGAGGTGATGCCCTTCGTGCCCGAGTGGACCGACGCGCCCCCGGAGAAGCTGCGCACGAACCTCCTCCAGTTCTACTGGCGCTCGCGCGCGTCGTTCACCCCGGAGAAGTGGACGCTCCACTTCCTCGTCCGGCTCGACGGCCGGGTCATCGGCACCCAGGCCATCGGCGGCGAGCACTTCGCGATCACCAGGGAGCTCGGCACCGGTTCCTGGATCGGCATGGACCACCAGCGCAACGGTTACGGAACCGAGATGCGCGCGGCGGCCCTCATGTTCGCCTTCGACCACCTCGGCGCGGAACGGGTCAACTCCACCGCCATGGCCGACAACCCGAAGTCGCGCGCGGTGAGCCGCAAGCTCGGATACACCGAGGAGACGGGCCCCCGCGCCGTCCGAAGGGGGCGGTCGACCGAGACCGTGCGGTTCGCGCTGGACGCCGACCGCTTCGCCCGGCACCGCCCCGACTGGGACGTCACCGTCACCGGCCTGCCCGCCTGCCTAGGGCTGCTTGGCCTAACCGACAAGGCCGTATAACCCCTTGAACAGGGAGGATGTGCGCATAAGGGTGACGTCCAATGGGCGGAACTAATTCAGGAGCGTGCATGCGTCCTCCCCGTACGGCTCTTCGAACAAGCCTGATCGCGTCCGCGGTGTGCGCGGGCCTGGCGATCAGCTCCGCGTCGGCCGGTGCGATCCCCGGTCCCGCGGCTCCCGGCGGCGCGATCGACGGACCCGCGCTCGCCAAGCAGCTCGACCGCAAGGTCAACGTCGACAACGTGCAGCGGCACCTGCGCGCCCTGCAGCGCATCGCCGACGCCAACGGCGGCAACCGAGCGGCGGGCAGCAAGGGCTACGACGCCAGCGTCGAGTACGTGGCGGGCAAGCTCCGCGACGCGGGCTTCGACGTCACGACGCCGACCTTCACCTACGACGAGGAGGTCATCGACGCGGGCCTGGTGGACGCGGGTGGACTGAAGGCAACGGCCGACCCGCTGGAGTTCTCGCCGAACACCGCGGTCGGCGGCATCAGCGGCCCGCTGGTCGTCGTCCCCGAGGACGGCACGCCCGGCTGCGAGACCAGCGACTTCGCCGGGCTGCCGATCAGCGGCGCGGTCGTGCTGATCCGCCGGGGCGCGTGCTCGTTCGCGCAGAAGCAGCTCAACGCCGCGGGGCTCGGCGCCAAGGCCGTGATCATCTCCGACAACAGCGACACCGGGCCCGAGGGCTGGACCCTCGGCGACGCGGCCAGCGCGAAGGTCCCGACCGGCGGCGTGAGCAAGGCGGAGGGCACCGCGCTCGCGGCCAAGGCGGGCGCGGCCACCACCGTGGACCTGCGCGTGCACACCGAGCAGCGGACCAACCGCAACGTGGTCGCGCAGACCCGCACCGGCCGTGTCGACAACGTGGTGATGGCCGGGGCGCACCTGGACAGCGTGGGGCTCGGCCCCGGCATCAACGACAACGGCACCGGCTCCGCGGCGCTGCTGGAGACCGCGCTCCAGCTCGGCGGCACCGCGAAGGTCAAGAACGCCGTGCGCTTCGCCTGGTGGGGCGCTGAGGAGCTCGGCCTGGTCGGCTCCACCAAGTACGTCCAGAGCCTGGACTTCGAGCAGCAGGTGGACATCGCGCTCTACCTGAACTTCGACATGGTGGGCTCGCCGAACGCGGCGTACTTCGTCTACGACGGCGACAACTCCGACAACACCGGTGCGGGCCCCGGCCCGTACGGCTCGGCGCAGATCGAGAAGACCTTCGTCGACTACTTCGCCGCCCGGGGCATCCCCAGTGAGGGCACGGACTTCTCCGGCCGCTCCGACTACGGCGAGTTCATCAAGGTCGGCATCCCGGCCGGTGGACTGTTCACCGGGGCCGAGGGCATCAAGACCGCCGCGCAGGCCGAGAAGTGGGGCGGCCAGGCCGACGTGGCCTACGACAAGTGCTACCACAAGGCCTGCGACAACCTGGGCAACATCGACCGGACGGCGCTCAACCGGAACTCCGGCGCGATCGCCTGGTCCGTCGGCGTCTACGCGACCAGCACGGAGGACGTCAACGGAGTGCCCTCGCGCGCGGTCCGCAAGAACGCCAGGCTCGCGGCGCTGCGTTCGGCCCCCGCGCTGAAGCTCGCCAAGCCGCACGCGCACGACCACGTCACCGCCTGACCCACCGCGGCCCCGGGTCAACGCCCGGGGCCGCGCGGTGTCAGCCGAGGTCGTTGGCGCGGAAGGTGTCGCAGGAGCCGGGGTCGCCGGTGCGCAGGCCCGTGGTGAACCACTTCTGCCGCTGCTTCGAGGTGCCGTGGCTGAACTGGCTCGGATCGACCTGCCTGCCGCCCAGCTGGGACTGGATGAAGTCGTCGCCGATGCGCGCCGCCGCGTCGAGCGCTCCGTTGATGTCCTGCTGCGTGACCTGGGTGATCAACGGCTTGCCGGAGCTGGTCGGCGTCGTGGTCGCGTGGTTCGCCCACGCCCCCGCGTAGCAGTCGGCCTGGAGCTCCAGGCGCACCGAGCCGGACGTCGGGCCGGTCGCGTTGCCCCGCACCTGCCGTGAGGTGCCGAGCAGGTTCTGCACGTGGTGCCCGTACTCGTGGGCCAGTACGTACGCCTGGGTGAACGTGCCGCCCTGCGCCCCGAACTTCTCGCGCAGGTCCTTGAAGAAGCCCAGGTCGATGTAGACGTCGGAGTCCGCGGGGCAGTAGAACGGCCCCACGTCCGACGTGGCGCTGCCGCAGCGGGTGTTCACGCCGCCACGGAAGAACTTCGTCGGCGCGGCCTCGTAGGTCTTGCCCTGGGCGGCGAACTGCTGCTTCCAGTAGCCCTGGATCGAGTTGATCACCGCGACCAGCGCGCAGTCCTGCTTGGAGTTCGCGTCCGCGCCGCTGCGGCACTCCTCGGCCAGCCGGGTGTTGTCGGCCTGTCCGCCGCGCTCCACCTGGTCCAGGCTGAAGCCCGGCACCGCAGGCAGCCCGGCCCCGCCGCCGAACTGGGAGAACAGGAAGTAGATCACCAGGCCGACGATGCCGAGGCCGCCGCCGCCGATGGCGACCCGGCCGCCGACCCCGCCGGAGGACTCGCGCAGGTCCTCCACCTGTGAGACGTCGAGATCGGCGTCCTCGTTGAACCGCACCTTGCCTCCAGCAGTGACATCCCCCAGCGCTGTCGAAGATATCGCCGATGCGCTTCCCAGCACTCCGCGTGGCAGGTAGACATACCCCGGTGGGCCACTTCGGGGACTTCCAGCACGAGATCTACGCCGATGACGGCGAAGGGCTGCCGATCAGCTACGACGGGCTGGAACAGGCCGCCAAGGCCGCGATGACCCCCCAGTCGTTCGCCTTCGTCGCGGGCGCGGCGGGCACCGAACGCACCGCGCGGGCCAACCTCTCCGCCTTCGACCGCTGGCGCCTGGTGCCCCGGGTGCTGCGCGACGTCTCCGAGCGCGACCTGTCCACCACGCTGTTCGGCACGCCGATGGCCGCGCCCGTGCTGCTCGCGCCGGTCGGGCTCAACAGCATCGTGCACGACGACGCCGAGTCCGCCCCGGCAGCCGCGGCCGCCGCGCTCGGGCTGGTGCACGTCGTCTCCACCGCGTCGACCACCCCGCTTGAGAAGATCGCCAGCGCCGAACCGGAAGGTCGCCGCTGGTTCCAGCTGTACTGGCCGCGCACGGACGAGCTGGCCAAATCCCTTGTGACACGGGCGGAACGCGCCGGGTACCAGGCGATCGTGCTCACCGTCGACACCTGCGCCGTGTCGTGGCGGCCGCGCGACCTCGCCTACCGCAACCTGCCGTTCCACACCGGCCAGGGCATCGGCAACTACCTCACCGACCCGGTGTTCCGCGCCGGGCTCGCCGAGCCGCCGGAGTCCAGCGAGGACGCGCTCCGGGCCGCCATCGGCGAGTGGTCCAGGCAGTTCGGCAACCCCACGCTGACCTTCGCCGACCTCGCCCGGTTGAAGTCCTGGACCAGCCTCCCCGTTGTGGTCAAAGGGATCTGTCACGCCGAGGACGCCCGCGCCGTGCTCGACGCCGGGGCGGACGGGATCATCGTGTCCAACCACGGCGGCCGCCAGGTCGACGGAGCGCGGGCCGCGCTCGACTGCCTGCCCGACGTGGTCGCCGCCGTCTCCGGCCGGGTCCCGGTGCTGTTCGACTCCGGAATCCGCTGCGGCGCCGACATCCTGGTCGCCCTCGCGCTCGGCGCGTCCGCCGTTCTCGTCGGCAGGCACTGGGTCTACGGCCTCGGCGTCGGCGGACGGCGCGGTGTCGAACACGCCATGCGCTGCCTGCTCGCCGAGTTCGACCTGATGCTCGCGCTCTCCGGTTACGCCCGCCCTGCCCAGTTGGACCGCACCAGTGTGGTGCGGGAGTCCTGAGGAGTTCCGAAGTTGTTCCGTCGCAGTCTCGCCGTGGCGCTGGCGATGGTCGTCGTGGCCGCGCCGACCGCCTATGCCGCAGACAAACCGATCACCCGCTTCGCCACCTTCAACGCTTCGCTGAACCGCGCGACCGAGGGCGAGCTGCTGGCAAATCTGTCCACTAAGGACGATCCGCAGGCGCGCAAGGTCGCCGAGGTCGTGCAGCGGGTCCGGCCGGACGTGTTGCTGCTCAACGAGTTCGACTACGTTTCCGGCAACAGGGCGGTGGACGCCTTCCGGCGGAACTACCTCGAAGTCGGCCAGCAGGGCGCGAGCCCGATCACGTACCCCCACGCCTTCACCGCGCCGGTCAACACCGGTGTGCCGACCGGGGTCGACCTCAACAACGACGGCAAGATCGGCGGCGGGGACGACGCGTACGGCTTCGGGCTGTTCCCCGGGCAGTACGGCATGGTCGTGCTCTCGAAGCACCCGATCGACACCGCGGCGATCAGGACCTTCCAGAAGTTCCGCTGGGCGGACATGCCGAACTCCTTGTTGCCCAAGGACTTCTACTCCAAGCAGGCTCAGGAGATCCTGCGGCTGTCGTCGAAGTCGCACTGGGACATCCCCATCCGGACCGGCCGCGACCAGGTCCACTTCCTCGTCTCACACCCCACCCCGCCCACCTTCGACGGGCCGGAGGACCGCAACGGCAAGCGCAACCACGACGAGATCCGCTTCTGGGCCGACTACGTCAACCCGGGGCACGGCGGCTACATCTACGACGACGCGGGCAAGCGCGGCGGGCTGCGCACCGGCCCGTTCGTCATCGCCGGAGACCAGAACGCCGACCCCGTGGACGGCGACAGCGTCGACCGCGCCGCGAAGCAGCTCCTCAACGCCCGCAGGGTGATCGACCCGATGCCGTACAGCGTCGGAGCCGTCGAGGCCGCCCGCGTCCAGGGCGGCGCGAACAAGGACCACCGTGGCGCGCCCTGGCTGGACACCGGCGACTTCAACGACAAGAGCCCCGGCAACCTGCGCATCGACTACGTGCTGCCGTCGTGGCCGCTGGTCCCGGTGCGGGCCGGGGTGTTCTGGGAGCCGAGCGGCTCGCCGCTCGCGCGCCTGAACGACGCCTCCGACCACCACGCCGTCTGGGTGGACGTGATCAGATGAGCCGGCAGGTGGTGACAACGTGGTCGCTCCAGCAGACCACGCCGGACAGCCTCCGCCCCGCCAAGCCACCGGCCGAGCCGGTCGACCTGGTCCGCGTCGACGTGCCGAGCCCGGAGTTCAGCCGCTTCCTCTACACGGCAGTCGGCGGCGACTGGCACTGGACCGACCGGCTGGGCTGGTCCCACCGGCGCTGGTCGCACTGGCTGGAGCGGCCGGGGAGCGAGACGTGGGTGCTGTGGTCGCGCGGCACCCCGGCCGGGTACGTGGAGCTGGACGCGCAGCCCGAGGACCAGGTCGAGATCACCTGCTTCGGGCTGCTGCCCGGCTTCCTCGGTCGCGGCCTCGGCGGGCACATGCTGCACGAGGCCGGAGTCCGCGCGTGGAACCTCGCCCAGCGCTGGCCGCAGCTCCGGCCGACCAGGCGCGTGTGGGTGCACACGTGTTCGCTGGACGGCCCGGCGGCGCTCGCCAACTACAAGGCCCGCGGGTTCGAGGTCTTCCGAGTGGAGGACGAGCCCGTTGAGGTCGCCGACACCCCGATCGGCCCGTGGCCCGGAGCCAGAGACCCCGACTAGCGCCTGTCCTGCAAGTCGTCCCGATCCCCCGGCCTCGCCCCCTCACCCCCGTACCCCCGTACCCCCGTGCACGCGAGGGCTGGCCGGCGTGGTCGAGGTTTTCGCGTTTTGTCACCTTGATGCGCAAAGGAGCGCTCTCATTTCGCGTTAAGTTTCCAAAACGCGAAGAGAGGGGCGCGGGGGTGAGGGGGCCAGGGGGATGGTGAGGTGGTGTTACCACTTGCAGGACACGACCTAGCTGGTGTCCCGGGGCTGCCCGGATGACCGCATCGGTGCGGCACCCCCGGCGCTCCGAGGCGCTGCGCGTGGGCTGGCGTGGCCGGGGTTTCGCGTTTTGTCACCTTGTTGCGCGAAAGAGCGCTCTCAATTCGCATCAAGGTGACAAAACGCGAACACGGGGACTGGCGTGATGGGGTTCCGGGGGTGGAGGGGAGGGTCTGTCGGCCCTAGCCGATGCGCAGCGCGGCGCGTTCCCGTTCGGTCAGCGGAGGTTCGGTCGGGCCCGTCGCGCGTGGCCTGCGCATCGCCTGCCGGATGATCTTCGGTGCGAGCAGCTGCGTCGGCGGCCCGGCCAGCTCGAAGACGGACAGCTGTGCGGCGACGATGTCCCGCGAGCCGATCGCCGCCCGCTGCAACCGCCGCCCGTAAGCCTCCTGTACGCGGTCGAGCATGGTCATCCGCGTGCCCGTGGTGCCGCGGAACCGGACGTCCTGGCTGCGCGCCATCGCCCACACCGGGTCCGTCGCGCGCGCGACCGCCTTCTGCGCGAGGCGTGCGGTGCTCGGCTGAAGACCTTGCCGCCCAAGCGTTTCGTGCAGTGCGAGCGCGCCGAACACCGACACGGTCATGCCGTGCCCGTACACCGGGTTGAAGCTGCAGTGCGCGTCGCCGATCGCGACGAACCCCTCCGGCGCCGGACGCAGCCGGTCGTAGCGCCGCCGCCGGTTGCTCGTCAGGTCGTAGCGGAACATCCGGGACACCGGCTCCGCCATCTCGATGATCTTGCTCAGGATCGGGTGCGGCAGCTCGCGGGCGAACGCGTGGAAACCCTCGTCGTCGGAGGGCGGGGTGACACCCCGGCGGCCGGAGAGCGTCAGCATCCACTGGCCGTCCTCGACCGGCAGCAGCAGCGCTCCCCGGCCCGGCCGCTCGGACCGGGGGTCATCGGCGATCATGATCGCTGGGAAGTCGTCCTCGGTGCCGGGCAGCGCGCGGAACACCTTGGTGACGTAGACGATCCCGGGATCGACCAGCTCCTCGCGCACCTCGGGAACCCCGATCTCGCGCAGCCACCTCGGCGCGTGCGAGCCGCGGCCGGTCGCGTCGACCACCAGGTCCGCGGCGAGCTCGTCGGTCGCCCTGGTCTCCCGCGACCGCAGCCGCACCCCGGTGACCCTGCCCGCGTCCCCGGCCAGCCCGGTCACGTCGGTGGCCTGCCGCACGGAGATCCGGACGTCGGCCAGCACCCGCTCCCGGATGCTCCAGTCGATGACCCGCCTGCTGGCGCTGAGGAAGGACTCCATGTCCTGGTAGCGCGGCAGCCACCCGGCGGTGGTCAGGATCAGCACGTCCTCCGGGTTGCGGATCCGCCGCGCGCCCGCCTTGACCAGCTCGTCGACCATGCCGGGCAACAGCCGGTCCAGCGCGGCCACGCCGCCCCCGGCGAACGCGTGCGTGTGCCGCCCCTGCGGAGAACCGGCCCGGTCGAGCGGTCCGGCGGGCAGTCGGTCCCGCTCGATCACCGTGACCGCGTCCAGGTGCCGCGCGAGCACCGACGCGGTCAGCATCCCCGCGAGCCCGCCCCCGAGAACAACTCCGTGCCGCATTCCCATGAACCCGAAGCTAGTTCGGGTCGAAACGCGAAAGGACGCCCTGAGAGCGTTTCCACCTACTCAGGGCGTCCCTGCACCTGACCCAGTGACTACTGAAGTCGTGCCGTCACATCACGGAGCGGCGGTGATCCGGTCCGTCGCGGGCGGGGCCGCGTTCGGCTTCAGCTTCAGGTAGTCGATGAACGAGTCCAGGTCGATCGGGCCACCGGTGAGCTCGGTGCCCTTGGACAGCTCGGTGAAGCCGTCACCGCCAGCCTGGAGGAAGTTGTTCACCGTCACCCGGTACTTCGTGTCCGGCTGGACCGGTTGGCCGCCGACGGTGATCCCGGAGATCTTGGAGCCCTTGGGAGCCGAAGCCGACCACGAGTACTTCAGCGTGCTCGACGGCTGCAGGATGCGCACGATCGGAGCGCCGTCCGGCCCGGTCTGGAACTGCTGCTCCAGCACCGCCTTCAGCTGCGCGCCGGTCAGCGAGATCGTCTGCAGGATGTTGGCGAAGGGCTGCACGGTGAACGCCTCGCCGTAGGTGACAACGCCGTCGCCCTCGTTGGCGGGGGAGGACTTGTAGACCAGGTCGGCCCGCACACCGCCGGGGTTCATCAGCGCCAGCTGCGCGCCCGCGCTCTTGGTGGACTCCAGCTGCGCGTCGGCGATCATGTTGCCCAGCTGCGACTCGCCGGAGGGCACCGCGGCGCGCAGCACGTCTGCGCTGATGGTGCCGACCGGCCGGTTCGCGATCGGGGCGGCCTTGGTCCTGGCCTCGTCGACGAGGGCCTTCGCGGCCTTGTCCTCGGGAACGTCACGGGTGACGACCTGGTTGAACGCCTTCACCGAGGAGCGGACGATGTCGCGCGTCCGCCAGTCGATCTTGGCGTCCACCACGGACAGGATGCGGCCGAAGGACGCGCCCTGCAGCACCGGACGGGGCTGGCCGGACGGGTCGTTGATGGAGCAGACGTACTGCTGGTGGCTGTGCCCGGTGAAGATCACGTCGACCTTCGAGCTGGCCCGCTGCGCGATGTCACGGGCGGGACCGGGCGTGGTGCGGCAGTCGTTGGGGCCGCCGCCCTCGGTGTTGTCGCCCTGGTGCAGCAGCACGACCTGCGCCTTGACACCGAGCCGGTCGAGCAGGTTGGCGGTGCGGTCGATCGCGGCGACCTCGTCGGAGAACTTCAGGCCCTTCACGGCCTCGGCGGAGACGACGGTCGGCAGGTCCTTCAGCGGCACACCGATGATGCCGACGGGCATCGGTCCGGAGAACTCGATCGAGAACGGCAGCAGGGCGGGCAGGCCGGTCTTCTCGAAGGTCATGTTGGCGGCGAGCATGGGGAACTTGGCACCGCGGAAGTTCTTGCGGAACTGGCAACCGTCCTTGGGGTGGCAGCCGCCGCGGGCCATCCGCAGCAGCTCCTGGTAGCCCTCGTCGAGCTCGTGGTTGCCGATCGCCGACGCCTTCAGGTCGAGCGAGTTCAGCAGCTCGATGGTCGGCTCGTCGTGGAACAGCGCCGAGACGGCGGGCGACCCGCCGATGTTGTCACCCGCGGACAACACGATCGAGTCGCGTGCCTGCCCACGCAGCTTCTTGAGGTGGGTGGCAAGGTAGGCCGCCCCACCCGCGTCGACGGTCTTGCCGTCGGAGAGGGTGATCCGGCCCGACGAGCCGGATGGCGGTTCGAGGTTGCCGTGGAAGTCATTGAAGGCGATCAGACGGACATCGCTCGTCCAACCTCCTGGGGCGGCGGTGGCGGTCCCGCTCGTGCCCGTCACCAGTGCGGCGGCGGCAAGGGCGACAACCGCCACGGCGCGGCGGCGCCGGTGCGGCCTGGTCGCCGACCGGGTGGTCGTTGTCATACTGCTTCCTCCTCCAGGGCGCCTGCTGGGCGCACGGGCGAGGAGTGTGCCTGCTACCGCTCGCCGACACCAGGCCAGACGGTTACATCACGATGAAGGGCGGGTACCGGGTGGGTACGCATAGCCTTGACGGCGTGACGTGGGCTGCTGATACCGAGCCGCGCTGGCTCGACGACAAAGAGATGCGGGCGTGGCGCGCCTACATCGTCGGCTCCCAGATGCTGTCCTACCGGCTGCACAGGGAGCTCCAGGACAACCACGGACTGGCACTCGGGGACTACGAGATCCTGGTCCGGCTCTCCGAACAGCCCGGCCTGCGCATGCGGATGAGCGTGCTCGCGGGCGAGCTGGCCTCCTCCAAGAGCAGGCTCTCGCACCAGATCTCCAGGATGGAACAGGCGGACCTGGTGACCCGCACGGAGTGCCCCAGCGACGGCAGAGGCGTCTTCGCGGAGCTGACGGAGAAGGGCATGGCCGTGCTGCGCGCCGCAGCCCCCACCCACCTCGACGGTGTCCGCACCCACCTGATCGACCTGATCAGCGATGAGGAGCAGGCGGTCCTGGCCAGGGTCTTCGAGCGCGTCGACGACCACCTGCGCGGCCAACGAAACTGATCTTGACGCGTCGGGTTAGGCTGCCCATGACGCACCAGGGAAGTGTGGCAGAGCGGCCGAATGCACCCGCCTTGAAAGCGGGAGACCTTCACGGGTCCGGGGGTTCAAATCCCTCCACTTCCGCAAACCAACTCTGACCATGGGCGATGCCTTCATGTCCGGGTCTCCCGGTGTCCGCCGCCGAGCGTGCACACCACGTCCAGTGCATGCGCTTGGCTCCATGCCAGCCGCACTGATCGAGTGGAGCGCGCTGGAACTGGTCCATCGATGAGTCGGCAGCGGCAGGGTCGAGTTCCGTGTCCCTTCGCAGTGAGGTCGCCGACGCCGCTCGTCGAGCGGTGGCCGCGTTGCCCGTCGAGCTGGTCGACGCCGCTGAGGACGCCATCGACTCCGCCGCTACGCACTGGCAGCACGCCACCCAGGGTGGACTCGATGACGCGGTCAGCGAGGTGCACACCAGGTTCGAGGCCGTCAAGGACGATCTGCACGCGGTGCGGCAACTCCTGGCCCAGGTGCCTGTCCGAGTCGAGGCGTGGATCGCCGGTCTTGGCGGTCACCGTGTCCCGGACGGCAGTCCCACCGTGGCCGAACCGCCGGACCACACGACACTCGCGCCAACTCAGGCCGAGCGCGCCCAGCTGTTCGAACGTGCCCGCGCCGAGCTGCCGGTTCCCCTGGACCATGGCCGTACATCGGGTGCGTGGGTCGCTCCGGACGGGACGGTCGTGCCGCTGGTCTCCGGTGAGAACAGCCGGTGGTTCGGTGTGGCGGCGAAGCACGCACAGGCGCTGGGGCTGTGTCGGCCGATCGCGCCGCCGACGTTGGCACGTCACGTGGAGATCCAGTTCGCCATGCGCATGCGCGAGATGACCGCCGCCCGACCTCCCGGTGCGGAGCCGATGCGCGAGACCATCGTGATCAACCGCAAACCGTGCGGTATCGACCCACCGCCCCAGGATCTGTCGTGCGACAAGCACCTGGCAGTGTTTCTGCCACCCGGAGCCGAACTCACAGTCGTGGTCCGTGACGGCAGCAGCTACACCTATCGAGGAGTCGAGCAGTGATCGACGTGATCTTCCGGGACCTGAGCACCTCGGACGGTCGACAGGTTGGCCTTCAAGCCCGTACGGCCGACGATGTCGAGGTGGTCATCGATGCCCTCGCGCAGCCGAAGTCCGCTTCTGGCATGGTCACCCACGACGGCCGCGAGCTTTGGGAGGGCAAGTATCCCGATCACGAACTCGTGGTCGTGATCGACGGCGCTCTGGACCTCGGCGCGCTCTGCTACTGGGACCGCGACACGCCGCGAGCGCGGACACTCGGCCCAGGTGACGGCCCCGACTTCGAAGACGAGAACGTCGACTTCCCACCTGACTCTTGGCTTCCTCGCGCCCAGATCACCGAGGCGTTGGCGGAGTTCGTCACCACCGGTAACAGGCCGACGTGCGTGAGCTGGCAGGTCATCCCCCAGACCTGGTAACCAGAGCGGCCGAATGCACCCGCCTTGAAAGCGGGAGACCTTCACGGGTCCGGGGGTTCACATCCCTCCACTTCCGCAGGAGCTGAGCAGCAGGAACGGGGATGTCCCGCCACCGGCGGAGCATCCCCGTTCCCCTCTGTCGACGAAGCCGTCGAGCCGCTCAGCCGCGGGTCGCGTAGGGGCTGCAGAACGTCACAGTCCCCACGTTCGCCTTACCGCACACCCGGTAGGTGCCGTGGCTTCTCCACGAGCTGGTGTCGACCGAGAACTTGTTCGCGGGCACGACGGCGCTGCCGACGACGTTGCCCCACCAGTTCTCCGCCCAGACCCGGTCGCCCTCGGCGCCGTACTCCAGGTGCCCGTGCCAGGTCAGGTCTCGGGTGACCCACAGGTTGATCTTGCGTCCGAGGTGCTGGGCCGACGCGGCCAGCTCAGGGACCTCCGCGGTGCCCGCAGTGCTCGGGGAGGTGATGGGTGCCGCCGTCGCGGTGGCCTGGCTTGCCAGGGTGAACGACGCAGCAAGGGCCGCGACGCACGCCCCCAGCTTCTTCCGTGTGACCGACACAGGTTCTCCCGTTCTCGCTTGCCCTCGCACCGGTTCGCGGGGTCTCCCTCAGCGTTGACCGTCGTGGCGGCCGTGCCGTCCGACCGACGAAGGACCCTCGTGTCCACCGGGTGACCGATGCGGGCGGGCGAGCTCGCGCGAGAATCGCCGCAGCAGGTGCGCGCGGTCCAGCTGTTCGGCGTGATCCGGGTAGTGGGTCTCGGCTGAGCGCTCGTACAGGTTGTCGTCGGTCCACCGAGGGAACACGTGGACGTGCAGGTGCCAGACGTCCTGGTTGCCCGCGGGTTCGTTGTGCTGCCGGATCGACGTGCCATCGCAGCCGTCGGCCCTTGTCAGGAGGACGGCCGTTCTCCTGACCGTGCGCATCAGGGGACCTGCGACCTCGTCTGGCAGGTCGTAGATGTTCTCCACGTGGGCTGTCGGCACCACCAGGACGTGACCGGGACTTGCCTTCCACCACTTGCCGCTCACCAGCGCGACTGTGTGGTCGTCGCGGTAGAAGACCGCCTCTGGCGGGCTCATCCGGGTGCCGACGCCCCGCACGAGGCGGCACATCGGGCAGTCGTAGCCCTCCGGCGCGTGGGTCACGGGGCCCGCTGGGGGCCGCGGTAGGGCAGGGTCTGGCTGTAGACCACGTTCGTCGTGGTGCTGCCGAAGCGGGCCAGGTCGTCGATGATCTCTTCGAGGTGCGCCATCGATCCGGCGGCCACCTTCAGGGTGTAGCAGTCGTCGCCGGTGGTGCGCAGGCACTCCATGATCTCCATGCGCTCCCCGAGCAGCTGGTGCAGCGGCTGGTGCTGGCTGCCGGGGTACTTGAGGCGCACGACCGCCATGACCGCGTAGCCGACCTTCGTCAGGTCGACCTGCGCCCGGTAGCCGGTGATCACGCCGGCCGCCTCCAGGCGCTTCACCCGCTCCGTCGTCGCGGACGCGCTGAGGTTGACCCGCCGCCCCAGCTCGGTCAGCGGGATGCGGCCGTCGCGCTGGACCTCGACGAGGATCTCCCAGTCGGTCTGGTCAAGGCTCTCGGACATCTGCCGAAAATACCGGCAGATCCACGGTGAACGGGGTGATATGCCGTGATGAGTCTCTTCACTGGCCGCGGCCCGTTTCCTAGCCTTGAGCTGTGCGAATTGGTGTGAACGTCCCCAACTTCGGCCCCGGGACCGACCCGGGGATGCTGCGCGAGTGGGCCCGGACGGCGGAGGGTCTCGGCTACGACCTGCTGATGGTGTCCGACCACGTCGCGGTCACCCCGGATGTCGCCGGGCAGTACCCGGCGCCGTTCTACGAGCCCTTCACCACGTTGTCCTGGCTCGCCGGGATCACGCAGAAGATCCATCTGGGCACCACGGTGCTCGTCGCGCCGTACCGTCATCCGCTGCTCGTGGCGCGGATGGCCGCCAACCTCAACGACCTCAGCGGCGGGAGGTTCGTCCTCGGCGTCGGGGTCGGCTGGGCACGGCAGGAGTTCGAGGCGCTCGGTGTGCCCTTCGAGAAGCGCGGGCGGCTGACGGACGACCTGCTCCAAGTGCTCCGCGACGCCTGGGCTGACGAGAGCGACTACCGCAGCGGACAGCCGCCGATCTGGGTCGGTGGCAACAGCGCGGCCGCGCAGCGCAGGGCGGTGCGCTTCGGCGCGGCGTGGCATCCGCTGCGGTTCACCATGCCTTGGCTGCGCGAGGCGGTGCAGCGGTGCGAGGTGCCCGCGTTGACCCCGCGGATCGCGTTGCGGCTGACCGAGAAGCCGGTCACCGAGCCCGAGCGGATGGCCGGAACGGGCACTGTCGACCAAGTTGTCGACGACCTCGACCAGTTGCGGTCGCTCGGAGCGGACACCGTTCTGCTCGACCCGTTCAACGGTGATCCAGAAGAGACGCGGCGTCCCGAAGCCGCCTGGGAAGCACTCGCCATCGTGCGGAAGGAGCACAAGTGAACGAGGACTTTCTCCGCAGGGCGATCCAGCTCGCCGCGGTGGCACGGGAGAGCGGGAACCCGCCGTTCGGCTCGTTGTTGGTCGGACCCGGCGGCGAGGTGCTCGCCGAGGAGCACAACACCTCGGTCACCGATGCCGACATCACGGCTCACCCCGAGCTGAAGTTGGCGCGGTGGGCGGCGCGCGAGCTCGATCCGGCGACCGCCGCCGGGACGACCATGTACACCAGCTGCCAGCCCTGCGGCATGTGCGCGGGGGCGATCGCGCGGTCCGGCCTCGGGCGTGTGGTGTTCGCGTTGTCGACCGAGCAGTTGCTCACCCTCAAGCCCGGGGGCGACTTCCCAGTGGTGCCGCAGGATGGACCGGCGTTGTTCGACGAGGCGCGGATTCCCGTTGAGGGCTACTACCGCTGAGGACATCATCTGACCTACATGGCTGTCATGGTCGCCCCATGACCACTGAGACCACGCGCCCCGCCGCGCTGCACGCCTACTTCAGCTACCGCGACGCGCCCGCCGCTCTGCGCTGGTTGGAGCGGGCCTTCGGCTTCGAGACCACCTCGGAGTTCCCCGACGACAAGGGCGGGATCATGCACGCCGAGCTGCGGCGCGAGGACGTCGCGATCATCGTCTTCAGCGACGACGGCGCCGGGTATGACCGCTGCGAACAGCGCGGACCGACCGTTGGTCACGGGGCCTACATCAGCGTCGCGTCCAAGGAGGCGGTCGACGCGCTTTACGCCAGTGCCGTCGCCGGTGGCGCCACGGTGGTGTGGAAGCCCGAGGCCACCGAGTGGGGCAACTACCGGTTCCGGGTGCTGGACCCCGAGGGCTACGAGTGGACCTTCGGCATCCACCGGCCGGGACTGAGCTCCAACGGCGGCTGATCAGCGCCGGAACTGGTTGCGGTGCTTGCGGCCGATGGCGCGGGCCCGCTGGAAGAGGTCGTCGACCACTTCGGCACTGGTCAGCGGCGCTTCGCCGGTGGGGGAGCAGCACTCCGGGCGGGTGCGCTTCCAGCCGGCGGGCGGGCGCACTCCGGCGAGCTCGTAGAGCCGGTCGTAGACGTTGCGGCCGGGGTCGTCCTCGTGCGGGCCGACCAGCAGGATCCACACCGACGTCCGGTTCTCGAAGGCGACCACCACGCGGTCGTTGCCCCGCAGGTGTTTCACGCACAGGCGGGGCAGCGGCTCCGGCCCCGTGACGCGGTAGCCCAGTGCCGCGCAGCCGCGGTTGGCGAGATCGTCGAGGAACGTTTCGTACGCCTTGCGCGCCGGGCCGCGCAGCCCGGCGACCTGGGTGCTGGCGAGCCAGGTCTCAGCAACGTTGACCGGCACGTCTCAGCTGTCCGCCTTCGCCTGCCGGACCACTCGGCCCTCACCGCGGTGCATCTGGTCGATGCTCCTCGCCAGGTCTTCGCGGTCCAGCAACGCCTGGTCGCTGAGCCGCCGGTAGACCTCGTCGAGCAGGCCTCGCGTCTTGCCCGCCCGCCGCAGGTCCGTCACCAGGTGCAGCACCTCGTGCAGCCGCGCCGGGTCCAGCAGCATCCGCGGCTCCGTGCTGAGCACCGTCAGCACGCCCTCGTTCGCCCACGCCCGGACCGTCTTGTCCGTCATGTCCAGCAGGGCACCCGCGACGACCGGCCGGACCGGGGGCACCTTCGCCAGGATGCGGTCGGCGACGTCGGCCAGCTTCTTGCGGCGGTGGTCGTCCAGCGGCAGCGACTCCGCCACCTCTTCGATGTCCTCGACCTGCTCGAACAGCTCCATCAGCAGGCGGGTCTCCTCCGTGACCGTCATCGCGACCTCCCGGTTCCACTACCGAGTATGACCCCGTTTTTCGGTAGTCGTCAAGGTGGCCGATGTGGACGCTTTGGCTGGGGCCGAAGCATTGAAGATGTGAAAGTGAGCGATCTACGCGTTGTGGCGTCCACTTGATGTGCGCTTGACCTGCGCTTTTGGCGAACGGAGTAGCGCGTGATCGGTTCGCAGCGTATTCGGTCGCTCACATAAAGCTCTCTCGCCGATCGAATGTCCGTCGATGCATGTTGTTCAAGTAATGTCAATATGGTTCCACGAAAAAGCGCTGACTAGTCTCTTGGCTACTAGGGGAACTGAGGTGCCGATCACATCGGCGCTTTGGTGTGAAAAACATCAGGAGACTTGATGCGAATCCGGACCGCGGTTACATCGACCGCCCTCGCATTGACCGCCGTCGTCGGGCCCGCCGCGGCCGGCATCGGCGCCCAGGCGCTCGCGGCCTGCCCGGAGGTCGGGCAGAACTTCTACGCGATCTCCAACGGCAAGGTGGCCTGGAAGGCCACCAACCTGCGCAGCGACTACCTCACGGGTCCGGGTGCGATCACCTACAGCAAGAACTCCACCTCGGAGACCAACGCCTCGCTCACCGGCACGACCACCGCCGAGGCCGGTGCCATCTTCGCCAAGGCCAGCGTCTCCCTGGGGGTCCAGGTCGGCAAGAGCTGGTCCAAGGGTGACACCTGGTCCTACCGCGCCGACGTTCCCGCCGGAAAGACGATGCGCCTCCAGCAGTTCAAGGAAGCACGTTCTTTCACGGTCAAGAAAACGACCATCGTGGCGCCGTGCAACGTCAAGACGGTGTGGACGAAGAGCGTCGTCGCGCCGGTCAAGAACAACAACTTCAAGTGGAGCCTTGTGGGCTGAGGCTCTGGGGGTAATGGGGCGGTCGGTGGCGGCCGCCCCATTTTTTTGCCCAGTGAACGGAAACATGAGTCGCATTCGGCGCAATGTCCTGCGTCCGGCATTTCATCAGCTTTGCTGATATGACGGTCGCCAGCCATTCGGATAATGCCATTATCACACCCCGTGATACGCATCCGGAGTGCCGCGGCCTCAGCCGCCCTCGCCTGCGCCGCCGTGCTGGCGCCGGCGGTCACCGGGCTCGGAGCACAGGCGTTCGCGGCCTGTCCCGAGGTCGGCCAGACCAGCTACGCCGCGACCGACATCGCCAAGGCGTGGTTGCCGACGAACCTCACCAGCGACTACCTCGTCGGCCCTGGCGCGATCGGCATCGACCGCAAGGCCAAGTCACGGGCCAAGGCCGCACTCGCCGGGATCACCCCCGACGAGGCCAAGAGCGTCTTCGGCAGGACGAAGCGCTCGCTCACCGTGGCTGTGGGCGTCAGCTACTCGCGTAGCCAGCACTGGGCCTACAGCGCCGAGGTGCCCGCCGGGCAGACGCGTCGCCTCCAGCACTTCAAGGAGGCCCGCTCGTTCACGGTCAAGAAGACCACCATCGTGGCGCCATGCAAGGTCAAGACCTTGTGGACGAAGCAAATCGTCGCGCCGGTCATGAACGACAGCTTTCGCTGGGGCCTGGTGAGCTGAGCCCCCTTCACAGCGGGGCGGCCGGACGTCGGCCGCCCCTTTTCCGTGCCCGCCGCCTCCTTGTGGGAAGCATCGACACCGTCCCACCCCGGGCGTACCGTGGGTGATGTGACCAGTTACCGGCTCGTCCTCGACGCCAAGCGACGGCCGACCCTGCCCGCGCAGCTGCTGCGCGACGCGGAGCTGCCCGAGGCGAAAGAGCTGGTGGCCAGGGTGATCGGGCCCGGCCGCATCGTGCTGGAGGACCCCAGGGCAGCGCTCGGCAGGCTTCAGGCCGCCGTCGCGGAGGGCAAGCGCGCCAGGAAGGTCTCCGCCTCCCTGGAGGCCGAGCTGCTGGAGACGCGAGCCCAGGACACCGAGCGCGGGTGAGCCTTCCGGAAGGGCCGGTGCTGCTCGACGCCTCGTTCGTGCTCGCGTTGCTGGACGGCACGCCGCAGGCCCAGCCCTACGCGGACGTCCTGCCGAGCTCGGTGATCACCTCGGTGAACCTCGGCGAGGTGCTGTACTGCCTCGCGTCCTTGGCCGGGATCGACCCGGAGGAGGCCACCGCCGAGATCCAGGCGATGGGCATCGCCGTTGCGCCCCTGGAGGCCGAGCACGCCCTGCGCTTCGCCGAGCTGAAGCGGATCGACGCGGGCATCCGCCGGGACCGGGGACGCAGGCACGGCAGGCTCTCGCTCGGCGACCTGTGCTGCCTCGCCTTCGCGTGGGAGGAGGGCGTGCCCGTCCTCACCGGTGACCGGCACTGGACCACCGTGGCCGAGGCGGGCATGCCCGTGGAAGTGATCGACTTCCGGCTGGCGAACTAGCTGCACGTGGTAACACCACCCCACCGCCCCTGGCGCCCTCACCCGCATGCCCCTCATTTCGCGTTGTGGAGCCTCAACGCGAAATGAGAGCGCTCTTTCGCGCAACAAGGTGACAAAACGCGAAAACCCTGGCCACGGCAGGCCACGTCGGCGTGTGCGCGGGGGTGCGGGGGCGGCGCCATCTCGGGGGATCGGACCCGTAGGGCTGGTGAACTAGCCCTGGGGGAACGAGCGGGCCGCCGCGAGGAAGAGGTCGTTCTCCTCCGCGGTGCTGATGGTGACGCGCGCGCCCTCCTCGCCGAACGCGCGCACCACGAGCTTGTGCTCCAGGCAGTGCGCGTTGAACACCGGAGTGCGCTCCGCGAGCGGCAGCCACACGAAGTTGGCCTGCGTCTCGGGCACCTCGTAGCCCATCGCCAGCAGCTCCGCGCGCACCCGCTCCCGCTCGGCGGAGATCATCTGGCAGCGCTGCATGAGCTCGTCCTCGGCGTCCAGCGAGGCGATCGCCGCGGCCTGCGCGACCAGGTTCACGCTGAACGGCACGCAGACCTTGCGCAGCGTCTCGGCCACCTCCTCCGGCGCGTAGCAGTAGCCGATCCGCAGTCCGGCCAGGCCGTACGCCTTGGAGAAGGTCCGCAGCACGGCCACGTTGCCGCGGGTGCGCGCGAGGTCGACGCCGTCCGGCACGTCGGTGTCGGTGATGAACTCCTTGTACGCCTCGTCCAGCACGACCAGCGGGCCCTGCGGGACGGCGTCGAGGAACCGCTCAAGCTCCTCGCGGCGCAGCGTGGTGCCCGTCGGGTTGTTCGGCGTGCACACGAAGACCAGGCGGGTGTTCGGCGTGATCGCGGCGAGCATCGCGTCGAGGTCGAGAGCGTGGTCGGCGGTCAGCGGAACCTTGATCGCCTGCGCGCCCGCGATCTGGGTGACGATCGGGTACGCCTCGAACGAGCGCCACGGGAACAGCACCGCGTCCTGCGGGCCGCACAGCGCCTGCACCAGCTGCTGGCACAGCGCGACCGAGCCGCAGCCGACCGCGAGCCGGGACCCCGGCACGTCCAGCTTCGCGGCCAGCCGGTCGACCAGCGCGGTCACGCCCATGTCCGGGTAGCGGTTGACGCCCGCCGCCGCCTCGGCGATCACACCGCGCACGCTGGGCAGCGGGCCGAGGGAGACCTCGTTGCTGGCCAGCTTGATCGCGCCCGGGATCGTCCTGCCGGGCTGGTAACCGGGAAGGGTCTCCAGGTCCGGGCGGGTCCGCACGGTCATCGCCGCTCCTTGGTTCTCGACTTGGGGTTCTCGACTTGGTTCTCGACGTGAAACAGCCTCGGGGCGAACCTAATGTACGAGTGACGGGACACGACGGACTGAAATTCCAACGCCGCGCTCACGGTTGTTGCTCCGTATGGTTGGTCACGTTGACTGGTGTTCACCCTCACGTGATTGGGTGGCTTCATGACGCAGACCCGCACCGAAACGCTCCAGCTCACCGACGGCAGCGAGCTCCGCTGCACTGTCGCGGAACCGGACACGGCGGTTCGTGGCGGTCTTGTCCTGCTGCACCAGGCCAGGGGCGTTACCGACGCGATCCGCGACGTCGCGGCCAGCCTCGCGCAGGAGGGCTGGCTGACCATCGCGCCGCACCTCTACCACCGCGACGGCGACGACCAGGTGCACGACCCCGCGGATGCCGAGAGCATCCTCGACCAGGTCAGCAGGCTCTCCGCCGACTCCGTGCTCGCCGACACCGACGCCGCCTTCGTCTGGCTGGCCCAGCAGGGCGTCGAGTCCGACCGGATGGGCGTCGTCGGCTTCGGCATCGGCGGCTCGGTCGCCATGATCGTGGCCACCAACCGCAGCCTCGGCGCGGCGGTCACCGTCGCTGGCGCGGGCATCGTCTCCCCGCTCTCGCCGAACCTGCCGCCGCTGGTGGACGTGGCGGGCGAGCTGACCTGTCCGTGGCTGGGCATCTACAGCGAGCAGTACACGATGATCCCGCGCGAGGACGTCGAGAAGCTGCGCGACGCCGCGTCCTCGGCGAAGGTCGCCACCGACGTGGTGCTCTACTCCGGGCCGATCGACCCGCACGCCGAGGACCCGCGCGCCGCTGCCGAGACCTGGCAGCGCACGCTGAACTGGTTCGACTCGCACCTGCGCTAGATGTGAAACACATCCCTGGTCCTTCGCCTGCCGATGGGTTAGGAAGCAGGCATGAGCGAGAACCTCACCGCCGAGGACCCCGAGCTGCTGTGGCGGCCCGACGCCGACCGGGTCGCCGCCAGCAGGATCACCGCGTTCCGCGACTGGCTGCGCGCCGAGCGTGACCTGGACCTGCCGGACTACCCGGCGCTCTGGCAGTGGTCGGTCGACGACCTCTCCGGGTTCTGGGGCGCGCTCGCGGAGTTCTCCGGCGTGCGCTTCCACGACCGGCCGCGGGCGGTGCTCGACGGCGAGGAGATGCCGGGGACGCGCTGGTTCCCCGGCGCCACGCTGAACTACGCCGAGCACGCGCTGCGCGACGGCGACGGCAAGGGCGACGACGAGCCCGCGGTGATCTTCGCGCGGGAGGACGGTCTCGGTGCCACGCTGACCTACGGGCAGCTGCGGGCCGAGGTCGCGGCGGCGCGCGCCGGACTCGTGGAGCTCGGTGTGCGCAAGGGCGACCGGGTCGCCGCGCTGGTGCCGAACTCGCCCGAGGCGCTGATCGCCTTCCTCGCCGCCGCGAGCCTCGGCGCGACCTGGTCGTCCTGCTCCCCGGACTTCGGCGCGCGGGCGATCTCCGACCGGTTCACCCAGATCGAGCCGACCGTGCTCGTCGCGGTGAACGGCTACGTCTACAACGGACGGAAGTTCGACACCCGGTCCACTGTGGACGAACTTCGCGGGAGGATCCCCGGCCTCAAGGCGACCGTGCTCGTCGACTACCTCGCGACCGGCGCCGCGCTGCCCGGCGTCCTCGACTGGCGCGAGCTGCTGGACCGCAACGCTGGTGCGGCGCTGGAGTTCGACCCGGTGCCGTTCGACCACCCGCTGTGGGTGCTGTACTCCTCGGGAACCACCGGGTTGCCGAAGGGGATCGTCCAGGGGCACGGCGGGATCGTGCTCGAACACATCAAAGCCCTTGCGCTGCAGTGCGACCTGGGTCCGGGCGAGCGGTTCTTCTGGTTCACGACCACCGGCTGGATGATGTGGAACTTCCTGATCTCGGGCCTGGTCGTCGGCAGCACGATCGTGCTCTTCGACGGCAACCCGGCCTACCCGGACCTCGGCGCGCTGTGGCAGCTCGCCGAGCGGCAGCGGATCAGCTTCTTCGGCACGTCCGCCCCCTACATCCAGTCCTGCCTGAAACGCGGTCTCAGGCCCGCGCAGGAGCACGATCTCTCGGCGCTGAAGGTGCTGGGCTCCACCGGCGCCCCGCTCTCGCCAGAGGGCTTCCGGTGGATCATCGACGAGGTCGGCGGGGTGCAGATCGCCAGCGTCTCCGGCGGGACCGACCTGTGCACCGCCTTCGTCGGCGCGGCGCCCGACGTGCCGGTGTGGCTCGGCGAGATCTCCTGCCGGATGCTCGGCGCGGCCGTGGACTCCTTCGACGAGGCGGGGAAACCCGTCTCCGACGAGGTCGGTGAGCTGGTGGTCACCAAGCCGATGCCGTCGATGCCGGTGTCGTTCTGGAACGACTCCGACGGCGCCCGCCTGCGTGAGGCGTACTTCGAGACCTTCCCCGGAGTCTGGCGGCACGGCGACTGGATCCGGATCACCCCGCGCGGGTCCTGCGTGATCTACGGCCGCAGCGACTCCACGCTCAACCGGGGCGGCGTCCGGATGGGCACCAGCGAGTTCTACCGCGTCGTCGAGGGCTTCGACGAGGTGCTGGACTCGCTGGTGATCGACACCTCCGGCGCGGGCGAGAGCGACGGCGAGCTGCTGTGCTTCCTGGTGCTGGAAACCGGTGTGGCGCTCGCGGACGTGGAGCCGCGACTGCGCGCGGAGCTGCGCTCGCAGCTCTCGCCGAGACACGTGCCGAACCAGTTCGTGGCCGTCGCCGACGTGCCGCGCACGCTCAACGGCAAGAAGTGCGAGGTGCCGGTGAAGAAGATCCTCACCGGCACGCCCGCCGACCGCGCCGTGAGCCGCGAGGCGCTGAGCAACCCCGACGCGCTGCGGCCGTTCGAGGAGCTCGCCAGGAAGGCCCAGCGGTAACGCCGCGTCACCGCGCGGCGCCACCCGTTTGGGGCGTTGCCGCGCCGATCGCCCCCTGGAAGCTTCTCCGCATGGCCTTGGACGAGCAGGACCTCTGTGGGCACACCCCGGATCCGGACGGCTACGGCGAGACCAGTCGCTCGGGATCGGGATTCGGCACGGTCGACGCGGACCGCGAGGAGATGTAGCTGGCAGGAGTGGCCGGGGAGCCGACTGGCTCCCCGGTACCCCCGCTGAGCTGGGCAAACGCGCTTAGGGGACCCCCGTTTTGCTTTGCGGGAGACGCTCTGTGTAAGGTTTACCCCGGCGGTCAGAGATGGCCCCGGGAGGCTTCGCCTAGTCCGGTCTATGGCGCCGCACTGCTAATGCGGTTTGGGCTTATCACCCATCCCGGGTTCAAATCCCGGAGCCTCCGCAAGGTTCGACCCCGGTCGGGCCACAACTGAAGAACACGCGCTCGTAGCTCAACGGATAGAGCACTTGACTACGGATCAAGAGGTTACAGGTTCGAATCCTGTCGAGCGCACGTCTGGTTGAGACAGTGAGAAGGGTCGTCCGCGAGGACGGCCCTTCTTTCTTGTGCGGACCGTCCCGCGTTTCCCGCACCGGGGCCAGGCGGTTCCCTCCGCGGAGGGAGGTCCGCTCCCGACCTGCTGCCGAGACTCGGTCCATGACCGATCGAGCCCTGACCCGGATCTCCGCGCTCACCCTGTTCTGGTCGCTGCTCGCCACCGCGTTCGGGTTGTGGTGGGCCGTCGACACCACCGCGTATCCGTTCGGAGCCAACGACTCCCGCCCCGGTGGTGGTTCCCTGCTCGCCTTCGTGGACGTGCGGGTCGGCGCGATCGTCCTGCTCGCGCTCGGGGTGCTCGGTGTCGCCGCCGCGCTCTCGTTGCGCAGGGGCATCGGCAGAGCCGTCGTGCCGTGGCTCGGCGGTCTCCATGCCGTGCTCTTCGGCTTGTGCGTGCCGGACATGCAGGTGGTGATCCTGGTTGGTTACCTCGTCGCGCTGGTCGGTCCGATCGTCTTGGTGGTGGCCCTGGTCGCCGGGGCGCTGCGCAGCCTCCGGAGCTCGCTGATCGTGTTCGGCGGGCTGATTCTGATTGGGCTGATCGGGTGGTGGAGCGGAATCCTCGACGGCACAGCGTTCTCCGCGCTCGTGAACGCCGGGGTGGCGCCGGAGAACCAGCTCTCGGCGCGACCGCTGTACATGGTGTTCTTCCTCGCCGGTGGCCTGGCGTGGGGCTGGGCGGCCGTGGTCGCCTTCCGCACGCGGAAGGACCGCTGCGGGTCTTGCGGGCGGCAGGGAGCCGCGTGGACCGAGCCCGCCGAGGCCGCGCGCTGGGGGCGGGTGGTGACCATCGCCGCCGCGCTGTGCCCGTTGCCGTACGGGTTGTTGCGGATGACGTGGCTGACCCCGGTCGCGGTGCTCGGACCGGAGGACGTCTCGTCCGAGCCGGGGATCCGGTTGATGGGCTTGCTGCTGGGGTTCGCCGCGATCGGCGGAAGTGTGCTGACGCTCGGGCTGATCCAGCGGTGGGGCGAGATCTGGCCACGTTGGGTGCCCGTCCTGCGCGGCCGGCCGGTGCCGCTCGCCTTCCCCGTGGTCTTCGGCTCGCTCATCGCCGCCGTGATGGCCTTCGCCGGGGTCTCGTTCGGGATCACGGCGTTCTCCGGGCCGGACCCACGACCGTTGTTGCTACTGGTCTTCCCGTTCCCGCTGTGGGCGCCGTTGCTCGCGGCGGCGGTGCTCGCGCACTACTACCGCCGCCGCCCGGCCTGCCGCCACTGCGCGGTGGCGGCAGGCCGATGAGCGGTCTACTCGGCGTCGGTGTCCGGGAAGCCCGCGCTGGCCGCCAGCTCGAAGGCGGCGGAGCGCGCCACGATCTCCATGGGCGCGTCAGCGAGGTTCCACTCGACCATGTCCAGCACGTCGGGGTTGCCGGAGACGCGATCGCGCAGCTCCTCCGGGTCCAGCTCCTCGCCGCGCAGCAGCGCCACCGCGATCCACGCGGCCGCGGCCAGGTCACCGCCACCGGTGGCCAGCTTGGCGAACTCCTCGACCAGCAGCGGCGACACCGCCTCCGGCGCGACCGTGGCCAGCGCGACCATGCCCGCGGCGTCGCGGTCGATCGTCAGGTGCTCGAAGAGCGCGGGGGCGACCTCGGCGACGGCGGCCCGTGCGGCGAGCACCGTCTCCGGGATGTCGGTCTCCGCACCGGACTCGTCGTAGGAGGCGCACACGATCTCCGTGCCGTCCTCGGAGAACGCCGAGGTCGTGTTGGCGATCCCGGCGACGAAGAAGGTCAGGTGCGTGCGGATCTCCGCGTCCAGGTCCGGCCGCGGGATCAGCGCGGCGAGCAGCGGGACGGCGTGCGGAGTGGCCTCGGACAGCGTGTCCTGGTGCAGCAGCCTGCCGTAGAGGTCGTTGATCGCCGACTGGCGGCCGGCCTCCTCCGTGCCGGTCAGGGCGTCCAGCAGACCCGGAACCTCGGTCGCGTGCCCGTAGGCGTCGCGCAGCCCGCTCCAGTCGAGAACCCCGGTCACTTTTCCTCCTGGCCTGCCGATGGTGATGGCCGAGGCTAGTGGATCACTGGTGGCCGCCACGACAGGGTGACAACGTCGTCGCCTGAGGAACCGAGGTCCGGCGGCAGCGCGGGGTCGATCCCGAACTCGCGCAGCTGAACGTCTACTTCGGACAGACGACTCGGTGGCAGGCACAGCCGCCGCCTGGTGGCCTCGACGAGCGCGGCGAAGTCGGGGTGCTCGGCGGCCGGGGCTCGGCGCCAGCGGTCGACCCTCGGCTCGATCCCCAGCTCGCGCAGGCAGTCCACGAGGTCATCGGCGGTGGGGCCGCTCGGCCGCTCGACGCCGTGGAAGTGCCGCCACAGCGGGTTCAACGCGGTCAGCGGGTGCCGCTCGGCGGTCTCCAGCACGACGAGCCGCCTCGCGTGCGCGGTCAGCGCGGCCACGAACGGCGCGAGGTCGGGCACGTTGTAGGCGACGTGGTGGCACACGACGACGTCCGCGACGGTGCAGCTCGCCGCGACCGCGGGCCAGTGACCGAGCACGGTTCGCGCCCCATCGGCTCGCCGGGAGAACTCCGCGAGCAGCTCGGCGTCGCCGTCAACGGCGGTGATCTCGGTGGCTCCTCGCAGCGGGAGGCTGGCCGCGCCCGCCGCCGCTCCGATGTCCAGCACCGTGCCGCCGCTCGGGCCGATGGCCTCCTCCGCCAGCCGCAGCGACGCGCCCTCACGCCGTTCGAGCTGCCGGTCGGCGCGGCGGACGAAGACCTCGCGCGGCAGCACCCACGGCGACTCCTCGGCCCGGATCTCCGGCGGAATCGCCCACGCGGCAAGGGATTCACGCCACCTCAGCAATGCGGACATCAGCTCTCCAAGTAGCGCAGCACGGCCAGCACCCTGCGGTGGTCCGACCCGGCGGGGGGCAGGTCGAGCTTGCCGAGGATGCTGCCGACGTACTTCTCCACCGCGCGCTCGGTGATGGTCAGCGCCGTGGCGATCCCCGCGTTGGACCTGCCCTCCGCCATCAGCTGGAGCACCTCCCGCTCGCGCGGGGTGAGCGGGCCGAGTGGGTCACGGCGGCGGTTGCGCGCCAGGATCTGCGCCACCACGTCCGGGTCGAAGACCGCCCCGCCCGCCGCGACCCGCTCCAGCGCGTCGAGGAAGTCCGACACGTCGGCGACCCGGTCCTTGAGCAGGTAACCGACCCCGTTGAGCGCGCCGCTGATCAGGTCGGCCGCGTAGCGCTCCTCGACCCACTGCGAGAGCACCAGCACACCGGTGGGCCGCTGCGAGCTCCTGATCAGCAGCGCGGCCCGCAGGCCCTCGTCGGTGAAGGTCGGCGGCATCCGCACATCGACCACGGCGACGTCCGGCTGGTGCGTCGCGACAGCGCGCAGCAGCTGCTCGGCGTCGCCGACCGCTTCGACGACCTCGTGCCCGTTCTCGGTGAGCAGCAGGCTCAGTCCGGTGCGCAGCAGCGCGGAGTCCTCGGCGATCACGATGCGCATGGCAGCTCCATGGTCAGGGTGGTCGGCCCGCCCTCCGGGCTGTCCACGGTCAGGATCCCGTCCACTCCGCTCGCGCGGTCGGCCAGCCCGGCCAGCCCGTGCCCCGGCCGGGCGACCGCGCCGCCGACCCCGTTGTCCCGCACGGTGATCCGCAGCACGATGCCGGACTGCTCCACCGTCACCGACACCCGGCTGGCGTCCGCGTGCTTGGCGATGTTGGTCAGCGCCTCGGCCACCATGAAGTAGGCGATGGCCTCGATTGTCCTGGGTGGACGGTCGGGAACGTCGTAGCGCACCTTCACCGGGACCGGGGACCGCGCGGCCAGCCCGGACAGCGCGGCGTCCAGGCCGCGGTCGGCGAGCACCGGCGGATGCAGGCCGCGGACCAGGTCGCGCAGCTCGGTGATGGCCTCCTTGGCCTCCTTGTGCGCCTGTTCCAGCAGGACGCTCGCCCCGTCCGGGTCGGAGTCCTTCTTGCTGCGCGCCCGGCCGAGGGTCATCGCGAGGGACACCAGCCGCTGCTGCGCGCCGTCGTGCAGGTCGCGTTCGATGCGCCTGCGCTCCGCCTCGACCGAGTCCACCGTCGCCGCCCTGCTCACTTCGAGCACGCCGACCCGCTCAGTGAGCTCGTGCACCTTGCTGCCGCGCAACAACAACTTCGCGAGTCCGATGTGGACGTTGGCGAGCGCGCGCCAGAGCAGGGGAGCGCCGATCAGCAGCGGCAGCCCCAGCGCGATGCAGAGCGGGCCGAGGGAGAGCAGCTTCTCCGGGCCGTGCAGGAAGGCGAAGACGGGCGTGGGGTTCGGGGCCAGTGCCAGCCGCACCGGTTCCTCGACCAGCACGACCCCGGCGACCACCGCGAGCAGCGGCAGCGCCATCGTCAGCCAGGCCAGCGGCAGCCGCACCAGGTTGTACGCGGCGAGCAGCCAGAAGCCGGAGTCGGTGAGCAGCGCTCGCGCGTCGCCGAGCATCGACGCGCCGCTGGGCACCGTGCGCGGGGAGATCCGGATCTCGACGCCGAAGATCCGGCGGAACCACACAGCTTCCGTCCGGGCCGCGCTGATGAGCAGGTCACCGGTGACCACGAACAACGGGACCCCGAGCAGCAGCAGCGGAAGCCCCATCAGGGCACCGGCCAGACCCACGACGGTGGCGAGCGCGGTCAACAGCGCCCACCACGGGGCGAGCAGCAGGTGCAGTGCGCCGAGCCAGCTCCGCCTGCCAAACACGTACCCGAGCACAGCGCCAGCCTCGCGCCTCCGGCCGCTCGCGGCCAAGTCGCTCCTCACGAACCCATCCTTTAGGGGCCCTGGTGACCTGCGCCAACCCGTGAGCAGGTGAGTCCGCACACCGGCTAGCACCCCTGTGGATTCCGGTGTTGCCCCCGCAGACTCCGCCCGCTCCGTTCGCCAGCCTTACCGGTAAGCGCACCGGAGGGAGAGGAGGCGACCATGGCGAAGGCCCTTCTGCCGTGCCTGTTGATGATCGCCGCCACGGCCGTCGTCGTTCCCGCGTTGGGCGGTGACAAGGAGTTCGTGGCCTCGCTGCGCAGCGCGGAGACCGGCACGTACCTGTGCGACGCGACGATCGTCTCGCCGGAGTGGCTGGTGACTGCCGCCCGCTGCCTGGAGTCCCGCGGCCCGGCGGAGCTGACCGTGCGCATCAGTCCCCGGCGCGGTGAAGGCCTCAGCGCGACCGTCGGTGTCGCCGAGCGCATCACGCATCCCGACTACACGCCGAGCACTCCGCCGCGCGCGGACGTCGGCCTCGTCCGGCTGAGCATCCCGGTGTCGATGAGCTCCACCGCTCGCCCCGCACCCGATGTGAGCGCTCATCGCGACTGGATCGCCCACCACCTGAACAAGGAGTCCTGAAGTGCGGAAGAAGTCCCTCTTGGTCGGCCTGCTCGTCGCCGCGACCGCGGTGCTGAGCGCGACTCCCGCCGGAGCGATCGTCGGTGGCAAGAAGGCCGACGAGAACTACCCGTTCATGGCGTCGTTGCAGCACCCGGTCATGCCGTGGAAGCCCAACCACTACTGCGGTGGCGCGGTGATCGCACCGGCGTGGGTGCTGACGGCCGCCCACTGCGTCGACTCGGTCGGTGAGGCGGAGATGCCGATCGAGGAGTTCGCCGTCCGCGTCGGCTCCAACCGCACCGACAGCGGTGGTGAGGTCGCCAAGGCGAAGCGGGTCGTGGTCCACCCGGACTACCGCCCAGCGGGGCCGGGCGAGGGCAACGACATCGCGCTCGTGGAGCTGGCCGAGCCGGTCTCGGTGCGCCCGGTCGCGCTTCCGGCGCGCACTCCGGGCCCGGGCACGCCCGCTCGCGCGATCGGGTGGGGCAGGACGTGCGCCAAGGACACCGAGAAGAACTGCCTCACCCCGCCGCGCGAGCTCAAGCAGCTGGAGGAGACGGTCGTGGCGGGGAAGACCTGTGCCCGGCTGTCCACCGCCGGGGCCGAGCTGTGCGTTCAGACCCCGGAGAAGGCCGGAGCCATCTGCTTCGCCGACTCCGGCAGCCCGCTGATCGGCAAGGTCGACGGCAGGTGGACCGTGCTCGGTTCGGCTGACAGGTTCGGCACGTCCAATGGCAGGGACGACTGCGACGACTCGACCGCGCTCTACGCCGACGTGAGCGCCCACCTGAGCTGGATCGCCCGGTACGTCCGCTGACCCGGCACCGCGCGCGGGCCGCCCCGGGGAGACCGGGACGGCCCGCTTTCGTCTCACACCAGGCCGCCCGCCGCGACGATGGACTGCCCGGTCACCCAGCGCGCGTCGTCGCCGGCCAGGAACGCCACGATGTCGGCGATGTCCTGCGGCTGTCCCAGCCTGCCCAGCGGCGTCATCCCGATGAACTCGTCCAGGTTGGCCCGCACGTCGTCGGTGATGCCGTCGGTGTCGGTGATCCCCGGCAGCACCGAGTTCACCGTGATCCCGCGCGGCCCCAGCTCCTTCGCCGCCGAGATCGCGAACTGCTCCACGGCGGCCTTCGTCCCCGCGTACACGCCGACGAAGGGACTGGGGTAGCGGGTGTAGCCGGTGGAGATGTTGATGATCCGCCCGCCGTCGCGCAGCTCCCGCGCCGCGTGCCGCAGCGCCAGGAACGTGCCCTTGAAGTTGACCGCGACGGAGCGGTCGATGTCGGCGTCGGTCACCTCGGCGAGCGGGCTCGGGGTCGCGATCACCGCCGCGTTGTTGACCAGGATGTCCAGCCCGCCGAACTCCCGCAGCGTCACCGCGAACAACCGGTCCACGTCGGCGGGCACGCCGATGTCGGCCTGGACCTCGATGGCGGTGCCGCCGGCCCCGGTGATCGCGGCGACGACCTCCTCGGCCGCCTCGGCGTTGCGGTGCCAGTTCACCGCCACCCGCGCCCCGTCCGCGGCGAGGCGGAGCGCGATGGCCCGGCCGATCCCGCGCGAGGCCGCGGTGACGATGGCGGTCTTACCGGTGAGCTTTCCGTTGAGCGGCAACGGTTCCACGGTGGCTGTCATGGCTTCGACGCTAAAGTTTGACACCGATGTCAAGGTCAACGTGCCGTGCGCCACAGGTCGCGCCGCCCGTTATGGTCGACGTGCCTTGAGGATTCGGAAACGGGCGCGAAGCGTTTTCCGCCGCGTTACACACAATGCGTGTCTTCGCCCGTTCGGACTCATTTCGGTAACGCTGTCCAGGGCTTTTGTCGGGCGTTACCCAGCGTGAAGATCGTTTTCCCGCTAAGGGGCACCCCCGCGTTCTGGCGTTGACACGAACGAGTATTGTTCTGCGCGTCGTTCCGCGAACCTGAGATTTCTCGCCGAGGAACTAGCCCGAACGGGCTAACCGGCTCGACGTTGAGCGACTGTGCGCGTCCACCTCAACAATTCCAGCCCTTTATGGCCCGTTTCCGGGAGCGATCCCGAGCGGGAAGGAGAGTTATGGCATCCGGGTTGCGTTCCGCGCGTCTCGGCGCAGTGCTGCTCAGCACGGCGGCGATCACCCTGGCCGTCGCGGGTCCGGCGTTCGCCGAGGCCGCCAAGGCCAAGGTCGACCACTCGGCCAACGTCGACGGCCTGCACGTGAAGCTCACCGACGGCTCCTCGTGGCACGCCAAGCTGCTCGGCGTCCAGCTCGAGGACGGCACCAAGGTCAAGACCTACTGCGTCGAGCTGACCGTCAACAACGTCAACGGCGCGCCGCTGGTCGAGTCGCCGTGGGAGAAGTACCCCGACGGCTCGAAGAGCTTCAAGTCGCAGCCGGAGAAGGTCAACTGGATCCTGCACCACTCCTACCCGGCGGAGAAGGACCTCGTCGCCCTGGCCAAGGCCGCGGGCAGTGGCACGCTGGACGAGCGCGAGGCCATCTCCGGCACCCAGGCCGCGATCTGGCACTTCAGCAACAACATCGCGCTCAGCGACAAGGCGGGCGACAACCCGGCCGACGTCGTCGCGCTCTACAAGTACCTGACCGGTCCGAAGAACGTGGGCATGAAGAACCAGCCCGCGCCCGCGCTGAAGGTCGAGCCCGCCGAGAAGTCCGGCGTCGCGGGCAAGCCGATCGGCCCGTTCAAGGTCAACACCACCGCCGACAAGGTCAACGTCGAGCTCAAGGGCGCCGAGGGCGCCAAGCTCGTCGACGCCAAGGGCGCCGTCGTGGACGGTGCCAAGGACGGCAGCGAGCTGTTCGTCTCGGTCCCGGCCGACGCCAAGGCGGGCAAGGCCACCATCGACTTCAACGCCAAGGCCACCCTGCAGAAGGGCCGCCTGTTCGTCGGTGACGGCACCCGCACCCAGACGCTGATCCTGGCGCAGGCGGAGAACACCAAGGTCAAGGCGAAGGCCAAGGCGGAGTGGACGGCCGCTCCGGTCACCACCACCACGCCCGCGCCGACCACCACGCCCGCCCCGAGCACCACCCCGGCGCCCACCACGGCCCCGGTCACGACCAGCCCCGCGCCGGTCGTGGACACCAACACCGACAACCTGGCCAACACCGGCGCGTCGATCCTGTTCCCGTCGATCCTCGGCGGTCTGCTCGTCGCCGGTGGCGCCACCGCACTGGTGCTGCAGCGCAAGCGCAAGAAGGCGTAACGCCTGACCCAGCGCGCTGAGGCGGGGCCGTGTCCACTGTGGACACGGCCCCGCTTCGCGTCTTCAAGGAGGAACGGGTCAGCGGGAGAGGCAGCCCAGCACTGGTAGCTGAAGCCTGCAAGGCCTGAGCCCCGCCACGTAGATGTCGCCGTCGGCCACCTTCACGTCGCGGTCACTGGAGGCCCCGGTGGCGATGATCCTCGCGGGATCGCGGAACCCGGTCACCAGCTCGACTCGCTGGACCGGCTTCGCGGTGGGGATCACCGTCTCCGCCCGCCAGCGCTCCCCGTCGGAGAGCAGGTGGGTCTCGATGTCCGGTTTGCCGTCCCGCGTGGCGTAGACCCGCCAGGTCGACGCGTCCACCCGCTCCGCCTCGCGCACCCGCAGCCCGGTGGCCACCTCCGTCGTCCGCCAGCGGGTCCCGGTCCACACCGACGCGAAGTCGTGCAGCACCTTGTTGTCGTCGCCGGTGAACCACAGCACGAACGGCCTGGCACCCGTCACGCCGACCAGCTGGATGTAGTCCGGGGTCTTCATCCCACCCGGCAGCACCAACGGGGTGTCGGCGATCTTGAGGTGCTGCTCCTGGTCGGCGTCGTCGATCTGCGTGCCGAGATCCCGCCCGCCCGCGGAGTGGAACGTCCGGTCGGCCGGGTCGAACCACGCGTAGTACATGTTGCGGTGGTAGCGGTCGTGCTTGTGGCCTTCCGGACCGCCACCGGCCAGCGTGTAGACGAGGTGCACCCGTTCCCGGCCGCCGACCCGCTCGTAGCGCATCTGGCCGATATAGATCTCGTTCATGTTGTCCGCGCGGCCCGTCGAACCGATTGCGAACGGCTTGCCGGTGAGCTGCTCGGAGTTGCGCCAGGTGCGCCCGTCGTCGGTGGAGACCACGTAGCGCATCGGGCGCGTGTCGGTGGGCACCGACGGGTCGAGCTCCTGGGTGGTCTCGCGGAAGAACACGTAGATGTCGCCGTTGGCGGTCTTGAACGGCATCGGGTAGCTCGCCGCCTTGCCCTGGGAGATCTCCGTCTGCGTCCACTCGCCCTCCGCCGAGTGCGGACGGGCGGAGCGGGTCATCACCAGCGCCTTGTTGTGCATGCCCTGGAAGACCAGCACGTGACCGTCGTCGGCGAGCAGCATCGTCGGGTAGTTGTGCGGGTCCGACTCACCCGCGGCGATCTTCCGCGGCGGGCTCCACGTGCCGCGCCGGTGGTCGTAGGCCTGCACGTAGTTGTCGGCGTGCTGGCCCGACCAGGTGATGTAGGTGGAGCCGGACACCGGGTCGTGCACCGCTCCGGCCATCGGCCTGCGGTCGGTGCGCGAGGCCACGGTGCTCGCCGTGGTGGTCACGGTGAACTCGGGAGCCACCGAGCCCGCGACCGCCGCCGAGGCGGCCGGTGTTGCGGTGACCGTCGCCGCGAGCAGCGACAACGGCACGAGGGCGCGAAACAATCGCGACATTGGCGGGGACCTCCTGGTAGCGACCCCTGCGGGGCCGCGCTCCAGGCGGCGGCAAGACATGGTCGCACGCGGCTACCGGCCGGGGCCACAACGGCGGTAGCGTGATCTTGTGCCCGGCTGGCTCGTGGCTCTTGGTGACTCACCGCCACGGGCATGCGGGCTTGTCGGGGCGACGGTAGGAACGCACGGGTGAAGTCGAGTACGCTGCGTGGCTGGTGCTCGGCTCACATTGTTCGTGATCCGGCCGGGCCGGAACGCGGTGAGCACGAGGAGCGCCAGTGAACTTCGACGAACTCCTGAAGAAGGCCCAGGGGCTGGCCGAGGAGCACTCCGACAAGCTGGAGTCGGCGGCGGACTCCCTCGGCGACTTCGCGAAGACGAAGTTCGAGGGACACGACGAACAGATCGACACCGCCGTGCAGAAGGTCAAAGACCTCATCCCGAACAAGGAATGAGCGTGCCCAACACCGACCGCGTCACCGCGGCCACCCCCGGCCAGCGCCGCCCGCTGCTGCTGACCTGGCAGGGCGTCGGCGCCCCGCGCCTGGAGTCGGCGCGGCTGCTGCTCTCCGACAACCGCAGGCTGCGCGCCGCGGGCCGGATGATCGCCCCTCGCACCCGCGAGACCGAGGCGTTCAACGCCACCTACGACGTGACGGTCGGCGAGAACGGCGTGGTGAAGCGGGTCTTCCTGCACAGCATCACCGCCGAGGTCGAGCGGCAGCTCTCCTTCAGCCGCTCCGACGACGGCTTCTGGCTGATGGACCGGGGCCAGGGCGCCCAGCGCACCCAGTTCGACGGCGCGGCCGAGGTGGACGTGCAGCACTGCGTGCTGTTCAACACCCTGCCGGTGCGGCGGCTCAACCTGCACCGCGAGGCCGGTGAGCACGACCTGCCGATCGCCTACGTGAGCCTGCCGGACCTCACGGTGGAGATCAAAAGGCAGAGCTACCGCACGGTCTCGGTCGGGGAGAGCACCTCGGTGGTCAACTACTCCTCCGAGGGCTTCAGCTCCGACATCACCGTCGACCCGGACGGCATCGTGGTCGACTACCCCGAGATCGCCCGCCAAATCTAGGTCGTGTCCCGCACGTGGTGACACCACCTCACCATCCCGGCCGCCCGCACTCGCATACCCCCAAATCGCGTTTTGTCACCTCGATGCGAAATGAGAGCGCTCTTTTGCGCATTAAGGTGACAAAACGCGAAACCCTGACCACGCCAGCCAACCCACGAGTGCACCGGGGCGGCGCGGCCTCGGGGCATCGGGACGACTTGGCGGACAGGCGCTAGCCGGTCACCGCGGCGATCGCGGCGGTGTCCCAGTAGAACGGGCGCACCTCGCTGATGCGTCCGCCGGTGACGGTGATCGTCTGCAGGATGCGGAAGTCGATCTCCTTGGCCGTCGCGCGAGCGTGCGCGTGCACGTCGGTCAGCACCACGAGCGGTCCCTCGGTCGCCAGGAACTCCTGCCGCACCATCTCGAAGGACTCCCACGTCTTGCTCATCGCGACGAAGAACCGCTCCATGCCGTCGTGCCCGCGCCAGAGCCCGCCGTAGGGCAGCGCGTCGGCCTGGTGCAACACGACGTCCTCGGCGAAGAACGGCGCCAGCTCCGCGAAGCTCGCCTTTCCTGGTCCGCCCGCGGCGAGGTACCTGGACTCGGCTGCGTACATCCCTTTCAACACCTTCAGCATTCCCTGAGCCTGCCCGCGCCCCGCCCCGGGTTCTCGCGGCGATCGGACCTCGGGATCAGGCTCGGATGGCGACGGCTTGTGCCTGGCCGACCGCGATGCTGGTGACCGCGATGCCGGTGCCGCCGCCGCGGGCTCTGAGGTGGCGGCAGAGATCCGCGATCACCCGGGGCATCGAGGCGCCGAGCGGGTGTCCGTAGGCGATCGCCCCGCCGTGCACGTTGACCCGTTCCGGTGCGATCTCCGGCAGGTGGCGCAGCACCGACAGCACCACCGCCGCGAACGCCTCGTTGATCTCCCACAGCGCCACGTCCTCGGCGCGCACGACCATCCTGGTCAGGAGCTTCCGCACCGCCGAGACCGCCGCGAGCGGGAAGCACTGCGGTTCGCAGGCGACCACCGCGCTGCCGACGACCTCCCCGAGCGGCTCGATCGCGAGCTCCGCCGCCGTGCGCTCCGAGCCGAGCAGCAGCGCCACCGCGCCGTCGCTGAACGGGGAGGAGTTGCCCGCCGTCACCGGCCCGTCCGTGGAGAACGCCGAGCTCAGGGCTGCCAGCTTCTGCGCACTCGTCTCGTGGCGCACCGACTCGTCGCGGCGCAGCGGATGGGACGAGTCCGGAGCCAGCACCGGGAACACGAAGCCGTCGTGCACGCCCGCGTCCCAGGCCGCCGCGGCTCTGCGGTGCGAGCGGAGCGCGAAGTGGTCCATCTCCGCCCGGTCGATGCCCAGCCGCACCGCGACCCGCTCCGCGCCCAGCCCCATCGGCACTGTCCACTCCGGACGCATCCGCCGGTTCACCAGCCGCCAGCCCAGCGTCGTGACCAGCTCCATCCGGTCCGGCATCGCGCGCTCCGGCCGGGGCATCACGAACGGCGCGCGGCTCATGCCCTCCACGCCGCCGGCGACGACCAGCTCCGCGTCGCCCGCCGCGATCGCGCGCCCCGCCTGCGCGACGGCCTCGCCGCCCGAGCCGCACAGCCGGTTGACCGTGCTGCCCGGCACCGTGACCGGCAGCCCGGCCAGCAGCGCCGCCATCCTTCCGACGTTGCGGTTCTCCTCGCCCGCTCCGTTGGTGTTGCCGTAGACCACGTCGTCGATCCGGGTCGGGTCCAGGGTCGCGCAGTGCCGCTTCAGCAGCTCCACGATCGGCAGGGCGGCGAGGTCGTCCACCCGGACGCTGGAGAGGCCACCTCGGTAACGGCCGAACGGAGTGCGTGCTGCGTCCAGGATGAGCGCGGGCATGAACCCCATGCTGCCCTGTTCCAGCGGGCTACGCGGGCCCGAGCAGGAAGGACACGAACGCCTGCGCTGGTGGGGTTTCCGGATTCACCCCGATGGCCCGCACCTCGATGGTGTGCGGGCCGAACGGCAGCTCCCCGGTGCTCAGCCCGAACCGCCAGCGGCCCGCGACGCCCGGTCCCTGCGCGGTCGTCGGCAGCCGCGCGACGCGCTCGTTGTCCACGAGCACCTCCAGCCCGGCGAGCGGGGCCAACTCCCCGGCGACGATCTGCGCGACCGGGCCGTCCAGCTCGACCTCCAGCACCACCCGCCCCCGTGTCAGGGTCTTGCCTGGCGTGAGCGGCTTCGCCGCGGCGTCCAGCAGCTCCGCGCGCGGTTCGGCGACCACCGGCTTGTTGCGACGGGTCACCGGGCGGCTGGGCGGGGGCGTCGGCGGTGCGACCCGAGCTCCCGGCTCCGGCACGACCTCGATCCCGGCCTGCACGATCTCCAGCGGCCCGTCGTTCTCCACCACCACGTTCAGCGTGTTCTGCTCGCCGACGACCGCGAGCGCCTCCTTGGGCAGGTCAACGACCACCGGGAAGCCCGCGCCGGGGATGATCTCCGTGCCGGGAACGGCCATCCGCACCGGCAACCGGAGACCGCCGACCCGCACGGTGAGCTTGTCCAGCCGCACGGTGCCCCGGGAGAGCAGGCCGAGCCGCAGCTGCCCGCCGGAGAACTCGGTCAGCTGACGCGCTCCCGCCGGCCGTTCCACCGACGCCGACGGGCTGCCCTGCGACCAGTTCAGCCTCGGTGGCGTCACCGCGGGCGGTGTGGTGGTCGGCGCGCCGAGGAAGCCGACGAGGTCCACCGCGCTGCGGGTCTGGCCGGTGCCCCTGCCGGTGAAGCCGAGCAGCATCGTGGCCTCGCGCCAACCGACCACGATGTTCGCCGCGGCCACGGGTTGCTTGTCCCGCAACACTTCCACGCGATCGGTGTAGACGACGACCTCCCAGCGCTGTCGCACCGAGATCGGCATCGGCGGCAGGGCCGCGGGCACGGACCTCGGGTCGATCACCGCCGAGGACCTCGGCGTCCCCGGCGGCACCAGCAGCTGGGCAGCGCCGCTGTGGCTGAAGGAGGTCGCGCGCAGCCGCACGGTCCCCGGCGGCAGCGACTGGTCCTCCTGGGCGGCGGTCGGCCGGGTCGAACCCTCGACCTCCTTGACGTTGCCCAGCACCAGGTCCACCGGTCCGGGCACGAGGTCGATGGTGAACTGCTGCGCGGTGCCGGAGCCGTCGGTCTCCACCACCGCGCGCCCCAGCTCGCCGTTGGCCTGCGGGGTCTGCGCGAGCCGGAACGGCGTGCGGGGCCGCAGCACCGCCGGTTCGCTGCCGCAGTTTCCGGTGATCACCAGCCGCCCGGCGTCCTCGCCCTCACCCGGCAGCGCGGTACCGCAGGAGCCCCGCTGCGACAGCCGCCAGTTCTCCGCGATGGTCCTGGCGTCGTCGAACTCCTCGACGTAGCTCCACGGCTCGCGCAGCACGTAGGGCTCGGGGCGGCCGGTGCCGCCCACCGCCGCCGAGCGCTGGCCGAAGGAGTCCACCGAGCGCACCTCGACGCGGTACTCAGCACCGTTCTCAAGGCCGCCGAGCTGCACCAGGGACCGCGACACCAGCCGGGTGTGCTCCAGCTCGCGGCCCTTGCCCCACCGCACCTCGTAGCCCGCCGCCCCCGCCGGTTCCACACCGTCGGCGAGCGAGCTGCCCCAGCGCACCAGGAGCTGGCGCGGACCGGACTCGACGGAGAGCACGGAGACGGGCGCCGGTGGCCCCGACGGGTTCGGCAGGATCACGCCCGAGGTCGAGAAGCGCTCCAGGTGCCTCGGTTCCGTGCCGCGCGAGCCCTGCCGGACCGGGTCCGGGCCGTCGCCGGTCGCGCGCAGCACCGCGACGGCCCCGACGAGTACCACCACTGCTCCGAGCAGGATCGCGAGACGCCGACGTTCCACCCGGCCACGCTAGTCCCGGCGCGTGACAGCGGTCACGACTAGTTGCCGAGCCGCAACCCGCTCCGATCTTCAGATCGGCCAGTCGGCGTACTCGCCGATCGCGGTCATGCCGTCCAGCGACGTGATCCGCCCGCCGAGGATGCCGAGGCTGCGCAGCAGCTCCATGGCCTCGGGCGCGGTCAGCTCGACGCTGGTCAGCGGCTCTGGCGACTGCTCGCGACCGGCCTCCCAGGCCCGCCGCGCCTTGTACCCGGACTCCAGCGTCGCGCCGAGCGAGCCGGTCGAGGCCAGCGAGCCGCGCGCCGCGCCGAGCCTGCCGAGCGCGTCGTCCACCGCGTCCAGCAGCGCGTCCCGGTTGCCCTCGCACATCGCCCTGACCAACGCGGGATCGCTGCCCGCGACGCGGGTGCCGTCCGCGAAGGACCCGGCGGCCAGCGCCATCGCCATCGGCCCACCGTCGGCGCCGACCGCGGCGAGCACGGCGGCCAGCACGTGCGGCAGGTGCGAGATCCGCGCGACCGCGGCGTCGTGGTCGCCCTCGCCCGCCGGGACCACGTACGCGCCGCACTCCAGCGCGAGCGTGGCCACCTCGGCCCAGACGATCGGGTCGGTGCCCTCGTCGGCGGCGACCACCCAGGCCGCGCCCTCGAAGAGCTTGGCGTCGCCCGCGGCCCAGCCGGACTCCGCCTTGCCCGCCATGGGGTGCCCGCCGACGTAGCGGGCCTCGGGCGCGTAGCGCCGGACCGCCTCCGCGATCGGGCCCTTCACGCTGACCACGTCGGTCAGCCGGGTCTTCGCCGCGAACCGGTTGATGATCGTCAGCACGTCCGGAGCCGCGGTCAGCGGCACGGCGAGCACGATCAGCGAGTCCCGTTCGGCGGCGTGGATCACCGCCTCGTCCACCGTGGACACCACGGTGAAGCCGTCGGCCTCCGCCGCGGCCCGGTCACCGGCGGAGGCCGCCGTGCCGAACACCTGGTAACCGGCGGCGGCAGCTGCCCGCAGCACCGACCCGCCGATCAGACCCAACCCGATCACACACACCGAACGCACCCCGCACATCCTGCCCGTAGCCCGCCCGTTCCGTCAGCAGGTGATCGGGTCGAACCTTCACCCGATCACGTGAGTCGTCGCTCTCAGCGCGCCTCCCGGGCGGTGCCGGCCCGCCCCAGGTGGCCCGTATCGGGAATTCGCAGGTCTCCGGACGCGCTTTCGGCTTTCGGGGCGGCCCGGATGCGCATAACGTGTTGCCATGACGGTGCAGGAACCGATCGGGGGAATTGCGGTCGCCGTCGTCCGCGAGGACGGCAGGTGGCGGTGCAGCCCCATGGACAGCTCGGTGCTCACCGATCTCGACAAGGCGATCACCGAGCTGCGCGGGCTGCGGTCCACCGGCGCGGTCTTCGGCCTGCTCGATGTCGACGACGAGTTCTTTGTTGTTGTCCGCCCGACCCCGGGCGGAGTTGACCTGCTGCTCTCCGACGCGGGAGCGGCGCTGGACTACGACGTGGCGGCGGACGTGCTCGACCTGCTCCGGGTCGACCCGCCCGACCCCGACGACGAGGAGATCTGGCCGGAGGGCGACGTCGGGCTGCTCAGCGACGTCGGCATGCCCGAGCCGGAGCTGCGCCTGATCGTCGGTGAGATCGAGCTCTACCCCGACGAGCAGCTGCGCATGATCGCCCAGCGCTGCGGTTTCGTCGACGAGTTCGACAAGGTCGCAGAGCCTCTGCTGACCTGAGCGCATGAGACCGTTCGTCCTCCCGGCCGACCGGGCGCTGATGCGCGCCGCCCTCGACGCGGCCCGCACCGCGCCGGACACCGGTGACGTGCCGATCGGCGCGGTGGTCCTCGCCCCGGACGGCACCGAGCTGGCCCGCGCGTGCAATGCCCGCGAAGCGCTCGGCGACCCGACGGCGCACGCCGAGATCCTCGCGCTGCGCGCCGCCGCGGCCCGATACGGCGACGGCTGGCGGCTGGAGGGCTGCACCCTGGCGGTGACCGTCGAGCCCTGCACGATGTGCGCGGGCGCACTGGTGCTCGCCCGGATCGGCCGGGTCGTCTTCGGGGCGTGGGAGCCGAAGACCGGGGCCGCCGGATCGCTGTGGGACGTGCTCCGCGATCGCAGGTCCACTCACCGCCCCGAGGTGGTCGGCGGTGTTTTGGAGGCCGAATGCGCGGAGCTGATGAACGCGTTCTTCGCCACCCTCTCTCACCGTAATGAGTGATCTGTCTCACGGCGCCGTGATGTTTTCGACAAGCGGGGCATCTCTGCTGTTGACCCGCCCGAACGCACGAGAGGGAGAAAGCGGCGATGAGCGTTTTCGACAAGGCCAAGGACAAGGCTGAGCAGCTCGTCGGTCAGGCCAAGGAGGGTCTTGGCAAGCTCACCGGAAACGAGGAGCTGGAAAACGCGGGCAAGCGCGACCAGCTTTCCGGCGAGATGAAGGAAGCCGGTCACGACCTCAAGGACAAGGCGGCCGGTGTGGTTCAGGACGCCAAGGACAAGCTTTCCGGTGACAAGTGACCGAGTGAGCGCCTGATCCGCGGCTCACGAATTCTCGTCGGCCCGTCCCCGTTCTCGGTGGGCGGGCCGACGTGTGTGCCGTGGGAGGGCGCTGGTGGCTGGGGTGACACCGGCCGAGCTATGGCGCGGTGTGCGCGCGGTCCTGGAGCAGGTGATCGCCCAGGAGGTGGCGGTGCCGCCGTGCCTGCCGGAGCGCGCGATGCGGGCCGTTCGTGCCGATCAGGTCGCTGAACAGGGAAAACCCTGATCGAGGGGCTGCGTGAAAACTCGGCTGAGGCCTCGGGTAGGCTGTCCCGCGGTAGCGTGTCCGAGCGGCCGAAGGAGCACGCCTCGAAAGCGTGTGAGGGTTCACGCCCTCCGTGGGTTCAAATCCCACCGCTACCGCCAGCTACGAAGAAAGCGCCCGGGTGCCTGAACTGGCACACCGGGCGCTTTCTCGTTGTGGTCTCGATCCTCCGCCAGGGCGGGGTCGAGCGGCAGCCTCACCGCCCGCGTTTCGTGTCCTCGGGACCGTCGCGTCAGAAGAACTCGTCCAGCAGTTGGTAGAAGGCGAGGCGTTCAGGGACCGGGACCTCGCCGTAGCTGTCGAAGAACCGCTGGGCGCTCGTCGGGCCGAGGCTGCGCGCGGTGAGCGCGAGGTCGTTGTAGCGATCCGCGACCCCGAGCCGCCCCACGTCGATCAGCCCGGTCACCGCGAACGTCTCGGGATCGAGCAGCACGTTGGGCGTGCACAGATCGCCGTGGCAGACCACGAGGTCCTCGTGGGCGGGGCGGGTTGCCTCAAGTTCCTCGAACAGCTCCATCGCGGTGCGACCGAGCCGGTGCTCGTCGAAGTCGGTCTCGTCGACCAGCCCGGCCTCGGCGTTGCGCAGAGCCTGCGGGACGACCACGTCGAGAGTGCGGTCGAACGGGCAGTCCGCCACCGGGAGCGCGTGCAGCTCACGGGTGATCGCGGCCAGCGCGTCGATCTCGCGGAAGCCCCAGATCCGGTCGTCACCGCCGAGCTCGGCGAGTGAGCGTCCGGGCACCGCCGTGGTCACCATCCAGCTCGACCGCTCGTCCCCGCCGAGCTCGACCACCTCGGGCGCGGGCAGGCCCTGGGCCCGGAGCCAGTGGAGTCGTTCCGCCTCCTCGGCCAGCTCCGTGCTGTTCTCGACGGTCTTCAGGTAGTAGGCGGGCGAACCCGTCAGGCGCCAGACACCGGCACCGGAACAGCCGATGGTGACCGGCTCCCACGTGTGCTGGGGGTAGCGCGAGCGCAGCGTGGTCATCACTCTTCCAGCTTCGGCCACCACGCAATCGGTTTTGAACTGGTGGCAAGTCGTTGCATACAGGTCTGGGAAAGTTCACCCGCCCGGGGAAAGATTCCACCTCCCGAACACCTGCACGGGAGGACGCGTGACCCTGCACCGCCGCCGAACCACCCTGTCGGCGCTGGCCGGCACAACCCTGCTGGTAGCGCTCGCCCCCGCCGCGACCGCGGCTCCCTCGACCGATGCGGTCATCGCCGAGGTCTACGGCGGCGGTGGCAACTCCGGAGCCGCGCTGACCACGGACTTCGTCGAGCTGACCAGCCCGACGGCCGTCTCCCTCGACGGCTGGAGCGTGCAGTACCTGCCCGCCTCACCGTCGCCGACCAGCAAGTGGCAGGTCACCAAGCTCGCCGGGAGCATCGCCGCGGGCAAGCGCTACCTGGTCGCGCAGGCCAAGGGCAGCGGCGGCACGGTGGCCCTGCCGACCCCGGACGCGACCGGCTCGACCAACCTGTCCGGCACCGGGGGCACCGTCGCGCTCGTCCGGAGCGACCAGGCCCTGACCTGTCTCACCGCGGCGGACTGCGCCGCCGTCCCCGTCATCCGTGACCTGGTCGGTTTCGGCTCCGCCGTGGTCCGCGAGGGTTCCCCGGCCCCCGCCGCGAGCAACACCACCTCGGTCGCGCGCAAGGCCACGCCGGTCGACAACGACGACAACTCGGCTGACTTCGTGGCGGGTGAGCCGACTCCGGAGAACAGCAAGGGCGAGCGTCCCGGCGGTGGCGAGCCCGGCCCCGCGCCGGAGAAGGCCCGCATCCACCAGATCCAGGGCACCACGCGGCTGTCCCCGTTCGTCGGCAAGCAGGTCGCGGACGTGCCCGGCGTGGTCACCGCCGTCAGGACCTTCGGCTCCTCGCGCGGCTTCTGGTTCCAGGACCCCGAGCCGGACGCCGACCCGCGCACCAGTGAGGGCCTGTTCGTCTTCACCGGCACCACCACCCCCGACGTCAAGGTGGGCGACTCGGTCCTCGTCGCGGGCAATGTCGCGGAGTTCTACCCGCTGGCCAGCGGAGAGACCGTCGCGACCACCGCGAACCAGTCGATCACCCAGCTGACCGGTGCGCGGTGGACGGTGCGGTCCGCTGGCAACGCCCTCCCCGCGGCCGAGGTGCTCAAGCCCGACACCGTGCCCGTCGCGCTCGCGCCGAGCCCGGGCGGCAACATCGAGTCGCTCGACCTGGAGCCCGCCAAGTACGCGCTCGACTTCTACGAGTCCCGCGAGGGCATGCGACTGCGGCTCGACGACGCGCGGGTGGTCGGCCCGACCGACGGTTTCAACGCGCTGTGGGTGACCAGCAAGCCCGACCAGAACCGCACCCCGCGCGGCGGCTCGAACTACCAGTCCTACGTGGACGCCAACACCGGGCGGGTCAAGATCGAGTCGCTGATCCCCTTCGCGGAGCGCCCGTTCCCGATCGCCAACGTCGGCGACCAGCTGACCGGCACGACCGAAGGGCCGCTGGACTACAGCCGCTTCGGCGGCTACGTGCTCCAGGCGAGCACCCTCGGCAAGCACGTCGCCGGTCCGCTCGCCCCGGAGACCACGCGCAAGCAGCGCACCCACGAGCTGGCCACCGCGACCTACAACGTGGAGAATCTGTCCACAAAGGATGCCCAGGCCAAGTTCGACCGCCTCGCCACGGGCGTCGTACGCAACCTGGCCGCCCCGGACATCGTTGCCCTGGAAGAGATCCAGGACGACAACGGGCCCACCAACGACGCGGTCGTCTCCGCCGAACAGACCCTGCGCCGCTTCACCGACGCGGTCGCAGCCGCCGGTGGTCCCCGCTACGAGTGGCGCCAGATCAACCCGATCGACGACGCCGACGGCGGTCAGCCGGGCGGCAACATCCGGGTCGCCTTCCTGTTCAACCCGCTCCGAGTGTCCTTTGTGGACCGACCGGGCGGCGACGCGGTCACCCCGGTCAAGGTCGAGCGGGAGCGGGGCCGCGCCAAGCTGAGCGTCTCCCCGGGCCGCGTCGCTCCGACCGACCCCGCGTGGCAGGCCAGCCGCAAGCCGCTCGTCGGCGAGTTCCGCTTCCCGGCCGACGGGCCGCTCCAGCGCAGCGTCTTCGTGGTGGCCAACCACTTCAACTCCAAGGGCGGCGACCAGCCGCTGCACGGCCGCATCCAGCCGCCCGTGCGCTCCAGCGAGGTCCAGCGGGTCGCCCAGGCCAAACTCGTGCGCGGGTTCGTCGACAGCCTGATGAAGACCGACCGCAACGCCAACTTGGTGGTCCTCGGCGACCTCAACGACTACGTGTTCTCCCCGGCTGTGCAGACCCTGATCGACCCGAACGCGCTCGCCGCGCCGATGGACCGGCTGCCGGTTGGGGAGCGCTACAGCTACGTCTACGAGGGCAACTCGCAGACGCTGGACCACATCCTGGTCGGCAGCAAGCTGCTGAAGCGGACCAACCTCGACGTGGTGCACATCAACGCCGAGTTCCACGACCAGGCCAGCGACCACGACCCGCAGGTGGTGCGCTTCCTGCCGCGCACCGGCATCGACTGGCTCGACGACCTGGAGCACCTGCTGTACGGCCTGCTCGGCTGACGTCCCGTGTGCGGGTCCGGTGCTTGCCGGACCCGCACACGGCAATCCTGTGCACTGAGCCAGCACATCGGGTGACGCATTGCTGTGTCGGCAACGGCTTCTGCGATGGGAGCCTGGTGCTTGACCGCGACGGGATGACGAGGGAGGCGGTGCTGGATGCGGATCCGCTGCTGACGGCGTCACAAACCGGTCTGCATTTGCGTATCCCACCATTCACCGTTCGGAACCGGCTGGCGCACGGCCTGGTGCACCCAGTTCTCCGTCGCGGAGCACCAGGTGTTCCGCGCGTTTCGGCAAGCTGGTGTGAAATGAAAGTCGCTGCGTCGCTCCGTGAAGCTCGGGCATCCATGTGAGAGCCGTCTGTGCTGCTGGGAATGCATCTTGGTCGTTCTCTTGTGAGCGGCTCGGCGCCGCATGGCATTAGTGAGAACTCGTGCTTGTCCGAGCCTCTTGGGCGATGTATTGCCATAGTGGCAAATGGGAGAATGGCACTGTGTCGGACTCAGAGATTCGAAAGCCGTTGTTCGCCGCCGCGCAGGTGGTCTCATTCCCGGAGGAGGCCGCCTCGACGGCCGTGGACAACGCGGCGGTGCTGGAGACGCTGATCAACGTCACCGAGGCGCTGCTCATGGTGCTGCACAACGCCAGGGGGTCTGACGCGCTCGGCGGCCGGTGAGCGCGCAACGCGAGAGGCCCCGGCGCGTGAGCGTCCGGGGCCTCGTCAGCGGAGGATGCGGGATTTGAACCCGCGAGGGTTTTACCCCAACACGATTTCCAATCGTGCGCACTAGGCCACTATGCGAATCCTCCGTCGAAGACCTTACCGGAGGAGGGGTGAGCGCCCAAAACCGGGGGTCAGACGGGGTGCGTCGAGCGGTCAGGGCTCCTCGGCGGGCAGCCGGTAGACGCCCCGCGCGATGCCGTCCAGCACCTCGGTGGCCGTGGCGTCCGCGTCGAGGCCGCTGGAGTCCACCACGTGGCGTTCGAGCTCGCCCAGGTCGGCGAACTGCCGGTGCATCTCCCGCACCGGGTCCTCCGCCGTGAGCTCCCCCTCTCCCCGGCTCACCGCGCGGGCCACGGTGGTCGCCTCGTTCGGCCGCAGCACCACGTAGTGCACTGTGATCTCGGTGTCCCCCTTGCGGAACGCGTCCAGGAACCACGGGCCGAGCACTCCGTCGCAGACCACGTCGTAGCCGCCCGTCGCATAGCCGAACGCGGCGGTGGCGAAGACACCGACGACGACCTCGTTCTGCTTCTGGGCCTCCGGCAGGTAGGGCTCGATCCCTCCGCGCCGGATGTAGCGGTAGAAGTCGTCGGTGTGCAGGTGCACGCTGGGCGAAAGTTCGTCGGCGACCAGCCTGGCCACGGTGGTCTTTCCGGCTCCGGGTGGTCCGGTGAGGACGATGACCTGTCCGCTCATGCCGTCGATGATGACGGCTCGACGCTGAGTTCGGACTCGATTTTCCTGATCAGCTGCTCGTCGGCCTCGATGGCTGCCGCGTCGTCGGAGGCGAGGACCACGTGCCCGAGGCTGGTCCACAGGTCCACGGTGCGCGAGACCGTCGAGCCTTCGCGATGCGCGATCACCGCGCTGTGGAAGGTCGGCAGCAGCTCATCCAGGCGGGCCAGCCGTTCCGCGTTGCGCAGCACGCCCGTGCTCGGCGCCGACAGGTACACCGAGCGGACGTGCCGCAGCAGCTCGTAGCCGCTGACCGCGTGCTTGCGGTCCACCCAGTGCCGCACCGTGCGGTCCACCTGCGAGTCGCCGACCGCGAGCCGGGTGACGTCCTGCTGGTCGGAGCCCGCGAGCCGCGCACCGACCTCGATCAGCCTGGGACCCGACGGAGTCAGCATCACCTCGACGTGCGCGGGGCCGTTGCGCAGACCCACCGCGTCGAGCACCCGGCGCACGTAGGCGAACAGGGGCGCGATGACCTCGTCGCCCGGCGGGACCACCGTGGTGGACAGGTACACGCCGAGCCGGTTTCCCTGACGCTGCTTGGCATACCGCCACACCGAGACCAGTCCGTGCGCGCCGTCGACGGAGTAGGTGTCGACCTCGTACTCCACGCCCTCGGCCAGCTCCTGCACCAGGACCTGGGTGTTGGGCAGCTCCAACCTGTTGACGCTGCCCAGGATCCGGTCGAACAGCGGTCGCCAGTCCTCGCCCGGCCGCGTGACGAACACGTCGTCGGCGCCCGCGCTGTTCTGCGGCTTCACCACGATCGCCGAGTCGCTGAGATCGTTGGCGCGCAACCACTCCGCGACCTCGCCGGGGTCGGAGGAGCTCAGCTGCCGCAGGTGCGGGACGCCGGCGTCGGCCAACGCCACGCCCATCAGCCACTTGTCGCGACGCGCGGCGGACAGCTCCAGCACGTTGCTCTGTCCCGGCAGGACCAGCTCCGACAGGTGCTCGGCCGCCTCGACCCCGGTCTCGGTCCCCGGCAGCACGCACAGCGGGTCCAGCTCGCGCAGGCGGCGTGCGAGCTTGTCCACGTCGTCGAGCACGAAGGTCTCGACGAAGTTCTCCTGGTGCCACGTCGACGCGAAGGACGCCGTCGGTTCCGGCGTGGTGAGCACCGCGACCGCGGGGACACCGCGCTCGGCGAAGGCCGGGGCGAGCGCGCTGCCCGCCGAGTACGGGTCGACGAGTACCACGTTGCGCATTGGCGCAGGTTAGCGGCCGATTCGACGCTTCTTCGCCCTGATATCAGGCTCTTGGCGGGCGGGTGTCCTCCGACCGGCGTACGGGTGTGTCCGAGACCTCCTGCCCGTTCGCGACCCCGTACACGTCGAGCCCAGCGGGGCGCTACACTGGCCGTGGACCCCATGCGGTGCGCATCTCGTGAACCTCCCCAGGGCCGGAAGGCAGCAAGGATAAGCGGGCTCTGGCAGGTGCGTGGGGTCCCCTTATATCTCCCGACGGCCCGGATGCGGGCATTGTCGGTGTCCGCCAGTAAGGTGCGAGACCGTGGCGCTGGCTCTGTATCGCAAGTACCGCCCGGCGAGCTTCTCCGAGGTCGTCGGGCAGGAGCACGTCACCGACCCGCTGCGCATGGCGCTGCAGGCCGGGCGGATCAACCACGCCTACCTCTTCTCCGGGCCGCGCGGCTGCGGGAAGACTTCGAGCGCGCGCATCCTCGCGCGCTCGCTGAACTGCGCGCAGGGGCCCACGCCCGACCCGTGTGGCGAGTGCAGTTCCTGCGTCGCGCTGGCCCCCGAGGGCAGCGGCAACGTCGACGTCGTCGAGCTCGACGCGGCCAGCCACGGTGGTGTCGACGACACCAGGGAGCTGCGCGACCGCGCCTTCTACGCGCCTGCCGAGTCGCGCTACCGCGTCTTCATCATCGACGAGGCGCACATGGTCACCACGCAGGGCTTCAACGCCCTGCTGAAGATCGTGGAGGAGCCGCCGGACCACCTGATCTTCATCTTCGCCACCACCGAGCCGGAGAAGGTGCTCGGCACCATCCGCTCGCGGACCCACCACTACCCGTTCCGGTTGATGCCGCCCGGCGTCATGCGGGAGCTGGTCGAGCGGATCTGCGCCGACGAGGGCGTTCAGGTCGAGCCCGCGGTGTTCCCGCTGGTCATCCGCGCGGGTGGGGGCTCGGCCCGCGACACGCTCTCGGTCATGGACCAGCTGCTCGCCGGTGCCGGGCCGGAGGGCGTCACCTACGCGCGCGCCGTCTCGCTGCTGGGCGTCACCGACGTCGCGTTGATCGACGAGATGGTCGACGCGCTCGGCGACCAGGACGGCGCCGGGGTCTTCGGCACGGTGAACCGCCTGGTCGAGGCCGGGCACGACCCGCGCCGCTTCGCCACCGACCTGCTCGACCGGCTGCGCGACCTGGTGCTGCTGCACGCGGTCCGCGACGCGGGGGAGCGCGGTCTGGTCGACGCGCCCGCCGAGCAGCTCACCAAGATGCTCGGCCAGGTGGAGAAGATCGGTCCCGGCACGCTGACCCGCTACGCCGAGATCGTCCACACAGGACTGATCGACATGCGCGGGGCGACGGCGCCGCGTCTGGTCCTGGAGCTGCTCTGCTCCCGGATGCTGCTGCCCGGCGCCTCCGACACCGAGTCCGCGCTGCTCGACCGCATGGACCGCCTTGAACGGCGTGCCGCCGTCGCCGCCCCCGCGGCACCAACCGCACCAGCCGCACCAGCCGCACCCGTGGCCTCGGCTGTCGCTCCCGCCGCGACCCCGGTCGCCGCGCCGCCCGCTGGGGACCGCCCGGTGTTCCAGCGCCGCTCGCAGGCGCCCGCGCCCGTCGCCGAACCGCAGCCCGAGGCGCCCACACCACCGCCACCCGCCACTCAGCCCCGCCAGGCGGCGCCCGCGCCGGTCGCCGAGCCCACTCCGGCCCCGGCGGCCCCGCCCGCCCCCGAACCCGAGCCCGCCGCCGCTCCGGCGGCGTCCGGTGGCGTGGACGTGGCGGCGGTCCGGCAGTCGTGGCCCGCCCTGCTCGCGGCGGTCCGCACCCAGAGCCGCAGCACCGAGGCGATGCTGACCAACGCGACGGTGCTGTCGGTCGAGGGCAACACGATCACGCTCACCCACACCGCGGAACCGCTGGCGAAGCGGCTGTCGGACCCGCGCAACAGCGACGCCATCGCCGCGGCGGTGGAGAGCGTCCTCGGCGGCAAGTGGCAGGTTCGCTGCGTGCACGGCAGCGCGCCCGCCCCGGCGCGTCCGGCTCCCGCCGCCAAGCCCGCGGCGGAGCGGCCCGTTGTGCAGCGGCGCAGCCAGCAGCAGCAACAGCAGTCGTCCGCCGACTCCGCCGCGCCCGCGCCGAGCAGGCCGGAGCCGGTGCGCCGGTCCACCCAGGTCTCCGAAGAGCCCCCGCCGCCGGAGCCGCCCGCCGACCTGGACGAGCAGCTCCCGCCCGATCCCGCCAGCGAGCGCGAGGACGAGGAAGCGATGCTGGACGAGGTCGCCGCCGCTCCGATGGGCAGCCCGGACGTGAAACAGCACGATCCGGACGAGGAGATCATCAAGCTGTTCAGCCCACTCGGCGCCCGCCGCATCGACTAGGCCGCCTCCGGCACTCGCCGTCGTGCGCTGAATGAGTCATTCACGTGACCGCACCCGGTGCGCGCCCCGGGTTTTCCGTTCGGCGCCGCCGCTGGAGGACTCGCAGGTCAGAACCCGGCCCGTGTCCTCCACGTAGCGCCACCACGTCGCTGGCGCACACCCCCAACACCCCGGCGCCTCCACCACACGCGCCCCCCATTTTTCGCGTTTTTCCACCTTGACGTGAAATGAGAGCGCTCTTTTGCGCATCAAGGTGACAAAACGCGAATAGCCGCGGGCGCGAGCGGCCACGAGCGGCCGCGTGAGCCCGCGAGAGCCCGTGTGCGGTGCGGCCAGGTCGGGGTTCCGTGGGCTGGTGGGGCCAGCCGACGTACGCCTTCACCACCAGCGCAGGAAGGCCACGCCGGTGGTCAGCCCGACCAGCCCGAGCACGAGCAGCGTGACCGGGAAGATCCACGTCCACACCGTGTAGAGCGTGCCGATCGCGGGTGCTCTCGGGTCCACGTACACGCACACCCTCTTGCCCACCCCGAACGAGCTCTGCCGCCGGGTACCGGTCCAGCTCCGTCGCACCCGGCCGTCGATCTCGTACTCCACCTGCGGCTCGTACCCGCTCTCCCCGGCGCGCGAGCGGTTGGCGACGATCATGCCGCCGACCTTGCGGGAGGCGCGCGCGAAGCGGAGGGCGCCCACGAGCACGCCGAGCCCCGCCACCCCGAGCAGGGCGGAGAACAGCGGGAACACCAGCGGGGCCAGCTCGACCAGACCGGCGGTCGCGTGCGCCGGGGCCAGCCAGGCCGCGACCAGCAGCAGGACTCCGTAGCCGACCAGCGCGCCCGGCATGACCGTGCGCGGTGTGGTGGTCAGCCGCAGCGCCGAGGGGTGCTGGCGGCAGGGGTGCACCAGGATCTCGTCGCCGACCTCGACGGCGAGGCGGGTGGGCGCCAGCTCGATCCGCTCGCCGTCACGCGGACCGGCCAGCAGCCGTAACGTCGCGGTCCGCTTCCCTCCGGTGCTCGGCACCACCTCCTCGACCCGCGCCCGTGCCAGGGAACGCATCGCGGTGCGCCGTTGCAGCAGCCAGCCGACGCCACTGACCAGCACGAGCCCGCCGATGACGGACAGGGCGATGCGGGTGGTGTCCTTGGCGACCACGACGTCGGTGGCGAAGTCGGCGAGGATGCTGCTCATGGCTCCGTGATAGCTCTCTCACCCGTTCGTGTTGCTACTCCGGTGGCGATCGATACCAACTCGGCGCATGCCGGAGGCCGCTCGGCCCAGTCGGCGGAGCCGCTCGGAGCAGCCCGGTCTCAGCCGAGGTAACGAAGCAGTCCGTCGGTGATCGCGTCCGCGTACCGGGCCCGCCCCGCCGCGCTGGAGATCTGCGCGGCGTCCTCGGGATGGCGCATGTTGCCACATTCGATCATCACGGCGGGCCGCGTGGAGTGGTTCACGCCCGCGATGTCCGCCCTGCCGTGCAGCCCGTTGGAGCCGATGTAGTTCGACAGCGGGAAACCCTTGGCGCGCAGGGTGTCCCGCAGCGCCGCGGCCAGCTTCGCGGTGGGTGCGCCCTGTGCCGAGTTCAGCGGTGGGGCGGAGTAGATGATGTGGAAGCCGCGGGCGGTCGGCGAGTTGGAGCCGTCGGCGTGGATGGAGACCACCGCGTCGGCCCCGGCCTGGTTGCCGATCCTGGCGCGCTCGTCGACGCAGGGCCCGACGCCGCTGTCGCTGTCGCGGGTCATGACCACCTTGACGCCCTTGGCGGTCAGCTCCTCGCGCACCCTGACGGCGACGTCCCAGGTGAAGGAGTGCTCGGCGTACCCGGCGTTGGTGGACGCGCCGGTGGTGTTGCACGCCTTCGTCCCGCCGCGCCCGTCCGGGACCTGCTTCTTGATCGCCGACGAGTTGGTGCCGTTGCCGCCGTTGTGCCCCGGATCGAGCACGACGGTCCTCCCCGCCGGTTTGGCCGTGGTGGTCGGTGCGGGCGGCTGGGAGGTCGTCGGCGACGGGTCGGCCGGCAGCGGCGGCGCCGCGTCCGACGTCGCCGCGGGTGGCGGGGCCGTGCCGGACGGCGGGGCCGCGGAGGGGTCCCCGCACGCGGTGAAGACCAACGCAACGGAACCGGCCAGCAGGATGCTCAAGTCGCGGCGTCGCACGTGCTACACGGTGCCAGACGCGACGCGACTACCCTGAACCACGCTTGTTCTGCGCGTTCGACGACGCGCGCCCCGCCGAGAGGAGCCGTTTTGCAGCCCGGTGGCATGCCTGACATGCAGCAGATCCTGCAGCAGGCCCAGCAGATGCAGCAGCAGCTCATGGTCGCCCAGCAGGAGCTGGCCGAGGCCGAGGTGACCGGCAACGCCGGTGGCGGCCTGGTCACCGCGACCGTCTCCGGTGCGGGTGAGCTCAAGGCGCTCACCATCGACCCCAAGGTGATCGACCCGGAGGACCCGGACACGCTGGCCGACCTGGTGGTCGCCGCGGTCCGCGACGCCAACACCAACGCGCAGCAGCTCGCCGCGCGCACCATGGGCCCGCTCGCCGGCGGCCTCGGTGGCTTCGGTGACGGTCCCGGCGGTCTCGCGCTGCCCGGGATGTAGGCGAAGGCAGACGTGTACGAAGGACCGGTCCAGGACCTGATCGACGAGCTCGGCCGACTGCCGGGCGTCGGGCCCAAGAGCGCGCAGCGCATCGCCTTCCACCTGCTGGCCGCCGAGCCCGCGGACATCACGCGGCTCCAGGAGGTGCTGCAGAAGGTCAAGGAGGGCATCCAGTTCTGCGAGGTGTGCGGCAACGTCTCCGAGGAGACGACCTGCCGCATCTGCCGCGACCCGCGCCGCGACCTGTCCATGGTGTGCGTCGTGGAGGAGCCGAAGGACGTGCTCGCCATCGAGCGCACCCGCGAGTTCAAGGGCCGCTACCACGTGCTGGGCGGCGCGCTCGACCCGTTGTCCGGCGTGGGCCCCGACCAGCTGCGCATCCGCGACCTGCTGTCCAGGATCGGCACCACCCTGGACGGCGTGGACATCACGGAGATCATCATCGCCACCGACCCGAACACCGAGGGCGAGGCGACGGCGACCTACCTGACGCGCATGCTCAAGGACTTCCCCGGTCTCACGGTCACCCGCCTCGCCTCCGGCCTGCCGATGGGGGGCGACCTGGAGTTCGCCGACGAGCTCACCCTGGGCCGGGCCCTCTCCGGCCGCCGCGCCATGTGACCTTCCCTTCCGCGGGAGGAGATGCGCGTGGGGATCGACGAGGTCGTGGGGTTGGTCGAGGCGGCTCCGGCCAGGCTCGGCGCGGTGAAGCTGGTCGCCGTGGACGGGCCGTCCGGGGCGGGCAAGACCACCGCCGCCGCCCGGCTGGTCGAGGCGCTGGGCGTCGAGCGGACCGCGCTCGTGCCGACCGACCACTTCGCCACCTGGGACGAGCCCGTGTCGTGGTGGCCGAGGCTGGTCGCCGGGGTGCTCGACCCTTTCCGGCGTGGGGAGCCCGCACGGTACCGGCGGGTCGAATGGTCGGATGGGTCGCCCCGGGAGGGCGCCGAGGTGCGTCTCGACACGCCCGAGATCCTCGTGCTGGAGGGAGTTTCCAGCGGGCGTCGTTCGATCGGCCCGTTGCTGTCCGTGTTGGTATGGGTCCGTTCCGGTGATCGTGAGAGTCGCCTGATCAGGGCGGTTGCCCGAGACGGCGAAGCGTGCCGGGAACCGCTCCGGCGCTGGCAGGACTTCGAGTCCGGCTGGTTCGCGGTGGACGGGACCGCCTCACGCGCCGACTGCGCGCTGTCCGGACACCGCCGTGAGTAGCAGCGCATTGACGCCAGAAAGCGGTGTGACTCGCAGGTAACACCGGCGAAAATTCACCCGATCTTACGGCGTTCTGCGTGGCCGGATCGTGACCTCAGACACTCGGCAACAGAGCCGTAAGGGGTTAGTGTCGGCCACCACACACAGTGACATCGGACCATGAGGTGTGCGCGATGCCCAAGAATTTCACTGCGCTCAGATCCCCCATGCGCAGGTTGGCGGTGGTCGGCGTCGCCGGCGCCACCGTGCTGTCTCTGGCGGCGTGTGCCCAGTCTCAGCGCGGCAACGACACCGCGGGACAGGGCAAGGTCGGCGGGACCATGACCTTCGGCGCTGAGGGTGCGCCGAAGCTGTTCGACCCGTTCTACGCCACCGACGGCGCCACCTTCCGCATCTCCCGGCAGATCTTCGAGGGTCTGGTCGGCTTCGAGCCGGGCACCGCCAAGGCCACGCCAGAGCTCGCCGAGAAGTGGGCATCGAGTCCGGACGGCAAGACCTGGACCTTCACGCTGCGGGAGGGCGTGAAGTTCCACGACAACACCGACTTCAACGCCGAGGCGGTCTGCTTCAACTTCAACCGCTGGTACAACCAGAAGGGCGCGGGGCAGAGCGACGCCGTCTCGCAGTACTGGGTGGACAACTTCGGCGGGTTCTCCGACGGCGCCAAGCCCTCGCTGTACAAGTCCTGCACCGCCAAGGACCCCAAGACCGCCGTCGTCGAGCTGACCGCGACCACGTCGAAGTTCCCCGACGTGCTCGGCCTGCCGTCGTTCTCGATGCAGAGCCCGACCGCGATGCAGAAGTTCAAGGCCGACGACGTCGAGGCCCAGGGCGACAGCTTCAAGTTCAACGACTACGCGCTGAAGAACCCGACCGGCACCGGGCCGTTCAAGTTCGTCAACTACGACACCGCGAACAACTCGGTCGAGCTGGCCCGCTTCGACGGCTACCGCGGTGACAAGGCCAAGCTGGACAAGCTGATCTTCAAGATCATCCCCGACGAGACCGCGCGCAAGCAGGCGCTGCAGACCGGGGACATCGACGGCTACGACTACCCGGCCCCCGCGGACTGGGCGCAGCTGAAGAACCAGGGCTTCAACGTGGCGATCCGCCCGGCGTTCAACATCATGTACCTGGGCTTCACCCAGAAGAACAACGCCAAGCTCAAGGACATCAAGGTCCGGCAGGCCATCGCGCACGCGATCAACCGCGAGCAGCTGGTCAAGTCGCAGCTGCCCGAGGGCGCGAGCGTGGCCACCCAGTTCATCCCGGACACCGTCGACGGCTACAACCCCGACGTCAAGAAGATCGAGTACAGCACCGCGAAGGCGAAGCAGCTGCTCGCCGAGGCGGGCGCGTCCGACCTGACGGTCAACTTCTACTGGCCCAGCGAGGTCACCCGGCCGTACATGCCCAACCCGAAGGACATCTTCGGCGCGATCTCGGCCGACCTCCAGGCCGCGGGCATCAAGGTCAACGTCACCACCAAGCCGTGGAACGGCGGCTACCTGACCGACGTTGACCAGGGCAAGGCCGACCTGTTCCTGCTCGGCTGGACCGGTGACTACAACACCGTGGACAACTTCGTCGGCACCTTCTTCGGCAACCCGGAGAACCGCTTCTACACCGCGGGCTCCGCGTGGGGCACCAAGCTCGCCGCCGACCTGAAGAAGGCCGACGCCGAGCCGAACAAGGCCGCCCGCGACCAGCTCTACAAGGGGCTGAACAAGCAGATCATGGAGGAGTACCTGCCGGGTGTCCCGCTGTCGCACTCGCCGCCGGCGCTGGTGCTGAAGAAGGACATCAAGGGCCTGGTTCCCAGCCCGCTGACCGCAGAGGAGTTCGGTCCCGTCAGCAAGGGCTGACGAGCGGTACCGAACTCGCTCCCACCACGAGAACAACGGGATAGCCAGTGCTCCGCTTCACCGTGCGGCGGCTGATCCAGCTTGTCGGGGTCGTCGCGGTGTTGTCACTGCTGCTCTTCGCGTGGCTGCGCTCGCTCCCAGGAGGGCCGGTAACGGCCCTCCTGGGTGAGCGCGGCACCGAGGAGTCGCGCGCGCGACTCACCGCCGAGCTCGGCCTCGACCAGCCGATCATCACGCAGTACTTCAAGTTCATCGGTCGTGCCCTCTCCGGCGACTTCGGGACATCGACGGGGGTGCAGCCGGGGACGCCAGCCATGGACATCTTCCTGGAGCGCTTCCCTGCCACGTTGGAGCTGAGCATCTTCGCGATCATCATCGCGGTGGCGTTCGGCATCCCGCTCGGCTACCTCGCGGCCAAGCGCCGCGGTGGCTGGCTGGACAACGCCGGTGTCGTCGGCTCGCTGGTCGGCGTCGCCGTGCCCGTCTTCTTCCTCGCGTTCCTGCTGAAGTACGTCTTCGCGGTGAACCTCCAGTGGCTTCCCTCCTACGGGCGCCAGTCCGACGCGCTGGAGGCAACGCGGGTCACCGGGTTCTTCGTGCTCGACGGCATCCTGACGCAGGAGTGGGACGCCGCGTGGGACGCCTTCGTGCACCTCATCCTGCCCGGCGTCGCGCTCGCGACCATCCCGTTCGCGGTGATCTTCCGGATCACCCGCGCCGCGGTGCTGGACGTGCTGGACGAGGACTACGTGCGGACCGCGGAGTCCAAGGGCCTCACCCTCCAGACCATCCGGACCAGGCACGTCGTGCGCAACGCGATGCTGCCGGTGGTCACCACGATCGGCCTGCAGACCGGCGCCCTGCTCGCGGGGGCGGTGCTGACCGAGAAGGTCTTCGCCTACCCGGGGCTCGGCGAGGCGCTGGCGATCAGCTTCGAGCGCCGGGACTACGCCGTGCTCCAGATGGTGATCCTGATGGCCGCGCTGGTGTACGTGGTGATCAACCTGTTGGTCGACCTGTCCTACGCGTTGATCGATCCGCGCATCCGGACCAGGTGAGGGGAGGAAAGCAGTGACCACAACTCGTAAGGAGCGCCTCGACGCGCTCGCCTCCACCTCAGGAGCCAAGGCCGACGACAGCGGTGTCAGCCTGGCCGCCAGCGCGTGGCGCAGGCTCCGCCGCAACCCGGTCTTCCTGCTGGGTGCGGGGATCGTGGCGGCGTTCGTGCTCGTCGCGCTGCTCTCGCCGTTGCTGGCGCCGCACGACCCGAGCGCCCGCATGCTGGCCGACCAGGTCATCAAGGCGCGCAACGAGATCCCGCCCGCCCAGGCGGGGCATCCGCTCGGCGGCGATCTCCAGGGGCGGGACCTGTTGTCCCGCTTGCTGATCGGCTCCCAGCAGACGCTGATGGTCGGCGTGCTGGCCACGTTCCTCGGCCTGATCGGCGGCATGGTGCTCGGCACGCTCGCCGGCGCGCTCGGCGGCTGGGTCGACTCGCTGGTGATGCGCGCGGTCGACGTCATGCTCTCCATCCCGAGCCTGCTGCTGGCGGTCTCGGTCGGGGTGCTGTTCTCGCCGCCGAACATCTACACGGTCATCGTGGCGGTGGCCATCGTCCAGGTGCCGATCTTCGCCCGGCTGCTGCGCGGATCGATGCTGGCGCAACGGCACAGCGACCACGTGCTGGCCGCGCGCTCGCTCGGTGTCAAGCCGGGGGCGATCGTGTTCCGGCACATGCTGCCGAACTCGCTCGGCCCGGTGATCGTGCAGTCGACCCTGGTGCTCGCGGTGGCCATCATCGACGCCGCCGCGCTGTCCTTCCTCGGCCTCGGCAACCCCGACGACTCCATTCCGGAGTGGGGCCAGATGCTGGGCACCTCGCAGCAGGTCTTCGACAGCCACCCCAACCTGGCGTTCTGGCCCGCGGGCTGCATCATCGTGGTCGCGCTCGGCTTCACCCTCATGGGCGAGGCGCTGCGCGAGGCACTCGACCCGAAGAACCGGCGGTGATTTCCCTTGGCACTGCTTGAGGTTCGCGATCTCAGCGTCGTGTTCCAGCGCAAGGGCGAACAGCCCTTCACCGCGGTGGACGGCGTGAGCTTCGACGTGGAGCCCGGCCAGACGGTCGGGCTGGTCGGTGAGTCCGGCTGCGGCAAGTCGGTCACCTCACTGGCGATCATGGGTCTGCTGCCCCGGCGCGGCCCGAAGATCTCCGGCTCCGTGCGCTTCGAGGGCACCGAGCTGTTGTCCTTGTCGGACAAGCAGATGCGCGACCGCCGCGGTCGCGACCTCGGCATGGTCTTCCAGGACCCGTTGTCCTCGCTGAACCCGGTCATCCCGATCGGGCTCCAGGTCACCGAGGTGCTGGAGCGGCACCGGGGGATGAGCCGCAAGGCCGCCCAGCCGCACGCCGCCGACCTGCTGGACAAGGTGGGAATCCCGGACCCGAAGCGGCGGCTGGACGAGTACCCGCACCAGCTCTCCGGCGGCATGCGCCAGCGCGCGCTGATCGCGATGGCGCTGGCGTGCAAGCCGAGGCTGCTCATCGCCGACGAGCCCACCACCGCGCTCGACGTGACCATCCAGGCCCAGATCCTGTCGCTGCTGGCGGAGCTGGTGAAGGACACCGAGACCGCGCTGGTCATGATCACCCACGACCTCGGGGTGGTCGCGGGCCTGTGCGACGAGGTGAACGTGCTCTACGGCGGGCGCGTCGTGGAGCGGGCGCAGCGGCACGAGCTGTTCAAGCGGCCACGGCACCCGTACACCCACGGCCTGCTGGAGTCGATTCCCCGGCTGGACGCGCCGCGCGGTGAGCGGCTGCGGCCGATCAAGGGCTCCGTCGCGGACAACATCCCGTGGACCGGTGGGTGCGCGTTCGCGCCGCGCTGTCCGAACGCGCTGGACACCTGCGTGGAGCGGACCCCGGCGATGGAGGCCGACGACGGCCGCCTGCTGCGCTGCCACAACCCGGTTGAGCAGGAGGTGCCCGCATGAGCACGTTGGTCAGCGTCCAGGACCTGAAGGTGCACTTCCCGATCAAGCGCGGCATCGTGCTCGATCGCACCGTCGGCTACGTCTACGCGGTGGACGGGGTCGACCTGGAGATCCGCAAGGGTGAGACCTACGGCCTGGTCGGCGAGTCCGGCTGCGGCAAGTCCACCCTGGGCAGGGCGATGCTGCGGCTGACCGAGCCCACCGGCGGCAAGGTCGTCTTCGACGGCACCGACCTGTCCACCATGAAGGGCGAGCCGCTGCGGAAGATGCGGCGCCGCATGCAGATGGTGTTCCAGGACCCGCTGTCCTCCTTGGACCCGCGCCAGTCGGTGGAGTCCATCCTCGTCGAGGGCCTGCGCGCGCACGACCTCGACAAGGACAAGGCGGCCACCGCCAAGCGGCTGCGCGAGCTGCTCTCCGCCGTCGGCCTGCCGTCGACCTCGCTGCGCAAGTACCCGCACGAGTTCTCCGGCGGTCAGCGGCAGCGCATCGGCATCGCCAGATCGCTGTCGGTCAACCCGGACCTGATCGTGGCCGACGAGCCGGTCTCCGCGCTCGACGTGTCGGTGCAGGCCCAGGTGGTGAACCTGCTGGAGGACCTCCAGGTCGAGTTCGGCCTCACCTACCTGGTGATCGCGCACGACCTGGCGGTGGTGCGGCACATCTCCGACCGGGTCGGCGTGATGTACCTGGGCGGCCTGGTCGAGGAGGCCACCTCCGACACCCTCTACGCCCAGCCGCTGCACCCCTACACCCGGGCGCTGCTGTCCGCGGTGCCGGTGCCCGACCCGGAGCTGGAGGACCGCCGCGAGCGGATCCTGCTCACCGGCGACCTGCCCTCGCCCGCCGCGCCGCCCGCCGGCTGCCGGTTCCACACCCGCTGCCCGTGGCGGCAGCCGGGCAAGTGCGACACCGAGCGGCCCGTCCTGCGCGAACTGGCGCCGGGGCACCGGGTGGCCTGCCACTGGGCCGAGGACATCCGCGACGGCAAGATCCAGCCGCACTCGGTGGAGCCGGAGCTGGTCGAGGTCACCGACGCGATCTCCCCGGATCTCAGCGCGGCCGGCCCAGCCTCGGTCACCGAGGTGATCTAGCCGCTGCGTCCGAGGAGGGGCGTCCGACCGGGCGCCCCTCCTGCGTTCTCCCGGCTGCTCCGCGTGAGGTCTCTGGGGAGGTGCGCCCCTCGACGGGGCGAAACGGTGACGCCGAACAGTGGAAACCCGCGCGACTCCCATCAGAGGTCAGCGCTTTTTTAGTCCGCTTTGTGAACATCAGACGCAGCCCGGTCGGTGTGTGCGCAAACACGTGTCGACCGGGTGAGTCCGGTGGATGGCCTGCCCCATCCACTCCCTGCACACGGACTGAGAAAGAGGGCCGAGCATGTCTATCACCGTTCGGACTGCACGTTCCGCCGCCGTCGCCATCACCGCCCTCGTCGCGGCGCTTGGCATGAGCACGCTGGCCCCGGCCGGGGCCGACCCGCTGGTGGGCGGGCTGAACGCACCGATCGGCGACACCGCGATGGGGTCGCAGATCGCCAAGCACGAGGGCGTCTCCGCCGAGCGCGCCCGCAGCATCACCGACCTGGCTCCGGTCGACGCGAGCGCCGTGGCCTCGGTGCCGGGCATCGACGTCAGTGGCCACCAGGGCAACGTGAACTGGCAGGCCTACTGGAACCAGGGCAAGCGGTTCGCCTACGTCAAGGCCACCGAGGGCACCGGCTACAAGAACCCGTACTTCGCCCAGCAGTACAACGGCTCCTTCAACGTGGGCATGATCCGGGGCTCGTACCACTTCGCGCTGCCGAACCGCTCCAGCGGCGCCGCCCAGGCCAACTACTTCGTCAACAACGGCGGTGGCTGGTCGGGCGACGGCAAGACGCTGCCCGGTGCGCTGGACATCGAGTACAACCCGTACGGCGCGACCTGCTACGGCCTGAGCCAGGCCGCGATGGTCAGTTGGATCAAGGACTTCTCCGACACCTACCGCAGCCGCACCGGTCGCTACCCGACGATCTACACCAGCACCAGCTGGTGGTCGCAGTGCACCGGCAACCGTGGCGACTTCAGCAAGACCAACCCGCTGTGGGTCGCCCGTTACGCCGCCAGCGTCGGCCCCCTGCCGCACGCGTGGGGCTTCTACACCATCTGGCAGTACTCCGAGTCCCCGATCGACCAGAACTCCTTCAACGGCGCCTACGACCGTCTGCAGGCGCTGGCCAGGGGCTGATCGGTTCCCTGTGACATGTGATGTGCGATGAGAGCGGCCGCCGACACCCGTGTCGGCGGCCGTTTCGCATACTGGGCTCGTGTTGCTCAGAGAAGAACGCGAAGCCGTCGTCCGCATCTGCCGCCTCATGTCCGCCGAAGGACTCGTGGTGGGTACCGCGGGCAACATCAGCGTGCGCAAGGACGAGCTGATCGCGATCACGCCGAGCGGGCTGGCCTACGACGCGCTGACGCCCGAGCTCGTGTCCGTGTGCGACCTGAGCGGGACACCCGTCGACTCGCCCCTCAAGCCGACCAGTGAGCTGCCCATGCACTCCGCGGCTTACCTCCAGTCCATGCCCGGCGCCGTCGTGCACACGCACTCCGTCGCGGCGACCGCGTTGTCCTGCCTGGTGGACGAGATCCCACCGGTGCACTACTACCTGGGCCTGTTCGGCGGGAGCGTGCGCGTGGCGCCGTATGCGCTCTACGGCAGCCCTGAGCTGGCCGAGAACATGTGCCGGGCGATGACCGACCGTTCGGCCTGCCTGCTCGCCAACCACGGCGCGGTCGTCCTCGGGACCACGCTGGAGGAGACCTACGAGCGGGCGAAGTACCTGGAATGGATCTGTGAGGTCGCGCTGCGCGTCCAGTCGGCCGGGCTGCCCCCGCGGCTGCTGGGGGAGGAGCGGATGGCCGAGGCGGTCGGGCGCCTGGCGACCTACGGCCAGAAGGCGCCCCGGAAGTAGCGGCTCAGTAGTTCGCGGCGCGTTCGCGCTGCTCGGCCAGGGACTCGGCGGCCTTGGCCTGCGCCCGCTTCACCGCGTAGCCGATCGGCAGGCTGACCAGCACGGTCATCCCGATCGACAGGGCGATCGCGACGAACGGCTCGGAGATCAGCTGGCCGCCGGTGTAGCCGATCAGGGTGGCGTAGGTGGACCACAGGGCGGAGCCGATCGTGGCCACCGGGAGGAACCTCGGCATGCCCATCCGGAACGCGCCCGCGAGCACGGCGCCGACGATGCCGCCACCGGGGATGAACCGCCCGGCGACCATCATCGGCTCGCCGCGGTCGTCCAGCTGCGCGCGCAGCCAGGCGAGGGCGGCGGCGGTGCGCGGCTTGTCCTCGAAGCGCTCGACGGCACGCATCCCGACCCGGCTGCCGATGGTGTAGTTGAACAGGTCCGATGCCAGGCAGCCCGCCGTCGCGACCAGGATGACCGTGATCAGCTGCACCTGACCGTTCGCGGCGAGCACCGCGCATCCGATGACGGCGGCCTCGGTCGGCAGCAGCGGCACGGCCGCGACGACGAACATCAGCAGCAGCGCCAGCTCGGGTGCCTGGGCGAAGGTCACGAGTCCAGTAACGCCTTACCTCGGCCGCGGGGCACCTGCCTCGCGGGCATCTTCAGCAAGTCATCAGCTCTTGCTCGGTGGGGCCAGCTCCGTGCGAGCCCGGCGCAGCAGGGACAACACCGCGCGGTCCACTCTGTTGCTCGTGCCGGCCCGGGCGAGAGCCGTCGGACCGACTCGGCGCACTCTACTGCCCATCGTGATTCCGTGCTCGAACGCATCGATGACATACGGGTCCACATAGGATTTTCGACACACCGCCGGAGTGTTTCCCAGCTCCTCGGCCACTTCCCGCACCGCGGCTGTCACAGCCCGTTGCCGACCCCGCTTCGACTCCGGCCGCGGCGCCGCTGCCAGCGCGATCGCCGCCAGAACTGTCGCATTCCAGGTTCTGAGATCTTTGATCGTGAATGGACCCCCGCTGATCTCCCTGAAGAAGTGGTTCATTTCCTCGGAGCGCACGTTGTGCCAGCTTCGACTGTCCCAATAGGACAAAAGTTCTGGATTCGGGTCATGTCGCCGCACCAGTGCGCGAACAACCTCGCGGACCTGGTCGTCCTCGATGACCACCTCGCGGTCGAGACCGCCCTTGGCGACATAGCTCACACGGACGCGGCCGCCCCGAAGCGCGATGTGCTCCCGCAGCAGCGTGGCCAGTCCGAAGCTGCCGTTGTCCCTGGCGTAGCTGTGCCCGCCCGATCGGAACGCGCCGAGCTCCGCCATCCGCACGGCGGCCGCGAGCACCCGGTCCCTGCTCAACCCCCGTCCGGCGAGCAGCTCGGCGACCTTGTCGCGCACCCTGGGCATGCGCGCGCCGAGCCTGAGCACGCGGTCGAACTTCTCGGAGTTCCGCCGCTCGGTCCAGACGGGGTGGTAGAGGTACTGCCTGCGCCCGGCCTCGTCGACCCCGACGGCCTGGATGTGCCCGTTCGGCGCGGCACAGATCCACACGTCCCGCCACGCCGGCGGGATCACCAGCGCCTTGATCCGCCGCAGCCGCACCCACGACCAGTACCCGCCACCCCCTTCGGCCATTCGCGGGCTTATGGACCTGTTCAGAGCTCCGAACACGTCCTAAAGCCCGCGAATGGCCGGTAAGGGGCTCAGCGGTAGGCGCGGTTGACGGCGGAGAGGACCGCGCGCAGGGAGGCGGTGACGATCGAGCCGTCCACGCCGACGCCCCACAGGACGCGGTCGCCGACGGTGGTCTCGACGTAGGCGGCGGCGCGGGCGTCGTCACCAGCCGACATGGCGTGCTCGGCGTAGTCCAGCACTCGCACGTCGTAGCCCACTGTGGCCAGCGCGTCCACGAACGCCGCGATCGGGCCGTTGCCGCGGCCGGTCACCTCGTGGCCCTCGTCCTCGACGCGCACGACGGCCTCGATCTCGTCGTGGCCGTGACCGTCGTCGGAGAGGCGGTGCCGGACGAGCCGGACCGGGCTGACCCGGTCCAGGTACTCGGTGGCGAAGACGTCCCAGATGCCCTTGGGGTCGATCTCGCCGCCCTCGTTGTCGGTGACCTCCTGGACCAGCTTGGAGAACTCGATCTGCAGGCGGCGCGGCAGGTCGAGCTGGTGCTCGGCCTTCATCACGTAGGCGACGCCGCCCTTGCCGGACTGCGAGTTCACCCGGATCACGGCCTCGTAGCTGCGGCCGACGTCCTTGGGGTCGATCGGCAGGTACGGGACCTCCCACGGGAAGTCGTCAACGTGCTCGCCCGCGGCCTTGGCCTCGCGCTCCAGGGCCTCGAAGCCCTTCTTGATCGCGTCCTGGTGGCTGCCGGAGAACGCCGTGTAGACCAGGTCGCCGCCGTAGGGGTGGCGCTCCGGGACGGCCAGCTGGTTGCAGTACTCGACCGTGCGGCGGATCTCGTCGATGTCGGAGAGGTCGACCTGCGGGTCGATGCCCTGGCTGAACAGGTTCATCGCCAGCGTGACCAGGCAGACGTTGCCGGTGCGCTCGCCGTTGCCGAACAGGCAGCCCTCGATGCGGTCCGCCCCGGCCTGGTAGCCCAGCTCGGCCGCCGCGACGCCGGTGCCGCGGTCGTTGTGCGGGTGCAGGCTGAGCACCACCGCGTCGCGGCGCTCCAGGTTGCGGTGCATCCACTCGATGGAGTCCGCGTAGACGTTGGGCGTGGCCATCTCGACCGTGGCGGGCAGGTTGATGATCGCCGGGCGCTGCGGGGTCGGCTGCCAGATCTCGGTGACGGCGTTGCAGACCTCGACGGCGTAGCTCAGCTCGGTGCCGGTGTAGGACTCCGGGGAGTACTGGAAGCGGAAGTTGGTCTCCGGGTGCTTGCCCGCCAGGTCCTGCACCAGGTGCGCGGCGTCGGTCGCGATCTTCTTGATGCCCGCGCGCTCGGAGTTGAACACCACGCGGCGCTGCAGCACCGAGGTCGAGTTGTAGATGTGCACGATCGCGTTCTGCGCGCCCTCCAGTGCCTGGAAGGTGCGCTCGATCAGCTCGGCGCGGCACTGGGTCAGCACCTGGATGGTGACGTCCGACGGGATCGCGTCGTCGGTGATGATCTCGCGGACGAAGTCGTAGTCGGTCTGGCTGGCCGCGGGGAAGCCGACCTCGATCTCCTTGTAGCCCATGCGCACCAGCAGGTCGAACATCCGCCGCTTGCGCGCCGGGGACATCGGGTCGATCAGCGCCTGGTTGCCGTCGCGCAGGTCCACGGCGCACCACTGCGGCGCCCGGTCGATGATCTTGTCCGGCCAGGTGCGGTCGGCCAGCGAGACCGGCTCGACGAGCTCGGCGAACGGCCGGTACCGGTGGTACGGCATCGAGCTGCCGCGCTGGGTGTTCCACGCGGGCTGGTCGGCCGGGGCGGGCCTGGAGGGCGTGTTCAGCCTGCTGGCCGAGGCGGAGAAGGTGGCGGGGTCGATCGTCATCGCTGGGTGGCTCCTGCGTGCCGGGGAAGAGGCGACCGGCGCGGTGAAGGCCGCAGCCGTATCCCGCGACGGGGGGCCGGTCTGGTCAGACCCCGTCGCGGCGAAGAAGGAGCAGGGCACGCGCCACGGGGTCAGGGTAACCACGCGGGGGTCGGTGGGTGAAACCCGTGTCCCACATGCTGAGCGCGCTTGGGGAGCCGTCGCGTTGGGTACCCGGTCGGGTGACAGCAGTGGCAGCAGTCGAGCAAGGGGTGACGTCCATGGTTGCCAGGGACCGCGTCCGCAGTGGTGGCTCCGTCGTCGCGTCGGTCGTCCGCGCCGTCGGCACGGTCATCGCGCTCATCCTCCTCGCCCACGTGATCTTCGCACTGACCTCGGTCAACGAGGCCAACGTCCTGGTCCAGTTCGTCGCGAGCTGGGCGAACGCGCTGGCGCTGTGGTTCGTCAACCTCTTCGTCACCGGCAACGGCACGATGGACCTGATCCTCAACTTCGGGCTGGCCATCCTGTTCTGGCTGGTCGTGACCAACATCGTGGTCCGGCTGGTCCGCCGCTCCGCCTGATGTCCGATCGTTGTTACTCGTGCGTAGTCCGTCGCGTCGGGTCGTGTCAGACTCCCGGACATGGCCAACCACGCTGAGCGTGACCGGACCGGGGACGCCAAGGCGATCGCCGTCCGCTCCGCAGGCGTGCTCGCCCAGGTCATCCGCTGGGCGGGCACGCTGATCGCCGCGCTGCTCGTCGTGCACGTGATCCTCACCGTCGGCGGAGCGAACCAGGACAACGGCATCACCCGCTTCGTGCGCGAGTGGGCCGACCCGCTGGCGCTCGGGTTCCGCGACCTGTTCCCGGCCGACCGCCCGGAGACGGCCGTCCTGGTGAACTACGGCGTCGCGGCGATCTTCTGGCTGGTGGCCACCTCGATCGTGGTCCGGCTCCTCCGCCGGGTGACTGCTTAGCTCGGCGCGACCAGGTCGTGTCCTGCAAGTGGCACCACCACCCCATCACCGCACCACCCCCTGACACCCTCACCCACGTGCCCCTCATTTCGCGTTTTGTAGCCTTAATGCGAAACGAGAGCGCTCTTTTGCGCATTTAGGTGACAAAACGCGAAAACCCGGCCACGCGTGCACGGGGGGACGTGCGGGGCAGGCGCTAGAAGGCCGGAGTGCCCCAGTCCGAGCCGAAGACCAGCTCGTCGAGCGGCTTGCGGCTGCGTGGCTTGGTGTCCCGCTCCACCAGGCCCGGGTCCACGCCCTCGCCGTCGCCGAAGTGGCCGATCGCTATGGCCACCAACGGTTCCATGCCTTCTGGCAGTTCGAAGGCCGCCTTGGCGGCATCGGGGCTGAAGCCCGCCATCTGGTGCGCCACAAGGCCTTCCGCCACCGCTTGCAGCACCAGGTTCTGCGTCGCGAGACCGAGGCCGTACTCGGCGTAGGGGACCGGTTCGCCGTCCTCGCCCCGCGTCACGGCGATGCCGAGGACCAGCGCTCCGGCCGACCCCGCCCAGCTCTTGTTGCCGCGGGTCAGGGTCGCGTAGATGCGCTCGAACGTCGGGTCGCCGCGCTTGCCGACCAGGTACCGCGCCGGTTGGCTGTTGCCCCAGGACGGCGCCCATCGCGCGGCCTCGAACAGCGCGCGCAGCTGCCCGTCGGTGATCTCCGCCTTCGGGTCGAGCACCCGCGGGCTCCACCGCTCGGCGATCACCTGGTGCAGCGGCGCACTCGTCTCGGCGGGACGGTGCGCACTCAGTTCGGCCACCACAAACTCCCTAGCTAGATCGCATAGGCCCATGAGGTGATCGCGTAGGCCCCGAACCACGCGCTCAGCGAGGCCACCGCGACCAGGACGCCGACCACTGTGCCAGTGCGGCGCTTCGCCAGCCCAACGGCGATCGGCACCAGCAACACGAACGCTGGCAACAGCAGCCGCAACTTCGAGCTCATCAGCCCGTTGGAGGCGTAGTCCATCAGCATCAGCACCGCCGCGTAGACCAGCAGTGGCACCGGCAGCTTCTGCGCGACTCCCAACGCGAACAGCACGATCGCCGCGACGAGCAGCACCACAGTCGCCACTTCGAGTACCGACCTGCCGGAGACCAACGCGTTGACGCTGAACCGCAGGGTCGCCGCACCACCGTCGAAGCGCGAGTCCCAGCCGCGTTGCTGCAGGGCGAACCAGCCGCCCCACTCGCCGGTGCGCGAGGCGACCCAAGCGAGGTAGCCCGCCAGTCCGCTCGGTGCGATCACCGCCGCCGCCCACGGGCGCCACCCGTCTTCGCGGCGCACGATCGCGATCACCGCCGCGACGCCGACCGCCGCGACCACCGCCGCCGCCGACGGCCGGACCAGCCCGGCGAGCGCGCACAGGACTCCCGCCGAGAGCCAGTGCCGCTCCACGACCATCACCAGCGCCCACACCGCCAGCGCGCAGAACAGCGCCTCGGAGTAAGCCATCGACAGCACGACCGCCATCGGCGAGGACGCGAAGAGGACCACCAGGACCAGGCCGAGCCGTCGGCCAGTGAACCGGTTGCCGAACTGTTCGCTGATTCGCTGGCCGAGTCGGACCAGGCCGTACGAACAGACCACCCCGGCAACCACGCTCACCGCGAGCGCGCCGGAGACCAGTCCGACGCCCGGCAGCTCCGACAACACGCGCACGAGCACGGGGTAGCCGGGGAAGAACGCCAGCGGGGTCTCGGCGCTGCGCCGGTGGAAGGCGTCCACCAGTCCCGGGCCGACGCCGTCGTAGCCGTGTTCGGCCAGCGCGAGGTACCACTGGCCGTCCCAGGACAGCAGCGCCGAGCCCGCGCTCATGCGGTTGGCGCCCGCCATCCACTCCAGGACCAGGACCGCGAACTGCCGCACCGCCAGGTAGAGCGCGCCGGGTGTGAGTACCGCCACGATCGCACCCGCCTTGGCTGGCAATTGCCACAGGCGCGGAAAGGAGTTCCCGGTGACCTCCGACACGGGCCCGGAGCCGGCCGTCACCTGCGTCACCGAAGATCCTCCACGGGAAGTCCGGACCGGCGAACGGATCTCCTCCAGCCCCGGCGCGTCATCGTGTGGTCTGCCACACGGCCGCTGAGGCTATGCCCATTCCGAACGCGAGTGTTGGCACGTCACCCAAGGTGGTGGCGTCCCGAAGTGCGAAAACGAGCTGGTGGACTGGTACCGCCTCGTGAGTAGGCTGGCCCGCAGACTGCGATGGCGCGGTCCCAGGTCTTGCCTGCACCAGGCCCGTCGCGCCCGCGCCACAGCGGGCACGGCCGGGCCGTCGTTCGGAGGAGGTTCGGTGGCGCTCGTCGTCCAGAAGTACGGCGGATCATCGCTGGAAAACGCTGAGCGAATCAAACGAGTGGCCGAACGGATCGTCGAGACCCGCAAAGCGGGCAACGACGTGGTCGTGGCCGTCTCGGCCATGGGTGACACGACCGACGACCTGCTCGACCTCGCCAGCCAGGTCTCCCCGGTGCCGCCGGACCGCGAGCTCGACATGCTGCTCACCTCGGGTGAGCGGATCTCGATGTCCCTGCTGGCCATGGCGATCCACTCGCTCGGCGCGGAGGCGCGGTCCTACACCGGCTCGCAGGCCGGCGTGATCACCACGTCCGTGCACGGCAAGGCGCGCATCATCGACGTGACGCCCAGCCGCATCCAGGAGTCGCTGGACGCGGGCGCGATCACCATCGTCGCCGGGTTCCAGGGCGTCAGCCAGGACACCAAGGACATCACCACCCTCGGCAGGGGTGGCACCGACACGACCGCCGTCGCGCTGGCCGCCGCGCTCGGCGCCGACGTCTGCGAGATCTACACCGACGTGGACGGCGTCTACAGCGCCGACCCGCGCATCGTGCCCAACGCCAAGAAGCTCGACAGCATCACCTACGAGGAGATGCTGGAGATGGCCGCGTGCGGCGCGAAGGTGCTGATGCTGCGCTGTGTGGAGTACGGGCGCCGCAACAACGTCGCCATCCATGTCCGCTCGTCGTTCAACAACAAGCCCGGAACCATCGTGTCCGGGTCCATGGAGGACCTTCCCGTGGAACAGGCCATGATCACCGGCGTCGCGCACGACCGGTCCGAAGCCAAGATCACCGTCACCGGCGTCCCGGACCACCCCGGCGTCGCAGCCAGGATCTTCCGCGTGATCGCCGAGGCCGAGCTGAACATCGACATGGTGGTGCAGAACATCTCCCAGGTCGCCACCGGCCGCACCGACCTGACCTTCACCCTGCCCAAGACCGACGGCCCCGTCGCGGTCGAGGCGCTGGAGCGGGTCCGCGAGGAGATCGGCTTCGAGCAGGTCCGCTTCGACGAGCACGTCGGCAAGGTCTCGCTGGTCGGCGCGGGCATGCGCTCGCACCCCGGCGTCACCGCCGTCTTCTGCGAGGCCCTCGCCGAGGCCGGGGTCAACATCGAGATCATCTCCACCTCGGAGATCCGCATCTCGGTGGTCTGCCGCGACACCCAGCTCGACGACGCCGTGCGCGCGCTGCACGAGGCCTTCGACCTGGGCAGCTCCGAGGAAGCCGTCGTCTACGCCGGAACCGGGAGGTGAGCGGGATGTCGCGTCCCACCCTCGCCCTGGTCGGCGCGACCGGAGCCGTCGGCACGGTCATGATCGACATCATCAACGGCCGCGAGTCCGTGCCGTGGGGGGAGATCCGGCTGATCGCCTCCCCGCGCTCCGCGGGCAAGCGGATCACCGTTCGCGGCGAGTCCCTTGAGGTCATCGCGCTGTCGGCGGAGGCCTTCGACGGCGTCGACGTGGCCATGTTCGACGTGCCGGACGCGGTCTCCGCGGAGTGGGCGCCGATCGCCGCCGCGCGTGGCGCCGTCGCCGTGGACAACTCCGGCGCGTTCCGGATGGACGACGACGTGCCACTGGTGGTGCCGGAGGTGAACGCCGACCAGGTCGCCAACCGGCCGCGCGGCATCATCGCCAACCCCAACTGCACGACGCTGTCGATGATGGCGGCGCTCGGCGCGCTGCATCACCGCTTCGGCCTGCGTGAGCTGGTCGTCGCGTCCTACCAGGCCGCCTCCGGTGCGGGGCAGGAAGGCATCGACCGCCTCTACGCCGAGGCCGCAGCGGTCGCGGGCAAGGGCGTCGGCAACCGCGCCGGTGACGTGCGCGAGGCGCTTGAGGCCGCCGGACTGTCCTCTTCGGACTCCCCGTTCCCGGCCCCGTTGGCGTTCAACGTGGTTCCGTGGGCGGGCTCGCAGCGCGACGGCGGCTGGTCGAGCGAGGAGCTGAAGGTGCGCAACGAGTCCCGCAAGATCCTGGGCATCCCGGACCTGAAGGTCTCCGCCACCTGCGTGCGCGTTCCCGTTGTCACCACGCACTCCCTCGCGGTGCACGCGGTCTTCGTCGAGGAGGTCACCGTCGCGCAGGCGCGGGAGATCTTCGAGGCGCAGCCCAGCATCCGCCTCGTCGACGACGCGGCCAACGGGGTGTTCCCGACCCCCGCGGACGTGGTCGGCGGTGACCCCACCTATGTGGGCCGCATCCGGCAGGCGCTGGACTTCCCGAACACCCTGGACTTCTTCGTCTGCGGTGACAACCTGCGCAAGGGCGCGGCGCTCAACACCTACGAGATCGCCGAGTCCCTCGCCTGAGTCCTGGTAGGAATGACCCGTGACGACACGGGTTGTGCTTGGGGTCGACCTGGGCAGCACGGCCACGAAGGTGGTCGCAGCTGACTCCTCGGCCGAGGTGCGTGTGCTCGCCGAGCGCGGTTATCCGATGCTCGGCGAGCACCCCGGCGAAGCGGTGCACGACCCGATCCAGGTCCTCACCGCCGCCCTCGAAGCGCTCACCGAGTGCGTTGTCCACTGTGAGCAGAAGGGGCTGGAGGTCGCGGGGCTCGCGCTCACCGGCGCGATGCACACCCTGATGGCCCTCGACGCCGACAACACTCCGCTCACGCACGCGTTGAGCTGGGCCGACAACCGGGCCGCCGACCAGGCCGCCCGCATCAAGGCCAGTCCCGCCGGAAGCGCTCTGCACCACGCCACCGGCACTCCCGTGCACCCGTTCGCCCCGCTGTCCAAGCTCGTGTGGTTCCAGGAGAAGTCCACCGTTCGAGCGGCGAAATGGTGCAGCCTCAAGGACTTCGTGCTTCTGCACCTCACCGGTCGCCTCGCGACCGAGCACTCCTACGCCTCCGGCTCCGGCCTGATGAACATGCGGACCCTGGACTGGCACCCGGAGTCGTTGCGGCTGGCGGGAATCACCGCTGACCAGCTGCCGGAGTTGCTGGCGCCCACCGATGTTCTGCCGCTCACCGCCAACATCGATGGCCTGCCCACCGGTCTTCCCGTTGTCGCTGGCGGGGGAGACGGCCCGCTGGCCAACCTCGGCGTCGGCGCCGTCGTGCCGGGCATGGCCGCGTTGTCGCTGGGCACCAGCGGAGCGCTGCGCGTGGTCCGTGACGAGCCCGGCATCGACGAGCACTGCCGCGTGTTCTGCTACGCGATCGGCGACGGCCTTTGGGTGCTCGGCGGCGCGGTCAGCAACGGCGGCAGCGTCGCGAAGTGGGCGGCGGAAGCCTTTGGCGCCAACGACATCGGTGACCTGCTCGTCGAGGCGGAGAGCGTCCCGCCCGGCGCGCGCGGACTGTTGGCACTGCCGTACCTGCTCGGCGAGCGCGCACCGTGGTGGGACCCGGACCCGCGCGCGATGATCATCGGACTGCGCCGCGAGCACGGCCGCGCGGAGATCGTCCGCGCCCTGGTCGAAGGCGTCGGCCAGCAGCTGGCCCTGGTCCGGGACGCGGTCGCCGCGACGGGAGCCGCCATCGACCGCGTCCGCGCCACCGGCGGTGCGTTCCGGTCGCCGGTCTGGGCCGACGTGGTCTCCGCCTGCCTGGGCACGGATCTCGAACTCGCCGAGGACAGCGAGGGATCGGGTCTCGGCGCGGCACTGCTCGGCTGGCGCGCGCTCGGCGAGCTCTCCTCGCTGCGCGCTGCCGCCGACCTCGTCGAGCCGGTCGGCATCGTGCGGCCCCACCCGGCGAACGCGGCACGCTCGGCCGCGGCCAGGCCGGTGGTCGAGCGCGCCTACGAGGCGCTGCGCACGCTCTCCGCCGAGCTGACCGACGCGGTCGCCGGGGTCGAGCGCTGAAACATCAGCACGAGGGCGACCAGCGCGGCCAAGGCGCCCGCGGTCACGAAGCCCATGGCGGGCGTGGTCGCGTCCATGACCGCTCCCACGATCGGCGCCCCCATCGCGCTGCCGAGGGTGAGCGCGGACTGCTGGAGGCCCATCACCTCACCGCGCACCGCCTCCGGCGCGAGCCTGCTGATCCACTCGCTGGTCGCTGAGATGACCGGGGCGCACAGCGCGCCCGCCGGCAGGATCGCCAAGCACAGCCACCACCAGTCGGTGGCGATGCCGATCGGGATGGTCAACAGCCCCATCACGCCCATCAGCGCCAACGGTGAGACCGACCTGCTCATGCCGCCGTAGACGAAACCGCCGGTCAGCGAGGCCAGGCACCACACGACGATCACGACCCCGGTCCACGAGACCTGGCCGTGGCGCTCGAGGGTGGCCACGACGGCGACGTCGGTGCCCGCGAGCACCAGGGTCGCGCCCGCGGAGATCGCCAGCGCGCCGACGAGCTCCTTGGTCAGCCACTCCTTGCGCGGGACCGGGCGCACCGGGCCGGAGCTCTCCCCGGAGCGGATCGGCGGGTTGACCAGGTAGAGCACGAGCCCGGAGAGCACGAGGCCACCGCCGATGGCCACCAGGGTGACCGTGGTGGAGACCTGGGTCGCCAGCAGCACGCCCAGCGCCGGGCCGAGCATGTAGCTGGTCTCCACGAAGATCGAGTCCAGCGAGAACGCCGCCTTGCGGTGCTCCGGCGGCACGATCGCGGCCATCGCCTGCCGTGAGGTCGCGCCAACCGGCAAGGTCATGAACCCGCCGAGCAGGGCGGTGCCGAGCAGCGCCGCGTAGGGCAGCGACGGCGCGATGAACCAGAACGTGGCCTCGCCGATCGTGGTGATCACCAGCATCAGCCGCAGCCCGCGCCGGTCGACCAGCCTGCCGAACAGCGGCCCGCTCAGCGTCATGCCGATGGTGGCGAACGCGGTGACCAGGCCGGCGGCCCCGTAACCCTCTTTCAGGGACAGCACCACGTGCAGCGTGATCGCGACGCCGACGGCGCTGCCGGGGATCCGGGCCAACAACGAGATCAGCAGCAGGCGCCGAACACCCGGCAGGGCGAACACCTGCCGGTACGGGGAGAGGGCCACCCGCTCATGAGACTCCTGTTCCTCGTGGGTGCTCAACAGGTTTTTTCGCGGGTTGTCGAGTTTTCGACACCGCGACCGGCTCCAGAAGAGGCGGGGGACTGAGGGCCGTTCCCCGCGCTCTTGACCTCAACGTAGGTCGAGGTCCTAGCGTGAAGGTCTTCACGACGACGGTTCGCGGCCCGGCCGCGGTGGAAGGATCAGGTGCATGACGGTCACGGTGGTGGGCATCGGCGGCTCGATCCGGGCGGACTCGCAGTCCGAACGCGCGCTGCGGGTCGCCCTGGCGGGAGCGGAGGAGGCTGGGGCGCGCACGGTCGCGATCTCCGGCTCCGACCTGGTGCTGCCGTTCTACGACCCCGCCGTCTCCGCCCGCACCGACGCCGCCCGCAGACTGGTGGACACCGTGCGCGGGGCCGACGGCGTCGTCCTCGTCTCGCCGGGCTACCACGGCACCGTCTCCGGTCTGCTCAAGAACGCACTCGACTACATCGAGGACCTGCGCGACGAGCCGCATCCGTACCTCGACGGCCGAGCGGTCGGCTGCGTCGCGACGGCCTACGGCTGGCAGGCGTCGGTGACCACGCTGACCGCGCTGCGCGCGATCGTGCACGCCCTCCGCGGCTGGCCGACCCCGCTCGGCGTGGCGCTGAACTCCACCGAAGTGATCTTCGACGGCGATGGCTGCTGCTCGGACGAGAAGGCCAACGGCAACCTCCGCACGATCGGCCGCCAGGTCGTCGAGTTCGCTCTTTCCCGCAGGGAACCCGTTTCCCCTCGTTAGAGTCGTGACGTGACCGAGAAACCGCTCATCGAGCTGCAACCGGCCAAGGAGAACGCCCAGAAGGCGTTGGAACGCGCGGTCGGCCAGGGCAGGCTGACCCTCGACCAGTTCACCGAGCGCGTGGACCAGGTCTGGCAGGCCGAGAGCCACACCGAGCTGGCGAAGGCGACCACCGGCCTGCCGGAGCCGCTCGGCCAGGAGAACGTCGTCGTGGTCGGCAGTGTGCGGAACTCGGTCTTCGACGACGTCGAGCGCAGCGGCCGGTTCGCGCTGCGCTCCGGCACCACGGTCTCCTCGGTCTTCGGCGACGTGCGCCTGGACCTGCGGAACGCGGTGATCACCGACGACGTCGTGGAGATCACCGGCAGCACGGTCTTCGGCGACATCAAGGTGACGGTGCCCGAAGGCGTCCAGGTCGAGGTGAGCTCGAAGCTGTTCTTCGGCACGGAGAAGCTGCGCGTCGCCGAGGTGCCCCGCATCCCGGGCTCCCCGGTGATCAGGCTGGTGGCGAAGACCTTCTTCGGCGACGTGAAGGTCCGCAGCAAGCGGACGTGACCCGAGTCGCTGTTAGCGGCGCCCGTACGCGGGTATCCGTCTCCTGCGGAGTTGAGGAGGAGACGATGAGTCCGATCACGAGCCCCTTGAGTGACGCCGCGACGCAGGCGACCGGTGCCGCGTTGCAGGGTGCCCTCGTCGACCTGGTGGATCTGTCCCTGGTGGCCAAGCAGGCGCACTGGAACGTGGTGGGCAGGCAGTTCCGCGACGTCCACCTCCAGCTCGACGAGCTGGTCACGGCGAGCCGGGAGTTCACCGACCAGGTCGCGGAGCGAGCCGCTGCGATCGGCGTCTCCCCGGACGGCCGGGCGGCCACGGTGGTGCAGACCTCGGGTGTGCCGCGCTTCCCAGAGGGCTGGCAGCAGGCGTCCGACGTGGTGAACGCGGTGGTCGCCGCCTTGGACACGGTGGTCCAGCGCATGAGGGCCAGGGTGGACGAGACGGAGAAGGCCGACCCGGTCACCCAGGACCTGCTGATCGCGGTCACGGCGAAGCTGGAGGAGGCCCGCTGGATGTGGCAGGCCCAACTCACCTGACCACGTCCCCCGAGTCACGGCCCCTCGCGCACTCCCCCCAGCGCGAGGGGCCGTCCCCTTCAGAGGTTCAGCACGCGGCGGGTGAACGCCACCTCCGCCGCGGTCTGCTTGATGGTCTCCGCCACCACCAGCGAGCCGTGGCCCGCGTCGTAGCGGTAGACCTCGTACTTCGACCCGCGCGCCGCCAGCCGCTCCAGGTAGTTCTCGATCTGTCGGATCGGGCAGCGCGGGTCGTTCTCGCCCGCCAGCACGAGCACTGGCGCCCGCACCGAGTCCACATAGGTCAGTGGCGAGCATTCCTTGTACAGCGCGGGCAGTTCTTCCGGGGAACCGCCGAACAAAGCACGGTCGTAGGCGCGCAGAGGCTCCATCTCGTCCTCGTAGGCCGCCACGTAGTCCGCGACCGGCACGCCCGCGACGCCCGCCGCCCAGCGCTCCGGCTGCGTACCCAGGGCGAGGAGCGTCAGGTAGCCGCCCCACGAGGCGCCGTTGACCACGCACCGCGCCGGGTCGGCCAGGCCGGACTCGACCGCCCAGTCCTGAACCGCCGCAACGTCTTCCAGCTCTGTGAGGCCGGGGCGTCCTTCGATGGCGTCCCGCCACGCCGAGCCGTAGCCCGTCGAGCCGCGGTAGTTCACGTGCACCACCGCGAAGCCCGCGTCCAGCCACACCGCGCGGTAGGCGGAGAAGCGGTCCTCATCGGCCGCGTGCGGGCCGCCGTGCAGCAGGAAGACCGTGGGCAGTGGCCCCTCCGCGCCTTCCGGGCGGGCGACCAGCGCGTGCACGTCGCCGCCCACGGTCGGCACAAAGGCGTCTTCGAGGTCCTGCGAGGGCGCGGGCTTGTGCCCCGCGGGCTCCAACAGGACGCGGTCCGAACCGTCCGTCGCCATAGCGCGCACGACCGGCGGCTGGCCCGCCGAGGACCACGAGTACTCGATCGTCCCGTCCGGCCGCGCCGAAGCGGATCCGACCGTCCCCTTTGGAATGTCCAAAGCGGACAGTGATCCGGTCGCGAAGTCATAGCGGTACAAGGTGTTGCGGCTCTGGTGTGTGTGCACGACGAGCAGGCCGGAACCGTCCGGGTACCAGTCGGCGACGATCTCGCCCGGCAGGTCGAACTCCAGCAGGCTCTCCGTGTCGGCCTCCACGTCCCAGACCAACAGCTCCTCCCGGCCACGCCGCTCGTGCAGCACCAGCAGCCGCGGGTCGCCCGCGATCGGCGAGAAGCCGATGGAGTCCAGGCCCTTGCCCTCGCCGTCCCACTTCTCGGCCACCACGGAACCGTCCGCGACGCGCAGCACCCGCAGTGCCGGGTGCCTGGAGTCACCGTGCTCGGAGTGCGAGATCGACAGCAGCCGCTCGTCCTTGGACAGCGAACCCGCGCCCGCGTCGTGCTCGCTCTGGTAGATCACCGTCGCCTCGCCGCCGACGGGAGCCGTCCAGATCGTGGTGCCGTCGTCGGTGGACATGCCGACGGCGACCACCTTCGCCCCGACCTGCAACCCGGCCGGGTAGCCCGCGTGCGTGCCCGGCACCGCCTCGGCGGGCTCGGTGCCCGCCGCGCGCCCGGCGAAGGGCTCGACGACCCACGAGCCGAACTCGTCGCCGTCGGTGTCGGCGAACCACCACACCTGCTCACCGTCCGGGGTCAGCGTGGCGTGGTAGGTGCCGTTGGGGCGGTCGGTGACCTGGCGGTGGGTGTCGGTCGCCCGGTCCCACGCGTAGACCTCCCACACTCCGCTGGCGTTGGAGACGTAGAGGTTGCGGTCGGGCGCGTCCTCGGCCCAGCCGGGCAGCGAGGTGCGGCGAGCGGTGAACCGCTCCTTCCACCGGGCCTCGGCCTGCGGGTCGTCGAAGAGCTGCTCGGGGATGTCCGTGCTGGGGTGGTCCGTCACGTGTCCGATCCTGCCTTAACGCGGGCGTTCGGTGGTGGCGACGTGACCGACCGGAGCTGGCGGGCACCCAGGACGACGAACCAGAGCTGGCTGCCGCGCCGCGCGAACCCGGTGAGGGCCAGACCGGTGTTGCCCGCGCCCATGATGAGGAAAGCGCCGATGACGTGGGGAGTCAGGTTGACATCGGCGGGGGCGAGGCCCGCCAGGACGAACCCGGCTCCGCCGCACAACAGCAGTGCACGCCCGATCCGAGTGACCCAGCTCGGACGCCACAGCTCCGGCGGGAGGAGCAGACGAACCTCGGGACTCCCTCCTTCGACGGTGCGCAGTGCACATGCCCCAGGTCGCTGATGTTGTTGTCCGCCAGGCTGAACGGAGTTGTCCACGCGAGTTGGCCGACGACGTTGGCCACCGCGAACTGCGTCGGCCCGACGATGAACGCCGTCGCGGCAAATCTGGATCGAGTTCTCAACGCCATGGCGGTCTTGCCATTCTGACTGGGAGACGGCACGAGTCCACCAACCGCCGCCGCGTGCCCGCACTACGCGTAGTGACCCGGTCCGGGGTAGGGAAAGCCATACCTTCGAACTACGCGTAAACACCTGGGCTCGCACGTGGACTGCGGTCTAGCTTCGGCACATGAGCACTCCGCCTGACCTGTCATCGCTGAAAACCCTTGTCTCACCGCATTTTCTGTTCACGAGCCGCCCTTGGCGCGCCTTGGCGCACGTGGTCACCACTCCCGCCGTTTCCTGCGTCGCGCTGGCCGCCCTGGCGCTGCCGGGGTTGCCCCTGCTCACTGCGGTCAGTGGAAAAGGGGAGACGTGGTGGTCGGCGGTGCTGCTCGCGGCGCTGGGCGTCGTGCTCGTCGCGGTGCTGGGTCCGGTGCTCGTTGCGCCGGTGGCGGCGTGCGAACGCCATCGCCTGAAGCTGATCGACCGCATGCCTGCCGAGCGCATTTGGCGCGAGACCTCCGGTTCGGGACTCCGCGCGTGGCTCCAGACGCGCTACACGAGAACCAGTTCCTGGTGTGAACTGGCGTACTCCCTGCTCTTGGCGGTGGTAGCCCCGATGCTGTACGGGGCGTTGGCGTTGCTCCTCATGGTGCTCGCGACGGCGGTCGCGAGCCCCTTCCTGCTGGGGGACAACGGGCTTGCGTTGGCATTCGGGCACATCGAGCTCCGATCCACCCGTGATGCCGTGCCGTGGGCGATCGGCGCGTTGGTGTTGATCCTCGCGCTGCCCGCGGTGTGGACACTCCTGGCAGAGGCGCACGGCCGAGTCGCACGGTGCCTGTTGCGCAGGACCGCCGAGGCCGGACTGCGCACCGAGCTGGAAGAGGTGTCGCGCTCCCGGGCACGGTTGGTCAACGCCTTCGAGTCGGAGCGCCGCCGCATCGAACGGGATCTCCACGACGGTGCCCAACAACGGCTCGTCAGCCTCACCCTGCAACTCGGACTCGCGCGCGTGGACCTGCCGCCGGACTCACCGGCGACCCAGAGCGTCGGCGCCGCGCACGACCAGGCCAAGCAGCTGATGACGGAGTTGCGGGAGCTGATCAACGGCATCCACCCGCAGGTCCTCACCGATCGCGGACTCGTCGCGGCGCTGCACGAGCTGGCCGGGTGCTCACCGTTGCGGGTGGAGGTGGACGCCGATGTGCCAACGAGACCGGCGCCGCACGTGGAGGCGACGGCGTACTTCGTCGTCGCGGAGGCACTGGCCAACGTCGCCAAGCACAGCGGAGCCCCCGCCGCCGCGGTTGTGGTGCGCGGTCGCGGCGGGACTCTGGAGATGACGATCACCGACAACGGTCGGGGCGGGGCCGATCCCCTGCGCGGCACCGGCCTGACCGGGCTGGCCGATCGCGTGGCCGTTGTCGGCGGCACGCTGGCGCTCACCAGCCCGGTGGGCGGTCCCACCACGGTGACCGTGGAGCTCCCGTGCACGTGAACAGGCTCGTCCTCGCCGAAGACGGCGTCCTGCTCCGAGAAGGCCTTGCGGGTCTGTTGAGCCGTTTCGGGTTCGACGTCGTCGCGGCGGTCGGTGACGGACAGGCGTTGAAGGCCGCTGTCGCCGAGCTCCGCCCGGACTTGGTGGTCACCGACATCCGGATGCCCCCGGGCTTCACCGACGAGGGCCTGCGGGCAGCCGTGGAACTCCGCCGCACCCGGCCCGGCCTGCCGGTGGTCGCGCTGAGCCAGTACGTCCAGCTGAGCTACGCGGCCGAACTCCTGGACTCCGACAACGGACGGGCCGTCGGCTACCTCCTCAAAGATCGCGTCGTCGACGTCGAGGAGTTCATCGGCACCCTGCGCAAGGTCCTCGACGGCGGCACGGTGGTCGACCCGGCCGTCGTGCGCCAGCTGCTGCGCCGCCGGGCGAGCCCCCTGGAGCGCCTCTCCCCACGCGAACGGGAGGTGCTCGCCCTGATCGCCCAAGGGCATTCCAACACCGCGATCGCGGCGGACCTGGTGATCTCCGAGGCCGCTGTGGGCAAGCACATCGGCAACATCCTGGCCAAGCTCGACCTGCCACCGACGGAGGACAGCAACCGCAGGGTCCTCGCGGTCCTGGCCTACCTGCGGGACGGCCCCCTCGCCTGACCCCGGAGACGAGTCAGGGCCTGTCCGCAATGGACAGGCCCTGATCTGCGTCGGGGTGACAGGATTTGAACCTGCGACCTCTTCGTCCCGAACAAGGTCCCGGGCTGCTCGCGACCTGCTAGCAACCGTAAAAGAGCTGGTCAGGCCGTTGGTCGCTGTTGGTCCACGTTGGCCGTTGGAGGTCCCTGGGAGAGGTTTCTCTCCCAGATTTCTCCCAGCGGCCACCCCCGGTCCCTCCCAACTACAACCCAACTCTTCTCAGAGTCGAAAAGAAACCCGCAAACCCGGTTGATCTTGGTCGCGGGTGCTCTGACCAGGGCTGATGGGTGCCGGGTTTGGGGCGGACGTCAAACCCGGCGAAACCCGGCGCAAACCCGCAAACCCGGTGCCTACGGTCCCAGGTTTGGGGCCCTACTAGCCCCTGGGGAGGTAGTAGGGCAGCTCGTCTGCTGCTGGTTCAGGGGTCCGATCCCACCGGGGGGCCGCTGTTCGGCGTTCTCCGGCGTTCTCACGGCTCTGTGAGACGGCGTGTGAACGCTCGGCGTGGCCGGGTGGCCTGCCGCTACGGTTCGAGGCATGACCGGGCAGAGGCGGTTGTGGGACGAAGCTCTCGGGTGAGGAACGGAGCTGGCCGAGCGGGCGATCTTCAACGACTACAACCGTCGCGCGGCTGCGACGATCATCGCGATGGCTGGCTACGCCCTGGCCCTGCGGGACGGGCTACCGGCTGTCCGGGACCTCGGACTGTGTCCACGCGAGTTGACGTCGAGCGGAGGCCAGCACGGGCACGCTCACCTCGTGCAGCGGGTTCGGTTGCTCCGGTCGTTGCCGTCGGTGCAACAACTTGCCTGAGGGGCATCGGTGTTTGCCTTGGTGGAGGCGTTGCTAGCAGCTTCATGCGGGTGCGTGAACTTGCGTCAGTGGCAAAGTTTGTCGGGTCCCTCAGAAGACATTGCGTTCCATGTCAAGTTACCCTTTGAATGGCAACTCATGTGGACGGCATTGTGATCGTGCGCGTCGTTGCCAGGTAGGAGGACCAGGACCCCAGCTCGGTGTTGTGACCACCGAGAACTCTCTGAGGCCCTGGCCCTGGATACACCGCTAGTTCAGCTGCTGAGCTGTCCAGCGAAGTACGAGTCCGGTCAGCCCGGCCGCCGCGTGCGTGCCGGGCTGATCGCTATAGACGATCATCGCCGCGTCACACACCCGGCCACCTGCTTCGCAGGCCGTGGCCCAGATCTGTCGGTCTCGCCACCACGCAGGTCTTCGCGGTGTCCCCTCCTCGTTCCGTGCCTGCTCTGTCATGAAACTGCTTCTCCTCACTCTTCGGCCGGGTCACGGGTTCGTGAGCCGTACCGGCAGCAGGAGAGGCGACCCGGGTTAGGACCGGAGAGCGCCGGAGAAGCCGGAAGAACAAGCACTGGAACGCTGGTCGCGATCCTAAAGGAGGAAACAGCACCAGTACCCGTCGGCAGCCCTGCCGGAGAGGGAACTTCCTTTCCGAGGACACAAACCGCCATTTCAATCAAGAGGCCGGAGCGGAGAAACTCCAGGTCAGAGCCCGGGCATAGGCGTGGCCCGGAATCTGTCTGCCCTCCAGGTGAAGCGTTGGCAAAAGCCATAGTCAGAACTGGTAGTAGGCCTCGTCCAGATGACAGGCCCAGAGTGGGCGGCGCCGCCAACACACCGCTGACTGCTGCCCCGGCGTCGCGCTGATGCCGACTTGGTCACGACGTCTGGTCGTCGGCGGCGCGCATGTGCGCGCAGTACCGGGCATCGCCAGGACGACCCGACGCGGGCAGGACGACCTCCCAGAACTGGGCCGCGCCCGGGGCGACGGGCGAGGTCGTCCACGCCACGGCCGCGTGCCGGTCGAGAACCGTGCGCACGAGCTGGGTACCCAGGCCTCGTCGCCGGTGGTCGGCGGCTATCCGCATGTGCTCGATCACCCCGAGCCGACACGGCATGCAGAGCCGGTAGTCGAGGTCCCCGACCAGGACGCCGTGGACGTGGAGTTCCAGCGTCACCACCGCACCCTCGACGGCGTCGCCAGGCCTGAACCGCTCGGTCACGATCACCGGCTGGTCGGCCACGCTCCAGGACGCCCCGCTCGCGCCGGTGCTCTGGCAGGTCACGCAGGTGTAGAGCCGCCGGCGCGCCCCGTAGTGCTGCCCCAGCAGCACCCGCCCCAGCCCCAGCACGTGCCCGGCGGGACACCTCGGCGGCGTGACCTCGGCGTACCCGCCGCCGCTGTTCGGCGCGTACCGCATCCGCCCGACCACCGGGACCTCGTCGACCGGGTCACAGGCACGCCCCACCCCGAAGCCACGTTCGCTCATGTGTTCGATTATGCTGGCGTATGCCCAATGGTCGTGGCCTCCACGCTGGGCACGGGCCCGCTGGTGGGGGAAGCACCAGCGGGCCCTCTCCGTTGGTCAGCGGCCTAGGTTGAGAACGTGACGGACACCCACACCTGGACGCCCTGGACCGCCGCACTGGCCTGGGGCGAGGCGGTCGTCGAGTGGCACCTGGCCGTCCACCCCGCTCCCTGGGACACCCAGCCGCCGGAGTGGGCCCGCTACACGGCGGTGGCCTACGCCCACGGCACGCTCGCCGTGGCCGCCCGCACCGCGCTCCCGATCGCCGAGGTGACCCACCCCGACCAGCTGGCCGGGCTGTCCCTGGCCGCGGTCGTCCTGGACGTCGTCGACTCCCGGCGCCTGACCACCGTGGTGCCCGGCCCCGCCGAGACCGGCCACGCCGACCACGTCGCGCTCGCCGGACTGCTCGCCCAAGGCGGCGCTGAGCCGGGCCGGTTCCGCCGGTGGTGCCTGGAGGTCGGGACGCGGCACCTCGCCGACGTCGACCACCGCCAGGACGCGAGGTTGGGAGAGCGCTGCGACGCGCTGCTCCGCGTCCGCCGCCAGGAGCTGCTCGCCGGGATCGGCGAGGTCGTCGGCAACCTCGACACCTGACCCGCAACCCGCGTCGGTGGGGTGGCCTTCGACGGCCCTGGGGCGGGAGACTGGCACGCATGGAGATGGAGATCAGCATCCACTCGGGGCAGGTCCCGCTCGCCGTCGCTGCCCAGGCGCTGCGCCGCAAGGTCAGTCGCGCCACGTGGCAGCGCGCCGTCGATGGCGCCGAGGCGCTGTTCGCCCCGGCCTGGCCCGGCATGCGGATCTTCGGCGGCGGCGAACAGCGCGCGTTGGCCGCGGGTGCGGTGCTGGCCTACGTCGCCGCTGGCGACCCCGCCCGGCTCCGTGCCCTGGTCGCGCTGCCACACGCCGAGCTCGTCGCCGCCGTGGACCAGGCCCTCGCCGCCGCGCCCGATCCCGACGCGGCCCGCGAGTGGGCCAGCCTGGTGCAGCGCGCGCCCATGCCAGCCGAGGCCGGTGCCTGCGAGTGGGGTCCGGAGCAGGACCTGCCCGACGCGCGAGACCGACTCGCGCGCGTCCTGTCCGGCGAGACGACGTTCTGACCATGTTGCTGGGGTGGCGGGTCATCGAGGTCGACCTCGACGGCCAAGAGCAGCGCACCGACTACCACGCCGCCCTGCGGGACGCCGCTGTCGCGCACCTGACGGCCACCGGGGACCGGCCTGCCTCGCTGCGCAAACTCGTCGCCGCCGGGGATCGGGTGTACGAGCCGTACGGGGTGCGCCCGGACACGCCCGCGCAGTGTCAGGAGTGGTCCGTGGTCGGCCTGGCCGGGTTGGAGTGGATGGGCGTGGCCGCGGCCTGCCCGGACTGCGTGGCGACCGGGCCGCTGGCGGTGCGGGCCTGGACCGAGCCCGGGCTGGACGGCGTCCGCGCGGAGATGACCTGCCCTGACGGCCACACCAGCACCCACCCCCTGGTCTACCCGGAGGCGGTCCTGCCGCTGCACGCCTGGTCCCACACCCCGCCGCAAGACCGGCCCAGCATCGACGCGCTGATGGCGGGTTTGCAGCCGCACTACGCCGCCCTGGACCCCGACACGACGACCCTCGCGTGGCGGCCATGGGTGTGCCATGACGGCCACCGGTGGGGGCTGGACCCCGCCGCCGAGGCGCAGCGGTGGCCGGCACTCCAGGCGGCGGTGCTGGACTGGCTGGCCACTCAGCCCCCGCCCCCGCTGCGCTGACCGCCCGCCGTGCTGGCAAGCCTCGCCAAGCCGGAATCACCGCAAATGAATTCCTGAAACACGTCAACTGAAAAAAGCCCCTGACCTCCCCGTGTATCGGGAGAGGTCGGGGCTTTTTGGCTTCTGCCGCATCCCTAATTCATCGCATGATGAATTAGGGATGCGGCGGTAGACGCGCTTGTGGTTCCAGTGTCAATAATCAGGTCGGCACCCGGAAGCGGTTCTGTCTCATCCCACGCCCGCAAGCGGGCTTCGGTGTCGCCCGTGGACCGCTCCACAATGCGAGAATATGCGACTTCTCGACTGCACCACAAGCAGACAACGAGCCATCTAGCAGGAGCTGATCTCTTAATTGCTTCGATTGCCCCGGGCTGGCCAACGTGAATCACGGGAATTGAGCGCGACAGGTCGAGGTTCAGCGCCTGCTGTTCAATGACGTAAGTGGCGCCGTAGCGACGATTTTCCCACACTACGCTCCCTGAGCTGCGGAGGGATTCTAGATGATCGTGCGAAATCTGCGTGTAGGTGGACATTCTTCCACTGCCCACCTTGAGTCTCGCGTGCAGCAGGTAGGAGCCCGAAATCCCGATTAGAGACTGTGTAACGGTGTCTTTCCCAGATGCGGGCGGCCCGTAGATAATGACGCCTCTCTGCATGATTTACCCCGCGCTAGGCAGCGAATTTACCAGGTCTCGGGCCTGCTTTTGCAGAGGCGAACCGGACGAGCTGTTATCGATAACCACGTGGTCTACGGCTGGCCGGAAGTCGATGTTGAGCGCACTCGAATACGTTTCCCAGTTCTCAATTTTGGATGCATCTCGGGCGGCGCCGCGCTGGCGAATATAAGTGCGCATGGTCTCCATGTCGCAATAAACCCATACCAGTGAAAGATTTGCATTCAGGTCGGAGAATTGAGCCTGAACCCTTGAGATCCATGCACGATCGCCGAACTCGCGAATGAATGGGGCGGTTGCGATCACGCTGTTACCGCACTGAAGGTTCTCAAGGGTGGCGCTTATGAGTGCTTCGTACTCGCGCGGGCGAATGCGCGAAATGTAAGTTTCTGACTCCCTGTCATTGGGTGAGCAGCCCAGCGTCTCCAATGCTGCCTCAACCACTGGGCGAGTCAACGTGTCTTTATCGAGCATAGGCCAACCGCTCTCGCGGGCCAGAATTCGACCCAGTTCAGTCTTGCCGCTTCCCGCGTATCCGCCTATGAGTAGAACCTGAGGCTGTGCGCCCCGGATTTCATTTCGGTAAGCCTGGTCTGGCGCCGTTACGACTCTTCCAGCACGGGGCTTACTTGTCACAAGACCCTGTTCGGCAAGGGTCTTCATTGCCTCGTTGATCGTGAAGACGCTCACTCCCCATTCCTCCGCCATGTCCCGCGTAGACGGCAGCGGTTGCCCGTCGCGAAGGACGCCTGCGGAGATCTGGTTCCGGATGTTGCGAGCCACCTGTAGATGCAGGGACTCGCTCCGCGAGACGCGTGAGCCGTCGGCTGACATGCCACCTCCACAACTGGGCCCCTGGTCTGCTGACCCTACCAGATCCCTAACAGGCTTCTCCTTGCGTTTTCGCAGGTAGAACGCGAGTTTGGTCAAGTTCACACCTAACAGTTGACCGGCACTCATAACAACTGTTAGCTTCATTCCCGTTGTTGATGTGGCGCCCGGCACAGCAAGCGCCAAGCCACACCGACACCGCCGCTCACGCGGCGTTAGGCGGTCGCTCCACCAGGGGCCAGTACGTCCGACCCGGGAGGGTCTGGCAGTGGCGTACTCGCTACGTGAGATATGGCTCGCGTTCGCGCGGGCTCCATCGATGTCAGGTGTCCCGGTTCGGGCTACGGCGCGTAGCGCGATGCGTCGCCAGTGAGGACCTTCCGCTTTCAGCGCGAGAGCGAGCGCTTCCAACGGGTTCGGCTGGTTCACCTGATGTTGCGCAAGGACGCGCCGAGATCGGCTCACCACTCATTGGCACGGGGGGTTGCCGCGTCCGCTGTCCCGACCATGACGACGCCCGGTCGGTGACGAGAAGCCCAAGCCTGCTCGTGGCTTGCCGGTTCCCACCAGCCCGCGCTGACGGGCTGGTGGGGATAGGCGGGAGGTCCACGAGCCCCACGCGCTTCCCCCTTTTCCCTTATGCCCCTGGAGGTTTCAGCATGTCCGCATTCCCGCTCCGAAAGCCCACCGACCTTGTGTTCCGCTCGACCCCCAGGCACAGCCCGGACGGGCTGACCGAGTCCAGCATCAACCGCCTGTTGCGCGAGGTGTACGAGGAGCTGGACCACGCCCCGCCGCCCGCACCGACCACGGCACTGCTGGACGACAGCGCGGCCGAGCGCCGGGAGCGCCGGATCATGCAGCGTCGTCTCGGCGCCACGGTCCGGGTGCTGCGTGTGCACCGCACGGCGCCCGTCCCGGCCGGGACGGAGGCCGCCTGATGGGTACGACGTTCGCGGTGGTCTTCGTCGCCTTGTATGCGGCGCACCTGGTCATGGACCACTGGGGCCAGACCAGCCACCAGGCTGCCAACAAAGGCCGTTGCGGTAGTAGGACGGAGAACCGAGCTGGGCGGCTCGCGTGCGCTTCGCACGTGGCGACCTACACCGCCGGGACCGCGCTGACGACGCTGCTGGTCGCCCTCGTCTTCGCCGATGTGGCGGTCAGCCCGCTCGGTTTCGTGGTGGGACAAGCGGTGTCGGCGCTCACGCACTACTGGGCCGACCGCAGGCACACCCTCGCTCGGCTGGCCGCCGCGACCGGCAAGGCCGGGTTCTACGCCCTCGGCGCTCCCCGCCCCGGCCGCGACGACAACCCCAGCTTGGGCACCGGGTCCTACGCCTTGGATCAGTCGTGGCACATCGGCTGGCTCGCCGTCTCTGCGTTCCTGACCGCGCTTCTCGGCGGGTGAGCCTGTGGGCCGCGCGTATGTGGCCATGGAATGGCAAGCCGTTCTGTTTCGGCCTCTACGACGAGCCCGGCCGCGACCCGCGCGGTGAGGTCAGGAGCTTCGACTTCACCGCCGCTGTGCCCTCGCTGCTCAAGGCCCGGGCCGGTGACGACGCCAAGAACGTCAAGTGGGTGCCGGTCGCCGACGCGCTCACCGGCGAGGTCCCGCTCGCGTTTGACCACGTGCGCATCCTGCGCAACGCGTTGACCGTCCTCGCCACGCTGCGCCGCTGAGCAGCGGGACCGTTGCGCCACAACGAAAGGATGTCATGAGCCGCAAGAAGCCCGCGTTCGTCGTGCTCGTGTTCCCCGACACCGCGCAGACCGGTTGGTGCGCCACCGTGATGTGCACGCACCGCCCGATGGTGGCGCTCGGCCCGCGCGGCTACGCCTCGACGCTCGCCCGCGTGCGGCAGGACGTGCGCGATACCTGCAAGCTCCTGCCGCCCGGGGACGTCGACCTGGTCCAGATCGAGACCGACGCGGACACCGCGCCGTTCCTGGAGGGCATGGGTCCGGCGTGGGTGATGGACAACCTCACCCAGGTCAAGCGCAAGGAATTCCAGGTCACCCACACCATCTTCACCCCCCGCTAGTGGGGGTGAAGCCGTTGCACGACAACAGGAATGAGGAGAACGTGAAGAACCCCGCGATCGTGCTGCTGATGAGCCAGCGTGAGAACAGCTCGCAGTGGCAGTACACGGCCATCGTCGATGAGCGGATGGTGTCGGGAACCGCGCGGTCACAGGCCAACGCCAAGGCGGAAGGGCTCGCCGCCATCCAGCGGCTGTGCGCGCACCTGTCCGGACAGTCGGCGGAGGTCGCTTGTGTCGTCACCTCCGCCGACCGCCACAACCGCGCTCGTGCTCAGGGCGCGCGGTGGGTCCACGCGAAGCTCTCGACGCTGCGCGCCACGGGTACGAGCGTCCAGCGCTGTGACGTGTTCGGTTCCCGCTAGCCCGCTGATTCGCTTGCACCACAACGAAAGGAACGCTCGCATGGCCACGTCCAAGGCCGCCCGCCACGTCCGCCAGGGCGAGTTCGTCTTCGCCGAGAACAAGGGCTTCATCGTCGTCGAGAAGGTGGACCGGGGTCGGGAGATCGACCTCATCGGCAAGAGCAAGCGCGTGACGCTCGCGGCGGACGCGCTGGTGCTGACCCGCGACAAGTAGCGGTGCCCCGGTCCGGCGGTCATCGCCTGGCAGCTACCCCGCCGGACCGGGCCTCACCACTCCACTCCTCGTAGAGAGGGAAACCCCATGGTACGACAGAGCTTTGTGCTGTCCGCGCACTGCGGGCGCACCCGCACCGAGACCCGGCTCGACACCACCAGCCACGCCGCGCAGGTCCGGGACCTGCTGTGCTCCGGCTACATCGTCACCGCCGCCGGTCGCCTGCTGTGTCCGCACTGCGCCTGCGCCGCCGCTGGCCACCGCCTCCCGCCGATTTACCGGCCCTGCCCCTGCACCGCCACCCCCGGCCACCCCCGTGACGGGCGCGGCCGGTGCGCGGTGACCGTCCGCGCCTGCACCCACTGCGGCCACCACGACGAGCGCGGGACGATCCCCGCCGCCCGCAAGGCGGTGGCGTGATGCTGCGCCTGCGAGAGATAGCCGCGTTCTTCCGCGAGATGACCGCGCTCGCCCTGGTCATGTGGCTCGTGCTGGGCGGGCTCACCCTCGCCCTGCGCGCGCTCTCCAGCACCGCCGCCCTGCTCGCGGTGGTCTCCGAGCAGGTCGCCAACGCCTCCAGCCACGGCCGCACCTACCTCCGCCGCGCGTCTGCGGCCCGCCCCGATCGGCGCTTCCAGCCGGTCATGCCCTCCGGGAGCACCCGATGAACAACACGATGACCACGATCACGGTGCAGGTCCCGACCCCGGTGCTCACCGAGGTCGAGCAGGCACGGGAGGCCGAGCAGGCCGCCACCACCGCCTTCCTGGAGGACGTCACGCCGGGCCGCTTGCGGGAGCTGGCCGCCACCCGCCGCGCCCTGGCCGAGGCATACGCCCACCTCCACGAGCACCTTTACGGCACCCCGTTCGCGGCCCCGCTGGTGCACGCCTTCGTGCTGCAGGACCGCTGCGCCCGCGAGGACGACCGCGCCGCCGACCGGCTCAGCGGAGGTGCCCGGTGAGCGTGATGCCGATGAGCCCGACCCCGGAGCCGGAAGACGGGCGGCTGATGGCCGATGAGGTCGAGGCGTGGCTGGCCGCACACACCCCGACCGTCGAGCCTGAGCAGGCCCGGTCGGTGATGCCGAAGCCGCGGGGCGGTCGCCAGGCCGATGGGCATACCCGCGACGTGGCGGACCTGGCCGCCGAGCTGGCCGAAGCCCGCCGCGTGCACGAGCTGCTCGCCGAGGGCGACCCGCGCCTGAGTGTGCCCACGCCGCGCGTGCTGCGCGCCCAGCGCGCGGCGCACGAAGCGCTGCTGCTGCGTCAGGCCGCCCAGTCCCCGGCGCTGCTGGCGCTGCGCGATGCCCGGGTCCGGTTGTGGACCACGGTCCTGGCCATGACCTCGGCGTTGTTCGGCCTGGCGTGGTCGGCTTCCGGCGTCCGCGACTCCGTCATGACCGCTCTGGGCATCAAGCCCGGCGAGGCCGGGGCGTGGTTCGCGTGGGCGGTCGAGCCGTCGCTGTCTCTGACCCTGCTGGCCACGGTCGGGGTCCAGGCGTACGCGGCGATGCGTGGACGCCCCGTCGACCCCGCCAGCGCCGCTGGGAAGACGTTGCGCCGCACGGAGACGATCGCGCTCGGGCTGATCCTCGCCCTGGTCTGCTGGCCCGCCTTCGCGGGGCTGTTCAAGCACTTCGAGGTGCTGCCGCTGCTGGTGCACGCACTCGGCCCGATCGCTGCGGTGGTCGGGGTCCGCACGCTGCCCGCTCTGTGGTCGATCCTGGGGTGCCTGCCGACCCCGGGAACGGCGGGGGCTACCCCGCCCCCTACGGCCCTACGTACTGGGCAAACAGCCCCCGCGGTGAGCGCCGTCGTCGCCCAGTTGGTAGCCGACGCTCGCGGGCTGATCGCCGCCGGGCAGCTGCCTGCCCAGCCGTCCGCTACGCGCCTGCAGAAGGTCCTGCGGTGCGGCATGGATGACGCCCGCGCGGTCCGCGACGAGCTGTCCGGGGGTGCGCGGTGACCACCGAGCAGAAGGCCCAAGCACACCTGAAGAAGCAACTGGAGCAGGAAGCCAGGGTGGCTGACCTGAACGCCACGGTCGGCAGCCTCAAGAAGCTCCGGGCAACCATGCAGGCCAAGTGTGAGTGCGACCCGGCGTCTCGGCCTCCCACCGCGGCTGACGGCTACTGCCCGGCGTGCAACAAGCGCCGCAACCGCCGCTGAACCCCCAGGTGGGGGCGGCAGAACCTGGCCGCCCCCACCTCGCCCCGGTTCCGACTCTGCGCAGAGGAGCGAGCACCGGATGACCAACCGTCCCCGACCCGCCGGAGGTGGTGACCATGCCCGTCCCTGACCCCGACACGACCACCCCCCAGGCACCGGCCCGCCAGGCCGGTGCCTGGCTCGTTTGGCACGCCGGTGAGCTGGCCGGAATCGCCGTCCCGCTCGTGCTGTCCGCCACGACCCACCCGGCGCTGGCCGTGGTGTCGGTCGCCGTGGCGATCCGGTGGGCCGTGCACGAGCACCGCCAGGCGGCCGAAGCCGCCCAGGCGCGGCAGGCCGGAAACCGCCGGCCGTTTCTCGACTCGACGTCCCCGACCACCACCGACTCCGGACAGGAGGCAAGCGCATGACCAGCACCAACAACCCCAACGACAACAGCGGCTTGGCGCAGGTGCACTACCTCACCAGCGACGCCGACCGCGCCGGTGAGGTGGTCGAAGGCGCAGTCGTCGAGACCCCAGGCACCGCGTTGGTCACCCAGCGGGACAAAGCCATCGCCCGGTACCGGGGCTACCGGGACGACGTGGTGGTCACCGGCCGGATCATCCGCACCGCGGTCACCCACCAGCGCACCCGGGCCACGGGAAAGGCCGTGGTCCGGCACGTGCTCTACCCGATCGCGGGCGCGGGTGTGGTGCTCCGCCGGTGGCGCGACACCCACGGCGCCAGCCGGTATGAGCGGATGATGCAGGCCGCTGAGATGGCCGGTGACCGCGAGGCGCTGCTGGAGTGGGAAGCCCGCGACGTCGCGGAGAAGCAGGCCCGGCACGCCCGGGTCATGGACTGGGTCCGCAGCCCCCTGGACCTGCTGAAAGCGGTCGCGGTCGCGGTCGTGTCAGTGGCCGGGCTGCTGCTGGTGCTCGGGATCATCCTCGCCGTCGCCGACAAGGAACTCGCCCGGGTCCTGGACCCGATCATGGGCGTGATCCACCTGATCTCGTGGTGCTCGTGGTTCCTGGCCGCCTACGGGGCGCTGCTGCTCACCGGCGGCACCGTCGCCGGGATCGCCTACCTGTGGGCGGTCGGTCGCCGCTACACCGAGCCTCCGGCGTGGGTGGCTCCGTCCACTGTGGCCGATGGGAGCGAGGGGCGGGAGATCTTCCACGACGCGGGCAGCATCCTGGAGGCGTTGAAGTTCCTCAAGATCAGCGGTCTGAACGACGCGTTCAAGGCCGGGTGGGCCAGTGCGGGGAACCCGATGCAGGTGTGGGAGCAGGAACCGCACCGCGACGGCAAGGGCATCCGCTGCCAGATCCGCCTGCCTAAGGGCGCCAGCGTCGAGGACATCAACAAGAAGAAGGACCTGTTGGCGCACAACCTGGTGCGCAAAAACGTTGAGGTGTGGGCGACCGAGCCGCGCAACAAGGCCGCCGTGCTCGATCTGTGGATCGCCAACCCCGGCGCGCTCACCGGCCCCGTGCCGGAGTGGCCGATCCTGGCCAAGCTGGAATCGTTCGTGGGCAACTACTTCGAGTCCATCCCGGTCGCGTTCAACATCCGGGGCGACATCGTCAAGGGTCGCCTGTCGGAGGCCAACCACGCCTACGCCGGGATCATGGGCTCGGGCAAGTCGACGCTGGCCATCACGATGATCCTGGGCGCGATCCTGGACCCCACGTGCGAGGTCGACGTCTTCGTGATGGCGCAGAACGCCGATTACGAGCCCATGCGCCCGCGTCTGCGGACGCTGGTCACTGGTGCCAGCACGGACACGGTGAAGGCCGCTATGGCGTGCCTGCGCGCGGCCTATGAGGACCTGGAGGTGCGCGGGCGGGCGCTCAAGGAGCACGACGCCCGCGCGAACAACCGTCAGCTCGCCGACAAGGACGCTCGGCTCCGGCCGCAGGTCATCGTCATTGACGAGTGCCAGGCGCTCTACATGGACGAGAACCACGGTGAGGCCGCCGCCGACCTCACGGTGAAGCTGGTCAACGCCGCCCGTAAGTACGGCATCACGCTCCTTCTGCTGACGCCAGAACCCTCCAGCGCCAGCCTGCCCCGGCGGGTCATGGCCGTCATGTCGCACAAGGCGTCCTTCGCGACCGGTGACCAGCACTCCAACGACGCCGTCCTGGGCACCGGCTCCTACAAGTCCGGCATCAGCGCAGTGGGGTTGAAGCCGAAGACCGACGAGGACATGGGCGACGTCGGCACCGCCATGACCAGGGGCTTCATGTCCGAGCCGGGGCTAATGCGTTGCTGCTTCAACAGCCAGGAAGTTGCCCACCGGGTCACCGCGCGGGCGCTGGAGATCCGCGCACAGGCTGGGATCACCGGCGGCGAGCCGATCGAGCCGGTGGACACCCTCGCCGACATCCTCGCCGTGCTCGGCGACCAGGAGCGCATGCGCACCCACGAGGTGCTGCAGAAGCTGGTCGAAGGCAACCGCGCCGTCTACCGCGACTGGGGTCCTGAGGACCTCTCGAAGTTCCTGCGCGAGCACGACGCCGCCCCCTACAAGTCCGGCGGCATCATGCACGTCCGCCGCGCCCGCGTCGCCGACGCAATCACTGTCCGTGACGAACTGGTGGACGTTGACGGCGACGAAGGCACCGTCGAGGACTGAGGGAGTCAGCCGTGGGGGAGGGAGTTCTCCCTCACGGCCCGATCCCCGCTCCCTCCCTCACCTGAACAGCCCGAACACCCCCACGGGGAGGCCAGGGAGACACCTTCGCCGACCTGCGGAAACCCCCGAAAACAGCCCTTCCGGCACCCGCCAGGCGACTCCCTTCCGGGTCGTCGCCCCGGCGGAGCCATGCCCACATCCAGTTACACAACGTCACAACATTGGGAGTTGCTTCATGGGTACCACGCCCGTCAGCAAGACCGTCATGACCGCGCTGACCAACCAGTTCGAGCGGCTGATGCAGGACGTCAAGGCCCTCGGCGGACGGCTTCCCCGGGCGCAGCGCGCCGCCTGGGACGACTACTGCGCCGCGATCAAGCGGGCGAAGAAGTCTCGCGACCCGGCCGACGTCGAGGCCGTCCAGCGCGCCGAGGGCGCGCTGCGCGTCGCCTTCCCCCAGTCCAAGGACAAGGACGTGGCCAAGAACGCCAAGGCCAAGAAGTAGCCAGGGCCGTCCGGCGCTCCACCTTCCACAGCGCGCGCCGGACGGCCCCTTCTCCATCCACCCCAGCCCAACCAGAACCGGGAGGGACACCACCAGTGTCCAGCATCCTCAAGAGCCTCACGGACAAGGCCGCCGCCAAGACCAAGACCAAGCTGACGTCGTTCTTCAAGCGCAACAAGTGCGTCGTGGGTCGCTGCTCCCGCCGCCTGCGCAAGATCAGCCGCACCGCCGGGTACGGGCTCACCTGCGGCCGGTACGAGTGCGAGATGTGGCTCTACTCCGCCGACCCGGGCGAGGTCGCCAAGCTGCTCGGCGTCGATGCCAAGGACGTGCCGCAGGTCATCGAGGCGGCAGCGTGATCGTCTGGATCGTGCTCGGCGCCGTGGCGCTGCTGACCGTCAACGACGTCGCGCCGCCCGTGCGGGTCCTGGCCACGGTCGTGCTGCTCGGCGCGGCCGTGCTCTACCCGCTGATCTGCGCGGCGTTCCCGTACCGCGTCTGCCGCGCGTGCCGCGGCTCGATGCGCCAAGCCAGCCCGGTCTTCGGCGGGTTCCGCGAGTGCCGGGCCTGCTCCGGCACCGGCGAACGACTCCGCCTCGGCGCCCGGCTGGCGCGTCGCCGCCGCGACCGCGTCCGCTGACCCGCCCGACCACCACCGCCCCGATCGACAGGAGGACGGCATGGGGCGCCCGATCATCCACACCGAGGTCAGCCGGAGCTGGTGGAACGGCTCCGCGCGCACCGCGTGCGGTCGGACCATCACCCGCGTGACCTACGTCGGCTACTCGTGGCTCGGATCGAGCCTGACCTGCCCGACCTGCAAGGCACTCAAGAAGGCCAGCAAGTGAGCCCTGGAAGGAAAGCGCCTATGAGCATCTGGACTGGATTCGACGAAGCTGACATCGAGATCCACATGGACGAGATGGCCGCCGAAGCGGCGGACTTCGACCAGGAATAACCACTCCTGGCCACCAGACCACCACGACCGTGCACGAGCAGGCCCCACTACCCCCGGCGCGGGTGGTGGGGCCTTCTGGCGCTCGCGTCGCCCCCTGCCCACGCACTCTTGGAAGGAGCCGACCATGCCTGTGCCTGGATCGCCGGATGCCGCCACCGTCGCACTGTGGATGGCTGCCAACCTCGGCTGGCACGTCCTGCCGCTGCACCCGCACAAGAAGTCCGTGCTCGGCAACTGCCGCACCTGCCACAAGGACGACCACCACGCCACCGTCTGCCCGTGCCTGGCGCGCGGTGACGGTGCGCTGTGCCACGGCGTGTGGGCCGCCACCAACGCCCCGGACGTGATCCGCCGGTGGGCTCGCGCACGGCTCTCGCCGGTGTGGGGCTTGTCCCTCGGCGCCTCCGGTCTGCTCGGGTTCGACCTGGATGCCCACGGCGGCACGGCGCCCGCTCAGCCGCTGCACGGCTTGGACTGGCCGACCAGCACGCCGCTGCCCGTTGACGGGGTGGAGTGCTACGCGACGCTGGCCGCGCTGCACGGCGCCGGGCTCGACACCGACGCGACGCTCACCGTCGCCACGCCGTCCGGCGGGCTGCACCTGATCTACGCCGCCGAGGTCGGCCGGTGGAAGTCCAGCAGCGTCGGCAAGAGCATCCGCGACGGCCGCGTCCGCTCCGGCCTGGCCTGGCAGGTCGACATCAAGGCCCACGCGGGCTACGTCGTCATCCCGGGCTCCCGCACCCCATCCGGGCTCTACGAACGGGTGTCCTCAACCACCACGCCGGACGCGCTCGCGCCGTGGCAGATCGAGCGCCTGGTCGCCACCGGCCACGACCGCCACGCCACCCCAGCGAAACCGCCGGCGGTTTCGGCGACCCCGGTCGCCATCCGCAGCGACCGCGCGGGCCGGTACGCGGCCAGCGCGTTGCGCTCGGCGTGCGTGGAGCTGGCCGGGATGAGCCCGAACAGCGGACGTAACGCGAAGTTGTTCCGCAGCGCGTCCCGGTTGGCCGGGATGGTCGAGGCCGGATGGATCGACGCCGACACCGTCCAGGCCGCGCTCGCCGAGGCCGCCCGCGCCGCCCGCCTGCCCGCCGGAGAGATCCGCTACGCCCTGGCCTCCGGGATGCGCAGCCCATGGCCCGCGCCTGATCTGGAGGCCGCCGCATGACCGCGATCCGTGACAGCCCGCCGCCGCTGGCCGAGGACGAACTGCCCGCCGACCGGCCCGCGATCCACCTCGGCGGCGAAGCCGAGTCCATCCGTGTCCTCACCAAGACGTTGGCCGAGGGGGCGCTGCCCGACACCTACGTCGCCAGCGGCGCCCTGGTGCACCTGACGCGGATCTCCGGTCAGGACAACGGCACCGTCGCCGCCGAACCGCTCACCGCCGCGGCGCTCTCGGCGCTGCTGGCACACCACACCTTCTGCTACCGGCTCCGCGACGCCGGAAAGGACGACAACGGCAAACCGTTGCCGCCCAGGCGCGTGGAGGGCTCGCCCACCAAAGCCGCGCTCGCGGCGGTGCTCTCGCAAAAGTACTGGCCGGACGTGCGACCGCTCGCCGGGATCGTCACCGCCCCTGTCCTGCGCCCCGACGGGTCACTACTCCAGACGCAGGGCTACGACCCCACGACCGCGCTCTACTACGCCCCGGGAACCGACATGCCCACCATTCCCACCAAGCCCACCGCCGACCAGGTCCACGAAGCACGGGAGTTCATTCTCGGCCGGTTGCTGCGCGACTTCCCCTTCGTCGCGCCCGCCGACCGCGCCAACCACGGCGGCTTGCTGGTCGCGCCGATCCTGCGGCCGATGCTGAACAGTCTGATTCCGTTCGGCTTGATCTCCGCGACCACGCAGTCATCCGGCAAGACGCTGTTGGCGGAAATCCCTGGCCACGTCTACGGCTCCAAAATTCTCACCTGGCGCTCGGGTGATGACGCCGAACTTGAAAAGGCCATCACCAGCGCCCTGCACTCGCCGTCACCGGTGATGTTGTGGGACAACCTCAAAGAGGGCTCCGAAGTCTCCTCGCCGGTGCTCGCGCAACTCCTGACGTCGCCGGAATGGTCCGCGCGCATGCTCGGCTCCAGCGGTGCCGGGTTCACCGCGAAAAACGATCGACTGTGGCTCGCCACGGGCAACAACATCCGGCTGGGCGGGGACATGGCCACCCGCACCGTCCTCATTCGCCTCGACCCGGACATGCCCCACCCCGACCAGCGCGACCAATCCGGTTTCGGCATCCCGCACTTGGATGCCTGGCTCCGCGAACCGCAAAACAGGGCAACGGTTCTGCGGCACCTGCTCGTGCTCGTCATGGACTGGATCGCCGCAGGTGCGCCGAAAAGCGAGCACACGATGCGGCAGTTCACCACGTGGGCGCAGGCCACCGGCGGACTGCTCGCCCACCACGGCATCGAGGGCTTTCTCGACAACCTTGACGAGTTGCGCCAGGCCGACGACGAAAACGCCGACTGGGTGGCATTCCTCGCCCAATGGCGCGGGCTGTTCAAGGACGACAAGAAGCCTAGCAAGAGAGTGCACGAGACCTACACATTCGAGCCCTCCCAATGGGACGGCAACTTCTTCACCGACGACGACGGCCGCGCCGTCTCCGTCAAGTCCCTCGGACGCCTGCTCACCGCCCACGTCGGCCGCTGGCACGGCGACTACGTCCTGCGCTCCGCCCACGACCGCCGCGCCAACTCCAAGGTCTTCTGGGTCGAACAGGCCGAGCCGGGCGACGCCGACGAGACCACCCAGGAGCCCGTCCAGCAGCCCCTCGCCTAGCCGCGCGCGGGTTTGCCGGGTTTGGCGCGGGTTTGCGCCGGGTTTGGCCGCCAGCCAAACCCGGCGCACGTCCCCGCAGTTCACGGCCCCGAAACCATGATCAACCGGGTTTGCGGGTTTGGAACCCGCATCCCCGCACGCCCACGTCTCGCGCCGCAGAGCGCGACCACCAGCAGCCCCCGCCGGGGCGCGAACAGGAGGTGCGAATGACCAGCAACCGAGCGGCGGCAACCCGAACGCCGCCCAGCGGGCAGGGGTCGACCCTGTACCGCCCGAACGAAGTCGCGACACGTCTCGGCTGCTCGGAGTGGTGGATCAAAGAGCAGGCACGCAAACGAAGAATCCCCTTTAGCTGGATCGGCGGGCGCTACCTGTTCACGGATGAGCACGTTGCGGCAATCGTCGTGATCTTCGAGAAACGACCGGTTGACCAACCTGTTCCTGCAAGCGGCACGTCAACGAAGGAAGCCAGCAGGCGCCATCACGCGGTCGCCCCTGTCGCGAGGCTGCGGGCACGTAGTCCGAGGCGCGCACGCATAGCGCGCGCACAGCAGGACGTAGCCTGACGAAAAATCGCGCCCGCCGCAGCTCTTGGCTGCGGCGGGCGCTTTGTCTTTACGGAGCATCTTCATGGGTTATGCGGAAAAGCGCGGGACCTACTGGCGTGGGCGATACAAGATCGCGCCGGGAAAGTATGGCACCGTCGCGGATGGAGACGGAAACACCATCCGCTTTGCCAAGAAGCGAGATGCCGAGAACGCAGCCAACGAGGCCGAGGCTGAAATCCGTAATGGCAATCGTAAGGCTGCGAAGGAAGATGAACTCTTCGGGGTCTATGTTAATCGGTGGTATTCGAATCAGGATCTCGCTGCCTCAACGATGCAAAACTACCGGAGACACATCGAAGAGCACTTGTTGCCCACCTTCGAGAACTTCATCATCCGCGACATTGACAAGCAGCAGATTGCCGACTGGGAGAGATCGAAGCGGGAGGCTGGCTACAGTGAATCAAGCATCAAGACATGGCGCGGCACGCTGCACCTGATCCTCGAAGACGCCTTCGAGGAAGGGCTCGCCGAATTCAACCCCGCGACTAAGCGACGTGGGCGTGGCAAGCGGGCGGGACGCTCACGGAGTCGGGGACCTGAGAAGGCCATCACCACCGCGCTCGGGATTCTCCTGATCGCGGAACGCGCCGCCCTGCTGTCCGGACGGGATGACGAATTTGTCGCGATCGTCACCAAGGGATTCACCGCGATGCGCTGGGGCGAACTGGTCGGGCTCGAAGTCCCGTACGTGAACACGGCCAGCATCCGGATTGAGTCGCAGCTCTACGAGTTGGACACAGGCGTTCTGCACCGCTGCCCGCCCAAGGACGATTCGTACCGGACGCTCGACATCCCAGAGTGGCATTCGAGGCTGCTGGCGGCACACCTGGCAGCTAAGGCGCCGCAACCGTGCTCATGTCACGAGCGGCGCTACGTGTTCAGCGGTCACCGCGGCGCGAATGGGTCGGTCCGCAAGGTCGGCGCGAAGCTGGTCGATGTCGCCCGGCGCGCCGGGGTTTCGGTCGGCACGGTGTCGGCGGTGCTCAACCGCACGGGCACCGTCGCGACGACAACCGCGGCCGAGGTCGAGGCCGCCATTGCTGAACTTGGCTACGTACGAGGGGGAGCGCCCGCGCAGCTCGCTGCGCACTGGCGCCGGAACGGATTCGCCACGTGGCTTTTCCGGCCAGCAGCAACGGGCTGGTACCCGAGCAAGGCGCCCTCGCCTGCGCGACCGGTGCCGATCCTCGGTGAACCGTGGCCGGGTATACCGGTTCGCGGGCGGAACGCGCCGGGGCGTGCCGATGCGTGCTGGCTTCCGATCGCACCGCGGCTGACACCGCACGGGCTACGCCACACGCACAGGACGTTGCTGGTGGAGCTGGGGATGCCGGGCGTACTGATCGATGAGCGGATGGGGCACGAAGATGGCTCGGTTCAAGGGCGCTACACGCACGTGACCGCTGCGATGCGCCAAGCGCTCCTGGATGGCCTGACCGAGGTCTGGGAGGCCGCTTTGGAGGCTCGCAGGCGGATGCACCCCGCGTCGCCTGTGCATGTGCTGAACGAGCTCCTACGGGCGACGTGACCGGGCAATCGGGGAGAAGTTCTCCCAGATTTCTCCCAGAACGACCCCGAGACGCAAATCAGGCCCTGTCCACGTCTACTGTGGACAGGGCCTGACCTGGGTTTTTACTTGTCGGGGTGACAGGATTTGAACCTGCGACCTCTTCGTCCCGAACGAAGCGCGCTACCAAGCTGCGCCACACCCCGAGTGGAACGAGAGGAAGCCTATCTCATCTCCGCTCCAGCTCCGAATCGGGTGGGTGCTTGTGCATCCGAACCCGTCGCCGAGACCTCCTGCGAGCGCGGGACCAGCGTCAACAGGCTCGCCTCCGGCGGGCAGGCGAAGCGGACGGGGGCGTAGGGGGAGGTGCCGAGGCCCGCCGAGACGTGCAGCCACGTCCGCTCGCCCCACCGGGACGCGCCCTTCACCCGCTTGCGGTCGAGGCCGCAGTTGGTCACCAGCGCGCCGTAGAACGGGACGCAGAGCTGGCCGCCGTGGGTGTGACCGGCCAGGACCAGGTCGTATCCGTCCTGCGCGAACGCGTCGAGGATGCGCGGCTCCGGGGAGTGCGTGACGCCGATGCTCAGCTGGGTCTGCGGGCCGGGGCGCCCGGCGATCTCGTCGTAGCGGTCCCGCTTCAGGTGCGGGTCGTCCACGCCGGCCGCCGTGACCGTGACTCCTGCCACAGTCGCGGTGTGCCGCAGGTGGGTCAGGTCCTGCCAGCCGCGCTCGGTCATGGCCGCGCGCAGGTCCCGCCACGGCAGCTGGGTGCCGTGGATGCGCTTCGCCTTGTGCGCGGGGAGCAGGTAGCGGGCAGGGTTCTTCGGCTTCGGCGCGTAGTAGTCGTTGCTGCCGAAGACGAACATGCCGGGGAAGTCCAGCAGCGGGCCGAGCGCGCGCATGACCGCCGGGACCGCCTTGGCGTGCGCGAGGTTGTCGCCGGTGTTGATCACCAGGTCCGGTTCGAGCCTGGCCAGCTCGGCCACCCAGCGCTGCTTCTTGGTCTGGTTGGGCGTCATGTGCAGGTCGGAGACGTGCAGGATGCGCAGTGGCCGCGCGTTCTCCGGCAGCACCGGCAGTGTCGCGTGCCGCAGGGTGAAACGCAGGCGCTCGATGCCCGCGGCGTAGCCGACCGTCGCGGCGCCCAGCGCCGTCGTTCCCAGCAGAATCCGACCGAACGTGTTCACCTGCCCGAGCCTACGGAATCCCGTGCGCGGCCCGTTCATCGCCGGAACGGGTGAGCACCTTCACCGCGGGTAATCTCCCTGCCATGGCAGAGCTGAAGGCACGGCTGAAGTCCGATCTCACGGTGGCGCTCAAGGCACGCGACACGATGGTGCTGGACACCCTGCGGATGGCGCTGGCCGCGATCGGCGTCGAGGAGGTCGCGGGCAAGGAGTCCCGGGAGCTCACCGACGACGAGGTGCTCAAGGTGCTCGCCCGTGAGGCGAAGAAGCGCAAGGAGGCCGCCGAGGCGTTCGCCGCCGCCGGGCGTGACGAGCTGGCCGCCAAGGAGCGCGCCGAGGGCGAGGTGCTCTCCGCCTACCTGCCCAAGCAGCTCGACGACGCCGAGCTGGCCGCCGTGGTCCGCGAGGCCGTCGAGGAGGTCGCCGCCCAGGTCGGCAGCACCCCGAGCCCGAAGCAGATGGGCCTGGTCATGAAGGCCGCCAACGCGAAGGTCGCAGGCCGCGCCGAAGGCGGCCGCGTAGCCGCCCTTGTCAAGTCCGCCCTCACCCCCTGACCTTCCCCATCTCCGCCATTCGCGGGCTTATGGACGCCTCCAGAGCTCCGAAGAGGTCCATAAGCCCGCGAATGGCAGGTGGGGCAGCTCGGTCAGCCGGGTGGGGCGGGGCCGCCGGTCTCGTCCGGTGGTGTCGGGGCGCCTGGAGTGGGGGTGGGCGGTTCCGTGGTGGTTGTGGGGGCGACGCCGTTGCTCACGACCAGTGAGATCGTCTCGCCGGGCAGCGCGGCCCCACGCGGGGTCTGGCCGAGCACCGTGCCCTTGGGCTTGAGGCTGTCCTTGCTGGACGTGGAGACCTGGTAGCCCGCGTCCTCCAGCTTGACGCGGGCGAAGCCCTCGCTGAGCCCGACGACGTTGGGCACCTTCGCCTCGCTGCCGCCCTCGGCGTAGCGGTCCTCGACGTCCGGCAGCTTCGCCACGTCCATGTCGGTCATGATCCCCGGCGCCGCGCCGATCCCGTTCATCGCCGCGAACCAGGTGCGCGCGGGCGACTTGCCGCCGTAGATGAAGGTTCCGGAGCTGCAGGGCCGCGGCGGCGCGTTGCCGGCCGGGTCGCACAGCGTCTTCGGCGCGGGTGAGTCGTCGAAGGTGAACACCGCGCCCGCCAGCTGCGGGGTGTAGCCGAAGAAGCCCGAGGACTTGTGCTCCTGGGTGGTCCCGGTCTTGCCCGCCACCGGCCGGTTCCACCCGAACGCCCGGGCCGCGTCCTTGGCCGTTCCGGAGATCGCGTCCTTGCTCAGGCCCACGGTCATCGCGTTGGCCAGCCCGGCGGGCACCACCTGCTCGCAGGAGTCCTCGCGCAGCGCAACCGGGCGGCCGTTGCGGTCGAGCACCTGCTCGATCGGACTCGGCGGGCACCAGGTGCCCTCGCTGGCCAGCGTCGCGCCGACGTTTGCGAGCTCCAGCGTGCTGGTCGGCGTCGGGCCGAGGGTGAACGAGCCGAGGTTCTGCTCGGCGAAGAACTTGCCGATCGGCCGCTTCTTCGGGTCCTCGGCCGCGGGCACGGTGCCCAGCGAGCGCAGTCCGAGCCGCACGGCCATGTCCACTGCGGAGGACACCGATGTGCGTTCGAGCAACTGCACGAAACCAGTGTTCGGCGACTGCGCGAGCGCGTCCTGGAGGGTCATCCGGTCCGGGTACTTGCCCGCGTTCTGCACGCAGTACTTCTTCGCCCCCGCGGGACCGGGGCAGCTCGCCGCACCGCCCTTGAAGACGTCGGAGACGTAGGTCCCCGGCACGGAGATCGAGTTGTTGATCCCCATGCCCTTCTCCAGGGCCGCGGCGGCGGTGAAGATCTTGTAGATCGAACCGGCGCCCAGGTTCTGCATCGCGTAGGGCAGCCCGAGCGTGGTCTCGTGCTCGTCCCGGTCCAGGCCGTACTTGCGGTTGGCGGTGATGGCGACGACGCGGTGCTTGTCCTTGCCGGGCTTGACGATCGCCATCGCGTTGGCCACGTGGTCGGTGTCCGGCGGGACCTCGCCGTCCACCGCGGCCTTGGCCTTGGTCAGCGCGTCGCGGTCCAGCGTCGTCTTGATCGTGTAGCCGCCCCTGCGCAGGTTCTCCCGCGAGAAGCCCGCGGCCTCCAGGTACTTGAGCACGTAGTCGCAGAAGTAGCCCGCGTCGCCGGTGCCGATGCAGCCGTTGGGCGGCGCGCCGATGTCCGGCCGCGTGCCGAGCTGGGTCTTCTTCTCCGCCTCGGCGACGTCCTTGGGGATGCGGTTCTGCTTGGCCATCTCGTCGATGACGACGTTGCGCCTGGCGAGCGCGCGTTCCGGATGCCGCCCCGGGTTCAGGCCGCTCGGCTCGTTGACGATGCCCGCGAGCAGGGCGGCCTGGGCCACGGTGAGCTTGTCCGGCGTGGTGTCGAAGTAGGTCTTCGCCGCCGCGGCGATGCCGTACGCGCCGTTGCCGAAGGGCACGGTGTTCAGGTAGCGGGTGAGGATCTCGTCCTTGCTGAGCTTGTTCTCCAGCTGGAGCGCGATCCGCAGCTCGCGCAGCTTGCGCGCCGGCGACTGCTCCTGCGCCTTGGCCTGCTCGGCCTTGGAGGTCGCCACGACGTGCATGAGGTAGTTCTTCACGTACTGCTGGGTCAGCGTCGAGCCGCCCTGCGCGACCTTGCCCTGGATGGTGTTGGTGATCAGCGCGCGCATGGCCGAGCGCCAGTCGACGCCCTGGTGCTCGTAGAAGCGCTGGTCCTCGATGGCCACGATGGCGGCCTTCATGGTGGTGGCGATCTTGTCGGGCGCCACCAGCACCCGGTACTGGTCGAACAGGTGCGCGAGCGGGTTGCCGCTGGTGTCCAGGATCGTGGTGAGCAGCGGCGGGTCCTTCTGCACCAGGTCCGACGAGGTGCTGTCCACGGTGTCGCTGGCCCGGTTGGACACCACGCCGATGGCCCCGACCGCGGGGAACATCATTCCGGCCAGCAGCACACCCGCCAGGACGCAGAGGCCGACGAGCTTGAGTACCGCACGGCGAACACGCACGTCCGTCAATGTACGCGCGGCCCGGATGGAGTAGTGACCGCGAACACGTTCCGGTGATGTCAGATAACGGGTGGGCAAACGCCTCTTGGACGGGGAACCGGGAGCCTCTACAGTCCGTCAACGTCTCACGACGGCGAACCGGACAACGTGTTATGTCTCTGTGACACGTCGGTTTGCGGCTCGGCACCGGGGGGTGGCGAGTAGGTCGCGACGACGGTTAGGGAGCTGGGGGAACATGATGTTCAGCCAGGGGGACTGGCGGGTCTACGCGTCGTGTCGCGACGAGGACCCGGACCAACTGTTCGTTCGAGGCGCGGAGCAGCGCAAGGCCAAGACGGTCTGCATGGGCTGCCCGGTGCGCACGGAATGCCTCGCCGAAGCGCTCGACAACCGCATCGAGTTCGGTGTCTGGGGCGGGATGACGGAACGGGAGCGTCGCGCACTGCTGCGTCGTCGCCCGGACGTCGACTCGTGGGTGGACCTGCTCGACGAGGCTCGCCGCGAACGTCAGGTGAGCTAGGGCCTGTGCGAGGGGCCCGTGTTCGCGATAGCCGAGCCCAGCCCGCCCCTGGCCGCGCCGACGCGAAGGCCGCGTACAACACCGGTACGCGCCCTCCCCGTCGTCTTGCCAGGAACGACCTGAATCTCGACTCTCATCGAACGAGACCCCTCACACAGGCCCGCAAACCATTGCCCTGATCGGGGTCACTCGCCCGCCAGCCGGTGGCCGATCTCGCGCAGTCCGTCGAGGTCGTGCACGTCGGAGGGCAGCGCGGGGACCCCGACCAGGGCGACAGCCGGATGCGCCTTGGTGAATCGCGCGAGCATCCGCTTCTCGCGGTCCGCCGCGGCGACCCGGTCCGCGTGCAGCCGCAGCACCGCGCTCGCCAGCGGTGCCGTCCCGGCTCGCTCCAGGTCCTCCGCCGCGGCCAGCGCCCTGGTGGCGGGAAGCTCGGCGAGCACGGGGTGCGTGCGGTTGACCACGAGCCCCGCCAACGGCATCTCGTCACCACCGAGCCGGTCGACGAAGTAGGACGCCTCGCGCAGCGCGTCCGGCTCCGGCGCGGCGATCACCAGGAACGCGGTGCCCGGTGAGCGCAGCAGGTCGTAGGTCGCCTGCGCCCGCTGGCGGAACCCGCCGAACATGCTGTCGAAGGCCTGGACGAACGCGGAGGCGTCGGCGAGCAGCTGGCCGCCGATGATCGTGGAGACGGCCTTGGTGAAAAGTCCGAAACCCGCACCCACCAACCGTTTGAGCCCCAGCCCGCCCGCGCGCGCCGGTGCGGACAACATGCGGATGATCTTGCCGTCGAGCACCGTGGACAGCCGCTGCGGCGCGTCGAGGAAGTCCAGCGCTGACCGGCTCGGCGGGGTGTCCACGACGACGAGGTCCCACTGGTCGTCGTGCACGAGCTGGCCGAGCTTCTCCATCGCCATGTACTCCTGCGTCCCGGAGAACGACGAGGAAATGGTCTGGTAGAAGGGATTTCCCAGGATCTGTTGCGCCCGTTGGCCTCCGGCGTGCGCCAGCACCATGTCGTCGAAGGTCCGGCGCATGTCCAGCATCATCGCGTGCAGCTCGCCGCCGCTGGTCTCGCCGAGGTCGACCACGCGCGGGTGGTTGCTCAGCTCGCTGAGCCCCAGCGACTGCGCGAGCCTGCGCGCGGGGTCGATGGTCAGCACGACCACGCGCCTGCCCCGGCCCGCCGCGCGCAGGGCGAGCGCCGCGGCGGTGGTGGTCTTGCCGACTCCGCCGGAGCCGCAGCACACCAGGATCCTGGTGTCCGGGTCGTCGATCAGCTTGTCGATGTCCAGCAGGGGCGGACGGGTTCGCGCGTTCACCGCACTCCCTGCTCGCCGAGCAGCTCGGCCAGTTCGTAGAGCGCGCCGGTGTCCACGGCGTCGGTCAGCTCCGGCAGCTCCAGCGCGGGCAGGTCGGCGGTGCCCAGGTCGGCGCGGGCGCGTTGCTCCGCCTGGACCCGGATCGCGTGTTCCACCGTCTCCTCCACCAGCCCCTCCAGCACGTCGGAGTCCAGGTCCAGCCCGGCGGCGACCAGGCCCGTGCGCACCCGGTCGGCGTCCACCCGCCCGTCGGCCGCCGCGTTCACCGACCGCGCGGGCAGCCGGGGCGGGCGCACCCGGTTGGTGATCACCGCGCCCGGCCGCAGGTCGGCCGCGTCGAGCTCGGCGACCGCGTCCAGGGTCTCCCGGACGGGCATCTCCTCCAGCAGCGTGACCAGGTGCACCGCGGTGTCGCCTGAGTGCAGCAGCCGGACAACGCCGTCGCTCTGCGAACGGATCGGACCGACCTTGGCCAGGTCCGCCATGGCCTTGGTGACGTCGAGGAACTTGACAACGCGGCCGGTCGGCGGGGCGTCGAGCACCACCGCGTCGTAGACGTGCCTGCCGCCGGAGTCGGTGCGCCGCACGCACTCCTTGACCTTGCCGGTGAGCAGCACGTCGCGCAGGCCGGGAGCGAGCGTCGTCGCGAACTCGATGGCGCCCATCTTGCGCAGCGTGCGACCGGCGAAGCCCAGGTTGTAGAACATCGACAGGTACTCCAGCAGCGCCGCCTCGGCGTCGACCGCCAGCGCGCGGACCTCGCCGCCGCCGGGCGCCGCGGCGATGCGCTCCTCGGAGTAGGGCAGCGGTGCGGTGTCGAAGACCTGGGCGATGCCCTGCCTGCCCTCGACCTCGACCAGCAGCACCCGCCTGCCACCGGAGGCCAGGGCCAGCGCGAGCGCGGCGGCCACCGTCGTCTTGCCGGTGCCGCCCTTGCCGGTGACCACGTGCAACCGGGCACGGCTGAGCTCATCGGTCCACTGGGCGGAGCTACTCACACGATCAGCGTAAGCGCGCTTCCGGTGCCCTGCCCGTGCTCAGCCGACCATGGTGAGCGTCAACACGATCAACGCGACGAAGGCGACGAGCGCCCACGCGATGGTCTCCGGCAGCACGGTCGCCACCAGCGCGGTGAGCACCGACAGCACGGCGAGCGAGATCAGGCCGGTCTGCGTCACCTGGGCGCGGGTGCTGTGTTTGCGGTCACGCACCTGCGCCATCGCGACGAGCACCAGCACCAGCCCGCCAAGACCGAACACACCGGTCGCGATCATCCGCCAGGTTTCCACGCGCCCACCGTAGCGGTCGCGGCACCCCGTTAGGCTGCGTTCCATGACGAAGTGGGAGTACGCGACCGTCCCACTGCTGATCCACGCCACGAAGCAGATCCTGGATCAGTGGGGCGTTGACGGCTGGGAACTGGTGACGGTCCTGCCGAACCCGAGCGGCGAGCAGCACGTCGCCTACCTGAAGCGACCGAAGGGCGAGTAGAGAAGTGGCTGACTGGAAGCAGCGCCTGGCCGACCTGGGCCTCGAACTGCCGGTGGTGGCGGCCCCGGTGGCCGCGTACGTGCCCGCGGTGCGCACCGGCTCGCACGTGTTCACCTCCGGCCAGCTGCCGTTCGTCGACGGCGCTCTCGCCGCGACCGGCAAGGTCGGCGCGGAGGTCGGCCCCGAGGAGGCCAAGGAGCACGCCCGGCTGTGCGCGCTCAACGCGCTGGCCGCCGTTGACGCGCTCGTCGGCGTCGACGCCATCGTGAAGATCGTCAAGGTGGTGGGCTTCGTGGCCTCCGCCGAGGGCTTCACCGGCCAGCCCGCCGTGATCAACGGCGCGTCCGAGCTGTTCGCCGAGGTCTTCGGCGAGGCGGGCGCGCACGCCCGGTCCGCGGTCGGCGTCGCCGAGCTGCCGCTGGGCGCCCCGGTCGAGGTGGAGCTGATCGTCGAGGTCGCCTGACCCGGACACGACGATGGCGGCGCCGGATCGTCCCGGCGCCGCCTTCGCCGTTTCAGGACGGGAGCGTGTGCAACGCCGCGATCAACCGCGCGCGCTGCTCCGGCTCGATCCTGCGGTACGGCCGCGCTGCCACACGGCCGGTAGCTGCCTCGATCCGCCTGCGCACCGGGTCGCTGTCGCGCAGCGCGCGCACGCCGTCGGCGGTCAGGCCCTCCGCCTGCCAGGCCGCGGCGTGCGCGTCGGCCCGGTGGTACCGCAACGCGCTCAGCCGGTCGAGCAGCCTGCCCGCGACCGAGCCCACCGGCGGCCGGGCGGCGAGCGCGTCGAAGACCACCCCGGCCGACGTGCCCGTGGCGCGCTCGACCACCAGCTGCGCCATGGCCAGCAGCTCCTCCGGCTCGCCCCACAGCTCGGTCGCCGCCGCGTCGAGCCGCTCGGAGACCTCCGCGAGCAGCTCGCGGGATCGCGGCGTCATCGCGACGCCGTCCCCGCGCCGCAGCAGCCAGCCGTCTCCGACGAGCGTTTCGAGCGCCGCGTCCAGCTTCGGCACGTAGCGGTGCACCGCGCGCACGAGCGCCATCGGCACCACACCGTCTGCGAGCGGACCGCGCAGATCCACGAGCAGTTCGGCGCGAGCGGGAAGGTCGCTCAGCCGGGCGTGCGCCGCGGGCACCAGCCGGTCGAGCTCCTGCGCGGCGAGCCGCCCGGTGAAGCACGCGTCGGCGGCGTTGAGAGCCTGGCTGGAGGACGCGATCAGCTCCGGGTCTGCGTCGGAGGCCAGCCGCAGCCGCAGCGCCATCGCGAAGTGACCGCGGGCGACCTCCCAGTTCCCCGCGTCGTAGTGGCATTTCCCCGCGTGCTGGAAAGCGAAGTACTTCCGTGAGCTGAGGCTGCCGATGCGACCGCTTTCCTCGATGCAGCGGTCGAACTCCACGATCGCCTCGTCGAAGCGGCCCTGCCACTGCAACACGTGCGCGAGGCGGATCCTGGCGAAGACCGCTTCCTCGTCGCGGCCGTGTTCCGATGCCAGCAGCAGTGCGCTCGCCAGGTGCTGCTCGGCGATGTCGAGCCTGCGCAGCATGCGCGCCGCGGTGCCGATGCGGGTGTGGTGCTGCCGCGCGTCACCGGGATCGGTGGGTAACGGTTCCGCGAGCGCCCGCCGCAGCCAGTCCGTTGCGGCGGCCGGATCGTCGAACGAGTCCTGCAGCGTCTCGTCGTCAGTGCTGAAGGCGAGCGTGTAGAACTCGATGTGGGGCGGAGTCACGATGCTCCCTTGTGGACGGTTGCAAGTGCCTCTTCGTGCTTGTAAATCGCTGACGGGATCGATCCGTTACCTGGCTCACTCGGCCCGGTGACGCACCTCGTGCAGCAACCGCTGCAGGTGCAGGCCCCTGTGGACGTCGCACGGGTGCGACGACGTTCCACTGTGGATCATCGCGAGGAAGTCGTCGAGCAACGCGGTGTAGCAGTCCGCTCCGGTCGAGTTGTTGGTGGCCAGCTCGCGGTAGCCGTGCTCGCCGAAGACCGAGATCTGCCACAGCGTCGGCCGGACCGGCATCCGCATCGACAAGCTCGCCGTGCTGACCGCTCCGGTCGCGTGGCCGAACATCACGTGCCACAGATCAGTGGTGGATTCGTGTTTGGCCGCAAGCACTTCGCTGATCTCACCGAGGGTCGCGTCGAGCAGGTCGAACATGTGCGGGCCGATGTCGGCGAGCGCGCCCCCGCTGTGCCGCCACGCCGAGTTCGAGTAGTCCCCGCCGAGCAGGGCGCCGGAGAACCACTTCGCCGAGCCGCCGGTCCAGGTGCCCGCGCGGGCGATGCCGGCGAGCCACTCCTGGGTCTCGGCGGCGAACCGTCTCGTCAGCACGACCAGCGACGCGACCCCGGCGCCCTCGACGGCGTCGGCGAGGCGCTTGGCCTGCTCAAGGGAGCCCGCGATCGGCTTCTCCAGGATCACGTGCTTGCCCGCGTTCACCGCGCGCAGCGCCAGCTCGCCCTGGACCTCGGGCGGGACCGCGAACGCGACCGCATCCACAGTGGACAGAAACTGGTCGAAGTCGTCGTACGCCTCGGCGCAGTAGGGGCTCGCGAGCTCCCGCCCCGCCTCGGCGCGGCGGGTGTGGACCGAGGTGAGCCGGATGCCCGGATGGTCGGCGAGTCGTGGCGCGTGCACCGCGCGGGCCCAGGGCCCCGCGCCGACCAGGCCGGTCCGGAGTTGTGCTTCCATCCGGCTAATCCTGCCCGGTCACCGCGTGTCCCTGAACACGCGAACCGGAACCCGGACCTCCACGCCCGCGGTGAAGCGCAGAACAGCCGCGTCTGCCAGCCATTCCACCCGCAGACCCGACTCCGGACCCCAGCCGGGCGAGACCTCGACTACGTGACCGCGAGTGACGTCCCCGCCACTGCGGCGACCGAGCCACACGGCCACCGAGTCCCCGCCGAAGACGCGCGAGGTCCGCTTCACCGCCGCCGCGTACCCGTCGTAGCCGTTGGGCGCCGCGACCTCCGCCGGGGCGTCGTGCACCGCGACCGTGCTCGTGCTCGGCAGGAACAACAGCACACCCGCGACCACGGTCATCACGGTGCCGATGAGGGCGCCGAGGATCACCGACACGACGTTGGCGAGGCAGCCGAAGGCGGCGGGCCGGGCGGGGCGTGCGACGGACACCTGGGCGGGCTCCTGGTCAGCCATGGCGCAATCCTGCCCGAGCCTTTTCCGCCCCCGCCGTTCTAGGCTGCTGGGATGCCCAAGCTGCCCGAGGAACTCACCCTGCCCAAGGACTACGTCGCGGACAGCCCGCCCGCCGTTCCCGTCACGCCGAAGGACTCGGCGACCGTGGTGCTGCTGCGGGACGCTCCGTCGGGCATCGAGGTCTTCCTGCTGCGGCGCGTGGTCGGCATGGCCTTCGCGGGCGGGATGACCGCCTTCCCCGGCGGCGGGCTTGACCGGCGCGACGCGGACACCTCGGTGGCGTGGGCCGGGCCGGAGCCCGCGTGGTGGGCGCGCCAGTTCGGCTGCGAGCCGGAGATGGCGCGGGCCCTGGTGTGCGCTGCCGTGCGGGAGACCTTCGAGGAGGCGGGCGTGCTGCTCGCGGGCCCCGACGGTGACAGCGTGGTCGGCGACACCAGCCGGTACGCGGAGTCCAGGGCAGCGCTCGTGGGCAGGCAGGTCTCGCTCGCCCAGTTCCTCGCCGAGGAAGGGCTCGTGCTGCGCGCCGACCTGCTGCGGCCGTGGGCGAACTGGGTGACCCCGGTCGACGAGCCCCGCCGCCACGACACGCGCTTCTTCGTGGCCGCGCTGCCGGAGGGCCAGCGGGCCGACGGCGTCACCACCGAGGCGGAGGACGTGGAGTGGAACACCCCCGCCGACGCGCTCACCGCGTGGCGCGAGGGGCGGCGGGGGCTGCTGCCGCCGACCTGGATGACCCTGGCCGAGCTCGCCGAGCACGCCAGCGTCGCGTCGGCGCTGACCGCCGACCGGCAGATCAGCAAGATCATCCCGAGGGTGGTCCGGGACGGCTCGGTGATCCGCGCGGTGCTGCCGGGCGACCCGCGCTACGACGCCGCCCCCGGGCACGTCGACGCCCGGCCCGGTGACCGGATCGAGCGCTGACCCGGCCTTGGGCGCCCTCTGCCGATCCGATGTTCGTCACACTTCGGGTGGGCCCGACCGCCCCTAGTCTGAAGCGGTGATCAGCCATCCCGCGTACGGCGAGCTGCGTGCGGTCACCCCGTACGCCTCGGTGCTGTTGGCCGACAACCCCTCGGGCATGACCCTGGAGGGCACCAACACCTGGTTGCTGCGCGCGCCGGGCTCCGAGTCGTGCGTCGTGGTGGACCCCGGTCCCGCCGATGACGGGCACCTCGGCCGCATCGCCGAGCACGGCCCGGTCGAGCTGATCGTGCTCACCCACTTCCACGGCGACCACAGCGACGGCGCGAGCCGGCTGGCCGAGCTGGTCGGCGCGCCGATCCGGGCCATCGACCCGGAGCTGTGCCTGCGCGCCGGACCGCTGGCCGACGGCGAGACCGTGCACGCGGCCGGACTCGACATCAAGGTCGTCGCGACGCCTGGTCACACCGCCGACTCGCTGTGCCTGCTCGTCGAGGACGCCGTGTTCACCGGCGACACCATCCTCGGTCGCGGCACCACCGTGGTCGCGCACCCTGAGGGCAGCCTCGCGCCGTACCTCGACTCGTTGCGCAAGCTCGCCAAGCTGCCGAAGGGCACCCCGGCCTTCCCCGGCCACGGCCCGGAGCTCCCCGACGTCGTCCCGGTCGCCGAGCAGTACCTCGCGCACCGGGTCCAGCGGCTCGAACAGGTTCGCGGTGCCCTGGAGACCCTCGGCGCGGACGCGACCGCGCGCCAGGTGGTCGAGCTGGTCTACGCCGAGGTGGACCAGTCCCTGTGGTGGGCGGCGGAGATGTCGGTCCGCGCGCAGCTGGACTACTTGCGAGCCCGGTAAGCGCGCATCTTCGCGATGCTGCCGCAGGCCCGTCCCTGCGGGCTCTCGGCGTACATCCCGCACCACGTCCGGCTGCCGTTGCGACTGTGGTCGTAGAAGACCCACTTGCAGTCCGGGCAGGCCTTCAACCGGTCCCAGAGTCCCAGCGCGAGCGCGTCGACCACGACACCGGTCAGCACGCCCGCCGCGCCCGCCCGCAGCGGAACGTGGGTGATCGGCGGCTGCCCGGCCTCCTCGGACCCGATCACCGCGACCACCGGGTGCTGCCGCAACAGCTCGGCGAGATCCGGTCGAGCCTGACCGAGCGCGCCCCGCAGCTCCTCGCGCAGCCGGGTGAGCTCCGGCAGCGTGCGCGGTCCCGTCACCCCCGGCAGCTCGTCCTGCCAGGCACCGTCGTCCTTGATCAGCTCCGGTAGCAGGTCGGTGACCACGCGGGTGTCGTTGGGGATTCTCCAGGTGTTGAGGAACTTCCTGACCTGCTCCAACGCGTTCGGTGCCGCACTGCGCGCGCCCATGTTTACCAGTGTAGGCGTTGACTGGTAGCGCCTCGCTCGTTACCGACAAACAATACGACTGGTAACAGCTACCGCGAAGCGGCGCGCACGCCCGGCATCGGCGCACGGCGCTGCCGGACTGGTCACCGCGGGCGCGCTGACCCTGGTCGGCCGGTCGGCCGCGAGCGTCCTCCGCGGACTGTCCGCGTTGGTGATCACGTTGGCCGCCGTGCTCGTCGAACGCCGGGCGACTCAGCCGGTGGGCATGCGGATCGGCATCACGACATAGCGCAGGTTCGCCTCCTCCGGGTTGAAGTCGGACACGGCGAGCACGGTCGAACGCATGCCGTGGCGCATGCTCATGCGGAGCCGGGCAGGGCCGAACACCCGCAGCGCGTCGGCCAGGTAGCGCGCCTGGTAGCCGTGGGTGAACCGGTCGCCGTCCACGGTCGCCTTCACCGTCTCCTCGGCTTCGCCGTTCTGCGGGTCGGCCGCCCTGATCCGCAGCTCGGTGTCGCCGACCTCCACCGTGACCACGGCGCGGGGCCCCGCGTACGGAGCGACCCGGCGGACCGCGCCCGCCAGCGCGTCGCCGTCCACCTCCACCACCGCGTCGACCGGCGCGTCGGTGTGCCGGGACTCGTCGGGGTACGGCGAGGCCAGCAGCACCGTGCCGAGCTGGGTGCCCGGCCAGCTCAGCCCGAAGCGGGTGCCGTCGGCGTGCACGGTGATCACCTCGGCCGCCCGCGCCTGCTTGGCGACCTCGGCCAGCAGCGGCGCGGGCACCAGGACGTCCAGTTCGCCCTCCGGCCGCCACGGCAGGTCACCGATCGCCATCCGGTAGCGGTCGGTGGCCACCAGCGCCAGCCGGTCCCCGCGCCCCTGCACGTGGACCCCGGTGAACAACGGCAGCGCGTCGTCCCTGGACGCGGCCGAGGCCACCTTGCCGACCAGCGCGATCAGCTCGGCGGCGTTCACCTGGCCGACCGCGGCGGGGAGCGCGCCGACCCCCGGGTGCAGCTCGCCGTCCATCAGCGGCAGCGCGAAGCGTCCGCCCGGCGTGCGGATCGCCAGCCTGCTGCCTTCGACCACCAGCCGGACCTCCGGCTCCTCCAGCGCGCCGAGGGTGTCCGCCAGCGGCTTCGCCGGGACGAGCACCTGACCGTCGGTGTGCACGAAAGCGTTGCGGCGCAGGCGGATCGAGTTCTCGCGGTCGGTCCCGGAGAGCACCACCTCGTCGTCGAGGCCGCTCAGCAGCAGACCTGTCAGCAGCGGGTCGATGCCCTTGACCGGCAGCAGCCGTGCGGCGTCGGCGACGGCGGCGGCGAGGACGGAGGTGTCCGCGGTGAGGTCCAGGCTCATGGTGCGGACGCTACGACAGCCCCCTGACAGTGACCGCCTGCCGACGTTTCCGGCTCAGCGGGCTTCATCCCGATCGCGGTGTGCTGTTCACGTTCCGCTGCCTAGCCTTCGGCGCATGTGCGACTGCGCGAACCGGGTGACCAGGCGGTCGGTGGTGCTCGCGGGGGCGGCGAGCCTCTTCCTGCCCGCCGTCGCGTTCGCGACCGAGGCCGACGACCGGACGAAGACGATCACCGGCCGGTTCGAGCCGGGCGCGCCGGACTGGGTCTACCTGCCGGTCGAGGTGCCGCGCGGGGTGCGCGAGATCGAGGTCGTCTACCGCTACGACAAGCCCTCGGTGCCGCCGGGCGCCAACGGCAACGCCCTCGACATCGGGATCTTCGGCCCCGAGGGCCACGGGCTCGGTGACCACCGCGGCTTCCGCGGCTGGTCCGGCGGCGCCCGTGACCGCTTCACCATCAGCGCGTCCGACGCGACTCCCGGCTACCTGCCCGGACCGATCGACGCGGGCACCTGGCACGTGGTCCTCGGGCCGTACACGGTCGCGCCGCAGGGGATGAACTACCAGGTCGACGTCACCCTCCGGTTCGGTGCGCCGGGCAGACCCGCGAGGCCGAACCCGGCTCCGCAACACGCGGAGGGGCGTGGCCGAGCCTGGTACCGCGGCGACTGCCACCTGCACACCGTGCACTCCGACGGCAGACGCACACCCGCCGAGCTGGTCGCCGCCGCGCGCGCCGCCGGGCTGGACTTCTTCGTCTCCACCGAGCACAACACCAGCTCCGCGAGCCTGCGCTGGGGCGACCACGCCCGCCCGGACCTGTTGATCATCAACGGCGAGGAGATCACCACGCGCTCCGGGCACTGGCCCGCGCTCGGGCTGCCGCCCGGCTACTGGGTCGACTGGCGCTACCGGCATTCCGAGCCGGGCGCGTTCGACCGCTTCGCCCGGCGGGTCCGCTCCGTCGGTGGCCTCGTCGTCGCGGCGCATCCGCACTGCCCGTTCGTGGGCTGCTCGTGGGAGTTCGGCTACGACCACGTCGACGCGATCGAGGTGTGGAACGGCGACTGGACCCAGGACGACGAGGGCTCGGTCCGGCTCTGGGACGCTCTGCTGCGCGCGGGCAGGTGGGTGCCCGCGATCGGCGCGAGCGACGCGCACCGCGAGCCTCAGCCCGTCGGGCTGCCGCACACGGTGGTGCTCGCCGACGGTCTCGACACCCGCGCGATCCTGGCCGGAGTCGCGGCGGGCCGGTCCTGGCTCGCCGAGTCCGCCCGCGTTGACCTCGCCATGAAGGCCGTCGCGGGCAGGCGGGAAGCGGGCATCGGCGATCGGCTGCGGGTGGCCGAGGCGCGGATCGAGCTCGACGTCTCCGGGGTTCCGGGCTGCGAGGTCCGGCTGATCACGCCGACCGGCGTCGCGCACACCGCCCGGGTCCCTGACAGCGGTCGCACCGAGGTCCGCTGGACGACCACGGCTGCCTGGGTGCGGGCCGAGGTGCGCAGGCCGGTGCCGACGGCGACGACCCCGGACACGATGGTGGCCATGACCAACCCCGTGTTCCTGGGCCGTCGCTAGGCGTCAGCGCCCGGCGAGCTCGACCTCGTCGCGCGTGCAGCTGGCCGCGTTCTCCATCCACTGCCTGCCGTCGCGCACCGTGTGCCGCCGCAGCCACACCACGCTCGCGATCAGCAGGCCGAAGGTGGCCGAGGCGAGGAACGCGGCCGGGGGGCCGAACAGCTCGACGAGCTGGCCGCTCAGCGACTGGCCGAAGGCGAGGCCGACCGTGACCGAGGTGATCACCCAGCCGAACGCCTCGGTGGCGGTGCCGGGCAGCGCGACCTCCTCGATCGCCGCCGAGTGCGTCATCGCCTGCGGGGTGATCAGGGTGCCGACCACGAACAGCGCGACGGCGAGGCCGACCAGCGTCGTCGGGATCGACAGCAGCGTCACCAGCACGGAGAAACCGCCGAGCAGCACCGGCAGCCGCAGGTACATCGGCCGCGGCCAGGGGCGGGTGCCGTAGAGCACCCCGAAGATCACCGAGCTGACCGACCAGATGCTCAGCAGCACTCCGCCCAGCGCGCCGTGTCCCGCCTGCGTGGCGGCCGCGGGCACCGCGACCTCGACGAAGCCGATGGTCACGCCGAAGCCGAGCGCGGCGATGGCCACCGTGCGCATGCCGGGGGTGCTGAGCGCGCCGAGCACTCCGACGCCTGCCCGCTCGTCGCGGCGCGGGCGCCAGGCGCGCACCGTGCGGGTCAGCGCGAAGCCGGTGGCGCCGACGACCTCGCAGACCGCGCCGAGCAGGACGCCCGTGCCCGCCCACGGCAGCGCCGTGAACAGGCCGGCGAGGCCGGGCCCGAGGATGAAGAAGACCTCCATGCTGATCGCCTCGTAGGAGTAGGCGGCCTGCCTGGCGGGGCCGGGCGGCAGCAGCCTGGTCCACAACGACCTCGACGCGGAGCCGACCATCGGCTGGCTGGTGCCCAGCGCGAGCGCGAGCACCGTCAGCAGCCAGACCGGCGCGTGCGACTCGATCGCGACGATCTCGGCGGTCACCATCGCGCTGAACAGCGCGGAGGCCACCAGCAGCACCCGGGTCGGGCCGATCCGGTCCACCAGCCTGCCCTGCACGACAGAGCCGAACGCGACACCGACGAGCGCGCCCGCGGAGACCAGCCCGGCCGCGGCGTAGGAGCCGCTGACCCGTTGCACGTAGAACAGCAGGGCGATACCGACCATGGCAACGGGCAGGCGGGCGAGCAGGGACGTCAGTACGGGACCGCGCGCGCCGGGCGCGGTCAGCGCCTCGCGGTAGGCGGCGACGGAGGCATTCTGGGACACGCGTACCAGTATGCAGCACTCTGGTACGCATGTACCAGTAATGAGCGGTGGCGTTGCTCACCGCGACCGGATTTATGTTTCAATTTGATAACAACGTTGGGATGTATGGGTGAACCTGGACAACGAACAGGCCCCCGCTGACGTCCTTGAGGGTGAAAGCAATTGAGTAAAAGGGCACTTCGGGGCCATGGTGAGCACCTGGGCCGGGCTGGTATCGGCCGCGTTACACCGATGGACCACAATTGCTCGTAGTTGCTTCGCCTCAAGAAGCACCAGACCTCCTTCGACGTTGACGGGTCGGGGCCGGGCGTCGGAGGTCGGGAAAAGCGTGGCCGGTCGGGGGACGGGTCGCGCACACGCAAGGAGGCCGGTGCGCCGCGTCGGGGGCGGCGCCCGGCCTCCTTGTCGTATGTCCGGGTCTTGACGATCGCGGCCCGTGGCCGCGAAGGCCCTAGCGAGCCCGCCGGGCCAGTCGCTCCGGGTCCAGGATCAGCACGCTCTTGCCTTCCAGGCGCAGCCAGCCGCGGTGCGCGAAGTCGGCGAGCGCCTTGTTCACGGTCTCCCGGGAGGCGCCGACGTACTGGGCGATCTCCTCCTGGGTCAGGTCGTGGGTGACCCGCAGCAGACCGGCCTCCTGCGAACCGAAGCGCTGGGCGAACTGCAGCAGCGCGCGCGCCACCCGGCCCGGGACGTCGGTGAAGATCAGGTCGGCCAGCATGTTGTTGGTGCGGCGGAGTCTGCGGGCCAGCACGCGCAGCAGCTGCTCCGCGATCTCCGGCCGCTTGTTGATCCACTCGCGCAGCGCCGGGCGGTCCATCGTCAGCGCGCGCACCTCGGTCACCGCGCTCGCGGTCGAGGTCCTCGGTCCGGGGTCGAAGATCGACAGCTCGCCGAACATGTCCGAGGGGCCCATGATGGACAGCAGGTTCTCGCGGCCGTCCGGCGATTTCCGGCCGACCTTCACCTTGCCCGACTGGATGATGTACAGCCGGTCACCGGGCTCACCTTCCGCGAAGATGACGTGACCGCGCGGGAACTCCACCATTTCCAACGAACTCGCGAGCGCCTCGGCAGCAGCCGGTTCAACGCCCTGGAAAATGCCCGCGCGGGCCAGGGTCTCGTCCACCTCGTCCCTCCTGTTGAGACGCGACGGTTCACGTGAGCGGCCAGTACCGCAGGAGTGCGGTCTTCGGCCACGTGCCGCCGATCACTCCGAGCAGTCTAGGCCGTCTTCGGCAATGATCTGTTCGGCTCGCCGGTTGAAACCGATCAGACGACTGACCGGTCTGTTGAATGACGACCTGACCAGCGGCGACGGGGTGAAAAACCGGATGTCGCCGAGCGGTCGGACCGCGCCGGGGATCAGACCCGGCTGCGGGTGCGGCGCGGCTTGCGCGGGGGACGGGCCGTCCCGCCGACGCGGCGCCTGCGCCGGAACAGCTCAAGGGCACGGCCGATGCCGTGGCCGTAGAGCGCGCGGACCTCGTCCGGCCGCGCCTTCTCCAGGAACTCCTCGACCTCGTCCTCCTGCACCGCCACGTGCCGGAGCCGAGCTTCAACGCGCTCCATGAACAGCGCGAAGAACATCACGATGAGTGGGACCACTACTACGAGCCATGCAGTCATAGTGGGTCCGATCCTCCAACACCTCGCTCCCGTCCGCGCATCCGGGGTCGGTTCCACCGCCGTTGTCACCCGTACGCTGGAGGGGTGCCAGCGCAGACCCGCCAGAAGCCAGGCAGATCACCTTCCCCGGCGGAGACAAGACTCGGCCTCGTGCGGCGGGCGCGGCGGATGCTCCGCAGCCTGGAGGCGGCCTTTCCCGACGCCCACTGCGAGCTCGACTTCGGCACGCCCCTCGACCTCGCGGTCGCGGTGATCCTCTCCGCCCAGTGCACCGACAAGCGGGTCAACGAGGTCACCCCGGCGCTGTTCGCCCGCTACCGCACGGCCGCCGACTACGCGGGCGCGGACCGGGCCGAGCTGGAGGAGCTGATCCGGCCGACCGGCTTCTTCCGCAACAAGGCCACCGCGCTGATGGGGCTGGGCGCCGCGCTGGTGGAGCGCTTCGACGGCGAGCTGCCCGGCAGGCTCAAGGACCTGGTGACGCTGCCGGGAGTCGGCCGCAAGACCGCCAACGTGATCCTCGGCGAGGCGTTCGGGGTGCCGGGCATCACCGTGGACACCCACTTCGGCCGCCTGGTGCGGCGGTGGGGCTGGACGGAGCTCGAAGACCCGGTGAAGGTCGAGCACGCGGTCGGCGAGCTGATCCCGCGCAAGGACTGGACCATGCTCTCGCACCGGGTGATCTTCCACGGCCGCCGCGTCTGCCACGCCCGCAAGCCCGCGTGCGGCGCGTGCGTGCTCGCCAAGGACTGCCCCTCCTTCGGGGAGGGGCCGACCGGCTTCGTCGAGGCGGCCAAGCTCGTGCGCGGCCCGGAGACCGAGCACCTGCTCGCCCTGGTCGCCGACGGCGGGGCCGCCCGGTGAGCGAACGCGGACAGGCGGTGCGGTGGCTGGTCGTCGTGGTGGTGCTCGGCGTCGCCGGGATCATCGCGATCTGGCCGCGCGGCTCCGCGGACGGGGACTCGCCCGGCACGCCGTCCGCCGACATCGTCGCGGCGCGGACGAAGGCGGCGTTACCGGCGTGCCCAACTGCCAAGGAGGGCGCCGCGCCGGTGGCCGAGCTGTCCGGGGTCCAGGTGACGTGCATGGCCGACGGCGGTCGGATCGACCTCGGAGCCGCGCTCGCCGGGAGGCCTGCCCTGGTCAACGTCTGGGCGACCTGGTGCACGCCGTGCCGGGAGGAGCTGCCAGCGCTGGCGGCCTACGCGGCATCGCCCGGCGCGGTCGGCGTGCTGGGTGTGCAGGTCAGGAGCTCCGAGGCGGACGGACTGGAGATGCTCGCCGCGTTGAACTCACGCATTCCCTCGGTCGTCGACACCGGCCAGGAGAAGGCCATGGCCGCGCTGAAGCCACCCGTGATGCCCACGTCCTACGTGGTCAGTGCCTCCGGCAGGATCGAGCGGATCAACCCGGCGGTGGTGTTCACCTCGCCGGAACAGGTGCGGACGACAGTCGAGGACTACCTGAGGCGGCTCGGATGAAGCCGGGAGCACTGGTCGGCCAGGACGACGTCCCGGAGTGGATGCGGCCCCTGCTGCTCGCCGCGACCACTGTGGACAAGAAGGCGCTTGAGCGCGTCAAGCCGCCCGCGGACGGGTCGGGCCGCCCCGCCGCCGTGCTGATCCTGCTCGGCGAGGGCACCGACGGCCCGGACGTGCTGCTGCTGCGCCGCGCGGACACGCTGAACTCGCACGCGGGTCAGGTCGCCTTCCCCGGTGGCACCATCGACCCCGAGGACGACGGCCCGGTCGCCGCCGCGCTCCGGGAGGCGGTCGAGGAGACCGGAGTGCTGCCGGAGGGCGTCCGGCCCGTCGCGTTGCTGCCCGAGCTCTACCTGACACCGACGGGTTTCCTGGTCAGCCCGGTGCTCGCGCACTGGGTCGAGCCGAGCCCGATCACCGCGGTCGACCTCAACGAGACCGCGGCCGTGGCTCGGGTGCCGCTCGCGCACCTCGCCGACCCTGCCAACCGCTGCACCGTGGCACATCGCGGCTACCGGGGGCCGGCGTTCCTGGTTCCGGGGATGCTGGTGTGGGGCTTCACGGCGTGGCTGCTGACCGGCGTGCTGGCGATGGGCGGCTGGGAACGCCCGTGGAACCGCAAGGACGTCCGCGACCTCGACGAGGCTTGGCGGGCCACCGAGACGCCCACGAGCGCGAAGGAACAGACGTGAACTGGGTCGATCTGCTGATTGTGCTGCTCGCTGTCCTCGCTGCCGTCTCCGGAGCGCGACAGGGCATGGTGGTCTCCATCTGCTCGGTCGCCGGGGTGCTCGCGGGCGCGATGCTCGGTCTGTGGCTGGCCCCGATGCTGGTGGCCAACTTCGCCGACGTCACGACTCGGGTCGCCATCGGCGTCGCGCTGGTGGTGCTGATGATCGCGCTCGGCGAGATGCTCGGCGTGTGGGTCGGCAGGCCGATCAAGGAGAAGCTGAACGCCAGCCGCCTCACGGTCGTGGACAACAGCCTCGGTGCGATCACCATGAGCGCGGTGGTCTTCGTGGTCGCCTGGCTGCTCGCGGTGCCGCTGACCTCGGCGGCCGGCCTGCCCAGCCTGTCCTCGGCGGTCAAGCGCTCCACGGTGCTCGGCGTCGTCGACGACGTGATGCCGCCCTCCGCGCAGAGCCTGCCGGGGTCGCTGCGGCAGCTGCTGGACTCGTCGGGCTTCCCGGCTGCGCTGGACCCGTTCGCATCGACCCCGCGCGCCGAGGTGGGACCGCCGGACCTGGCGTTGCAGACCGATCCGGTCGTGCAGCGCGTGCGCTCCAGCGTGCTCAAGGTCCGCGGCAGGGCGTCGTCCTGCTCGCGGGCGCTCGAAGGCACCGGCTTCGTGATCGCGCCGCAGCGCGTCATGACCAACGCGCACGTGGTCGCGGGCACCGACAAGGTCACCATCGAGGTCGGCCGAGGTGACTTCGAGGCCACCGTGGTGCTCTACGACCCGCAGACCGACGTGGCGATCCTGGACGTGCCGGACCTGAGCGCTCCGGTGCTGCCGTGGGCGGCCACCGACGCCAGGCCCGGACAGGACGGGGTGGTCGTCGGCTACCCGCTGGACGGCCCGTACACCCCGTCCGCGGCTCGGGTTCGCGACCGCATCAACCTGCGCGGACCGGACATCTACGGGGCGAAGACCGTGATCCGCGACGTCTACACGGTCCGGGCGAAGGTCCGCAGCGGAAACTCCGGCGGCCCGCTCATCGACCCGAGCGGCCGCGTCCTGGGTGTCGTCTTCGGAGCGGCCGTCGACGACCACGAGACGGGCTTCGTGCTCACGGCGAAGGAAGTGGCCGACGAGCTGGCCTCGGCCCCGAGGCTGCACAGCCGGGTCTCCACCGGCACGTGCGCCAACTGACCCCGGAGGTCAGTACTTGGCGGGGACCTCGGGCTCCTCGTCGTGCGAGCGACGTGCGATCGAGGCGTTCTCGCGCATCGTGCGGATGGTGCGCTCCGGCGCGCGGATCTTGCTCACCTTGCGGTAGCCCATCAGCCCGAACAGGCCCGCTCCCGCCAGCATCAGCAGGAAGACGATGCCGAACGCGGCCCACCGGTACAGCCAGACCGAGAGCAGCTCACCGAGGAAGAAGAACAGGAAGAACAGGCTGAAGACCAGGATGGCGAGCGCGAGGATGAAGTACACGCTGCCCTTGAGGCCCTTGCGCACCTCGTCCTTGAGCTCGATCTTGGCGAGTTCGAGCTCGGCCCTGATCAGCGTGGAGACGTGTGTGGTGGCCTCGCGGACCAGTCCGCCGATGGACTGCTCCGCCGCGGTGCTGGCGCTGTCGTCGGTCAGCGGGATGGACGCGACGGGCGGCAGCTCGGCGCCGCTGCCGTTGCCGTTGTGCTGGGCGCTGGTCACGACGGTCATCGTGCCATGCGTCCCCGACACCGGCGTGCTGGCCGTCCACCCTGGCATGTCACGCCCGGAGATGATCATGTAGGAGCGCGGTGCGCCCTGCTCCTCCTGATCAGCATCGCCGCCGCCAGCAGCGCCGCGGCGGCGGAGGCGACCAGCACCGCGGCCTTGGCCAGCTCGGCGATCTCCCTCGGCAGGGCCAGCTCGGCGATCAGCAGGCTCACCGTGAAGCCGACGCCGCCGAGCATCGACACGGCCGCCATGTCCCGCCACGCCAGGTCTCGGGGTTTGGCGGCGAGACCGAGCTTCACCGACAGCAGCGAGAAGCCGAAGATCCCGACCAGCTTGCCGACGACGAGCCCGGCGATCACCGCGAGCGCGACGCGGTCGGTTGTGAGCGCGGACAGCGCGTCGGCCCCGACCGGCACACCCGCGGCGAACAGCGCGAACACCGGAACGGCCAGGCCGGCCGACCAGGGCTGGAGCCGGTGCTCCAGGCGCACGGCGGGCGCCTCGGGCTCGTACCGGTCGCGCTTGACGCGGGTGAGCAGGCCGAGCGCGACCCCGGCGATCGTCGCGTGCACACCGGCGGAGTGGACCGCGACCCACACCGCGACGGCCAGCGGGACGTAGATCCACGCCGATGTCACCCTGCGCCGCTGGAGGTACCAGTACAGCGCCAGCAGCGCGCCAGCCACGGCGAACGCCAGGAGGTTGAAGGTGCTGGTGAACAGCACCGCGATCACCAGGATCGCGCCGAGGTCGTCCACCACGGCCAGGCTCAGCAGGAAGATCCGCGCGCTGTTCGGCAGCCCGGATCCGGTGATCGCTAGCACGCCGAGCGCGAAGGCGATGTCGGTGGCCACCGGGATCGCCCACGCCTGCGCCGAGCCGGGGGCGCCCCAGCTCACCGCGAGCGCGATGCCCGCGGGCACCAGCATCCCGCCGAGCGCGGCGATCACCGGCAGGGTGGCGGCCTTGCGGTCGGACAGCTCGCCGACGACCAGCTCGCGCTTGAGCTCCAGCCCCGCGACGAAGAAGAACAGCGCGAGCAGTCCGTCCTTGGCCCACTCCCCGACGGTGAGGTTGAGGTGCAGCGCTTCCGGCCCGATCCGCCAGTCCCGCAGCCAGCGGTACGCCTCGTCCCAGGGGGAGTTCGCCCACAGCAGCGCGATGGCGGTGGCGACCAGGAGGACGATGCCGCCCACGGTCTCGGTACGGAGGTAACGGGCCAGATCCGGCAGGACGGTGGTGGCGCGGCGGGCTCGCGACAAGATCGTGCTCCTTGGTCTGGGGACGGCTGTACGCCTGCCGACCAGACTTCCCGGCTCACCTATGCGCAATCTTAACGGCGATTTCGGGAACCTGAAAATCGTTAGCGCAACCACATCACAGCGTGTGAGTAGGTTCATGCACGTCGTGGGGTGTGTCGCACCTAGGGTGCAGGCTGTGACCGAGCGCTTCCAGGCAGGCAGGCTGGCCGTCATCGGCACCGTCGCGGGCGCGCTGTCCGGCTTGTTCGGCGTCGGCGGGGGAGTGCTCGTCGTGCCCGCGCTGGTGGCCTGGTGCCGCAGGGACCATCGGCAGGCGGTGGCCACCTCGCTGATCGCGCTCGGCCCGCTCGCTGTCGCCGGGGCGGTCAGCTACGCGCTGCACCACGAGGTCGACCTCGTCGTCGCGGTTCCCCTGGTGCTCGGCTCGCTGGCCGGGGCCTGGCTGGGCGCCGCACTGCTCAGCAGGGCTCCGCTCCTCGCGCTGAGATGGCTGTTCGCGGTGATCGCCACCGGCACCGCCGTGCGGCTGTGGATGGCCCCCGGCGAGACGCTCGGCGTGGCGAGCCACGGCATCTGGACGCTGGCGTTGCTGCTGCCGGTGGGAGTGGCCGTGGGGCTGCTGTCCGGGCTGACCGGGATCGGTGGTGGGACCGTGCTGGTGCCGATCATGCAGCTGGGGTTCTCGCTGCCCGCCGCGCTGGCCAAGGGAACCTCACTTCTCGTGATAATACCGACTTCGATCCTCGGTGGCTACCGAAATGCCCAAAAAGGAAACGGATCGTTGCGGGACGCGTTGTGGATCGGCTTCAGCGGTGTCGTGGCAACCGTGGTGGCAAGCCAGTTCGCTGTGTTCATGGACCACGCGCTCTCCGACATCCTGCTGGCATTTCTGCTGCTAGCAGTGGGTTTGAGTGCGGTATGGCAAGACCTTCGGGGCTTTTTCGGGTCCGTGTAGAACCAGCTTATAATCTATTTCAAAAAAGAACAAGGCTTGTTCTTCTTCTTTCGGGTTTCCACACTTTCTCCCATGGGGACAGTGCTGTGGATTGGTGGGGCGCAGTGGGCTGGCAAGTCCACGACCGCCCGGATACTCGTCGAACGATTCGGACTGACCGCCTATCACTACGACTTCCACGACTCCAGGGGCCACTACGACCGAGCACTGGCCGACGCGAGCCGGTTCCCGCACCGGCACGCGTTCGCCCAAGCCGATCCCGACGAGAGGTGGGTGCGCCGATCACCCGTGCGGATGGCCGCGGAGTGCCTGCGTGACTTCGCCGAGCGCTTCGAGATGGTCCTCGACGACCTGCGCGCGCTGTCCTGCGGGCGGCCGCTGATCGCCGAGGGCTGGGGGCTGCGGCCGGAGCTGGTGTCCGCCAAGGTCTCCGCGCCGGACGAGGCGGTGTTCCTGGTGCCATCGGAGGAGTTCCGGCAGCGGCAGCTGCGCGAGCTCGACCGGGCTCGGCGCCTGACCGCCGAGGTGAGCGACCCCGTTCTCGCGCAGGCCAACCGCGTCGCCAGGGACCGCCTGCTCGCCGACGACGTGGTGCGGTCGGCGCGGCTGTGCGGTTTCCGGGTGATCACAGTGGACGGCCGGGTCGACGCGGGTGGCGTCGCCGACGAGGTGCAGGAGCACTTCCGCAGGCACCTTCCCCGGCTCTGACAAGGAAACGGGCCCGCCGACGCTGGTCGGCGGGCCCATCGTCCGTCGTGCCCCTCATTTCGCGTTTTGTAGCCTTAACGCGAAATGAGAGCGCTCTTTCGCGCAATAAGGCTACAAAACGCGAAAACACCGACCACGCGTGCACGGGGGTGGGGCCGCCTCGGGGCAATGGGACGACTCGCAGGACAGCGACTAGTCCTCCGAGCCCTTGTTCAGGCCCGAGCTGATCAGGTCCATCACCGTCGAGTCGGCGAGCGTGGTCACGTCACCGATCTGCCGGTTCTCCGCGACATCGCGCAGCAGCCGCCGCATGATCTTGCCGGAGCGGGTCTTCGGCAGCTCGGGGACGACCATGATCTGCCTGGGCTTGGCGATCGGGCCGATCTCCTTGGCCACGTGGTCGCGCAGCTCCTTGACCACGTCATCGCCCGCCTCGACGCCGCCGCGCAGGATCACGAACGCGACGATGCCCTGGCCGGTCGTCGGGTCGGTCGCGCCGACCACCGCGGCCTCGGCCACCTTCGCGTGCGAGACCAGCGCCGACTCCACCTCGGTGGTGGAGATCCGGTGGCCGGACACGTTCATCACGTCGTCGACCCGGCCGAGCAGCCAGATCGCGCCGTCGTCGTCGTACTTCGCACCGTCACCGGCGAAGTAGAAGCCCTGGTCGGCGAAGCGGGACCAGTAGGTGTCGCGGAAGCGCTCCTCATCGCCCCAGATGCCGCGCAGCATCGCCGGCCACGGCTGGTCGAGCACCAGGTACCCGCCGCCGCCCTTGCCGACCGCGACGCCCGCCTCGTCGACGACCTTCGCGCCGATGCCCGGCAGCGGGCCCATGGCCGAGCCCGGCTTGCACGCGGTGACCCCGGGCAACGGGGCGATCATGATCGCACCCGTCTCGGTCTGCCACCAGGTGTCCACGATGGGGCAGCGGTTGGCGCCGACGTGCTCGCGGTACCACATCCACGCCTCGGGGTTGATCGGCTCGCCGACGCTGCCGAGCACCCGCAGCGAGGACAGGTCGTACCCGGCGGGGATGTCCGCGCCCCACTTCATGAACGTGCGGATCAGCGTGGGCGCCGTGTAGTAGATGGAGACCTTGTACTTCTGCACGATCTCCCAGTGGCGGCCCTCGTTCGGGGTGTTCGGCGTGCCCTCGTAGACGACCTGCGTCGCGCGGTTGGCCAACGGGCCGTAGACGATGTAGGAGTGCCCGGTGACCCAGCCGATGTCGGCGGTGCACCAGTAGACGTCCTGGCCCGCCTTGTGGTCGAAGACGTTGTGGTGGGTGTAGGCGGCCTGGGTCAGGTAGCCGCCGGAGGTGTGCAGGATGCCCTTGGGTCTCCCGGTCGTGCCCGACGTGTAGAGGATGAACAGCGGGTGCTCGGCGTCGAAGGACTCCGGCGTGTGCTCGGTCGACTGGTCGGCGACCACGTCGTGCCACCAGACGTCGCGGCCCTCGGTCCACTCGACCTCGGTGTCGGTCCGCTTGACCACCAACACCTTCTGGATGGTCGGTGTCTGCGCGACGGCCTCGTCCACGGCGGCCTTGAGCGGGGCGGGCTTGCCCCTGCGGTACTGGCCGTCGGTGGTGATCACCAGCTTGGCCTCGGCGTCGTCGATCCGCGAGCGCAGCGCCTCCGCGGAGAACCCGGCGAAGACCACGCTGTGGGTCAGGCCGAGCCGCGCGCACGCGAGCATCGAGTAGATCGCCTCGGGCACCATCGGCATGTAGATCGCCACGCGGTCACCGGCGACCAGGCCGAGCGAGGAGAGCGCGTTGGCCGTCCTGCTCACCTCGTCCTTGAGGTCGGCGTAGGTGATGGTGCGGGAGTCGCCGGGCTCACCCTCCCAGTGGATCGCCACCTGCTCGCCGTGACCGTCCTCGACGTGCCGGTCGACGCAGTTGTAGGCGACGTTGAGCTTCCCGCCGACGAACCACTTCGCGAACGGGGCGCCCGACCAGTCCAGCACCTGGTCCCACTCCGCGGTCCAGCTCAGCCGCCTGGCCTGCTCGGCCCAGAAGGCGTCCCGGTCGGCGGCCGCCCGCTCCGCCAGGTCGGCTTTCGCGTTCGCCTTGTCCGCGAACTCCGCGCTGGGCGGGAACGTCCGACTCTCTGTGAGCAGGTTGTCCAGAGCGTTCGCGCTCTGTCCGGCTTCGTTGCTCGGCGGGGTCATCGTGCTGGACCTCCTGATCGTCGAACGCTTCACATTCGTGTTCACGTTCGACCGTAGTGCGATCCAGCTCACGAAAACAGCCGGGCGTCTGTGGTCCAGACCACTCCGGGCTAGCGGGTCAGCCGTTCCGACAACCGTGCGCGAGCGCCCGGCCACTCCTCGGCGATCATCGAGAAGGTGACGGTGTCCCGCAGCGAACCGTCCGGGCGGACCCGGTGGTGCCGGTGCACGCCTTCGCGCAGCGCGCCGAGCCGGGTGATGGCCTGCTGCGAACGGTGGTTGTTGATGTCGGTGTGCCAGGTGACCCGGTGCGCGCCGAGCGTCTCGAAAGCCCGGCCCAGCAACAACAACTTGGCCTCGGTGTTCAGCGCGGTCCGCTGCCAGGGCGCGCCGATCCAGGTGTAGCCGATCGCGATGCCGCCGTGCGCGGGCACGATCTCGTAGAACGAGGTCGTTCCGGCCACCTCGCCGGTGCGCTGGTCGATCTGCGCCCACGGCAGCCGGACGCCCCGCTCCCGGTCGGCGACGCCGGACTCGATGATCTTCCGGGTGCCCGCCAGGTCCGCGGGCTGGCGCCAGCTCAGCCAGCGCCAGATCTCCGGGTCCTCGCCCGCCGCGTGCAGCCCCTCGGCGTGCTCCAGGGTCAACGGTTCGAGCCGGACGTGGCGGCCGATCAGGACCGGCTGCTCCCACCACCTGCTGTCAACAGTCACAACCCGAAGGTAGGTATCAAGCCACCGAAGGGGGAACGTCCACATCGCGACGATCGCGCTAGGCCACTGCTGGCGGTAACGTCCCCGTCTCGTGAGTGCCTTGGTCGCTGACCCACTGCGTCCGCTACTCGACCTGCCTCGGGTGTCCGAGGCCGTGAAAGCCGCCAGGGAGGCGATCGACGAGCTGCACCGGCACCCGGCCAACCGCAAGGGCTGGCCGACCACCGCCGCCGAGGCGTCGGTACGTGCCGCGCGGGCCTCGGCGGTCCTCGACGGTGGCAGCGCGGAGATCCCGGCAGGGGGAGAGGTGAGCGACCCCGTGCTCGCCGGCTCCCTGCGCGTGGCCGAGTCCGTCGGTTTACTCCTCACCACCTGGCAGCGCGCGCCCTTGCAGGCCCTCGCCCGGCTGCACGTGCTCGCCGCCGCGGACCTGGTGCCGATCGCCCAGTCCGACGCGCTCGGCAGGCCCAAGGGTGACGCCGAGACCTCCACCCGGCTCGACCTGCTCGCCCAGCTGGTCGCGGGCGGCACCGAGGTCCCGGGCCCGGTGCTGGTCGCCGTGGTGCACGGCGAGCTGCTCGCGCTGGACGCCTTCGGCACGGCCGACGGCGTTGTCGCACGGGCCGCGGGCAGGCTCACGGCCATCGCGACCGGCCTGGACCCCAAGGGCCTCGCGGTCCCGGAGGTGCAGTGGATGCGCAAGCCGGAGGAGTACCGCAAGGCGGTCAGCGGCTTCGCGGGCGGCACCCCCGAGGGCGTCGGCGAGTGGATCCTGTTCTGCTGCGCGTCCCTGGAATCCGGGGCGCGCGAAGGCAAGAGCATCGCCGACGCGGCGCTGGAGTCCTGACGACAACGGCCCCGGACCTCGCCGAGGTCCGGGGCCGACGCGGGAGCTCTCAGGTGGTCGCGGCGCCCAGGGTCACCAGCGCGTCGCGCACGTGACCGTCGGTCTCGTTGAGCGCCAGCGCGGCCTGCGCACTGTCCACACCGGACAGAAGGCAGACCAGCGCCACCTTCACGTCGCCGTCGGCGGCCAGCAGCGCGTCGGAGCACTCCTGCTCGCCGAGCCCGGTCGCCTCGCGCAGGATCGTCACGTTCCGCCCGCGCAGCTTCGCGTTGGTGGCCCGCATGCTGACCATCAGGTTCGAGTACGTGCGGCCCAGCTTGATCATCACAGCGGTGGAGAACGAGGTCAGCACGAGCTTCTGCGCCGTGCCCGCCTTCATCCGGGTCGAGCCCGCGATCGCCTCGGGGCCGGTCTCCAGCGCGATCACCACGTCCACGTCCACCAGCGACGCGGTCGCCGGGTTGGAGGAGACGAAGCCGGTGTGCGCGCCGATCCGTCTGGCCTCGGCGAGCGCGCCCAGGACGAACGGCGTCCGGCCGGAGGCCGCCAGGCCGAGCACGAAGTCACCGGCGACGGCGTGCTCGCGGATGACCGCCGCGCCCGCCTCGTCGTTGTCCTCGGCGTTCTCCACGGCCTTCACCAGCGCGGCGCTGCCGCCCGCGTGGTGGGCGAGGAACCAGTCGTGCGGCGCGTTGAACGTCGGCGAGAGCTCGGCCGCGTCCAGCGTCGCCAGCCGGCCGGAGGTGCCCGCGCCGACGTAGTGCACGCGCCCGCCGCCGCGCAGCGCGGCGACGGCGAAGTCCACGGCCCGCGCGAGCTGCGGCAGGGTGGCCGCGACCGCGTCCGGGACCGTCCGGTCCTCGTTGTTGATCAGTTGCAGGATCTCCTGCGTCGGCAGCAGGTCGATGTCCAGCGTGCGCGGGTTGCGGCGCTCGGTGGGAGCATCGACCTGGACCGCCGGGCGAGGACTAGGCACTGTCATTTTCCCGACTCCCGTTGGCGACGGCGGCCGTCCGGCCGCGGTCCGAGGCGGTGTCCGCTCACCGCCTCGTAGGTGGCCTCCAGGGCCGTGGTCGCCGAGTCGTGGTGTCGCTGGGCGATACCGACGAACAGGCAGTCGATCACGGTCAGCTGGGCGATCCGGCTCGCGGTGGCGCCGGAGCGGAAGGTGGTCTCGCGCGCGGCGGTGGTCAGCACGTAGTCGGAGACCTCGGTGACCGGCGAGCGCGGGAAGTTGGTCAGGGCGACGGTGATCGCGCCCCTGCTGCGCGCGACCCGCAGCGCCTCGATGGTGTCCGAGGTGGCGCCGCTGTGGGTGATGCCGACGGCGACGTCGCCCTCGGTGAGCACGGCGGCCGAGGTCAACGCGATGTGCGTGTCGCTCCACGCGAAGGAGGTGCGGCCGATGCGGTGCAGCTTCTGCTGGAGGTCCATGGCGACGAACGCGCTCGCGCCGACGCCGTAGACGTCGACCCTGCGTGCGATGGCCATGGCCTCGACAACGCGCTCCAGCTCGGCGATGTCGATCTGGTCGGCGGTCTCCTCGACCGCGCGGGCGTCGGAGAAGGCGACCTTGTTCACGACCGCCCGCAGGTCGTCGCCGGGGCCGATGTCACTGCCGAGGTCGCGGTCCGCGCGCGCGGCCGTCCGCGCCGTGTCGGCGGCAAGCGCGATGCGCAGATCCGGGTAACCGCCTACGCCGATCGCCTTGCAGAACCGGGTCACCGTCGTTTCACTGGTACCGGCCTGCTCTGCCACCTCGGTGATGCTGCGATGGGCGACCGTCGCGGGATCCGCCAGCACCACCTGGGCGACCCGCTGTTCCGCGCGGGCCAGGCCCGGGAACAGTGAACGGATCCGAACGAGGGGGCTTGCTTCGCCGGTGTCCATAGCTACGCCGTTCTCTGAGGCCATGTCGGAAACTTACTAACAAGTAGGTTGCAGATCAACCCCAGGCGGAGTCCTTGTCGCGGAGACTGCTCCGCCACCATAACTCAGCTGTGCAGGGCTGTTGATGAAGAACTTGCGCCGTTCGGGAAAGGCAAAGTGCTTTCCGGTGTCCTTCGTTCGGACGACAGGTTGTAGCACGTTCAACTTAATGGGGGCCAGGCATGAGGCTGGTAGGAGGCGTGCCGGCTCATCCGGTTGGGAGCCCTCTCATGCACCGGCAACGCAGTTGACAACGTTTGTTCCGGATCGGTCCAGCTCACGAAGAATACGTAGAAGATTCATCTGTCTGCGCCTTGCGCGAGGCCGAATCGTTACCCGCTGACCGCGACCCGGTGGCCACCAGATGTGACGAACGCGTCATCGCCGCGGCGCCCGAGCGGGTGACGCTGCCCGAGCGGGTGACAACGGCACGAAGCCCCATCTCCCGCGCTGGTGGAGATGGGGCTTCGTGGCAGGTGCCGACAGGGGCCTTTCACCTCGTCGAGGTGGGGGAAAGGCCCCCGCCGACCGTCATCGGCGAGCGGCTGACCACCCGTCCGCCGTGAGGCGCTGCGGCTGGTGCTCACCGTCGAGCAGCAGCCCATCGGAACCCCATACCCGGATCCCGTCGAGGTAGACGCCGCGCCCGGACGCCTGCGCGTCGGTGCTGTAGCGCCACCGCAGCGTCACGTCCTTCGCCGCCGGCAGCTCGGCGCGGACGCTCCACCACGAGCGGTGCCCGCTGCCGCTGAGCGCCTCCTGCGTGCCGTCCGGGGCGCCCCTGCCGTCGGCCCGCAGCCCCACCGGCTGCCAGCTCGCGCCGCCGTCCACGCTGGACTCCACGGTCAGCTTGTCCAGCTCCGGCTCGGTGTCCACGAACGCCTCGAAGGTCACCGCCCGTGCCCCGGAGAGCACCGGGCTGGTCAGCGTCGCGTTGCGCGCGTCACCGACCCCGGAGAACCACGAGTCCCTGCCCTCCAACGGCTTCACGGCCATCGCCTGCGCCAGTCCCCTGGCGAAGGCCCGCCGTGCCGGGTTGTTCGAGCCCCAGTTGCGGGTCGGGTGCACCCGGTTGGTGAGCAGCACCGCGATCGACCGCGAGGTCGGGTCGATCACCAGCGAGGTGCCGGTGAAGCCGGTGTGCCCTGCCGTGCGGTACCCGGCCAGGCCGTCCATGTACCAGTGCTGGTTGAGCTCGAAGCCCAGCCCGCGCTGGTTCGGCGCGAACTGCGGGATGTAGTTGACCAGCATGTCCCGCAGCGTGTCCGGCCGCAGCACGCGCTTGCCGCCGTAGCTGCCGCCGTTGAGCACCATCTGCCCGAACACGGTCATGTCCCGCGCCGTGGAGAACACCCCGGCGTGCCCGGCGACCCCGCCCAGCGACCACGCGTTCTCGTCGTGCACCTCGCCGCGGACCATGCCGCGCGGGGGCACCGCCTCGAACTCCGTCGCCGCGACGCGGTGCAGCTTCTCCTTCGGCGGGTTGTAGCCGGTGTCGGTCATGCCCAGCGGCTCGGTGACCCCCTTGCGCACCAGCACGTCCAGCGGCGAGCCGGTGACCTGCTCGGCCAGCACCGCCAGCGTGATCAGGTTGAGGTCGGAGTAGATGTAGGCGGAGTTCGGCGGCTGCTGGAGCTTGGACTCCAGCGTCGCCTTGATCCGCGACGCCTTGTCCGGCCAGTCCCGCCACAGCGGGATGAACGGCTGCATACCGGTGGTGTGGGTGAGCAGCTGCCGGACCTTGATGCCCTCCTTGCCGTTGGCGGCGAAGGCGGGCAGGTAGCTGGCGACCGTGCGGTCCAGGTCGATCCGGCCGCGCTCGACCTGCTGCATCACCACCGTGGTGGTGAACAGCTTGGAGATCGAGGCCATGTCGAAGATCGTGTCGGCGCCCATCGGCACCCACTGGTCCTTCGGCAGCTCGGTGCCCTTGTCGTCGGCGTAGCGCAGGGCGTACCCGGTCGCGCCCTTGCTGACGACGACGCCGTCGTGCACCAGGACGCCGACCGCGCCCGCGTAGAGCGGGTTGGTCGTGCCCTGTTTCTCCGTCCAGGACCGCAGTTGGCTCCATGCGGCGTCGATCGGCGCGCGGTCGAGTCCGACCTGCTCCGGGCTGCCGTCGCGCAACTTCGTCCACTGTGGAGCGAAGCCGCTGTGCGGGCGGTCGAACCGCCCGGCCGAGCCGAAGGAGGAACCCTCCGGGGCGGCCGACGCGGTGCCGCCGAGCACGGCCAGTCCGGTGAGCAGGGCAACACAGGTCAGTGCTGGGGAACGCATGTCACCCTCTCACCGGTAGAGCAGGTACGGGGCGCGGTGCTTGCGGAACTCGGCCTGTTCGGCCTGGTAGGAGCCGACGATCTCGTCGACGCCCGCACCGCGCTCGATCATGTCCTTGAGCCGGTCGGTGCCCCACAGCTTCGCGATGAAGTTGTCGGTGCGCCACGCGAACAGGCCCGGGTACAGCCGCTTGGCCTCCACCAGCATCGCCACCCCGGCCCGGATCGGGTCGAAGCGGCGCGGGTCGGTGATCATCAGCTGCACGCCGCCGCAGTTCACACCGACGTGCTTGTTGAAGGTCGGCTGGAAGTAGGTCTCCCGGAAGGTCACACCGGGCATCCGGTAGCCGTTGAGCTTCTCGGCCCACCGCCAGTCCACCTTCGGCGCGCCGATGATCTCGAACGGCCGCGTGGTGCCCCGCCCCTCCGACCACAGGGTGCCCTCGAACAGGCAGGTCCCCGGGTACGCGAGGACGGTCTCCGGCGTGGGGACGTTGGGGCTGGGCGGGATCCACAGCAGTCCGGTGTCGTCGAACAGCGTGTCCCGCCGCCAGCCGCGCACCTCGACGACGTCCAGCTTCGCGACCCTGGAACCGGTCTCCTGCGGCAGGAACGTGTCGTTGTAGAGCCGCGCGAGCTCACCCATGGTCATGCCGTGGCGCATCGCGATGGGCTTGCGGCCGACACCGGAGGAGTGCTTCGGGTCCAGCTGCGGACCGTACGCTTGGCCGCCGATCGGGTTCGGCCGGTCCAGCACGATGACCGAGACGTTGGTGGCCAGCACCGCGGCGTGCATCGCGGTGTAGAGCATCCAGATGTAGGTGTAGAACCGCACACCCGCGTCGCAGATGTCGAAGACCACGGTGTCCACACCGGCCTTCTTGTACAGCTCGGCGAGCTTGGCCGCGTTGATGCCGTAGGCGTCGTAGACCCGCAACCCGGTGCGCGGGTCGTCGAACTCGCCTTCGGAGCCACCTGCCTGCGCGGTGCCGCGGAAACCGTGCTCGGGTCCGAAGATGCCGACCACGTTGACCTTTTTGCTGTCGGCCATCGCGTCGACGATGTGCCGCATGTCGGAGAGCACGCCGGTCGGGTTGGTGACCACGCCGACCTTCTTGCCCGCCAGCATCCGCCAGTCACCCGCGGCGAGCTGGTCGGCTCCCGTCAGCACCCTGCGGTGCCCGCCGAAAGCCTCGGCCTCGGGCTGCGCCGCGGCCGTGCCCACGCCAATGCCCAGCGCGGGGGCCGCCAGCGCGCTCGCGGTGAGGAACCTGCGCCTGTTCAGACCATCCATTGTGGACAATTCCTCCGCTACCAGGTCAGGCCGTGGCCGAACGGGAACCGGACGACGGTCGGGTCGCCGGCGCTGGGCACGCTGACCGGCAGCTTGCCCTTGGGGGAGAGCTCGCCGAGCACGACCTTGGCGACGGACTCCATCGAGCCCGCGCTGAAGGAGTAGGTGTTCAGCCACGTCTTCACGGCGTCGACGTGCGCGGCGTCGTAGGGGTCGCGCACCGCGACCGCGATGACCGGCTTGCCCGTCGACGCGAGCTTGGTGAGCAGCTGCTGCTGCGTCGGCTCCTTGGCCGCGCGGTTGGTCAGCACGATCACGGCGTCGTTCTGCCCGGCCGCGGCGACCGCGGAGTCGATCGCCTGCGGAGTCGGCTTGAGTCCCGTGGTCAGCGCGGTTGTGGCGACACCCCGCGCGCTGAGCTGCTTGGCGAGCGTCTGCGTGCTCGCGGTGCCCCACGTCGCCGCGGGGTCGCTCCAGCCGGTGACCAGCACCTTGCCGGGCTTGGTGCGCATCGGCAGCAGCTTGTCGTCGTTGCGGACGGCGGTCACCGTTGCGTCGGTGACCTTCTGCGCGGCGGCTTGGTTCGCCTTGCTGCCGACGGTCTTCTCCGCCGCCGCCGGGTCGACGAACGGCGTGGTCAGGATGCCGCGCTTGAGCTTCATCAGCAGGATGCGCAGCACGCTCTCGTCGATGCGCTGCTCGGTCAGCTCACCGGTGCGCACCGCGTTGATCACGCTCTTGATCGCGACGTCCAGGTACTGCGGCATCAGCAGGACGTCGACGCCCGCCTTCAGCGCGAGCACGGGCAGCCGGTCGTCCGGGTGCTTCTTGCGCGCGCCCTCCATCCGCAGCGAGTCGGTGTAGACCACGCCGCGGAAGCCCAGCTCGCCGCGCAGCATCCCGGTGATCACCTTGGAGGACAACGTCGACGGTTCGCCGGAGTCGTCCAGCTTCGGCACCACGATGTGCGCCGTCATGATCGAGTCCACGCCCTTGGCGATGGCCGCGCGGAACGGCGGGGCGTCCAGCTGCGCCCACTGCTCGGGGGTGTGGTTGATGACCGGGAGGCCGTAGTGGCTGTCCACGTCGGTGTCGCCGTGGCCGGGGAAGTGCTTGACGTTGGCCGAGACGCCCTGCGTCGGCAGACCGCCCTGGTAGCCCTGCACCTGCGCGGTGACCATGTCGGAGACGAGCTTGGGGTCCGAGGAGAACGACCGCACGCCGATGACCGGGTTGGCCGGGTTGACGTTGACGTCCGCGTCCGGCGCGAAGTTCTGGTTGATGCCGACCGCCCGCAGCTCCCTGCCGGTGATCTCGGCGGCCTTGCGGGCGTTCTCGGTGGACCGGGTCGCGCCCAGCGCCATGCTGCCGGGGAACTGGGTGGCCGGCGGCCCGAACCGGGTCACCACGCCCTGCTCCTGGTCGGTGCTGACGAGCAGCGGCAGGTTCCCGGAGCTCACCGCGGCGCGCTGAAGGCCGTTGGAGAGCTCGGCGACCTGCCGCGTGTTGTGGAAGCTGTCGGTCCACGAGAAGTAGATGACCCCGCCGAGGTGGTAGCGCTTGACCACCTCCGCAGCGGTGTCGACGCCGAACTCCTCGCGGTTCTTCGGGTGGGGGGTGTCGGCCGTCTTGCCGTAGACGTTGGCGACGAAGAGCTGGCCGACCTTCTGCTCCAGCGTCATGCCGCGGAGCGCGCTTGCCGCCGCGGTCATCGTGGCCGCCTCCGCGTTCTGCACGGGAGCCTCCGGGGCGGCGGCCGCCGGGAAGGCACCCATGGTGGCGGTGGCGAGGGCTGCTGTCAGCAGCACCGCGACTTGCCTGCGGGGGATGGACTTGACGTGACGCAACGGAGCCTCCCGACATCGCTGGCGGCCAATTCTCAACTGGATGCCCGATAGACACGGCAAGTTACCCACGGGAATCGTGGGGGTCAACGCGTGTGATGGGCCTGCAACGAACACATGAGCCCTGGTCGCCCGCTTGCCGGACGAGCCGTGCCGGTCACTGGTGCATCTGGCGCAGTCCCCGGAGCGGGCTCCGGGACGGGGTGCAGGCTTTCACGAACCGTGCCAGCGCGCACACCCTCTGTGGCAGGGAATGAAGGTTGCGCGACTAAGACGCGACAAAAAAGGGGGCGGCGCCCGTCGACTTGCGTCGAGGGCGCCGCCCCATCAGCGAGGAGGATCGGGGTACCAAGCGTGCATCTCGTGTCGTACCTGGTTAGGGCTCGGCGTCCAGCGTCCCGGTACGCAGCCCTGTGACGACATGCCTCCCGCGGCGTGCTGCGCGTGGGTTCCCAATCTCCTCGCACGGAGCCCTAGGGGGTGAACGGTACTTCTCTTCGTAACGTCCCTGGCCTCTAGAGGTCCGCACCTCCTTTGTAGTCCGTGACTGCCATCACAGCAAGGGCACGGACGGGTGCACCGTTTCAGCAAGGTCGACACGCCTTGCGGCAACCCACGAGTAGGGCTGCGCCTTCGGCTGGAACCCGCTAGCCCTAACAGGTTCAGTCGCCTTGTTCCTCTTGCCCTTTGCTCCGCCGCTGGTGCCTGCGGATGCCGTAGAAAGCGACCCCGGCTGCCGCGACGACGCCGAGCCCGACCGCCGCCGCGGCCACGGCCGTGCCCGAGGGGCTGGGGATGCGTGAGCGCAGCGAGACGGGGTCGGAGAAGGTCAGCACCGGCCAGCCGCGCTGCGCGGCGACCTTGCGCAACGAGCGGTCCGGGTTCACCGCCGTGGGGTGCCCGACCGCCTCCAGCAGCGGCAGGTCGGTGATCGAGTCGGAGTACGCGTAGCAGTCGGCGAGGTCGTAGCCGTTGGCCTGGGCCAGCTCGCGCGCGGCAACGACCTTGTTCTCGCCGTAGCAGTAGAAGTCGACCTCGCCGGTGTAGCGGCCCTCCGCCGCGACCATCCTGGTGCCGACGCTCTGGGTCGCGCCGACCATCTCCGCGATCGGCTGGACGATCTCCGCGCCGGAGGCAGAGACGACGATCACATCGTGACCTTCGGTCTTGTGGTCGGAGATCAGCTCGGCGGCTTCGGCGTAGACCAGGGGGTTGACGATGTCGTGCAGCGTCTCGTCGACGATCGCGCGGACCTGCTCGACGTCCCAGCCGGTGCACAGCGAGGTCAGGTGCTCGCGCATCCGCTCGGTCTGGTCCGCGTCCGCTCCGGCGAGCATGAACATGAACTGGGCGTAGGCGCTCTTCAGCACGGCGCGCCGGTTGATCAACCCCTCCTGGAAGAAGGGCCTGCTGAAGGCCAGGGTGCTCGATTTGGCGATGACGGTCTTGTCGAGGTCGAAGAACGCCGCGACCCGGTTCTCTGCCGTCTTTCGCCCGCTCTCACCAGGAACGATCACGGACTCAGCATAGGTCTCGTTGCGGCACCGGTGCCGAATCGTCACCTGTCGCTCGAACGGACGAGAGGCAACTTCTGGCGGCGGGGGGATACAGTAGTGACGTCCGGCTGTGCCGGACGGGTTCAGTCCGACCCCCCGGGACTGAACCTATGACGACCCCCGTCCCTCCCCCCTGGCGGGGGTCGTCCCATGTCCGGGGTCGGACGCGTTTCCCCAGGATCCCTGCTACGAGGCGGTTTCCGGCTCCCGGGCCCCGTTGGCTCGGTCTCACCCTCGGTGCCAGATCCGAGACGTGGAGCACCCTTGCCGCCGTTCTCCTGTGGGTCTGTGCGCGATCTTGTCGCTTTGTGAGGGGGCATCCTTCCGGACACCTCGACGTGGCGTTCCCCTCGCGACGGCTCCGGCTCGTCGCGGGAGCCGTTGTTCGCGCGCGCGAGGGGTACCCCCGACTTCAATTTTTCCTCAGCGCACCGACATTCCCGGCGCCACAACCGCCGCACAAGCCGAGTTGTCCACATCGACCCCCGTTGTCCACAGATTGCCCCGGCCCCGTGGCCCGAGCCCCGATCCCGAGTGACCGTGGGGAAGCCGCCGGAACGCACCTCCGGCGCGACGGGACACGGCGGGGGGAACCAGTGGACACGGCACGACCTCTGGTGTTGATGGACGACACCGAACTGCTTGACGAGGCCCTGCGGCTGGCCGCGGCGGCGGGCTGCGAGGTGCAGCGGGTGCCCGACGCGGCCGCCGCCCGGCGGCTGTGGTCGTCGGCGCCGCTGGTGCTGCTCGACGAGGCGGGCCTCAAGCGGTGCGCCGACGCCGACCTGCCGCGCCGGGCCGGGGTCGTCGTGCTGACCGAGACCGAACCGGACCCCGGTCTGTGGCGGCAGGCGGTCGAGGTCGGCGTGCACAAGGTCCTCGCCCTGCCCCGGGCGGAACCCTGGCTGGCCTCGACCCTTGCCGACATCGCGGAAGGGCCGGAGACCGACGCGGGCCGCGTGCTGGCCGTGGTCGGTGGGCGCGGCGGAGCCGGAGCCTCGGTGTTCGCCTGCGCCACCTCCGTGGTCGCGCTCGGCAGGGGTGAGCAGGTGCTGCTCGTCGACTGCGACCCGTTCGGTGGTGGCCTCGACCTGGTGCTCGGCGCCGAGCACACCGAAGGACTGCGCTGGCCGGGACTGACGCCGACTCGGGGCCGGATGTCGTCCTCCTCGTTGCGCTCGGCGTTGCCGGAGGCCGAAGTCAAGGGCGGCGGGCTCACGGTCCTGTCCTGCGACCGGGACGGGGGCGGGCCGGAACCGGCGGCCGTGGACGCGGTGGTGTCGGCGGGCAGGCGTGGCGGCGGGATCGTGGTCTGCGACCTGCCGAGGCATCTGCCGGACGCCGCGCTCACCGCGCTCGACCTCGCCGACCTGGCCGTTCTCGTGGTCCCCGCCGAGGTTCGGGCGTGTGCCGCCGCGTCCCGGGTCGCCGAACGAGCACTGAGCCGCGGGGTCGATCTCCGCGTCGTGGTTCGCGGCCCGGCACCGGGCGGGCTCAAGGCGGAGGACGTCGAACGGTCCCTCGCCCTGCCCTTGCTGGCCGCGATGCGCCCGGAACCCGGACTCGGCCGCGCGCTCGACAACGGGCACCCGCCGGCGCAGACCAAGGGACCTCTCGCCGCGACGGCCGGCCAGGTTCTCGACGTGCTGTGCGACGGGCGGACGCGGTGAGCGGGGATCTCGCCGACCGCGTTCGGCACCGGCTGGCGACCTCGAACGCACCGGTGACCGCGGGAGCCGTCGCCGACGCCGTTCGCGCGGAAGCCGGGGGAGTCATCGGCGACACCACCCTGCTGCGGACAATCCGTGTGCTGCACCAGGAGTTCGTCGGTGCGGGACCACTCGAACCCCTGCTCCGCGATCCGGCGACCACGGACGTGCTTGTCGCGGGCGCGGGGCAGGCGTGGGTGGATCGGGGCCGAGGACTGCGACCGGTGCTGATCGACCTGCCCGACGAGGAATCGGTGCGGCGACTGGCACAACGGCTCGCACTCGCGGCCGGACGGCGCATCGACGACGCGCAGCCCTATGTGGACGGTTGGCTTCCCGACTGCGGCGCCAGCGGCAGCGTCCGGTTGCATGCCGTGCTCTCGCCGATCGCCGCGGACGGCACCTGCATCTCGCTCCGCGTGCTGCGTCCGGCGACGCACGACCTGGACACCTTGTGCGCGCTGGGCACCTTCGACCGCTCCATGGCGCACGTGCTCCGTTCGTTGATCACCGCGCGGCTGGCCTTCCTCGTCGTCGGCAACACCGGCTCCGGCAAGACGACGCTCCTGGCGGCTCTGCTCGGCTGCGTCCCCGAGGAGGAGCGCATCGTCAGTGTCGAGGAAGCGGCAGAGCTCCAGCCGGGACACCCGCACGTCGTCCGGCTCATCGCCCGGCCGCCCAATGTCGAGGGCGCGGGTGAGATCACGCTGCGACAACTCGTCCGCCAGGCGCTGCGGATGCGTCCCGACCGCCTCGTGCTCGGCGAGGTCCGCGGTGCGGAGGTCTGCGAGATGCTCGCCGCGCTCAACACCGGTCACGACGGCGGAGCGGGCACTGTGCACGCGAACTCTCCAGCGGAGGTGCCTGCGCGGTTGGAAGCCCTGGCAGCGCTCGGCGGCCTGTCCCGCGACGCCCTGCACAGCCAGCTCAGCGCGGCGGTCCAGGTCGTGCTGCACATGAAGCGCGAGCCGGACGGACGTCGTCGGCTGGCGGCCGTTGGCGTGCTCACCCGTGTCGGTGAGCGCGCGCAGGTCGTGCCCGCCTGGCACCACGAGAGCGGGTGGCTGCCCGGCAAGGGGCTGCTCGCCGATCTGCTGAAGGCGAGGGAGGTGAACCCGCCGTGGTAGCCCTCGCTCCCCTCTGCCTCGCACTAGCGATCACGTTGTGGCCCACTGCTTCTGCGCGATCCAGGCTGGCGGCGCTGTCCGGCGTGACCAGGCGGTCCGGATGGGCGCGGTACCGGCCGGGCACGACGCCGCTCATCGCGGTCACCGCGATCGTGGTGGCCCTGTTCGCCGGGATCGGTGGGGCAGTCGCGGTCGCGGTTCTGACGTGGACGGTGCACCGGCACCTGCGTCGGCGCCGTGTTGAGAGCCGCCGCATGGTCGCTGCGAACGGCCTTGCCGAAGCGCTGGAACTCCTCGTCGGGGACCTTCGATCCGGTGCTCACCCCGCGAGCGCGATCGAGAGCGTGATCGCCGACGTGGACCAGGAGACCGAGAAACCCTTGCGCGCCATGCTTTCCACCGCACGACTGGGGGGAGACGTCCGCTCCGCCCTTGACCGCTTCATCGAGGTCGATCCGGTGTGCGGGCCGGCGTTGAGGCACCTCGGTGCGGTGTGGGACACGGCGGAGAAACACGGCGTGCCCTTGGCGGAGCTGGTGGAAGCGGTGCACCGGGACCTGGGGCAACGAATCCGGTTCGCGCACCAAGTGGACTCGCGCATGGCCGGTCCACGTGCCACCGCCGCCGTGCTCGCGGCGCTGCCGGTGGTCGGCCTGCTGCTCGGAGAGGCCATGGGAGCGGCACCGCTCGTGGTGCTCGTGCGGACCGGGTTCGGCCAGGTGCTGCTGGTTCTCGGAGCGGTGCTGATGTGTGCGGGCTTGGCGTGGAGCACGCACCTCACCTCCCGGGCGGTGGCCGTATGACCACTCAGTCCTTGGCGGCGCTCGCCCTGGCGGCGGCACTCATCGCCGCGCCGACGGCACGAAGCAGCAGACCGCGACTCGATGCCTTGTTCGGTCAACCACGTGCCACGGCACCGCCAGCCACCCGCAGGAGGTGGCTGGCGGTGCTGGCAGGACTGAGCTTGGGCGGCTGCGTCGCGGTTCTCGCTCCGGACGCGGTTCTGCTCAGTCCTCTCGTCGCGTTCGGAGCGTGGTTCGGTGCTCGTTGGGTGTTGAACAGGCCGCCCGACGTTCCGGAGACCGATCCGTTGGCGCTCGCCGCGGCATGGGACGTGCTCGCCGCGTGCCTGAGCTCAGGGATGCCGGTGCCCACGGCTGTGCGGGTGGTCGCCGAGCGGCTTCCCGGCTCGGCCCGGACCGCTTTGGCGGAGACCGCGGAGCTGCTCGCGCTCGGCGCTGATCCCGTGGCGGCGTGGCAGCCCGCCCTTGCCGTGCCGGAGACCGCGCGATTAGCCAGGGCGGCTCGCGGAACGGCTCGGTCGGGCTCCGCGCTCGCCCAGCTCGTCCGTGAGCTCGCCACGACGTTGCGGGCGACGGCCGCCGACCGGGCGGAGGCCCTCGCCCAGCGCGCGGCGGTGCTGGTGGCCGCGCCGCTGGGGCTGTGCTTCCTGCCCGCCTTCCTCTGCCTCGGCGTCGTCCCGGTGGTCGCCGGGCTGGCGAACGGGCTGCTCGCCTCCTGGTGACGGAGTCGGCCCCGCTGGTGGAGATGGCCGGAATGTCCGAAGTGGACAGCGCGAGAAATACATGGAGAACCACCTTTCACGAGGGAAAAGGGGTTGTTGAAAATGGAATGGAAAATCTTCTCGGGCTCGCGGACCGGCCTTGTCGGACTCGTCGGCACTGATGCGGGGACGGCCAGCTCGGAATACGCGATCGCCACCATTGCGGCCGCCGCATTCGCCGCCATCCTCTATGCGGTCATCACCGGGGAGCCGATCACCGCGGCGCTGGAGGGACTGGTCCGGCGTGCGCTCGACGTCGCCTTCTAGCCGTGTCCGACCGCGGTGCGGCGACCGTCGAGGCCGCCATCGCGGTGGCCTCCCTCCTGCTCGTGCTCGGTCTCGCGCTGACCGGGCTGCGCGCCGTCGCCGACCAACTCCGGTGCGTCGACGCCGCCCGCGAGATCGCCCGGCTGATCTCCCGGGGCGACCATGGAGGCTCCGCCGAGGCGTTGCGCCGGATCGCTCCGGCCGGTGCTGGGCTGATCGTCCAGCAGGACGGCGAGACCGTGTCCGTGGTCGTCGAAGTGGCCGTCCTCGGTCGTCTGCTGCCGGGCCTGCGGTTGCGAGGCAGCGCGTTCGCGGTGCTCGAACCCGGAGTCGGCGACGCCGAGGAAAGCCCTTGAACTGGGCAAACCGGTCCGATCGGGGTTCGGTGACCGTTCCGGCGGCGGTCGGAGTGGCGGGCCTGCTCTCCGTCTTGTTCCTGTTCCTCTGTCTCGGCGGGGCGCAGATCCACCGGCATCGGGCCGAGGCGGCGGCCGATCTCGCGGCCCTCGCCGCGGCCGCGCGGGCCCCCTCCGGAACGTCGAGCGCCTGCCGCGCGGCGGCCCGGGTCGGCGAGCGGATGGGGGTGGTGGTGACCGGCTGCCGGCTCGACGGATGGGACGCGCTCGTCGAGGTTCGGGCCACGGTGACCGGTCGGCTGCCGTTCGTCGTACCGGTCGTCGCACGGGCACGGGCCGGTCCGGCTGAGTGATCGAGAACGGTCGGCTGCGATGAGCGGTCGATGAGCCACGGCGAGCGGCAGAGAGATCGACTGTGATCGGTATTACCCCCGGAGACGACGGTGCCGACGGCGCCGGTCGTCGCAGTCGAATGGTCGGCAGAGTTCGTTCCGCCTGCGATCTAGGTCTCATTCGCCGTGCCGTAGCTACCGGTTGTCGACGCGGGGTTACGCAAGGTGGCAGTTGTGCCGTTTGGTTTTGATGGAAGCGAGAAGCACCGTTGGAGGCAGAAAATGGATTGGTCGGATAGCTGGCGCGGAGCATTCCGGATCGAGCTGCGCGCGGAGGCCATCGGCCTCGCGTGGCGCGGCTGGCCGGTCCTGCCGGGCACCTACCCGACCGCCGCCGGCTGGGCGGGCCGGGACGGCCTGCAGACCGACGGTCCCGTCCCCGTGCACCGCGACTGGGCCGAGCGCGTCGGCACCCAGCCCGACCAGGTGGCCACCTGGTGGAGCGGCCGCCCCTACTCGCTGCTCGTGGCCACCGGAATCGTCCTCGACGCGATCGAGGTGGACGCGGAGCTCGGTCGCCGCGCCGCCATCGAGCTGCGCGCCGCCGGTGTCGTCGTGCCGATCGCGGCCACCCCCTCCGGCCGCTGGCTGTTCCTCACCGACTCCGGCGCCCAGCTGCGCGCCGAGCTCGCCGCCGAGGACGGCATCGTCCTGCACGGCAAGGACAGCTTCATCCCGCTTCCGCCTTCGCCTTTCCAGCACGGCGTCGCCCACTGGCGGGTCAAGCCGCAGGTCTGCGGCTGGAACCTGCCGAGCTCGGAGATCGTTCAGGACGCTCTGTCCCTGGCTCTGCGCTCCGACGTCGTCGACAACGCTGCGCGGCTGGTTACCGCGGAGCGCTAGGGGATCGGTCAGCCGGCTCGACGCGACTCGACCCCACAACGGCGAGTACCGCATCGAGTACGGCGACCGCCCCCGCCTTGTCCAGCGGTTCGTTGCCATTCCCGCACTTTGGCGACTGAACGCAGGACGGGCACCCCGCCGGGCACTCGCAGGAAACGATCGCCTCCCGCGTAGCTGCTAGCCAAGGGACAATCGCGGCATGACCGCGATCGGCAAAGCCGGCTCCCCCCGGATGCCCATCGTGCACGAACACCGTCGCCTCCCCGGTGTCAGCGTGCGAAGCGGTGGACACCCCGCCGATGTCCCAACGGTCGCAGGTCGCAAACAGCGGTAGCAGGCCGATCGCCGCGTGCTCGGCAGCGTGTAGCGCGCCGGGAGTGCGCGCCGGTTCGATTCCGGCGCCCCCCGGCGCGCTACCGCGCAGCAACTCCTCCGACAGCGTGTACCAGACCGCCCGCGTGGTCAGGGTCTGCGCGGGGAGTTCGAGCGGAACCTGGTCGAGAACCCGGCCGGAGGGCAGCTTCCGCAGGTAGCCCACCACCTCGGAGGTCACCTCCACCTCACCGAGGCAGACCGACACCCCACCTGAATAGCGACGTTCCTCCACGGTGCGCACCACGGAGATGTCCACGACCGTCCTCGGCGAGGTCGTCCACTCCGGATCCTCGGCGTGCACCAGCGCGAGCCCTCCGTCGAGGTCGAGCTCGTCGACCACGTAGGACTCACCGCGGTGCAGGTAGACCGCGCCCGGATGCACTGTGGCGCAAGCGGAATCCGGGTCGACCGTGCCGAGCATCCTGCCGGAGTCGCCCTCGACGACCGCGACCTGCTCGCCGCCGGAGCCACGGATGTCGACCGTCCCATGTGGACTTTCCCGGTCGGTCCAGAACCACCCGGTCGGCCGCCGCCGCAGGACCCCGTCCGCGACGAGCCCGTCCAGCACCGGGCGGGCGGCGGCGCCGAAGCCGGCGAGGCAGTCCTCGGTCAGCGGCAGCTCCGCCGCCGCGCAGGCCAGGTGCGGCGCGAGGACGTACGGGTTGGACGGGTCCAGCACCGTGGCCTCGACCGGGCGGCTGAGCAGCGCCGCGGGATGGTGCACGAGGTAGGTGTCCAGCGGGTCGTCCCTGGCGACGAAGACGACCAGCGCCTCCTCGCCGTCCCGCCCGGCGCGCCCCGCCTGCTGCCAGAACGAGGACAGCGTGCCCGGCCAGCCCGCCACCAGCACCGCGTCCAGCCCGGCGATGTCCACGCCCAGCTCCAGGGCGCTGGTGGTGGCGACCCCGAGCAACCGGCCGTCGAGCAAGGCCCGTTCCAGCGCTCGCCGTTCCTCCGGGAGGTAGCCGCCGCGGTAGGAGTCCACGAACCGCGCGAGCTCGGGATCGACGTCGGCGAGGATCCGCCGCGCGCCGAGCGACGCCAGCTCCACACCGCGCCTCGACCGGATGAAGGCCAGCGTGCGGGCGCCCTGGAGCACCAGGTCAGCGAGGATGCGCGCGGCCTCGGCCCCGGCGGAACGCCGGATCGGCGCACCGTTCTCCCCGGTCAGGTCCTCCAGCAGCGGCGGCTCCCACAACGCGACCGTGCGCCCGCCGCTCGGGGAGCTGTCCACCGTCACCGCCTGGCACGGTGTTCCGGTCAGCAGCGAGGCGGACTCGGCGGGACTGGCCGCCGTGGCCGACGCGAGCACGAACACCGGATCGGAGCCGTACCTGCGCGCCACCCGCCGCAACCTGCGCAGCAGCAGCGCCACGTGTGAGCCGAAGACCCCGCGGTACGCGTGGCACTCGTCGACCACCACATGGGTCAGCCTGCGGAAGAAGCCCGACCAGCGGGCGTGCGCCGGGAGGATTCCCCGGTGCAGCATGTCCGGGTTGGTGAAGATCCACCGCGAGTGCGCGCGGACCCAGTCCCGGTCGACTCGCGGGGTGTCGCCGTCGAAGGACGCGGCCCTGACGTCGGGCAGCCCGAAACCGGTGACCGATCGGAGCTGGTCGGCGCCGAGGGCCTTGGTCGGGGCGAGGTAGAGCGCACGGGCCTTCGGGTCCTCCGCGAGCGTCGCGAGGACGGGCAGTTGGTAGGCGAGCGACTTGCCGGACGCGGTGCCCGTCGCGATTACCACGTTATGGCCCGCTTTCGCCAGTTCAGCGGCTTCGACCTGGTGCCGCCACGGCCGTTGCACTCCGTCCACGCGCAGTGACTCGACCAGCTCCTCCGGTGCCCACTCCGGCCAGTCGGCGAACTCCGCCCGCCGCGGCGGGACCCTGGCGACGTGGGTGAGCGGGTGCTCGTCGGGCCCGGTGCCCGCGACGACCTGATCCAGCAGGTCACGGCCGCGAAGCCGCCGGTACGACGCACCGCCGGGGTTGTCCTGTCGTCCTTCCGTCCGCCCACGCACGTTCGGAGTCTGACAGCAGGTACCGACAGCGCGGACGGGCCAGGGGCCCAGGGGTGGACACAAGATCAATCAGCGCGGAATGATCACGTTCCGTGTTCGTGTAGGGACGGCGTGAAGGCGCGTGTGACGTTGGCAATAGACTCCGCCACCGTTGCATCGCCGGGACCGCGCCGTCCCGGCGATGCACATGCCTTTTATCCGCGTCGGAGCTGACGCAGCTGGTGGCTCCTGGCGTGGCATAACCGCGACAGACCAGGAGGACGGATGTCCCGCCTCAACCTCGCCCAGAGCATGTGGGCGCAGGGCATCGAGCTCACCGGAGGTGATCGCGGCCTGGTCGCGATCGTCGCCGTGGTGGCTCTTGCCGCGCTCGCCATTGGGTATGTCCTGCTGCGGGAGGTGCTGGCCGCCGGCCAGGGCACCCCGAAGATGCAGGAGATCGCCAAGGCGGTGCAGGAGGGCGCGGCCGCGTACCTGAACCGCCAGTTCCGCACGCTCGGCATCTTCGTCGTGATCGTGTTCGTGCTGCTGTTCGCGCTGCCAGCGGAAGACTGGTCGGAGAGGATCGGCCGCTCACTGTTCTTCATCGTGGGTGCCGTGTTCTCCGCGGCCATCGGCTACCTCGGCATGTGGCTCTCGACCAGGGCCAACGTCCGGGTGGCCGCGGCCGCCAACGAAGGAGAGGGTGGCCGCGAGAAGGCCGCCCGCGTCGCCTTCCGCACCGGTGGTGTGGTCGGCATGATGACCGTCGGCCTCGGCCTGTTCGGCGCCGCGATCGTGGTGCTCGCCTACGCGGGCGCCGCGCCGAAGGTGCTGGAGGGCTTCGGTTTCGGCGCCGCGCTGCTCGCCATGTTCATGCGTGTCGGCGGCGGCATCTTCACCAAGGCCGCCGATGTCGGCGCCGACCTCGTCGGCAAGGTCGAGCAGAACATCCCCGAGGACGACCCCCGCAACGCGGCCACCATCGCCGACAACGTCGGTGACAACGTGGGTGACTGCGCGGGCATGGCGGCGGACCTGTTCGAGTCCTATGCCGTCACCCTGGTCGCCGCCCTGATCCTGGGCACCGCGGCCTTCGGCACCCAGGGCCTGCTGTTCCCGCTGATCGTGCCCGCGATCGGTGTGGTGACCGCGATCATCGGTGTCTACATCACCAGGACCAAGCCCGGTGAGAGCGGCTTGACCGCGATCAACCGGTCCTTCTACATCTCGGCGATCATCTCCGCGGTCCTGTGCACCATCGCGGCGTTCGTCTACCTGCCCGGTGCGTTCTCCGGTCTGACCAGCCTGTCGCCCGAGCTGGCCTCGCTTGAGGGCAGCCCGGCCATGATCGCGGCTGTCGCGGTGATCATCGGCATCGTGCTCGCCGGTGTCATCCTGTGGCTGACCGGCTACTTCACCGGCACCGACTACCGCCCGGTCAAGGACGTCGGCAAGACCTCGCTGACCGGCGCGGCCACCGTGGTGCTCTCTGGCATCTCGGTCGGTTTCGAGTCGGCGGTCTACACCGCGCTGGTCATCGGCGCCGCGGTCTACGGGGCGTTCCTGCTCTCCGGCTCGGTCATCGTCGCGCTGTTCGCGATCGCGCTCGCGGGCTGCGGCCTGCTCACCACGGTCGGCGTCATCGTCGCGATGGACACCTTCGGCCCGGTCAGCGACAACGCCCAGGGCATCGCGGAGATGTCCGGCGACGTCGAGGGCGACGGCGCGAAGATCCTCACCGAGCTCGACGCGGTCGGCAACACCACCAAGGCGATCACCAAGGGCATCGCGATCGCGACCGCCGTGCTCGCGGCGACCGCGCTGTTCGGCTCCTACACCGACGCCATCAGCAAGGCGCTCAGCGCCGCGCAGGACGCGATCGTCGGGGCCGGTGAGCTGGGGCTGGCGTTCCGCTACGAGATCTTCCAGCCGAACGTGCTGGTGGGTCTGGCCATCGGCGCGGCTGTGGTGTTCATGTTCTCCGGTCTCGCGGTCAACGCGGTGACCAGGGCCGCGGGCGCGATCGTCTTCGAGGTCCGGCGCCAGTTCCGGGACAACCCCGGGATCATGGACGGCACCACCAAGCCGGAGTACGGCCGGGTCGTGGACATCTGCACCAAGGACTCGCTGCGCGAGCTGGCCACCCCCGGCCTGCTCGCGGTGCTCGCCCCGATCGCCGTCGGCTTCGGCCTCGGCGTCGGCCCGCTCGCCGGCTACCTGGCCGGCGCCATCGCCACCGGCACGCTGATGGCCGTGTTCCTGGCCAACGCCGGTGGCGCGTGGGACAACGCCAAGAAGCTGGTCGAGGACGGCAACCACGGTGGCAAGGGCTCCGACGCCCACGCTGCGACCGTCATCGGTGACACCGTCGGTGACCCGTTCAAGGACACCGCGGGCCCGGCGATCAACCCGCTGCTGAAGGTCATGAACCTGGTGTCGGTGCTGATCGCGCCGGCCATCGTGACGCTGTCCATCGGCGAGTACGCCTCTCCGGGGCTGCGCGCGGTGATCTCGGTCGCCGCGATCGTGGTGATCGTGGCCGCCGTGGTGATCTCCAAGCGCCGTCCCACCTCCATCGCGGACGACAACGCCGCCGACAACGCGGCCAGCACCAGCGCCTGACCCTCTGAGGCGCGTCCTGCCTGACGCAGGCATCAACTCGGCCCACTCCGGGAACACCTCCGGGGTGGGCCGATGTTGTTGTCAGGCGATGACCTGAATTTAGTAACTCGTTCGGGGGTACCCCGTCATGAGAGTGTCAGAGGGTGCCGGTAACTTCCGGATCAGTTGCTGAAGATCACTGAAGCGCTGGGGGGTAGTCAGGTGAATCGCAAGCTTCTGGTGGTGACGGTGGCTGCGGGCGTGCTCGCGGCGGTGGTGGGCTGCGCGCGGGGGACGAACGTGGCCGAGCCGGGCGACCGCCCCGCGGAGGCGACCACGGCCGGCGTGCGCAAGGCACCGGTGAGCACCTGGGCCGCCACCACCTGCACCGGATTCGTCGACACGCTCAGGACCATCGCGACCTTCATCGACTACGACCCGACGGCGCACGGCAGCTCCGCGCGCGCGAAGCAGGCGGCGTTGGACCTGCTCAACGCGGCTATCAAGCGCACATCGGAGATCAAGAAGAAGCTGGCGGACGGCGGTGCGCCTGACATCGCGGACGGCGAGCGGATCCAGCAGGTCCTGCTCACCGACTTCGCCGGGCAGATCGGTGTCTTCGAGACCTCGCGCCGCGACGCGGAGGCGATCAACCCGTCCGCGCCGAACTTCACCGAGGCGGTGATGCGGGCGCTCAGCGGTGAGGGCAATCCCGCCGCGCAGGGCGAGCCGAAGGTCCTCGTCGAGCTGGAGAACAACGCCGAGATCAAGCAGGCGATGGACGCGCACGCCTCCTGCCGGGACCTGCGGGGCGCCCTGACGGGGCAGAGCGCGCTGTAGGAACTGCTTCACCCTTCAACCGGTGTAGCTCGCCCGCCCGTCATCCGGACGAGCGAAATCGCCTGCTCGCTCCGCGTGATCAGGACTGCCCCGAGTCGAACATCTGTTCTACGCTGCCCGCGTGGGACAGCTGTCCTTCTACTCCGCGGAGGCCGCGCTGCCCGAGGTCGGCGACCTGGCCGGGTTGCTGTGCGCCCCGGGCCGGGTAGTCGGTTTCGGCAGGGGCACCACGGCCAGGGTCTCCGTAGAGCTGGATCGGCGGGGACGGGTCGGCCCGGTCGCGGCGGCCTGCGCCGATCGCGGCGTGCTCACCCATCTGACCAGCTCCGATGCCGGTCTGCCGGTGCTGAGCACGGCCTTCCGGGCCGACCTCACGGGCCTGGCCGCCGCGTGGTCGCGTGGCGGGACCAAGCGGGTCCCGGCTAGCTTCACCACCGACGGACGGGTGCTGCGGATGTGGGCGCTGGCCGCCGGGCGGGTCGAGTCCTCGGCCTACCTGCTCGGTCTGGACCCGGCAGCACCCGGCACCCATGATCCACTTGTCGGGGCCTTGACCGCGGCGGGTCTGGCGGCGACGGTGATCGCCGCCAGTGACGGCCTGCCGGTGCTGCGGATCACCGGCAGGCGGCGACTCGCCCGGCTCGCCGAGCTTGTCGGGCCGGCCCCCGCCGGGGCCGTCGAGGGGACCTGGCCGGTCGCCTGAGCGGCTGACCAGGGAATCCGTTGTTCGGCGAGCGTGTTCACAGGGTGAGAAACACAGCCTCGGCGCGAGGGTGTGCCACTCTGTCAGCTCACCCGCAACACCGAGGGTGACTGCGCTCGGTGCACACTTGCGAACCGGGACGTACTACAGGGACGAGAGAGCGGTATAGGCGTGGCAGGGTCGACACGGGCGAAGAAGGACGGCGGTGACGGGGGCTCGGGCAACCGTCGCCTGGTGATCGTCGAGTCACCGGCGAAGGCGCGCAAGATCGCCTCCTACCTGGGCAGGAACTTCGTGGTGGAGTCCTCACGGGGGCACATCCGCGACCTGCCGAGGGGCGCCGCCGACGTGCCAGCCAAGTACAAGGGCCAGTCGTGGGCCCGGCTCGGCGTGGACGTCGACAACGACTTCGAGCCGCTCTACATCGTCACTCCGGACAAGAAGTCCACGGTCACCGAGCTCAAGGAGGCGCTCAAGAGCGTCGACGAGCTCTACCTCGCGACAGACGGTGACCGCGAGGGCGAGGCCATCGCGTGGCACCTGATGCAGACCCTCAAGCCCAAGGTCCCGGTGCGGCGGATGGTCTTCCACGAGATCACCGAGCCCGCGATCCGCGCCGCCGCCGCCAACCCGCGCGACCTGGACCAGCACCTGGTCGACGCCCAGGAGACCCGCCGCATCCTGGACCGGCTCTACGGCTACGAGGTCAGCCCCGTGCTGTGGAAGAAGGTCATGCCGAAGCTCTCGGCGGGCCGGGTCCAGTCGGTGGCGACCCGGATCGTGGTGGAGCGCGAGCGCGAGCGGATCCGCTTCGTGCCCGCCTCGTACTGGGACATCTCGGCGGTCATGGAGACCGAGAAGGCCGACGGCGACGCGGCCAACCCGCGCTCCTTCAGCACCCGGCTGGTCTCCGTCGACGGCGCGCGCCTGGCCACCGGCCGCGACTTCGGCCCGGACGGCACCCTCCGCGCCTCCGCCGACGTGCGCAGGCTGGACGAGGCCGAGGCCCGCCGGCTGGTCGAGAGCCTTGCCAACGCGGCAATGGCCGTCTCCAGCGTCGAGGAGAAGCCCTACACCCGGAAGCCCTACGCGCCGTTCATGACCTCGACCCTCCAGCAGGAGGCCGGTCGCAAGCTGCGCTTCACCGCCGACCGGGCGATGCGCACCGCGCAACGGCTGTACGAGAACGGCTACATCACCTACATGCGTACCGACAGCACCACGCTGTCGGAGACCGCCATCGCGGCGGCGCGCTCGCAGGCCACCGAGCTCTACGGCGCGCAGTTCGTCTCGGACAAGCCGAGGCAGTACACCCGCAAGGTCAAGAACGCCCAGGAGGCGCACGAGGCGATCCGCCCCGCCGGTGAGGTCTTCCGCACCCCCGGCCAGGTCGCGCGTGAGCTGGAGGCCGACGAGTTCAAGCTCTACGAGCTGATCTGGCAGCGGACCATCGCCTCGCAGATGGCCGACGCCAAGGGCACCACGCTGACCGTGCGCATCACCGGCACCGCCACCAGCGGTGAGGAGTGCACCTTCGCCGCGTCTGGCCGCACGATCACCTTCCCCGGCTTCCTCAAGGCCTACGTCGAGACGGTGGACTCCGAGGCAGGTGGCGAGGCGGACGACGCCGAGACCCGCCTGCCGCGGCTGACCAAGGACCAGCCGGTCACCGCCACCGAGCTCACCCCGGACGGGCACACCACCAACCCGCCGCCCCGCCTGACCGAGGCCAGCCTGGTCAAGACGATGGAGGAGATGGGCATCGGCCGCCCCTCCACCTACGCCTCGATCATCAGCACCGTCCAGGACCGCGGCTACGTGTGGAAGAAGGGCTCCGCGCTGGTGCCCTCCTGGGTAGCCTTCGCGGTGGTCGGGCTGCTGGAGCGGCACTTCGGCCGCCTGGTCGACTACGACTTCACCGCCGCGCTGGAGGACGAGCTCGACGGCATCGCCGCCGGGCGCCAGGAGCGCACGCAGTGGCTGTCCGGGTTCTACTTCGGCGGGGACGTCGGCCCGGACGGCTCGATCGGCCGCACCGGCGGGCTGAAGAAGCTGGTCGGCTCCTCGGTGGAGCAGATCGACGCCCGCGAGGTGAACTCGATCCCGATGTTCTCCGACGACAAGGGCCGCACGGTGATGGTCCGCGTCGGTCGCTACGGCCCCTACCTGGAGCGCGACGGCGACAGCGGCGAGGAGGGCGACGTCCAGCGGGCGAACCTGCCGGACGACCTGCCGCCGGACGAGCTCACCTCGGAGATCGCCGAGAAGCTGTTCGCGACCCCGATGGAGGGCCGTTCGCTCGGCAAGGACCCGGTCAGCGGCAACGAGATCGTGGCGAAGGACGGCCGCTTCGGGCCCTACGTCACCGAGGTGCTGCCGGAGAGCGCGGGCAAGGCGAAGCCGCGCACGGGCTCGCTGCTCAAGTCCATGTCGCTGGCGACGGTGACGCTGGAGGACGCGCTCAAACTGCTGTCGCTGCCCAGGCTCGTCGGCAAGGACCCGGAGTCCGGCGACGAGATCACCGCGCAGAACGGCCGTTACGGCCCGTACCTGAAGAAGGGCACCGACTCCCGGTCGTTGGCCACGGAGAACGAGATCTTCACCGTCACCCTGGAGGAGGCGCTGAAGATCTACGCCGAGCCGAAGAAGCGGGGCAGGCAGTCGGCCGCGTCGGCGCCGCCGCTGAAGGAGCTCGGCGAGGACCCTGTCTCCAAGAAGCCGATGATCGTCAAGGAGGGGCGGTTCGGCCCCTACGTGACCGATGGCGAGTACAACGCGTCGCTGCGCAAGGGCGATGACGTGGAGACGCTGACCGACGAGCGCGCTTCGGAGCTGCTCGCCGAGAAGCGGGCCAAGGGACCGGCGCCGAAGAAGAAGGCGGCGGCCAAGAAGCCCGCGGCGAAGAAGACGACCACCAAGGCGGCTGCGGAGAAGAAGCCCGCCGCCAAGAAGCCGGCCGCGAAGAAGGCTTCCGCCTCGAAGTCCTGACCCAACGCGCGCAGAGGGGCCCGTCGTGGCCCCTCTGTTGCGTTGTCCGGGCTTGAAGGCGCCGCATCGGGGTAGGACACTCGCGCGAGGAGGTGAGGGCGATGGGTTCGGACGCGCTGTTCGGCCAGGACGGCACGCAGGCTCCACCGCCGCCCAGGTTCTTCCCGGACGCGTTGAGCTCGCCGCCGGAGTCCGCAGACGGTTTCGCCGACGACCAGCCGAGGATCTCCGTCCGGCCACCGGGCCTGCCCGATCCCGATGCCGTCCAGCGCGCCATCGACGAGGCCGTCGCCGCCGAGCGGGCCCAGCCCGGGGCTGGGAAGCGTCCGCGGCAGAAGCGGTCGGGCGGTCCAGGTCCGGCTCGGCCGCCGATGCGGCCCATGCCACCGCCCCCGCAGCCCCAACCCCAGCCGCAGCAGCCCGGAAACCCGGGTGCGGGCTGCGGTGTGGCCGTGCTGGTCTTCTTCGCGATCGTGCTGGCCAGCGTCTTCTTCGCCGTTGTCGGTCACCTGTCCCGCTGACTCGCGGTTACGCTGAACGCTGCTTCGGCTGACGCGAACGGGTGATGTTTACGTGGGTGACGCGGGAACGGAGCCGGTCTCGACCGCACACCGGGTCCGCAGTGTGCTGGCGATCCAGCCGTTCCGCAGGCTGTGGGCGGTCAACGCCCTGAGCAGCGTCGGCGACTGGTTGTCCCTGCTCGCGCTGTCCGCGCTGGCGACCAACATGACCAGCGGTTACCAGGCGCAGAGCTTCGCGCTCGGCGGCGTCGTCGTGACGAAGCTGCTGCCCGCGCTGCTGTTCGCCCCGGTCGCCGGCGCGCTCGCTGACAAGGTCGACCGGCGAGCGCTGATGGCGATCTGCGACGTCCTGCGCTGCCTGCTGCTGGTCAGCGTGCCGCTGGTGGGCTCGCTGTGGTGGCTGTTCGCGGCGACCTTCCTGCTGGAGCTGGTCACGCTGTTCTGGGCGCCTGCCAAGGACGCGGCCGTGCCGAACCTCCTGCGCAGGCCGGACCAGGTCGAGACGGCCAACCAGTTGAACATGGTGATGACCTACGGCGTCTCGGTGGTGACCGCCTCCGGCCTGTTCACCGCGCTGACCGTGGTCGGCCCGACGCTCGCGCTGCAGCTCAGCCCGACCGGGACCATCGCCGTCGCGCTGGTGCTCAACGCGGTGATCTACCTGGGCAACGCGATCACCGTGGCGACCAGGGTCCCGGAGATCTCCAGCCGCGCCCACGACGCCGGGAAGCTGGCGGGCGAGAGCCTGTTCTCGCTGGTCAGGGATGGCCTCAAGTTCGTGGGAACGACCCCGTTGGTGCGCGGCCTGGTCATCGGCATCGCGGGCGCGTTCGCCGCGGGCGGCGCGGTGATCGCCTGCGCCAAGCTCTACGCGGTCAGCCTCTCCGGCGGGGACGGCACCTACGGCTTGCTGTTCGTCTCAGTGTTCTCCGGCCTGGGCGTCGGCATGGTGTTCGCGCCCCGGCTCGCCGCGCGGATGCCGCACAACCGGCTCTTCGGCGCCGCGATCATCGCCGCCGGGGTCGCGATGATCCCCGCCTCGCTCGCTCCGCACCTGTGGGTCGCGCTGGTGACCGTGGCGCTGGTCGGCGCCTCGGCGGGGGCGGCCTTCCTGACCGGCATGACGATCATCGGGGCGCAGGTGGAGGACACCGTGCGCGGCCGGACCGTCGCGTTCATGCAGTCGCTGGTGCGGCTGGTGCTGATGGGCGCGATGGCGCTGGTGCCAGTGCTGGTCGCGGTGGTCCCACCGGTGAGCTTCGAGGTGCTCGGCCGCGTGGTGCGGATCGACCCGACCAGGCCGGTGCTGCTGACCGCCGGACTCGTCGCCGCCCTCGCCGGAGTCGTGGCCTACCGGCAGATGGACGACCGGCGCTCCGGCGTGCGCGACCTGCTGGCCGCGCTGGTCAGGACGCCGCGAACCGGCAGCGGACTGTTGTTGTCGGTGGAGGGGGATACCGTCACGGAGACGGCCGCGCAGGCACGTCTGCTCGCTGGCTGGCTTCGTGAGGGTGGACACGGAGTGCTGCTGGCGGGCGACCCGGCACTGGAGGGCGAGCGCCTGCGCGACCTGGCCGAACACAGCGGCCTGACCGGTCGGCGCGCGCACACGCTCCTGGCCGCGGCGGTGCGCGCCGACGTGGTGGAGCGGCAGGTGCTCCCCGCGCTGGAGGCCGGTTCGGTCGTGGTGCTGGTGTGCGAGCCGACCTCGGACGCTCCCGAGGGGCTCGCGGACTGGGCGACCGGCCGGCTGCGGCCGGAGGTCACGGTGCTGCTCGACCGTGCCCCCGCCGTGCCGACCGGCCGGATCGAGCACACCTGGCGACACGTGCTGACCGAGCTCGCCGCGGCGGACCCGGACCGGTACGTGGTCGTCGACGCGGACGGAGATCGGGAGGAGGTGGCACAACGCGTGCGGGAGGCGGTGCTTCCCGCGCTGTCGGCGCGGCGCGTTACGGTGCCTCCGACCGATGGCTCCCTGGCGAGTTCCGAAGCGGGGTAAGACGTGAGCGCGCGTGCGAGCGAACCAATCACCACAGCGGCTTTGCTCGGAGCGCACCGCGTTCGCGGGGTGCGCCCGTGACCACTGGGGTGTGGGCCGAGGTGGTCGGCCAGCCGGAGGCGGTCGACGTGCTCGGCGCCGCGGCCCGCGCGGCCGACGAGCTGGTGTGCGGACGGCCCGTCACGCCCGGGGCGATGACCCACGCGTGGTTGTTCACCGGTCCGCCCGGATCAGGGCGCTCCACGGCTGCCAGGGCCTTCGCGGCGGCGTTGCAGTGTTCCTCGGCCGGGTGGGGCGACGTTCCCGGCTGCGGGGAGTGCCAGGCGTGCCGCACGGTGCTCGCGGGCACCCACCCGGACGTCCGGGTCGTGGTGCCGGAGGGGCTGTCCATCGCGGTGGCGGAGATGCGCGCGCTGGTGCAGATCTCCGCGCGCAGGCCGACGACGGGCCGCTGGCAGGTCGTGATCATCTCCGACGCCGACCGGCTCACGGAGGGCGCGGCCAACGCGCTGCTCAAGGCGATCGAGGAGCCGCCGGAACGCACGGTGTTCCTGTTGTGCGCGCCGTCGGACCACCCCGAGGACATCTCGGTGACGATCCGCTCGCGGTGCCGTGCGCTGAACCTCCGCACGCCACCGGCCTGGGCCATCGCACAGGTGCTCCAGGAGCGCCACGGCGTCCCCGGCGACATGGCGGAGTGGGCGGCCTCGGTCAGCGCCGGTCACATCGGCCGGGCGCACCGGCTCGCCACGGACCCGGCGGTGCGGGCCCGGCGCGAGGCGGTGCTGGGCATCCCGCTCGGCCTGCGCAGGCTGGGTGATGTCTTCACCAAGGCCGACGAGCTGGTGAAGACCGCGGAGGCCGAGGCCAGCGCGGTCAGCGAGACCCGGGACGAGGCGGAGAAGGACGCGCTGAAGACGGCGATGGGCTCCGGCGGCACCGGACGCGGTGTCGCGGCGGCGGAGCGCGGTGCCAAGGCGGCGCTGCGGGAGCTGGAGAAGCGGCAGAAGTCCAGGGCGACGAGGACTCAGCGGGACGCGTTGGACCTGGCGCTGATCGACCTCGCCGGGTTCTACCGCGACGTGCTGACCGCCTCGATGGGCGCCGAGGTCACGCTGAACCACCCCGACCGCGCCGCCGACGTCCGGACCGCGGCCGCCTCGTGGAGCGCCGACTCGACGCTGCGCAGGCTGGAAGCGGTGCTGCGGTGCCGGGAGGCGCTGGGGCAGAACGTGAAGCCCCGCATCGCCATCGAGGCGATGCTCACCTCTCTGCACCAGGGCTGATCACCGGCCGAGCCAGCCGCCGTCCACGACGAGCGTGTGCCCGTTGACGTAGTCCGACGCCGACGACGCCAGGAACACCGCGGCGCCGACGATGTCGCTCGGCTCGCCCCACCTGCCCGCCGGGATGCGGGAGCGGATCGCGGGCTCACGCACGGGGTCCACCTGGAGCGGCGCGGTGTTGTTGGTCCGGATGTAGCCGGGGGCGATCGCGTTGACCTGCACCCCGCGCTCGGCCCACTCGTTGGCCAGCGCCTTGGTCAGCCCCGCGAGCGCGTGCTTGCTCGCGGTGTAGCCGGAGACCAGGATGCCGCCCTGGAAGCTGAGCAGCGACGCGATGTTGATGATCTTCCCGCGACCCCTGGCGAGCATCGGCCCGCCGACCGCCTGGGCCAGCGCGAACGCCGAGTCCAGGTTCACCGACAGCACCCGCCGCCACTGGTGGAGGGGCAGCTCAGCGGCGGGTTCGCGGTGGATCATCGCGGCGTTGTTGACCAGCACGTCGATCTGGCACTCGGCGAGCAGCCCGGAGATGGCGGGTCCGACGGCCTCGGGGTCGCTGAGGTCGAGCACGACCCGGTGGGCGTCCGCCCCGGTCGCGCGGACCTCCGACTCCACCTCGTCGAGGTCGTCGGTCCGGCCGAGCAGCACCACGTCGGCGCCCGCCGCGCCGAGGCCGACCGCAACGGCCCTGCCGATGCCGGTGCGAGCCCCGGTGACCAGCGCGGTGCGGCCGCGGAGCGAGAACAGCTCAGAAACATCCACTGTGGACTCCAGCAGGTCCCGTCCGGTCCACAGTGGAGCACGTGACCGGGGATTTCACCATGGTGAAAGGGAACCCGGTGCGGCCGTGCCATGCCGCCATGCGCATCCTCCCCGAAGCGTCGGTTCCGCCCGGTGGCCTATTCCGCTCACCCGGCAGTCGGTGCCACCATGTCCTTCGCAGCACATGGAACTACGTTCCGCCCGGCGGAACAAGGTTCCGCAAGCCGCCTCGTATCCCCCTTGCTCACGCCTCAAAGCCGCCGCCGCGACGAAAGGGCAGTGATGACAGCGCTTTCCAGGAGGCTGGTCCTCGGCGGAGCCGCGGCGGCGGCCGCCGGCCTTCCCCTTGTGGCACAGCCGGTCCAGGCGGCCCCGGCCAAAGCCGACCCGCGAGCCCTGCGCGACGGGCTCGACTACGCCGTGCGCAAGCTGCGCGCGGTGGCGCCGGGCATCACCCGGTTCCCGGAGGAGACGAAGTTCGAGAAGTGGATCTACACCGACGGTGGGGGCTGGGTCGGTGGCTTCTGGCCGGGACTGCTCTGGCTCGCCCACCTGGAGACCAAGGACCCGTTGTTCCGGCGGCTCGCGGAGGAGTCGGCCCGGCGCCTGGCCCCGCGCCGCACCGACCTGGGCACCCATGACCTGGGCTTCCTGTTCTACCCGTCGTGGGTGACGGCGTGGCGGCTCACCGGCAACCGCGAGTGGCGCGACGGCGCGATCCAGGCCGCGGACTCGCTGATCCGGCGGTACAACGCCAAGGGCAGGTTCCTCCGCGCCTGGGGCCACATCAACGACCCCGGCAACGCGGGCCGAGTCATCATCGACACGATGATGAACCTGGACCTGCTGTTCTTCGCCAGCAAGGAGACCGGGGACAGCAAGTACGCCGACATCGCCGTCGACCACGCCAGGACGACCGCGAGGCACTTCGTCCGGCCCGACGGCTCCACCCCGCACGTGTTCGACTTCGACCCGGCCACCGGGGCGCCGGTCGGCCCGAACACCGTGCAGGGCTACAGCCCGACCTCGTGCTGGTCACGCGGCCAGTCGTGGGCCATCTACGGGTTCACCACGGTCTACCGGCGGACCGGTCAGCGCGAGTTCCTCGACGTGGCGACCAAGCTCGCCGACCACGTGCTGCCGTACCTGCGCACCGACCCGGTGCCGATCTGGGACTACCGCTCCCCGTACGCGCCCAACGACATCAGGGACTCCTCGGCGGGCGCGATCACCGCGTGCGGCCTGCTGGACCTCGCCAAGATCACCGGCAACGCCCGTTACCGCGACACGGCGACGACGGTCTTGGGCGCGATCACCGACACCTGCCTCACCACGAGGTCCACGCGCGCTGAAGCGATCGTCGCGCGCGGAACTCGCCACCGCAGCGCTGAGGGCGGCATCGAGGTGTCGCTGCCCTACGGCGACTACTACTACGTGGAGGCGCTGTTGAGGCTGTTCCGGCCCGCGGAGCTCGGCGCGGCGATCGGCCTCTAGGCGCGTCGGCGGTCCGGCAGGGCCGAAACCATGATCACGCCGACCAGCAGCAGCACCGTCCCGACCCAGAACAGCGGAACCGTCTGATAGGCCGCGTTGGTGTATGCCAGCTCGGGACCGGGCGGGGATCCCTGCGGCTGCGGTGGGGCAACGGCCTGCGGGCTGGTCGGCGTGATCGCCTTGCACACCACCCCACCCGCGGGCGCCGCCGCACGCGCGACCTGCTCACCGAAGGCGACCTGGGCGAGCGCGGCGGGTAGCCCCGGCAGCGCGAGCGCGTCGGTCGGCAGCAGCTGAAGGTCCATCAGCCGCGCGACCGCGCCCACCGAGCTGCCGTCGCGCTTCTCGTTGAGCTGCCCCACCTGCAACCGCAGCACGCCGATGTCGAGCTTGCGCAGGTTCGCTGGCAGCGCGGCACCGTTGCCGAGCAGCCCGCCGATGATCGGCAGCTTCGGCAGATCACCCAAGCCCGGCAAGGGAATTCCCACCGGCACGTCCAGCCTCGGATTGGCGGCGTCGAGCGTGCCGAGCGTCTTGCCGCCCTGCGACACCCGGAGCACCGGCGCGGTGTAGGTGACCTTGGACGTCTTGGGATCGCCGGTGGACAGCGCGGCCAGAGTCGGTTTGCTGACCACGTCGATCCGGATCTCCTGCGGAGTACCCGCGAGCAGCTGGACGCTCGCGAGCTGGACCGTGGAGACGGAGCTGACCGCCTTGCCGCTCTGCCCGGGAACGTCCACCAGTCGCACGGTGGACTGCGCACTCATTGTTTCCGGCAGCCGCACGAGGGAGCCGCTGGTGGAGAGCAGCCCACCGAGCTGGCTCAGCGGAGCGGCCAGCTGCTTGGCGGCTTCGATCAGGTCCGTCCTGCCGGGAGCGGTCGAGGTGAGGTCGGCGACCTTGGGCAGAGAGGGGATCATGGTGATCGCGGACAGGCTGGCCAGCGAGGTCCTGGCGTCGGCGATCGGCTCCACGCACGGCCCGAGCTTGTCGTCCCACCGCGCGTGCACCGATCCTTCGAGCAGCCCGAGGGTGATCAACGGGTTCGCCGGCGGGGTCAGCCCGCCGACGGTCGGCTTCGCGTTGTCCGGAACGGCGGTCTGCGCCAACGCCCCCGGCACCCTCGGCGCCCGCCCGCCGAGAGCGAACCCGAACGGCGAGGACTCCGCGATCGCCCGGTCGTGCGCGTAGACGGCGTGCGAGTTGGCCTGCGCGATGGCCAGTCCGACCCCGAGCTCGCCGGCCGACTGCTTCGGCAGCTGCTTCTCCTGCTCGTCGGTCAGCCCAGGCGCGTCGGTCTGCACCGATCCGGGCAGCACCCTGATCAACCCGAGCCCCGCGCCCGCATCACCGACGACGGGTCCCGGCTGTGGAATGGGGTTCGGGTTGGTGAAAGGCGGCTGGTTCGGGTCGACAGGCGTGGGCACCGGCGTCGTCGGCGGAGCCGCGAGCGCGGGCGCGGCGCAGAGCGCGGAGAGGAGCGCGACGGTCGGCAGAGCGACGGCGATCGACAAGCGGCGGGCACGCATCGGCGGGCGTCCTCCTCGCAGGGCTGGTGTGACGCAGGGCACCACACCGTGCCTAACGACGCCGGTACCGAAAGGGTGACGCCCAGTGCGGACTTCACCGTTCCCGCAGGTCAGGGCGAAGTGGGGATACCTGCTCGGAGCCTGAGCCCCGGCCCGCTACACTGATCTCGCCTCGCCGCCTTAGCTCAGTCGGCCAGAGCGACGCACTCGTAATGCGTAGGTCAAGGGTTCGATTCCCTTAGGCGGCTCAGCGAGGACCAGGGCGCTTCCCACCGGGAGGCGCCCTGGTTCGTTCTCGGGTCAGGTTGGCAGGTCTTGTTCGCCGCCCGGGTCTTCAGTAGCCGTATGCTTCGTCCTCGTGTTCGCCGGCCTCTGGGCCGCCGCGGCGGGCCTCCGGACCGTCCCTGGTCTGAGGAGCACCTTGGCGTATGTCAAGACATCCGATCGCCGGTCTCGATCACGTGACACGGCTATCACGAATAGGCACAGCAACAGGGCGATCCACCTCGCTGTCACCCCGATCATGACTATGCCAAACGTGAGAACGGCAACTTGGACGGGGTGTCCAGCAATCTCGATCACGAAGATCCGTGCTCCTCAAATCGTGCAGGTCTCTGATCGACTGATCGTTGCGCAGCTCCTGGTTGCCTAGACGATCTCTGACACTTTTAGACAAAACTTGACAGAAGGCATCGGCTGAGCGGACTCGTTCGCGCTGAGATTAGCGACGGTTGCCGCGGCTGAAGAAAGACGGAGGTAGGGCAGTGAAGTCAGGGTCGAAAGGAATGTCTCCGGGGCCGCAGAGAGATTTTGTGGCAGCGCTCGAAGAGTTGCATGCGGCGGCAGGCTATCCGTCGTTGAGGGGAATGAGTAAAAGTATCGCAGAAGGAGATTATCCTGCGACGGCCAGTCATGAGAGCATTAGGTCTGTCTTTATTGGCCAGGGCAAGCCTCGTTGGGAGACAGTTCAGACGATTGTCATGATGCTTGTTGATAGCTGTACTTCGATAAGGAATCCTGAAGTCGAAATTGTTAGGTTCATTCGCCTTTGGAGGGCTGCTTTTGGTGATGCGATCGGCGGAGATCGGGCTCCGGATTCTGTGCGCGGCGAGGAAGGCGCCTTTATTGATGAGGAGGAAGGTGATGGGTGGACGGCGGGAAAGGTTGCGATGCTGATGATGAACCCAGTGAATGCTATCGAAATAGACCCTACTCTCGCGCTTCCGCACGAACCCATTATTTCTGCTGAAGACTGGGTGAAGGTGAATCAAAGATTGGTAGCCGAACTGGGAGAAGAAAGATATCTGCGTAAGCTCCTTGAGATCTTGCAGGGCGGCTACCTGTGCGGCGACAGCTCTCCTTATTGGGGGCCTTTTATCTTGGATGACGACTCGATCGAGATCGACGAAGAGTTCGTTCATGAGCGTATTTCGAAAATGGTTATTTCTCGTCTGGACTCGGAGCCGGCTCTTCTTGCTCGCGCCGTAGCTGGACGCTATGCGGCAGAGGTGCGCGACCCTGATCGTTTGGCGGACTTTGAGTCACTTGAAGCAAATCCGATTTTTGTCAGGGAGGCCATGATGGCTTCCGGTGACACGTGGGAGAGCATCTCCAAATCGGGACGTAGGTTGGTCTTTCACTACCTTATCGATGAGGTCTATCTCGGGGCAAATTGCTTGCCTGAGGAGGAGCGTGTGCGTGTGGAGTGGTACATCCCCGAGTCTCGCGTGAAGTTGGACTAGTGAGCTTGTCCTATCTATTGAGGTCGCACATCGCGTGCTGCTTTGGTGTATTAGTGCTCACTCGTGTTATCTCGATATTGTTCGGGCTGGAACTTATTCAAAATTGTATATTGGTTCCTCAATAAACTATGCTACTCACAGTGCGTCGAGGTGCCGGGTGATGGGCCAGGCGCCGTCCGAGCTGTTGGAGATCACCGTGTGCGTCAGGCGCGTGTGAGGGGCGTGCACGCTGCGGAACGACACTCCGGCGTCGTAGCCCTCCAGCATCACCACGTCCCGCGACGCGTGCAGCCAGAAGCCGAGGCCGTAGCGCATTGAGCCCGCATCACTGCGCGGGCGCGTCATCTCGTCGGCCCATGAACGCGACACGATGCGGCCCGTGAAGAGGGCTGGCCAGAAGGAGTTGAAGTCGGCGGCGGTCGTGTAGATGCCGCCGTCTCCGTTGCCGCGCACTGGCAGATGGAACACGTTGGTGCGCGAATCTGGGAGATAGCCCAGCGCAGTGCGCGAGGGGAGTGCGTCGGAGCGCAGGAACTCCGTGTCGTGCATGCCTGCTGGAGCGCAGACCCGTGCGCGGACCAGGTCGTGGAATGGCACTCCGCTCACGCGTTCCGCGATCAGTGCGAGAACGACGAAACCGCCGTTGCAGTAAGAGAATCGTGAATCCGGTGGGAACTTGGTGGGGTGACCGTCAAGCACCGCAAGGAACTGTTCCGTTGTCGCCAGTTCGTGCACCGGTACCGGCAACGCGTAGTCCGAGATGTCTCCCGTGGACTCTTCGTCGAAGTAGTCGCCGATGCCCGAGCGGTGTGACAGGAGGTGTTCGACGGTTACGCGGGAGTCGATGAGCGGTAGGTCTTCGCCGAGCACCGAGCGCGCGGTGGTGGACAGGCTGAGGTCGCCGCTCTCGATCAGGCTCACCACGGTGAGGGCCGTCAAACCCTTGGTGCCACTGGCAATCGCGAAGCGAGTGTCGAGCTCGTTGGGGATGTCGAAGCCTCGGTGGGCCAGGCCGTACGCCTTGGCGAACTCCACCGACCCGCCACGGCTCACCGAGACGACGCCGGAGAAGCCGGTCTCGGCGGCGAGTGCGTCGATCGCCGAGCCGTCCATCAGACCGGCCGGAGGGGCTCGTGGGGCTGTGCGGGCATTTCTGCCCGGATCTGGTCGCCTGGCCGGACTTCGCCTTCGGTCAGGACCACGCTCATGATTCCGGCCTTGCGCACCACCTGGCCGTTCTCGTCACGGCCGAGTACCGCGGGCAGCACGCCCTTCTGGAACAGGTCGATCTGCGCACACGGATTGCGCAGGCCGGTCACCCGGACCACCGCGGTCTCGCCGATGTGCAGCAGCGTGCCGGTTGGCAGGCCGAGCAGGTCGATGCCGCTGGTGGTGATGTTCTCGCCCAGGTCGCCCGCTCGGACGGTGAAACCCGCTTCCGCCAGTTCGGCGTGCAGTTCGCTGTGGATGAGGTGGACCTGCCGCAGGTTCGGCTGGTTGGGGTCGCGAGCCACGCGGGAGCGGTGTTTGACCGTTTCGCCCATGTGCGCGTCGCCTTCGACGCCAAGTCCCGCCAGCAGCCGGATCGACTCGTGGTTGGGCTTGGTGAACGAGTAGGTGGCGTTGCGGCTCACGGCCGTGACTGTTCCGCTCATCGAGTCGCTTCCTCCGGCGGCTGTCGGTGGTCAGGGCTAGCTTCTCCATCATGGGTGAACGGCTGTCACTGGTCGAACAGAATCGTGCGCTTCTGGCCAGGCAGGGGTTGCTCGACCGGTGGAACGCGCCACTGACCGACGTCGTCGAGGCCGTCGGCGCACTGCAAGCCCAACAGTGGGGCGCTCTACCGGTTGCCCTGTGGTCGCGGCTGCACGACTTCAGCACCGAGGATCTCCACCGCGCCTTCGAGGGGCAGGAGCTTGTTGCCGGGCAGTTCCTGCGCGGGACGCTGCATGCGGTGAGCGCGCGGGAACAGCCGGAATACTCGATGGTTGTCGACGCCGGTGGTCTGAACACGTGGCAGCGCACCAAGTCCGAGAGTTCTCCACGGGCGGCGGAGCTTCGCGCGGCACTGCGCGAGTACACCCTCGGCGTCACGCGCACGGTCGATGAGACGTGTCTGTTCATTGAGGACTGGTTGGCCGCGAACCCCGGTGTCGTCGCGGAGGAGGAGGCGCAGTTCCAACGGGAACGCAAGTGGCGGCCGTTCCGTGCGACGAGCGACTTCATGCGGTGGCCCGCGAACGGCGAGTGGGGCGGCAAGGCGCCGGAGGCGTTTCGAGCCGCGCCGTGTCCGCCGGGGGAGGGGCCGGGCGCCGAGGAGGCTCTGAGCGTGGTTGTCCGTTGCCATGTAAGGGCTTTCGGTCCGGTCACCGTTGAGGACGTCGCGTACTGGATGGGGTGGAAGGTGCCGCCCGTGCGAAAAGTCCTTGAGAAACAAGGAGATCTGCTGCGGTTCACCGATGAGGCCGGGCGGACGCTCTACGACCTTCCCGACTCGCCGCGTCCGGATGCGGAAACCGTTGCGCCAGTGCGATTTCTGGCTCCTTTCGACAGTGTTTTGCTTGCGTACGAGGCGAAGCGACGGCAGCGGATTCTGCCCGACGAGCACAAGGCCGCCGTGTACATGAAGGCGAACCTGCGGGTACTGCCCACGTTCCTGGTGGACGGGTTGGTTGCCGGCTTGTGGAGCAGCGAGGTCAAGCGGCGTGAGGCCACGCTGACGCTTCGGCCGTTCGGCAAGCTGTCGGCGAAGGTGCGGAAGGCGTTGGTTGCGGAGGGCGAGCGGTTGGCGCGTTTCTCGCATCCCGAGGCCAAGGGGCATCACGTCGTGGTCGGCGGATAGGTCACCACTCCGGTGGACCACAAGGTGGGGGAGCCGTTGTCGCGCTGTGTGCTTGAAAGTCCGGTCCGTACACCCGAGAGCAGGATTGCTGCTCGGCTTCATGACCGGTAAAGCACCCGTCTGGTCGATAGCCGCCAAAAGTGTGACGGCGAACACTCCCGGCATGCGTTCAGACCTCGCGGAGCCGCTGTCCGTCATGTCCCGCCGGATGCGGTCGCGGCACGGCCCCCTCGCCCATTCCCTGGAAGTCATGCTGGCCAGGGACGAGCGCGTCCGCGCCGTGACCGCGGGACTGCTGCCCGGCGTCGGCGCCGTCCTGCTCGCGGCCACCACGAGGCGGATGGTCGCGGTGAGCCGCGAGGGCTGGTCGATCTCCGTGTTCTACCCGCAGATCTCCAGCGTCGTGGCCAGCGGCTGGCTCGGCGTGACCGCGACGGTCACCATCAACGCCGCCGGCACGGTGCTGGCCATCCGCGCGCCGTGGCACACCGGCCGCGAGTTCGCCGACGCCGTTCGGATCGGCACGCCGATCGTGTCAGGCGGCCTTGCGGCGCTCTAGCTCTTCCTGTGCCGCCTGGAGCACCGCCGCGAGCTGCTCGTCGCTGAGGTCCGCCCGCCGCTGCCGCACGGTGTCCACGGCCGCGCCCGCCAGCCTCTTGTTGATGTCCGGGTCGCTGATCTCCGTGAGCTTGTTGGGCTCGCCCGCCGCCTTCCACGCCGCGAGGTTGGCGTAGGTCAGCCACACCCAGGCCGCGTGCTTGATGTTCGGGTCCTCCGGGTTGTCCAGCACCTGGTTCCACACCGCCGCCGGCAGCTGCGGCAGGGTGTCCGCCGCTCGCCAGGACGCCACGTTGGTCCATGTCAGCCACACCCAAGCCGCGTGCTTCATGTTGGGATCCTGGGGGTTCTCCAGGATGTGGCTCCACACCGCCGTGGCGATCTCCTCTGCGCTTGGCATGCCACCCTCCATCCATTCCCCGACGGAGCCCCGGAAGCCGCCCATGTCGCCGGGCCAGCCGGCGGGGTCGATCTTGCGGCCGGGGGCCCATTCCTTGTGTGCCAGCGCGCGCTCGGGCCCCAGTCCCAGGTGGCCGAGCAGCGCCGCGACGCCGCGCGGGTACGACTCCACCTGGGCGGGGGTCCAGTCGCCCCGTCCGGTCGACTCCGCCTCGACGCCGATCAGGTGGTTGTTCCCGTTGTCCCTTCCGCACCACGACACCGAGCCGGCACCCGCGTGGTACGCGAGGCCGGCCGCGACGACGAACCAGGTGCCGTCCCGGCCGAGGCCCAGGTTGCACAGCGGGCCCGCCAGACCGGGGCGGCCGTTGACGAGCACGCCCTGGGACGGGAAGTTTCCGCTGGCGGGACCGGCGGTGTGGTGCAGGAGCACGCCCCGGGCGTCGGAGAAGTTGCCGTGCCCCCGGTTCTCCCAACCGCCGATCTCCACCACGGTCAAACCTGCTTCGCGCAGGACTCCTGGCATCCAGGTCAGCGCGTAGACCACGGGTATCACCTCCAGAAACCTGGTCGGTGCGGTCCGCTCGTGATCCAGTCTGGTGGTGGACGAGAAACGGGGGATAGGGCCGGTCGGATGACGTTTCCGCGTGTCCGCCCGGAAAGGTGGGCTACCCCTTGGCGTGCGGCTTCAGCGTCCAGATGATGTCGAGCCGCCCGGTTTCCACGCCGTCGGCGTTGCTGATGGTGACGTGGACCGGGACGTCGGGACGGCTGCCGGACTCCAGCTCGGCGACGGCCTCGGCGGCGGGCCTGCCGAGCACCGCGGTCGCGGTCAGCCTGCCGAGCGCGAGCTTGGCGTAGGTGATCTCGCCCTTGGTCGGCAGCGGAGTCGAGATGGCCAGCTGCTCGATGAAGGCGGCCGCGACGAGCGCCCCCGAGGCGGTCTCGGCCGCGCCGAACATCATCGCCGCGTGCGGGCCGCCGACGTGGTTGCGGTTGTCCTCCAGGTCCGGCAGCTCGACGACCACCTTCTCGGGTCCCGCCTCGATGAACTGGATGCCCGCAGTGCGCACCCACGGCACGATCTGTCGCATCATCTCGCCGACCTGGCTGGTGTCTACGCTCATGCCGCGAATATTACTCACGAGTAACAAGTGCTGGCCAGGTCCACTTCGGGAATGTCCGCGCACCCCGCTTCCGTTGACGCCGGAGACCGAGGGGGCGCGATGCAGATCGGAGAGCTCGCCGAGCGCACGGGAGTCAGTCCGCGCTCGCTGCGCTACTACGAGCGTCAGGGGTTGCTGGTGCCCGTGCGCAAAGGCAACGGCTACCGCGAGTACGACGGCGAGGCCGTGCGAACGGTGTGCGTGATCCGTTCACTGCTCGCCGCGGGGCTCAACACCGAGACGATCGCCCGGATGCTGCCGTGCATGCGGATCGACGAGGGGCGGGTCGTGCCGTGCGCGGGCCTGGTCGCCGACCTCGCGGTGGAGCGGAAGCGGATCGAGCGCGAGATCGCGGCGCTCCGGCACTCCCAGGGGCTGTTGGACCAGGTCATCGGCGCCGCACGGTGACGTCGCAGTGACCGTGCGTGGGTGAGAGTTCTCCCACAGCATATTTCAGTTGCTAAGAGAACCGGTTCATCGCATGCTTGTACCCAGCAACTAGTTGGCTGATGCAATCAAGCGGGGCGAAACGTGAGCACATCCGTGAGGAACGCGGTTCCGGACGAGACCGACCTGGAGGTCGCCGACCAGCTCGGCATGGCCCTGGTGCGGCTCAACCGGGTACAGGCGTGCATCGCGGGCCACGCCTCCAGGAACGGGGGGATGGACAAGTCCTCCTTCATCCTGCTGGCCACGTTGGTCGCGCAGGGGCCCGCCCGGTCGAGCGCGCTCGCCGACGCGGTCCACTCCGACCCGTCCACCATCAGCCGTCAGGTCGCGCAACTCGTCAGGGACGGTCTCGTGGAACGCCGGGCCGATCCCGTTGACGGGCGGGCGACGCTGCTCGCCGCCACCGATGCCGGGATCGAGCTGCTTCGAGTGCACCGCCGCCGTCGCAACGAGGCCATCGCGGGGATGGTCGAGGGGTGGTCGGCACAGGACCGTCGGCTTTTCGCGGAGCTGCTGGGGCGCTTCGCCACCGACTACGAGGAATACATGCCTATCGCAATCGCCGAGCTCAGCCAGCAGGGGAGCTCGGAAGAGGGGAAGCACTGATGTCCGAATCCGCAACGCGCGCCGCCGCGGCGCCCGCGGAGGACGCCGACGGGGGACTCAGCCACCGGCAGGTCCTCGTCGTTCTCTCCGGGCTCCTGCTCGGGATGCTGCTCGCCGCGCTGGACCAGACGATCGTCTCGGCCGCGATGCGCACCATCGCCGACCAGTTGCACGGCCAGACCATCCAGGCGTGGGCGACCACCGCCTACCTGATCACCGCGACGATCTCCACGCCGATCTACGGCAAGCTCTCCGACATCTACGGCCGCCGCCCGATGTACCTGGCGGCGATCTCGATCTTCCTGGTCGGCTCCGCGCTCTGCGGCATCTCGTCCAACATGTACGAGCTCGCGGGCGCCCGCGCCGTCCAGGGCCTCGGCGCCGGTGGCCTGATGTCGCTGGCCTTCGCGATCCTGGCGGACATCGTCCCGCCCAGGGAGCGCAGCCGGTACCAGGGCTACTTCATGGCCGTCTTCGGCACCTCCAGCGTGCTGGGCCCGGTCGCGGGCGGCTTCTTCGCCGGGCTGAACGACTTCCTCGGCATCGACGGCTGGCGCTGGGTCTTCCTGATCAACCTCCCGGTCGGCGTGATCGCGCTGGTCGTGGTGAGCCGGGTGCTCAACATCCCGCACACCCGCGTCGACCACCGCGTCGACTACCTGGGCGCTGCGACCCTGTCGCTCGGCCTGGTCCCGCTGCTGGTCGTCGCGGAGCAGGGCCGGGAGTGGGGCTGGACCTCCGCCGCCTCGCTGGGGCTGATCGCGCTGTCGGTCGTCGGCATCGTGCTGTTCATCCTCGCCGAGCGGCGCGCGGGTGACGAGGCGCTGCTGCCGCTGCGGCTGTTCCGCAGCTCGGTGTTCAGCGTCGGCAACGCGCTGAACTTCATCGTCGGCATCGGCATGTTCGGCGGCCTGCTCTCGCTGCCGCTGTACATGCAGATCGTCAAGGGCGCCTCGCCGACCGAGGCCGGTCTGCTCATGCTGCCGCTGACCTTCGGCATCATGTCCGCCTCCGCCATCAGCGGCGTGATGACGTCGAGGACCGGGCGCTACAAGGCGTTCCCGATCATCGGCATCGCCATGATGATCATCGCGATGCTCGTCTGGAGCGGCATCGGCGTGGACACCCCGCTGTGGCAGACCTCCGCGGTGATGGTGCTGATGGGCGCCGGACTGGGCCTGTGCATGCAGACCCTGGTGCTGGCGGTGCAGAACGACGTGCCGCCGTCGGACATGGGCGTCGCGACCGCGTCGGCCACGTTCTTCCGGCAGATGGGCGGCACCATCGGCGCAGCGGCCTTCCTGTCCGTGCTGTTCGGCGTCGTCGGCGACCGGATCGCCGACTCCTTCCGGGTGGCCGCGGGCTCGGCGGACTTCCGCTCCGCGCTGACCGACCCGGCGGTGCTCGCCGACCCGGCCAACCGGCCGGTGCTGGAGATGATGAGCAGCGGCGGGGCCGGTGCCGGCCCGTCGCTGGACGACACCACGTTCCTCAACCACCTGGACCCGCGGCTGGCACGTCCGTTCCTGGAGGGCTTCTCCAGCGCGATGGACACGGTGTTCTTCACCGGGGCCATGGTCATGGTCGGCGCCTTCATCCTGATCTGGTTCCTCAAGGAGAAGCCGCTGTCCACGCAGTCCGGCATGCAGGCAAGGGCCGCCGAGGCCCGCGCCGCCGCCGCGCACTGACCCACGCGCTGGAACTGGCACCGCCCACCACAACGAAGGGCGCCCCCGGAACTCCGGGGGCGCCCTTCGCGGTGTGCGGGCGGCTCAGGCCTCGTGCGCGCCGTGCTCGGCCTCGTGGTCGAGCTGGCGCTGGTAGGAGCGCTTGATCTCGGCCTCCGCCTCGGTGCGACCGACCCAGGTCGCGCCCTCGACGCTCTTGCCGGGCTCCAGGTCCTTGTAGACCTCGAAGAAGTGCTGGATCTCCAGGCGGTAGAACTCGCTCAGGTGGTGGATGTCGCGCAGGTGCTCGGTGCGCGGGTCGTCCGCCGGGACGCAGAGCAGCTTGTCGTCGCCGCCCTTCTCGTCGGTCATCCGGAACATGCCGATCGCGCGGGCGCGGATCAGGCAGCCGGGGAACGTCGGCTCCTGGACGAGCACTAGCGCGTCGAGCGGGTCGCCGTCCTCACCGAGCGTGTTGTCCACGAAGCCGTAGTCAGCCGGGTACTGCGTGGCCGTGAACAGGGTGCGGTCCAGCCGGATGCGACCGGTTTTGTGGTCCACCTCGTACTTGTTGCGCACGCCCTTGGGGATCTCGATCGTGACGTCGAACTCCACGCTCTTCCTCGCTCGTTGTTGTTGCTCGCGACCGAGGGCTGCGCCGCACGGCCATGTCAAGACGCGTCTAGTGTGAACCAAGAGTCGCACCGAACCCGCATCCGAGTGGGACGTCCACTGTGTGACATTGCTTGTGTTTCGCTCACGACGCCGCACGGGAGGGCCGGGTGTCCGACGCTGGACAGCCACACGGCGAGGACCCGCAGCAGGAGCCGCCGAAGCCGCCGCAGCCGACTCAACCCGGCCCCAACCTCGACCAGGCGACGGTTCGCCTGCAACGAGCGCACGCCCAGCCGATGCGCGTCGGCCCGCTGCCGCCCGGACGGCCGCAGCCCCAGGTGTTCCCGGTGGGTCCCACGGTGCCCGCGCGCACGCCCGCCGAGCCCGAGCAGTCCGTGACGGATGACACACCGGACGCACCGCCCCAGCGCCGCACGGGCCGCCGGGTGGCGCTGGTGCTGACCGCGCTGGTGGTGGTCGCCGGGCTGGCTGTCGGCGGCGTGTTCTACGGACCGCAGGCTCTGCGCGCGGTCGGCCTCGGTGGCGTGGTCGAGGACCCCACGACCGCCCCGGCTCCGCCCGCGCAGGTGCGGGCCGCGCTCAAGCCGCTCAGCGCGCAGGGCCCCGTCCCGAGCAAGCAGGGCGTGCAGAACGCTCTGGCCGGACCGTCCGGCGCGTCCGTGCTGGGAACCCTCGGCGGGACCGTGGTCGACCCCGCGAGCGGAGAAGTGTTGTGGGACAAGGGTGCCGCCACTCCGATGACGCCCGCGTCCACCGGCAAGCTCGTCACCTCCGCGGCGGCGCTGCTGTCGATCGACCCGCAGTCGACGCTGACCACCAAGGTCGTCGAGGGCCCCGAACCGGGGACCGTCGTGCTCGTCGGTGGCGGTGACCCGACGCTGTCCGCAGGGAGCAAGGGGTTCTACCCGGGGGCGGCGAAGCTGGACGACCTGGTCGCCAAGGTCAAGTCGGCCATGGGCGGCCAGCAGGTGCGCAAGGTCCTGGTGGACACCAGCGCCTACGCCGGGGACACCAAGGGGCCGGGCTGGCTGGCTCCGGACATCGACGGCGCGGGACAGGACTACGCCGCGCCGATGGAGCCGGTGATGCTCGACGGCGGTCGCCAGGACCCCACGGACGACAACTCGGCCCGCTCGACCACGCCAGCCAAGACGGCCGCGTCCAAGCTCGCCGAGCGCCTCGGCGTCTCCGGCGGAGCATCCGTCGGCAGCGCGCAGCCGGGCGCGAGGGTGCTGGCCGATGTGCACTCGCCGCCGATCCGCCAGCTGGTCGAGACGCTGTTGCTGACCTCGGACAACGTCCTCGCCGAGGCGATGGCGCGGCAGGTGGCGAAGGCGTCGGGGGCCGAGATGTCCTTCGCCGGTGGGGCGAAGGCGGTCGCGGACGTGCTGACCCGCAACGGCTTCGACCTCAGCGGCGCCAGGATGGTCGACGGCAGCGGTCTCTCCGCCCAGAACAAGGTCCCGCCGAAGCTGCTCGGCTCGTTGGTCGCCGCCGCGGCCGCGCCGTCCGGGCAGCACGCCGAGCGGACCGCGAAGCTGCGGCCGCTGCTGAGCGGGCTGCCGGTGGCGGGCGGCAGCGGCACGCTCTCGGAGCGCTACGGCTCGTCGGGGGCCTCGGCGTCCGGGCGCGGCTGGGTGCGGGCCAAGACCGGCACCCTGGACGGCGTCAACAGCCTCGCCGGAGTGGTCACCGACAGCGACGGCAAGCTGCTGGCGTTCGCCTTCGTCGCCAACAACGCCGGCCCGGCGAACGCGGCCCGTCCCGCGCTGGACGTGCTGGCCTCGGCCTTGCGGGCGTGCGGCTGCCGCTGATCCCGCCCCGCCGGAAACGTCGGGGGGACGGCCCGGTTGGCTGATGCTTGCGTGGGATGGCTACGGGTAGCGTCGGTGAGGTGAACGCCGGATCGGCAGCACCCGACCTGCCACCGGTCGAGGGCCAGGGGCCCATCGACTGGGGGATCGCCTCTGCCACCGCCCAGCGCTTCATCGGCGCCGGCCCCGCCATTCCGCGGGAGGAGGCCGGCGAGGCCGTCCGCCGGATGCGGGAGCAGACCGTCCAGGCCGAGGGGCACGTCCGTGACCTCACCGGTCTCGGCCACGGCCTGCCGGTGCTGCCGGGCGACGTCGTCGACCGCGCCGGGTGGGTGCGGGCCGCCACCGCCGGGCTCGCCGCGCTGACCGACCACGCGCTGCCGCGCGCCACGCCCGGACTGCGCGGCAACGTGCTCGCGCGCACCGCCGGGTTCCAGGCCGGGATGGTGCTCGCCTACCTCGGTGGCCGGGTGCTCGGCCAGTACGACCCGTTCGGCGGGGACGGTCCCGGCGGCAGGCTGCTCGTGGTCGCGCCGAACGTGGTGGCGACGCAGCGCGCGCTGCGCGTGCCCGAGGACGACTTCGCGCTGTGGGTCTGCCTGCACGAGGCCACCCACCGGCTCCAGTTCACCGCCGTGCCGTGGCTGCGCGACTTCTTCGCCGCGCAGGTCGGCGAACTGCTCTCGATCATGGACGAGTCGACGGCCAGCGTGCTCACCCGGCTCGCCGAGGCGCTGAAGACCGCTCGCACCAACAAGGACAACGACAAGGACAGCGTCGGGCTGCTCGAACTGCTGCAGAGCCCGGAGCAGCGCGTCGTGCTCGATCGGTTGATCGCGCTGTCCACGCTGCTCGAAGGACACGCGGAGCACGTGATGGACGCCGTCGGCCCGTCCGTCGTGCCCAGCGTGAGCACGATCCGCGCGCGGTTCAGCGTGCGCCGAGGTCCGCGCGGCAACGTCGACCGGCTGCTGCGCGCGCTGCTCGGTGTGGACGCGAAGGTGCGGCAGTACGCGCAGGGCTCGGCCTTCGTCGACCACGTCGTCGCGGCCGTGGGCATGGACGGCTTCAACGCGGTGTGGACCTCGCCGGAGACACTGCCGACCCGCGCGGAGATCGCCGACCCGTCGCTCTGGCTGCGCCGGGTCCGCTAGGCCGGGCGCTACGGCGGTGACACCACCTCACCACCCCTGGCGCCCTCACCCGCGCGCCCCCTCATTTCGCGTTTTGTAGCCTTGATGCGAAATGAGAGCGCTCTTTCGCGCAATAAGGCTACAAAACGCGAAAACACCGACCACGCCAGCCAGTCCACGCGGACACACGGGGGCGCGGGGTGAGTGCGCCATGTCGGGGTATCGGGACTATTTGCAGGCCGGCGCTACGGCGGTCACCGAAATCCTTGCGACCGGCCTTCCCCCACGGTGATCATCACCGACCGCAAGTGCCAAGGGCCCTGTCCTCGCGGTCAGGTGGTCAATCCGTGTGAGGAACACATGACGACTCGTATGTCCATGCGCTCGTTCGGCGCCTTCTGCTCGGTTCTCGGTCTTACGACACTGTCCATGGTGGCCGGAGGGCCAGTCGCCTCCGCGAGCGCCAGCGGGTGCGTCGACGAGGGCAACACCAACAGTTCCTGCATCAGGATCCACGGGTCCGGTCTCCACGTGGACTGGATTCAGCCGGGCTCTCTGGTAGCGCCCTTCAGGACCATGCGGGGCAGCTTCACCGTCAGCGACTCAGCCGGTCTCATCGACAAGGACACGAAGTCGTACACGTACAAGAGCTACTCGCCGCTCCCGGTCTACATGTGGGGCGATCGGATCAAGATCGACAAGAACTTTCCCCACAACGACAAGGTGTGCGTCACGCTCCACGACGGCGTCTACCACCCGCCCGCGTGCAAGACGATCCACAGGTGAGGCACTTCGCGCAGCGGGGCTCGGTTGGCCGATGACCGGGTGCGGCACCAGCCGGTAGCGTCGCCGGAGTGAACGCTGGATCGGCAGCACCACGAAGATCGCATGTCGCGGTCAGGCTCGGCTCGACGAGTCGGGTCGCCTGACCCATGGCCGGCCCCGATCCGGCGGTCGCCGCGGTGCGCACCGCCGTCCGACGTCTGCTCGACCTCGTCCAGCCGCGTGAGCACGTCGCAGTCGCCTGTTCTGGTGGAGCCGACTCGCTCGCGCTCGCCGCGGCCACCGCGCACGTCGCGGAGCGCAGGGGCCTCGTGGTGCACGGCCTCGTCGTCGACCACAGGCTCCAGGCGGGCTCCGCCGAGATCGCGGAGCAGGCGGCCGCCCAGCTCTCCTCGCTCGGCGCCCGACCCCGCGTGCTCCCCGTGCGGGTCGAAGGTCCAGGTGGGCCGGAGGCGGCGGCGCGGCGGGCGCGGTACACCGCCCTGCTGGACGCGCGGCCGAGTCCCGACTGCGTCGTTCTGCTCGGCCACACCCTTGATGACCAGGCAGAAACCGTGCTTCTCGGTCTCGGGCGCGGTTCCGGGGCGCGGTCGATCGCCGGGATGCGCCCGCTGGACCCGCCCTGGGTGCGGCCGTTGCTCGGAGTGCGCAGGAGCACGACGCGGGCAGCGTGCGCCGCGCTCGGCCTCGAACCGTGGGAGGACCCGCACAACCTCGATCCGGCCTTCACCAGGGTTCGGCTCCGCCGCGAGGTGGTGCCGCTGCTGGAGAACGTGCTGCACGGCGGGGTCGCGGAGGCGCTGGCCCGCACGGCGGCGCAGGTGCGCGAGGACGGCGAGGCGCTCGACGAGCTCGCCGTCGCGCTGCTGCGGCGGGCCGAGGACGGACACGAGCTGGAGGCCGCGACGCTGGCGCAGGCCCATCCCGCCGTGCGGCGGCGGGCGCTGCGCGGGTGGCTGCTCGCCGGAGGCGTGACCGAAGTCACCGACGCGCACCTGCGCTCTGTTGACGCGTTGGTGGGGAACTGGCGTGGTCAGGGCGGTGTCGCGCTACCCGGCGGGTTGGTGGCAGAGCGCTCGCATGGCAGGCTTCACCTCGACCTGGGCGGCTCCGGCGCGGAGCGGCTGAACCCGTAGCTAGCAGGGGAGTCCGGCCTTGTACGACGGCGACATCTCGTCCGTCCTCGTGACCGAGCAGCAGATCAACGACAAGATCTCTGAGCTGGCGAAGCAGGTGGCCGCCGACTACCCGGAGGGCAGGGGATCGGACCTGCTGCTGGTCGGCGTGCTCAAGGGCGCGGTGATGTTCATGACCGACTTCGCCCGCGCGCTGCCGGTGCCGGTGCAGCTGGAGTTCATGGCCGTCAGCTCCTACGGCTCGGCCACCTCGTCCTCCGGCGTCGTGCGCATCCTCAAGGACCTCGACCGCGACATCGCGGGCCGCGACGTGCTGATCGTCGAGGACATCATCGACTCCGGCCTGACGCTGTCCTGGCTGCTGAAGAACCTCCAGTCGCGCAACCCCGCGTCGCTGGAGGTGTGCACGCTGCTGCGCAAGCCGGACGCGGTGCAGGTGGACGTGCCGGTGAAGTACGTCGGTTTCGACATCCCCAACGAGTTCGTCGTCGGCTACGGCCTTGACTACGCCGAGCGCTACCGCGACCTGCCCTACATCGGCACGCTCGACCCCAAGGTCTACTCCAGCTGACGCTCAGCAGTTCGGGCGGCAACGGCGCTGGATGACGGCGTCCACCAGCACGCCGCGGACGTCCTGGGCCTCACGCGCCGCGTAGGCCTTGCCGCCCGTTGCCGTTCCGATCTGCTGCAACGCCTCCATGTCCACCTCGGGACCGAGCCCGATGAGGATGATCGGCACGGGCTGCGCGGGGTTCGCCTCCGCGCGCAGCGTCTGGAGCAGCCCGGCCAGGTCCAGCCCCTGCTGGTCCTCGTTGCGGCCGTCGGTGATCAGCACCACCGAGTTGACCTTGGTCGGGTCGTGGTCGGCGCGCACGGTCCGCCACGCGGCGAGCGCGGTGTCGTAGAGCCCGGTCGCGCCCCTGGTCCGGTTGGGCAGCGTGGCCGCCGCCGCCTTCAACGCGTCCCGGCGGGTGCCACCGTTCATCCGCTCCATCAGCGGTCCGAGCGAGACCAGCTGGGTCCAGTCCTGGCTGCCGGAGTGGTTGGTGGAGAAGATCCACAACCCGAGCTGGGTGGAGTCCGGCAGCACGCCGAGCGCGGTCAGCGCGGCGTCCCTCGCCAGCTCCATCCGCGTCTGGCCGTTGCCCGCCTTGGCCTGCATGGAGCCGGAGACGTCGATGACGGTGAGCATCCGCGCGTCCAGCGTCGCCGCGCTGAAGGTGCGCAGGACCTCGGTGGCCTCGGCGGGGGTCGGCGTCGGCAGCAGCTTCGCGGCGGCGGCGCGCACGCCGAGCCCCTCCGGCCAGCCCGAGGACGCGGCGCCCTGCGGATCGCGGAACCCGGCCTCGGCGAACCGCTTCGCCGCCACCGGGGCGCGCAGCGCGGTCTCCAGCAGGTCCACCGCGCGGTCCAGCCCCGCCGGCTCACCCCTGCTGGTCACCCGGACCAGCGGGTGGTCCAGGTTCAGCGTGCCCTCCTCGGCGTAGCGCAGGGTGACCTTGTTGGCCGCCGTCGCGTTGTAGGCGATCACCGCCTGCTCGGTCGCGCTGAAGGCGGGCGCGGTGAGCGGGTCCTGCTCGACCTTGGCGAAGGCGTCGCGCATGGACGGCAGGGAGTTGCGACCGACCCGCATCAGCGTCTCGACCAGCTCCGGGCGCGGGGTGCCGTCGCTGTTGCCCAGCAGGGAGCGGATCAGCATCAGCGTGGCAAGGCCCTCGGTGGAGCTGGTCGGGTCGCCGATCACCGCGGGCACGCCGCCCTGGATCATCTTCCGCCAGCCGGAGGCGTCGCCGAGCCGGTCGGACACCGGCATGCTGGTGGCGATCACCAGCGGCGACCCGGCCAGCGAGCCCCTGATGTCCAGCTCCGGCACGGGCCCGCTGGCGCTGCCCGCCTGCTGGAGCACGCGCGCGGGCCACAGCCCGGAGTCGGGCAGCCACACGTTGGGCGTGCGCGTGCCGCCCGGCATGACGTTGACCAGGTCGTTCGCCACCGCCGACGCGGCCTTGGTCGCGACCCTGACCTGCACGCAGGTGCCGTCGACCGCGGGCTTGCCCGCCTGGAACTCGTCGACGACCGCGCGCACCGGTCGCTCCATGTTCGCCGTCACCGCCAGGTTCACCGGCAGCTCGCCCGAACACGTGCCGTCCCAGCCGCGCAGCGCGACGATGGTGGTGGCCGCCGCCGCGGTGACGCCCAGGAGCACCCCGAGGGGCAGGGCGACGCGCTTGAGCCGGGTGCTCGGTCGGGGCATGTGATGTCTGCCAGGCATGGTCTTCGTGGCTTTCCAACGGGGGAGGAGCTTCGGTCCGTGAGTCCTTTGCATGAGCAACGGACTGCCGCGCGCAGGGAGACTGACACGCCTCACTCGCCGGAGTGAAGCATCCTCGCCTTTGCTCACTCGGAAAGCCGAATAACGATTGCGCCACGTGACCAGCATCAACCGGCCGAGTGGCGGGGTGGCCAGGCTCACGTCCGGCGGATATCGCCCCATCGGGAACCCGGTGCGCGTCTCGCCCGTTGGCCGGGAGACCGGTGCGCCCGTGCCCCGTCAGCGCCGTCAAGGAGCCGACATCCACACGGGCGGTACGCTGGTCGGACGACGGCCGCCGGACACCACGCGTTTCTCCGTGTCCCCGTGGCGGCCCGTCACCCGGCATGCAAGTCAGGGAGGGGCGAGGCCGCCCGACGGCCGTAAGTTAATGGACCGTAAGCGCCTGCTTCGGAACCCGCTGATCTGGATTCTCGCGGCGTTCCTGCTGTTCTACGCCTTCAGCGTGCTGCTGGACGACACCCGCGGCTACGAGGAGGTGCCCACCTCCCGCGCCCTGGAACAGCTCAACAACGGCAACGTCAAGAGCGCGATCCTCCAGGACAAGGAACAGCGGCTCAAACTCGATCTCAACAACCCGGTCGACGGCAACAAGACCCGGCTGATCACGCAGTTCCCGCGCGGCGGGGACACCATGCTCGTCCAGGCCCTCACCAACGCCAAGAACATGACCGGCGGCTGGAAGACCGAGGTCACGCAGGAGTCGCTGTTCGTGACGGCGCTGCTGTACCTGATCCCGGTCGGCCTGGTTCTCGTCCTGCTGATGTGGATGATGAACAACTCGCAGGGCGGCGGCAGCCGGGTGCTGAACTTCGGCAAGTCCAAGGCCAAGCAGTTGTCCAAGGACATGCCGAAGACCACCTTCGCCGACGTGGCGGGCGCCAACGAGGCGGTGGAGGAGCTCTACGAGATCAAGGACTTCCTCCAGAACCCCGGCCGCTACCAGGCCCTCGGGGCCAAGATCCCCAAGGGCGTGCTGCTCTACGGTCCGCCGGGAACCGGCAAGACGCTGCTGGCCCGCGCCGTCGCCGGTGAGGCCGGCGTGCCGTTCTACTCCATCTCCGGCTCCGACTTCGTCGAGATGTTCGTCGGTGTCGGCGCCTCGCGGGTGCGCGACCTGTTCGAGCAGGCCAAGCAGAACGCGCCGTGCATCATCTTCGTCGACGAGATCGACGCGGTGGGACGGCACCGAGGGGCAGGTCTCGGCGGCGGCCACGACGAGCGCGAGCAGACCCTCAACCAGCTGCTGGTCGAGATGGACGGCTTCGACTCGCGCGGCGGGATCATCCTGATCGCGGCGACCAACCGCCCGGACATCCTGGACCCGGCGCTGCTGCGCCCCGGCCGCTTCGACCGCCAGATCCCGGTGGCGGCCCCGGACCTCTCCGGCCGCAAGGCGATCCTGCGGGTGCACTCCAAGGGCAAGCCGCTCGGCCCGGACGCCGACCTGGACTCGCTGGCCAAGCGCACCGTGGGCTTCTCCGGCGCCGACCTGGCCAACGTGATCAACGAGGCCGCGCTGCTCACCGCGCGGCACAACGGCCAGCTGATCACCGCCGAGGCACTTGAGGAGTCGGTCGACCGCGTCGTCGGCGGCCCTGCCCGCAAGAGCAGACTGATCTCCGAGAAGGAGAAGAAGGTCGCGGCCTACCACGAGGCGGGCCACGCGTTGGCCGCCTGGGCCATGCCGGACCTGGAGCCGGTCTACAAGGTCACGATCATGCCGCGCGGCCGCACCGGCGGGCACGCGCTGGTGGTGCCCGAGGACGACAAGGAGCTGATGACCCGCTCCGAGATGATCGCCAGGCTGGTGTTCGCGATGGGCGGCCGCTCGGCGGAGGAGCTGATCTTCCACGAGCCGACCACCGGCGCCTCCAGCGACATCGAGCAGGCGACCAAGATCGCCCGTGCCATGGTCACCGAGTACGGCATGAGCGCCAAGCTCGGCGCGGTGAAGTACGGCACCAACCAGGGCGAGCCGTTCCTCGGCAGGCAGATGGGCCACCAGCCGGACTACTCGCTGGAGGTCGCGCACGAGATCGACGAGGAGGTGCGCAAGCTCATCGAGGTCGCGCACACCGAGGCCTGGGAGATCCTGTCCCAGTACCGCGACGTCCTCGACGAGCTGGTCCGCGAGCTGCTGGACAAGGAGACCCTGCAGCGCAAGGACCTGGAGCGCGTCTTCGCCTCGGTGCAGAAGCGGCCGAGGATCACCGCGTTCAACGACTTCGGCGGGCGCACGCCCTCGGACAAGCCGCCGATCAAGACCAGGGGCGAGCTGGCCATCGAGCGCGGCGAGCCGTGGCCGCCGGTCGTCGAGGAGCCGGCGCCGACCCCCGTCGGCACCGCCCCCGGCGGCGGCGACCTGCCTGGCGGACCGCCGCACGGCAGCGGCGAGACCCCCGGCCCGAACGGCAGCGGCCCGCAGCAGCACCCGCCCGCGTGGCAGGCGCGGCAGGCCCCGGCCGAGCAGCAGGGCGCCGAGCAGCCGCAGGGACAGCAGCCGCCGCACGCCGCGGGCCCGCCGTACTACGGCGCGCCTCCCGGCTGGACCCCGGCGACCGCCCCCGGCGGTGCGGGCGGCTCGTGGCCGACCGGCCAGAACCCGCAGCAGGGTGCGGAGCGTCCGGCGGAGCAGCCGCAGCCGGAGGCGCAGCGCTCGATCGACTCCGATCCCCAGGACGGCAGACGCTGAACGCGAACGACGGCACAGCCAGCCTCGGCGCGAGTCCGGTCTTCGACCAGGCTCGCGCCGAGGCCGCTGTCAGGGAGCTGCTCGCGGCGGTCGGTGAGGACCCCAGCCGCGAGGGGCTGCGGGACACCCCGGCCCGGGTCGCCAGGGCCTACCGGGAGCTGTTCGCCGGCCTCTACACCGAGCCGGACTCGGTGCTGGACAAGACCTTCGACGAGAGCCACGAGGAGCTCGTCCTGGTCACCGACATCCCGGTGTACTCCACCTGCGAGCACCACCTGCTGCCGTTCCACGGGGTGGCGCACGTCGGCTACATCCCCAACGCGCGCGGCCGGGTCACCGGGCTGTCCAAGCTGGCGCGGCTGATCGACCTCTACGCGCGCCGCCCGCAGGTGCAGGAACGACTGACCTCGCAGGTCGCCGACGCCCTCGTGCGCAGGCTCGACCCCCGCGGTGTGATCGTGGTGGTGCAGGCGGAACATCTGTGCATGGGAATGCGCGGGATCAAGAAGCCCGGATCGCGGACGACGACCTCGGCCGTGCGCGGACTGATGCGGGACTCCGCGTCGACGCGGGCGGAGGCCATCGAGCTGATCAAGGCCCGTTGATGGCAGGGAAGCCGCACCCGGCACTGCCCGATCCCGGCCGCTGCGCGGTCATGGGCATCCTCAACGTCACCCCGGACTCCTTCTCCGACGGCGGGCGCTACCTCGACCACGACGACGCGGTCGCGCACGGCGTCGAGATGTTCCGCAGGGGAGCGGACCTGATCGACGTCGGTGGCGAGTCCACCCGGCCCGGCGCGCAGCGGGTCGATCCCGCCGTCGAGGCGGGGCGCGTGGTCCCGGTGATCCGCGACCTGACCGCCAGCGGGGTCCGCACGAGCGTGGACACGATGCGCTCCGAGGTGGCGGCCGCGGCGCTGGAGGCGGGGGCCACTGTGGTCAACGACGTCTCCGGCGGCCTCGCCGACGAGCGGATGGCGCACGTGGTCGCCGAGGCGGGCTGCCCGTGGGTCCTGATGCACTGGCGCGGTCACAGCAGCGAGATGGACCTGCTCGCCAGCTACACCGACGTGGTGACCGACGTGCGCACCGAGCTGCTGGCGCGGGTGGACACGGCCATCGCCGCCGGGGTCGCCGAGGACGCGCTCGTGCTGGACCCCGGTCTCGGCTTCGCCAAGAGCCGCAGGCACGACTGGGAGCTGCTGCGGCGGCTGGACGAGCTGATCGCGCTGGACTTCCCTGTGCTGCTCGGCGCGTCCCGCAAGCGGTTCCTCGGCGCGTTGCTCGCTGACGCCGAAGGGGTGCCGCGCGCGCCGGACGGCCGTGAGTTCGCCACCTCCGCGATCACCGCGCTGGCCGCCGCCGCGGGCGTCTGGGGCGTGCGGGTGCACGATGTCGCGGGATCGCTGGACGCGGTCGCCGTTGCGGCCGCCTGGGACCGAGGCTGGGAGAACCGATGACGGACCGGATCACGCTGACCGGGCTGCGGGTGCGCGGCAACCACGGCGTCTTCGACCACGAGAAGCGTGACGGCCAGGAGTTCGTCGTCGACATCACGGTCTGGATCGACCTCGGCCGCGCCGCCGAGACCGACGACCTCAAGCACACCCTGCACTACGGCGTCCTCGCCGAGCGCGCGGCGGAGATCGTCGGCGGCAAGTCCTACGACCTGATCGAGTCGGTCGCCGCCCGCGTCGCCGACGACGTGATGATGGACGATCGCGCCCACGCCGCCGAGGTGACGATCCACAAGCCGAACGCGCCGATCCCGCTGGAGTTCGCCGACGTGGCCGTGACCGTGCGCCGCTCGCGACGCAAAGGACGTGCGGAGGCATGAGCCGGGCGGTCCTGTCGCTCGGTTCGAACATGGGGGACCGGCTGGCGTTCCTCCAGCGCGCGGTCGACGGCTTCCGCGCGGAGCTGGTCGCGGTGTCCCCGGTGTACGAGACGGCTCCGTGGGGCGGCGTCGAGCAGGACGACTTCCTCAACGCGATCCTCGTGGTCGAAGCCGACGGCGTCGACGAGTGGCAGTGGCTGCGCCGCGGCCAGGCCCTGGAGAACGAAGCGGGACGCGAGCGCCTGGTCCGGTGGGGACCACGGGTGCTCGACGTCGACGTGGTGACCGTCGACGGCGTCACCTCCGACCACCCCGACCTCGTGCTGCCGCATCCCGGCACACCGGAACGCGCCACGGTGCTGATCCCGTGGCTCGACGTCGAACCCGACGCGGTCCTGCCGGGCCACGGTCCGGTCCGCGACCTGCTCGCGCGGCTGTCGAGCGACGGCGTCCACCGGCGGGACGACCTCCACCTCTCGTGACCTTTCGGCGTGATCGGTACCGCGCGCTTGTCGCATTGAGGACGTCGATGGGCTTGTCCTGCGTCACAGGTGTTCCCCGGCGGGGCGGGCACACCCGGCGCGTTGCCCGGTCACGTTCCCGGTTTGCCAGGATGGGCATGTGAGATTCACCAGGCCACGGGATCTGGTCGCCGCAGGAGTGGTCGCGGCGCTGGTGACCCACCTGCTGCTGATCGCCGCGTACAACACGTTGCCCCGGCTGCCCGCCTTCGTCGGGCTGACCTTCCTCGTGCTCGGCGGCATCGAGCTGTGGTTCGGGTTCGCCCTCCGCGCGCGCATCCAGCGCAAGCCGGGGACGCTGCCGGTCGAGGCGCTCGTCGCGGCCCGCGCTGTGGCGCTGGCGAAGGCGTCCTCGCTGGCCGGAGCCATCATGTCGGGGGTGTGGGTGGCGGTGCTGCTCTACGTCGCGCCGCGCTTCGCCGATCTTGAGGCGGCCGCGGGGGACACCCTGTCGGCGACCGTCGGACTGGTCAGCTCTGCGGCCCTCGTCGGCGGCGCGCTGTGGCTGGAGCACTGCTGCCGGACACCCGACGACCCGGACGGACCGGACAGGCCCGGCGGGCGCCGAAGCTGAGCAAGAAATCAAATACGGACCCGAATGTGCCTGCACCGAGACGAGAATGAGCCCGCGAGCAGGTCTCGTTCGGATAACCGCCAGGTACCGTAGAACCCATGACCGGCCGCAGCGACTCGACCGAGCGCAGCACTGGCCGTGGCATGGGCTTGGCGTTGGTCGTTGCGGTTCTGTCCTTCGCCGTGGTCGCCGCGGCCGTGTTGGTGTTCAGTGACTCGTCCCGCTGGTTACGGCTGGCCGTGGTCGCCGCACTCTGGGCGGCCCTGCTCGCCGCCTTCGCCGCCGCCCGCTACCGCAGCCAGGCGGTGGAGCGCAAGGAGCGCGAGGACGAGATGCAGCGCGTCTACGAGCTGGAGCTCGAACGCGAGTGCGCCGCCCGCCGCGAGTACGAGCTGGAGGTCGAGGCGGAGACCCGGCGCCAGCTGGAGGACGACTCCCGCAGCGAGCTCGACGAGCTCCGCAACGAGCTGCGCACCCTGCGCGAGAACCTGGAGGCGCTGCTCGGCGGCGAGGTTCTCGTCGAGCGGGTGGCGTTGCGCGCGGAGGCGACCCGGATGCGCGCGCTGGACCAGGCCCGTCTGGTGGGCATCGGCGACAGCCGCGAGAGCCGCATCATCACCACCACCGAGGAGACCCGCCGCAAGCTCGCGCCCGCGCAGCAGTCGCGTCCGCAGCCGGTGCGCGCCGACGCCGCGCACACCCAGGTGATGTCCAAGGACACCGCCCGCCGGACCGACTCCGGCCGCATGCAGCCCGCGCGCAACGAGCCGAGCCGCCCGCAACGCCAGCACCCCGCCCCGCGTCCCGAGCCGACCCGCGCGATGCCGCAGCGCCGCGAGCAGCAGATGCAGCCCGCCGCCGCGATGCCCGAGGTCGTTGACGCGTGGCCCCCCTCGCGCCCGGCGGCTCCGGCCGCGACCTCGGTCGTTCCGCCGGTCTCCGCAGCGGAGGCCACCCAGGTCCACGAGCGCAGGCCCGCCGAGCCGCAGCGTCCGCGCCAGGAGGAGTCGACCCGCGTGGTCAGCTCGACCCCGGTCCGGCCGCAGCGACCGGACCCGCAGGTGGTCAACCGCCCGCCGGTCCGCGAGCCCCAGGTGGTCAGCCGCCCACCGGTGCGCCCGCAGCCCGAACCCGTCGCGGAGTCCCGCCCCGAGCCGCCTCAGCCCGAGTTCCGCAAGACCGACCCCGTCGTGCGCCGTGCCGAGCCCACGCGCCGCCAGGAGCCGGAGCCGGAGCGCCCGGCCGAGCCGGAGTTCCACGCGCCGGAGCCCGTCGCGCCGCCCGCCGCCGCCCCGCCCGAGCCGGAACCGGAGGACTTCGTCGAGCCGGTGCGCTCGACCGGCCGCAGGCATCGCGGTGACTCCGAGCCGAGCTGGCTGGAGAAGCTCTCGGCGAGCAAGCGCGAGACCCCCAAGCCGCCCCCGCCGCCGAAGGTCGACGTGAACGCGGAGTGGGCCACCCAGGACGACCCTCCGGCCCGCCGCGACACGTCCTCGTCGACGGGTCGCCGTCGTCGCCCGGAGAACGCGAAGCCGTCCTGGGACGTCACCGGCGCCTGGAACCCGGAGCTCTCCGACGCCCAACCGGCCACGGCGAGCGCGAACGCGGGCCAGCACGCCTCCGGGCTCTCGGTCAGCGACCTCCTCGCGGCCAACGGCGTGGACGACACCCCGCGCCGTCGCCGCCGCCGCTCCGACGACTGACCGCGCCGCTACTTGTCGATGTCGCCGACGACGAGGGCGAAGGAGCCGAGCACGGCGGGCAGGTCGGCCACGCGCGTTCCCGGCAGCAGCGCCGCGAGTGCCTGCACGTTGTTGAACGACGGCGTGCGGAGCTTCAGGCGCCACGGGGTCTTCTCGCCGCGCGAGGCCAGGTAGACGCCGGTGACTCCGAGCGGCGCCTCGGTCCAGGTGTAGACGGAGCCCTCCGGGGCCTTCACCGCCTTCGGCAGGCGCACGTTGACGGCCCCACCCGGCAGGCGGTCCAGGCATTCGCGGGCGAGGCGGACCGACTGCGCGATCTCGCCCACCAGGCACGAGACCCTGGCCAGGGCGTCCCCCGTCGTGCCGAGGACGGGGTGCACGGTCAGCTCGCCGTACGCGCAGCTCGGGTCGTCGCGGCGCAGGTCGATGTCCACCCCGCTGGCGCGCGCGGCCGGGCCGGTGACACCGAGCTCCAGTGCGTCGTCGGCCGACAGGACGCCGATTCCGGCGTGCCTGGAACGAAAGTCATCACTGTCCACAGTGGATGACGTGATCGCGGGGAACTCTCTGTCCACTGTGGATAGAGCGGCCGCGACGTTGTCGGTCCAGCCAGCTGGCACGTCCTCGCGCAGACCGCCGATCCTCGTTGCCATGAAATGGATCCGGCCGCCAGTGGCCTCTTCCATGACGGCTTGGACGGCGCTCGTGCCACGTTGTGCGGCAGTCGTGCCCGGGGTCGGCTCACCGGAGGGGGTGCGGGTCAGCGGGGTCAGGAAGGCGAGGTGAGCCAGGATCCTGTTCAGCTCGCACAGCAGGGTGCGCAGCCACAGTGCGCGCGGTGGCACGTCCATGCCGGTCATCCGCTCGACGGCCATCGCGAGCGTGACCTCGTTGCAGAACGCGGCGAGCCAGTCGTGCCGGTTGGCCAGTGCCAGGGCCTGGCGGTAGTCGCGGACCTCGAACAGCTTCTCCGCGCCCCGGTGCAGGTGGCCGACCAGCGGCTCCGCCTCGGCCACGACAGGAGCATCGTCGGGGCCGTCCAGCCGCAGCCGCAGCCGATAAGCCCCGTGCGCCGCGGGGTGCAGCGGTCCGAGGTCGATCACGCGGTCGACGCCGAGATAGGCGGCTCCCGCGCCGACTCCGATGGTCTCCTGCCTGCTCACAGTCGCGCCTCGCAAGCTCGGCGGGCCGTGAGCAGAGCTGCTGTGCTGAATGGCTCGCTCACGTGCTCATGCTTCCATGCCCGCCCAGTGCAGCAGCCAGTGGAAGCCGCCGAGGCCCGCCGGATCGGTCAGCTCGGCGATCCGGCCCGCCCGCGCCACCTCGTCGAGCCAGCGAACCGGATCGGTCGCCGCGATCCCGGCTGCCGGTGCGGATGCGCTGAGCCCCAACGCGGCCAGCGCGCTCGCCTGCGACGTGATCACGCCGCCACCGGCCGCCTCGGCGCAGGAGTCCATGGCGACGTGGGCGGTCAGGTCGCGACTGCCGTCGGGGATCGGGCGCACCTGGCGCCCCGCCAGGTAGCCGGTCAGCGTCCCCTCGCGGTGCCGCCCCGCCGCGCGGTCGGCCAGCACGTGCCCGTAGTCCACCGCGAGCGCGGCCCCGGCGCGCACCCGCCGGACGGCGTCCGCCCATGCGGTGTCCCTGGACAAGCCCACCTCGGCGCGGACCGGCCACGGCCACCACCGGTTCAGCCAGTCCAGCTCCGCGCCGGTCACGGGTGGCCCCAGTGACTCCGTGCCGTGGTCGTCCACGTGCACCTCGCGGATCTGTCCATTGTGGACTTCGACGACCTGGCAGGGGATGGAGTCGAGCCACTCGTGGCCGACCAGCAGCCCGACCACGTCGGAGGGGAGGTCGGTCCGCACCCGCACACCCGCGGGCACGGCGGGCGGCGTGACCTCCACGGCGGTCACGCACAGGCGTCGCCGCAGCGCCGCCGGGGCGAGGTCGTGCACCGACACGGCCAGCTCGCCGCCGCCGGCGCCCACGTCGACGAAGTCCACCTCGGCGGGCCGGTCCAGGGCGAAGTCCACCCGGTCGAGCAGCTCCAGCAGCGCTTCCGCGAGCTCGGGGCCGACCAGCGGCGAGGTCCTGAAGTGCGCGGACGGTCGCTCACCCCGGGCGAAGAAGCCGCGGGGGGAGTACAGCGCCGCCTGCCACGCCCGTCGCCAGTCCCGCACGGGACGGGCACCTTACCCGCCGTCCGTTCGATGCCGGGAAGTCCGATCCGGCGTGCCAGGAGCGAAACCGTAGGCTCACTGATCGTGACCACGGATGAGCTCCCGGCCGAGCGCCGTCAGCCAGCCCAGCAGCGCCGCCAGCAGCGCGCCGTCCTCGGCTCGGTGATCGGCCTGATCCTGCTCGGCACCTGTGGCCTGATCCTGCTGGGGATGGCCACCTCCCGCGTCGGCCTGCTGGCCGTGCTGATCGGCGCGGGCACCGCGCTGGTGCCGGTCGGTTTCGTCGTCGGCGCGTTCCTGTGGATCGACCGCTGGGAACCCGAGCCGACCAAGCTGCTGCTCGCGGCGTTCCTCTGGGGAGCGTGCGGCGCGACCATCAGCGCGCTGCTGATCAACGACACCGCCAGGACCGTCGGCGACATGCTGCTCGGCCAGGGCGGCGGCGACCTGCTCAGCTCCGTGGTCTCCGCGCCGCTGGTCGAGGAGACGGCCAAGGCCCTGTTCCCGCTCGCCCTGCTCTGGCGGCGCAGGCAGGAGTTCGACGGCGTGGTGGACGGCATCGTCTACGCGGGCATCACCGCGGCCGGGTTCGCCTTCACCGAGAACATCTTCTACTTCGGTCAGGCGTTCGCCCAGGACGGTTTCGGCAACGCCACCGGCGGTGTCATCGCGGTGTTCATCCTGCGCGGTGTGCTCTCGCCGTTCGCGCACCCGCTGTTCACCGTGATGACCGGCATCGGCGTCGGGCTCGCCGCGGGCAGCACCCGGGCCGGGGTGCGGTTCTTCGCGCCGCTGCTGGGTTTTCTGCTCGCGGTCGGCCTGCACGTGCTGTGGAACGGCGCGGCGACCCTCGGCGGCGGCCTGGACTTCCTGAACATCTACTTCCTGATCATGGTGCCGATCTTCGCCGCCACGGTCTGGCTCGTCGTCTGGCAGCGCCGCCGCGAGCAGCGCATCGTCGTCGCCGAGCTGCCCTTCATGGCCGACTCGGGCTGGATCGCGCCGAGCGAGGTGGCGCTGCTGGCCAGCATGGCCGGTCGCCGCTGGTGGCTCGGCCGCGTCCGGCAGCGCGCGGGGGAGGAGGCCGCCCGCGCGGTCGCCGGCTACCAGACCGCCGTCACCGAGCTCGCGTTCCTGCGGTACCGCATGGCCAACGGCACCTGCGGCGGCGACTCCGAGCGGCGGCACGACGAGCTGCTGACTACGCTGCACCGGGCCAGGGCCGCCGCGGTGAACGCTCCCGGCGCACTCGGTCTCGCGGGTGCCCGCACGGCCAAGCGCCGTCCCCGGCGCGCGGGCAGCACCGGGTGAAGCTGGTCACCAGCGCCGTCGCGACGCGGGTGTCGCCGGTTAGTCTCGCGCCGCTGTCCGGTACCCGCGGAGGTCGTGGGCCTGGAACACCAAGAGGAGCAGGACGATGACGTCAGAGCGCCCAGCTCGGCTTGCCGTCGGAGTGGTCTCCGCCGGTCGGGTCGGCGCGGTGCTCGGTGCCGCCCTCGCCAGGACCGGGCACGTCGTCAACGGGGTCTCCGCCGTCTCCAGCGCCTCCCGCGCGCGAGCGGAGCTGTTGCTCCCCGACGTTCCGGTGCTCGCACCCGACGAGGTCGCCCGCGCCGCCGACCTGGTGTTGCTCGCGGTTCCCGACGACGAGCTCGCCGGGCTGGTCCGGGGACTGGTCGCGACCGGTTCGCTGCGGGCGGGGCAGATCGTGGTGCACACCTCCGGCGCGCACGGCGTCGAGGTGCTGCGGCCGGCCACCGAGATCGGCGTGCTGCCGCTGGCCCTGCACCCGGTGATGACCTTCACCGGCCGCCAGGAGGACCTCCAGCGGATGGCGGCCTGCTGCGTCGGCATCACCGCCACCGACGGCGACGAGGTCGCCTGGCACGTGGCGGAGGCCCTGGTCGTGGAGATGGGCGCCGAGCCCGTCCGCGTCCCCGAGGCCGCCCGACCGCTCTACCACGCCGCGCTCGCGCACGGCTCGAACCACCTGATCACCCTGGTCGCCGAGTGCGCGGACCTGTTGCGGGAGGCGGGAATCGGCTCGGTGGAGCGCCTGCTCGCGCCGCTGCTGTCCGCGTCGCTGGACAACGTGCTCCGGCTCGGCGACCGCGCGCTCACCGGACCGGTCGCCCGCGGCGACGCGGGAACCGTGCACGCCCACGTCGACGTGCTCGCCCGCACCGCGCCCGAGGTGCTGCCCGGCTACCGGGAGCTGGCGCTGCGCACCGCCGACCGCGCCGAGCGGTCCGGCATGCTGCGCCCCGACGCCGCCGACGCCGTCCGCTCCGAACTTCACGAGGACCCCCGATGACCAGCACGCCGAGCTTCACCCGAGACGAACTCACCGTGCACACCGACCCCGCCGAGCTGGGCAAGGTCACCAGGGCGCTGCGCGGCGTCGGCCGCCGGATCGCACTGGTGCCGACCATGGGCGCGCTGCACGACGGCCACCTGGAGCTGATCAAGCGGGCGCGGCGCGTCCCGAACACGGTCACCGTGGTGTCGATCTTCGTGAACCCGTTGCAGTTCGGGCCGAACGAGGACCTCGCCAAGTACCCGCGCACCATGGACGCGGACCTGGAGAAGTGCCGCGAGGCCGGGGTGGAGCTGGTGCTCGCGCCCGCGGTCGAGGCGATCTACGGCGACGACCCGCAGGTGACCGTGCACCCCGGCCCGCTGGGCGAGGAGCTGGAGGGCGCGGTCCGGCCGGGCCACTTCGCCGGCGTGCTCACCGTGGTGGCGAAGCTGTTCAACATCGTGCGGCCGGACTACTCGTTCTTCGGCGAGAAGGACTACCAGCAGCTCGTGCTGATCAAGCGGATGGCGCGGGAGCTGAACTTCGAGACCTCGGTGGTCGGGGTGCCGATCGTGCGGGACCCGCACGACCACCTGGCGCTGTCCTCGCGCAACCGCTTCCTGTCGGAGGCGGAGCGGGCCAGCGCGCTGACGCTGCCCAACGCGCTGTCCGCGGGCACCGCCGCCGCGATCGAGGGCGCCGAGCAGGGGCTGGCCGCTGCCCGCGCGGTGCTCGACGCCAGCCCCGAGGTGGCCGTGGACTACCTGGAGCTGCGCGGCACCGACCTCGGCCCGGCCCCGGCGACCGGCGAGGCGAGGCTGCTCGTCGCCGCCACGGTCGGCCAGACCAGACTCATCGACAACACCCCTGTGCTGCTCGGCGTGCCCGAAGGCCAGGGGACACAGGAACTCCACGGGTGAGAGGGGGATCTCAACCATGTTCCGCACCATGCTCAAGTCGAAGATCCACAGGGCCACGGTGACCCAGGCCGACCTCGACTACGTCGGGTCGGTGACGGTCGACGAGGACCTGATGGACGCCGCCGACCTGCTGGCAGGCGAGCAGGTCGCGATCGTCGACGTCACCAACGGCGCCCGGCTGGAGACCTACGTGATCCCCGGTGAGCGGGGCAGCGGGGTGCTGGGCATCAACGGCGCCGCCGCCCACCTGGTGCACCCGGGCGACCTGGTGATCCTGATCGCCTACGGCGTGATGGACGACGCCGAGGCCAGGACCCACCAGCCGAAGGTGATCTTCGTCGACGCGGCCAACTCCATCGTCGAGCTCGGCGCCGACCCGGCCCACGCCCCGGAGGGCTCCGGCCTCACCAGCGGCGCGGAGACCGAGTCCGAGGAGCCGGCGGCGGAGACGGTCGACGCGGCCCGGCTGGACAAGCTCATCCAGGCAGAGGACTGAGAGGCGGTACGCGGTGCTGCTCGCCGTAGACGTCGGCAACACCAACATCGTGCTGGGCCTGTACGCGGGCGACGGCACGGACACCACGCTGCTCAGGGACTGGCGCATGCGCACCGACGCCAGGATGACCGCGGACGAGCTCGCGCTGACAACGCGGGGGCTGCTCGGCGAGCACGCCGACAAGATCACCGGGGTCTCCGCGCTGTCCACGGTGCCGTCCGTGCTGCGCGAGCTGCGGGTGATGCTGGGCCGCTACTGGGGCGACGTGCCACGGGTGATCGTCCAGCCCGGCGTGCGCACCGGGGTGCCGCTGCTGGTGGACAACCCGAAGGAGGTCGGGGCCGACCGCGTGATCAACACGCTGGCCGCGCACCACCTCTTCGACACGGCGTGCGTCGTGGTGGACTTCGGCACCTCGACCAACATCGACGTGATCTCGGCGAAGGGCGAGTTCCTCGGCGGCGTCTTCGCCCCCGGCATCGAGATCTCGGTGGACGCCCTCGCCGCGCGCGCCGCCCAGCTGCGCAAGGTGGAGCTGGTCCGGCCGAGGTCGGTGATCGGCAAGAACACGGTGGAGTGCCTGCAGTCCGGCATCCTCTACGGCTTCGCCAGCCAGGTCGACGGCCTGGTCCAGCGCATCGTGGCGGAGCTGGAGGCCACGGAGGCCGGCCCGGTCACGGTGATCGCCACCGGCGGTCTCGCCCCGCTGGTGCTCTCGGAGTCCTCGACCATCCAGCACCACGTCTCCGACCTGACCCTGCTCGGCCTCAAGCTCGTCTACGAGCGCAACACCCGCTAGAGCTTGCGGGTGCGGGCGGCGATCGTGACCAGTGGGAGGTCGAACTCGCCGTTCGCCGTCTCCGGCTGCGCGTCGAGGTAGGCGCGGACCTCCGCCAGGGTCGCCGCCCGCTGCCGCTCGTCCTTGAGCAGCGTCACGGAGTGGGTGGCGATCGTCTCGGTCAGGCTGGCCGCCGTCCTGCGGTGGGTGTGGCCGAACGTGGTCTGCTCGAACGGCCCGAAGTAGCCGTTGTCTGGCAGCGTCTCGCCCCTGTCGTGCCTGCGGTCGGTGTAGCGGACCCCGGTGCCGGTGATGCCGGCGAGCCCCGCCACCCACGGCACCCGGTCGTCGTCGGTGTTCCACAGCGCCGCCAGGACGCCGCCGGGCTTGAGCACCCTGGCGATCTCCGGCAGCGCCAGCTCCGGGTCGAACCAGTGGAAGGCCTGGCCGACCAGGACCGCGTCCACCCGCTCGTCCGGCAGCGGGATGTCCTCCGCCGTGCCCGCCAGCGCCGCCACCCCGGCCAGCCTGCCGAGCAGCTGGGCGCGCATGGCGGCGTCCGGCTCCACCGCGATCACGCTGACCGGTTCGCCCAGCAGCACCTCGGTCAGCCGCCCGGTGCCGGCTGCCAGGTCCAGCACGCGCACCACCTCGCGGTCGCGCACCGGTTCCAGTGCCCAGCGGACCGCGTCGGCCGGGTAGTCGGGGCGGTGTTCGGCGTACTGCGCCGCCCGCTCGCCGAACGACCGGGCGCGGCGGGCCCGCAGCTCAGAGTCCTCCATCGGCAGACCGTATCCCGTTCGCTCCGCGCGCACGGGATTACGTAACCTTTCCCCCCGTGAACTCAAAGCCCCAGCAGCAGCCTGTAACCAGCGAAGACGATCTGCCGGAGCAGATGCGAGTACGCCGGGAAAAGCGGGAACGCCTGCTGGAGGCAGGCGTGGACCCGTATCCCGTCGTTCTCGACCGCACGCACACGTTGCGCGAGATTCGTGAGGCATATCCGGATCTCGCGCCGGACACCGCGACGGGCCTGGTCGTCGGGGTCACCGGGCGCGTGATGTTCGTGCGCAACACCGGCAAGCTCTGTTTCGCGACTCTGCGCGAGGGCGACGGCGTCGAACTCCAGGCGATGCTCAGCCTTGATCGCGTCGGCGCCGAGGCCCTTGCCGCGTGGAAGAGCGATGTCGACCTCGGTGACCACGTGTTCGTGCGCGGTGAGGTCGCCACCTCGCGTCGTGGTGAATTGTCCGTGATGGTCACCGAATGGCAAATGGCCGCGAAGACCATGCGGCCGCTGCCCGTCGCGCACAAGGAGCTCTCCGAGGAGACCCGCGTCCGGCAGCGTTACGTCGATCTTCTGCTGCGCCCGCAGGCCAGGGATACCGTTCGCCTGCGCTCCGGCGTCATGCGTTCACTGCGCGAGTCGTTCCACCGGCGTGGATTCCTTGAGGTCGAAACGCCGATGTTGCAGACCCTGCATGGGGGTGCATCCGCTAGGCCATTCGTCACGCACTCCAATGCCATGGACACCGATCTGTACCTCCGAATCGCGCCGGAGCTCTACCTCAAGCGGTGCGTCGTCGGTGGTATCGAGAAGGTCTTTGAGATCAACCGCAACTTCCGAAACGAGGGCATGGACTCCTCGCACTCGCCGGAGTTCGCGATGCTGGAGGCCTACGAGGCCTACGGTTCCTATGACACCATCGGCGTGCTGACCAGGGAGTTGATCCAAGAAGCCGCCCAGTCGGTATTCGGCTCGCACGTGGCGACGCTGGCCGACGGCACGGAGTACGACCTCTCCGGCGAGTGGACCGCAATTACGATGTACGGCTCGCTGTCGGAGGCCCTTGGCGAGGAGGTCACTCCGAACACCTCGGTGGACCTGCTGCGTAAGCACGCGGAAACGCACGGTATCTCCACCGACCCGGCGCTCGGCCACGGAAAGCTGGTCGAGGAGCTTTGGGAGCACCTGGTGGGAGACCACTTGCATGCGCCTACCTTTGTCCGTGACTTCCCAACCGAGACCGCGCCGCTGACCCGTCAGCACCGAAGCACGCCGGGCCTCACGGAAAAGTGGGACCTCTACGTGCGCGGCTTCGAGTTGGCCACCGGTTACTCCGAACTGGTCGATCCGGTTGTGCAGCGCCAGCGCTTCGAGGACCAGGCCCGCCTGGCAGCCTCCGGAGATGACGAGGCTATGCGCCTGGACGAGGACTTCTTGCGTGCGCTTGAGTACGGAATGCCACCGAGCGGCGGCATGGGAATGGGCATGGACCGGCTGTTGATGGCCCTGACCGGCCTCGGTATCCGGGAGACGATCCTGTTCCCACTTGTACGACCTGAATGACGTTCACCACTTTGAGACCGAGCGACGTCTGCTCTTTTGAGTAGAGCTACGCTAATGTCGCGCATAGTCTCGTTGCCGAGCTGGCGACTGGGAACGCATCCGGAACAGCATGTCGCCGGATTTCAGGGAAGGAAGACGCATGGCTGAGAAGGTCATCCGGACCTTGGTGGACGACCTCGACGGTTCCGAGGCCGAGGAGACTGTCGAGTTTGCGATCGACGGGGTCTCGTACGAGATCGACCTTTCCAGTGGCAACGCTGGAAAGCTGCGTGACTCGCTGGCGGACTTCATCGGCAGTGCGCGTCGTGTCGGTGGTCGGCGTCGTTCCGCCGGTGGGCGTTCCGCCGCACGTCCGGGCCGTCCCGCGGCCGCGGACCGCGAGCAGAACCAGGCAATTCGGGAGTGGGCGCGTAAGCGCGGCATGAAGGTCTCCGACCGCGGCCGTATCCCGGCCGACGTGCTGGAGTCCTACCACAACGAAAACTGAAGTCATCCCCTCGTACTGGGAAAACCCGGTGCAGATGCGCAAAAGGACCCCTTCAGCAGCCCCGAACTGCTGAAGGGGTCCTCGTGTTTGTGCCCGCGGGGCGAATCAGCTCCTGGCGGGATCCACGCCGAAGGCCTTGGCGAGGTCGTCGAGGACGGCGTGCGCCCCCTGCAGGCTCACCGACGCGATCCAGGTGCCGTCCTGGACCTCGGTGACCTGGCCCTTGATCTGCTTCCACAGCGGGTTCGCCAGGTACTTCTCCTTGGCCTTCGCCGCGTCACCCTTGGCATCGGGGAAAACCGATACGAAGACGTGATCGGCGTCCGCGTCCAGGATGCGCTCCTCCGAGACGTTCACCGAGATGTCCTTGGCCTTGGAGTCGTCCTGCGAGGCGGGCCGGGCCAGGCCGGCGTCCTTCAGCACGATGCCGACGAAGCTGTTCGGCGTGTAGAGCCGGGTCGGGCCGTTGACGAAGCGCACGACCGAGATGGTCGGGTTCTTGCCCGCCTTGGCCCGGATCGCGTCGCCGACCTTGCGGGCCCGCTCCTCGTAGGCCTTGATCTTCTTGTCGGCCAGCTCCTCCTTGCCGAGCGCGGTGCCGAGGAGGCGGATGTTGTCCTTCCAGGTCAGCCCGGTGGTCTGGCTGTAGATCGTGGGCTTGCGCGCGGACAGCTGCCCGTAGAGCTGCTCGTGCCGGACCTTGGCCGAGACGATCAGGTCCGGGTTGAGCGCCAGGGTCTCCTCGACCTTGGGCTGCTCCAGAGAGCCGACCGCCTTGGCGTTGCGGCCGTAGACGGCGGCGTCGGCCTTGAGGTAGTCCGGGAACTTGTCCCCGGTCAGCGGGAACAGCGTGAACGCGACGACCTCGGTCTCCAGCGCGAACGCCGCGTCCACGTAGCTGCTGTCCAGCGCCGCGACCTTCTTCGGCGCGGTGGGAATGGTGGTCTCGCCCATCGCGTGCTTGACCGTCCTGGGGAAACCCGCCTCCGCCTGTCCGGAGCCCGGTGCCGGCGAGCTCGGAGCGGCACCGCCGCCGCACCCGGCCACGACGACCGCGACGGTCACGGCGGCCACTCCGGCGAACGCGCGCCGAGCCAACAGCGCCCTTGTCCTCAACTGTCCTCCCAAAGTCGTCATCCGGTTCCCAGTGAGGATAGGTTGCCCTAACTTTCGGCGATGCGCGGCGGGTGAGCCGCAACGCAGCCGGAACCGTCGCGTGACTAGCGCCTGTCCGGCAAGTCGTCCCGATGCCCCGCGCTGGCGGCGCCCCGCACCCCCGTGCACGCGTGAGCCGGCTGGCGTGGTCGGGGTTGTCGCGTTTTGTCACCTTGACGCGACTTGGGAGCGCTCTTTCGCGCGTCAAGGTGGCAAAACGCGAAATGAGGGGCACGTGGGTGGAGGGCGCCAGGGGGGTGAGGCGGTGTCACCACGTGCAGGACACGACCTAGCTCTTGGCGGGATCCACGCCGAAGGCCTTGGCGAGGTCGTCGAGGATGATGTGCGCGCCCTGCAGGCTGACCGCGGTCACCCAGGTCAGGTCCTCGACCTCGACCGCCTTGCCCGCGAGCGGGCGCCACAGCGGGTTGGTCTCGAACCGCTGCCTGGTGCTGGCCGACGCGCCCTTCTCGTCCGGGTAGGTGGCCACGAAGATCTTGTCGGCGTCGGCGTCGCTGATCCGCTCCTCGCTGATCTCGGCGGCGAAGGAGTTCGCGGCCTGGGCGGGCGGCCGGGCCAGGCCCGCGTCCTTCATCACGATCCCGGAGAAGCTGGCCTGCTGGTAGAGCCGGGTCGGGCCGTCGACGAAGCGCACGATGGAGACGGTGGGGTTGCGGCCCTCCTTGGCCCGGATCGCGTCGCCGATCCGGCGCGCCCGGTCCTCGTAGTCCTTGATCTTCTTCTCGGCCAGGTCCTCCTTGCCGAGGGCGCGGCCGACCAGCCGGATGTTCTCCTTCCAGGTGGGCCCGGTGGTGTCGCTGAACACCGTCGGGACCTTCGCGCTGAGCTGGCCGTAGATCTGCTCGTGCCGGACCTTCGCGGAGAGGATCAGGTCGGGCTTCTGGTTCAGGATCAGCTCGATCTTGGGCGCGGCGAGCGGGCCGACCGCCTTCGCGCCCGCGCTGAGCCGCTTGCCCGGCTCGCCGAGGTAGGCGGGCACGGTGTCGCCGATCGAGCGGTAGCTGGTGAAGGCGACGACCTCGGCCTCCAGGGCGATGGCGGCGTCGACGAAGCTGGCGTCCAGCGCGGCGACGCGCTTCGGCGCGGCGGGAACGGTGGTCTCGCCCATCGCGTGCTTGACCGTCCTGGGGAACCCGGCGGACTGCGCGGCCTGCCCGGACGGGGCACCGCCCTGCGGTGCGGGAGCGGGGCCGCAGGCGACGACGGCGGTCGCGGCGGCGATGATCATCAAGCCGGCGAGGCCCCGTCTCGCCAACAACGCTCTGGTCAAGGTTCCTCCACAGTTCGGTTAGGCTTGCCTGACTAACGCTAGGTCGGCCTAACCTTGACGGGCGAACGGACCAGAGGGAAGGAGATGTTCCTTGGAACGCAGTGTGACCGTGGCGACGCCACAGCGGTCACGGCGCTTCCTCCGGTCGGGTGTCGGCTCCCCCGGGGATCCCGACGCCACCGTTCGCCGCCGCCGTCGCAGGCTCACCGGCCTGCTCCTGCTCCTCGCCGCACTGGTCGTGACCGTGCTGGCCAGCATCGCCATCGGCTCCAAGCCCATCGCGCTCGCCGACGTCTGGCACGCCCTGGTCAGCCCGACCGGGACCGAGGACGACATCGTGGTCGGTTCGCTGCGGGTGCCCAGGACCATGCTCGGCCTGGTCGTCGGCATCGCGCTCGGGGTCGCGGGCGCGCTCATGCAGGGCCACACCCGCAACCCGATCGCCGATCCCGGCCTGCTCGGCGTCAACCAGGGCGCGGCCTTCGCCATCGTGCTCTCGATCTTCCTGACCGGCACCGACGACCTCTACACGCTGGTCTGGTTCGGCTTCGCGGGAGCCCTGGTCGCCACGGTCGCGGTGTTCGCGCTCGGCTCTGTCGGCAAGGGCGGTCCCACGCCGGTCACCCTCGCGCTGGCGGGGGCGGCGCTGAGCGCGCTGCTCTACGCGCTGACCTCGGCGCTGGTGCTGCTGGACGCGCAGAGCCTGGAGGCGTTCCGGTTCTGGCGCTCCGGCTCGCTCTCCGGCAGGGACCCCGAGATCGTCGTGCAGGTGCTGCCGTTCCTGGCGGCGGGCCTGGTGCTGGCGCTGGTCAACTCGCCGGGGCTGAACGCGCTGTCCCTCGGCGAGGACGTCGCCCGCTCGCTCGGGCAGAGCGTCGTGCGGACCAGGGTCGTCGGCATCGCGGCGGTCACGCTGCTCACCGGCGCCGCGGTGTCCGCCTGCGGTCCGATCGGCTTCGTCGGTCTGATCGTGCCGCACATGGCGCGGGCGGTCACCGGCCCGGACTACCGCTGGCTGCTGCCGTACTCCGGGCTGCTCGGCGCGGTGCTGCTGCTGGCCTCCGACGTGCTCGGCCGGGTCGTCGCGCGACCGGGAGAGCTGCAGGTCGGCATCATGCTCGCGCTGGTCGGCGCCCCGTTCTTCCTGTTCCTGGTCCGGCGCAAGAGGATGGTGCGGCTGTGAGGCCTCTGCTCCAGCGGGAGACCTCCATCCCGGGCCGTCCGGCGCTGCGCGTCGGTCCCGCCTCGTGGATGGTCCGGCTGCGGCCGGTGATGGTGCCGGTGGTCGGCATCGGCCTGCTGCTGCTGGCCATGGCGGTCAACCTCGGCCGAGGCGACTTCCCGATCAGCGTCGGCGACGTGCTCGCGGTGCTCCTCGGTGGCGGCGACGACACGCACGCCTACATCGTGCTGGAGCTGCGGCTGCCGCGAGCGCTCACCGGAGCGCTGGTCGGCGGTGCCCTTGCGCTCGCGGGCGCGATCACCCAGTCCATCGCCCGCAACCCGCTGGCCAGCCCGGACATCCTCGGGGTGACCGCGGGCGCCGGCGTCGGCGCGGTCGCGGTGATCATGCTCGGCGGCAGCGCGGGCGGGATCAGCGGCGACATCGCCGAGTTCGGGCTGCCCGCGGCGGCGCTCGGCGGTGGCCTGGTCGCCGCGGTCCTGGTGTTCGTCATCGCCTGGCAGCGCGGCATCGACGGCTACCGGCTGGTGCTGGTCGGCCTGGGGATCACCGCGGTGCTGGTGGCGGTCAAGTTCTACCTGCTGACCCTGTCCGAGGTGGCCGACGCGGGCCGGGCGATGGTGTGGATCACCGGCAGCCTCAACGGCCGGGGCTGGGAGCACGTCATGCCGGTGGCGCTGGCCCTGCTGGTGCTGGTGCCGCTCGCGCTGTTCACCGCCCGCCCGCTCGGCGGCCTGCAGTTCGGCGACGACACCGCGCGCGGGCTGGGCATCCGGGTCAACCGGGCCCGCGCCGCGCTGATCCTGATCGCGGTCGCGCTGGCCGCCACCGCGACCGCTTCGGCGGGGCCGGTGGAGTTCGTGGCGCTGGCCACCCCGCAGATCGCCATGCGCATGGCAGGCACCCCCCAGCCACCGCTGGTGGGCTCCGCGGTGCTCGGCGCCGCCCTCACGGTGCTCGCCGACGTCATCGCCCGCACGGCCTTCGGCTCGATCGAGCTGCCGGTGGGCATCGTGACCGCGGTGCTCGGCGCGCCGTACCTGATGTACCTCCTGGTCCGCCGCTACCGGGAGGTCCGGACATGACCCACTCGACTCGCTCGGCGGAGGCACCGCGATGACAGCTTCTATGGAGACGGCCCCCGGCCCGGTGCGGCTCCGTGCCGAGGGGCTCAGCCTCGGCTACGGCGAGAACCGCGTCGTCGAGGACCTGGACCTGGACGTCATCAACGGCACGATCACCGCGGTGATCGGCCCCAACGGCTGCGGCAAGTCCACGCTGCTGCGCGCGCTCGGTCGCCTGCTCGCGCCGCAGGAGGGCCACGTCCTGCTGGACGGCAAGCGCATCGACAAGACCCCGACGCGCGAGGTCGCCAAGATCGTCGGTGTGCTGCCGCAGACCCCGGTGGCCCCGGACGGGCTGACCGTCGGCGACCTGGTCGCCCGCGGCAGGCACCCGCACCAGGCCTGGTACCGGCAGTGGTCCTCCGACGACGAGGGCGCGGTGTCCGAGGCGCTGCGGATGACCGGGATGCTGGAGTTCTCCGAGCGCACCCTCGACCAGCTCTCCGGTGGCCAGCGGCAGCGCGCGTGGATCTCGATGGCGCTGGCCCAGGGCACCGACCTGCTGCTGCTGGACGAGCCCACCACCTACCTCGACCTGGCCCACCAGGTCGACGTGCTCGACCTGGTGCAGCAGCTGCACGACCAGGCGGGCCGCACGGTGATCATGGTGCTGCACGACCTGAACCTGGCTGCCAGGTACTCCGACCGGCTGATCGCGATGCGGGCCGGCAAGATCGTCGCGCAGGGCGACCCCAAGGACGTGCTGACCGAACAGCTGCTCAGCGACGTCTTCGACCTGGAGGCCCGTGTGGTGGAGGACCCGGTCGCGGGCACTCCGCTGGTCGTCCCGATCGGCAGCAGGCACCGGGTTCGGGTCGACTCCGCCGCCCTCACCGACGACACCATGCAGCGGTAAGCGCTGAGGCTGTCAGCGGCTGAGTGCGCGGACCGCTCGCTCGTCCTCGGTGAGGCGGGGGCAGGTCGTGCAGGCGGGCTGGTCCGGCAACGCGAAGTGGAAGCAGCAGCTCTCGCGGCGGCGGGTCCACACCGTTGCGTTCTCGCCCGTGATCGCGCGCAGGGTCGACGCGGAGGTCAGCGGCTCCTCGGCGGTGGGCAGCAGCAGCGCGGAGTCCGCGACGCCCGCGCCCTCGTCGCCGCAGCTGCGGCCGGCCAGCCAGCCCGCGCTGTCCAACGCGTCCGTCGCCGCGGCCCACAGCGTGCGCCTGCCGAAGCGGGTGCCGGGACCGAAGGCGGTCACGAACTTCGCCGCGTGCGCGGTGTAGCGGGCGCGCAGCAGCGCCGCCAGCGCGCGGTCGTCGGCGACCGTGGTGGCTTCGGGCCGGTGCGACTCCGGGTCGTCGGGCAGGCAGGCGAACTCGTCGCTGAGCAGGGCGATGCCGTCCGGGTGCGGCCGGTCGCCGGAGAGCCGGAAGGCGATGTCGCGCGGGCGCAGCGACGGGACCCTGCGGGCGGTGTGGAACAGCAGGCCCGCGAGGAAGCCGGGGACCTGGAGGTACCAGGACATGATGTAGCCGGAGGTGGTGCGCTCCGGGATCTGGCCCTTGTGCCGCTCGCTCAGCCAGTCGGCGAGCCGCTTGCGCCAGCGGTCGAACACCGCAGGGTCGCCGAGGACCTCCGCGCAGCCGATCCACTGCTCGCCGGTGTCAGGAAGGCCGTGCCTGACCTCGATCGCGGGCACCGCGCCGACCCGGTCCAGGGTCCTGGCGAGCGGGCCGCGCCCGTCGTCCACGGTGTCGATCGGGCCCAGGCCCGCGGTCACGGTCACCCGCGCGCCCCGGCGGCGGAGGTGGCGGTGCGCGGCATGGCGGCTCCTGCGTGCTCGGCGTGTGTCGCCGGTATATCGATTCGGCAACCCGGTCAGGCTTGCCTAACCTTACATATCGTCACGCCGCGTTGCTCCGCAAGGGTGGTCCAGCCAACACGCGGGTCGACGGTTCGTTGTTCGCGCTGAGCGGACACCACCGGGTTGGCGGAATCCTGCCGCGTCCGAGCACGTTGAGCGTGGTGTCGGGAGGGGACGGCCGGTTCACCGGAGTCATGCCGGGAACCGAGCGCGACTGGCCAGGCGACTACAGTGGTCATACGGTGCCGGTCCCAAAGTGCGGCAGGGAGTGCGAATGTTCGAAAGATTCACCGACCGCGCAAGGCGGGTGGTCGTCCTGGCTCAGGAAGAGGCCAGGATGCTGAACCACAACTACATCGGCACCGAGCACATCCTCTTGGGCTTGATCCACGAGGGTGAGGGTGTCGCCGCCAAGGCGTTGGAGTCGCTGGGTATCGCGCTCGAAGGGGTACGCCAGCAGGTCGAGGAGATCATCGGCCAGGGACAACAGGCCCCCAGTGGGCACATCCCCTTCACGCCTCGGGCGAAGAAGGTGCTCGAACTGTCGCTGCGTGAGGCGCTGCAGCTCGGCCACAACTACATCGGCACCGAGCACATCCTGCTCGGGCTGATCCGTGAGGGCGAGGGCGTCGCGGCGCAGGTGCTGGTCAAGCTTGGTGCTGACCTCAATCGCGTCCGCCAGCAGGTCCTTCAGCTGCTGTCGGGCTACCAGGGCAAGGAGCCGGCCGAGTCCGGCGGTGGCCGCGGCGAGGGCACTCCGTCCTCCTCGCTGGTCCTCGACCAGTTCGGCAGGAACCTGACCTCCTCCGCCCGCGAGGGCAAGCTCGACCCGGTCATCGGGCGCGAGAAGGAGATCGAGCGGGTCATGCAGGTGCTGTCCCGCCGCACCAAGAACAACCCCGTGCTGATCGGTGAGCCCGGCGTCGGCAAGACCGCCGTCGTCGAGGGCCTCGCCCAGCGCATCGTGAAGGGCGAGGTGCCCGAGACGCTGAAGGACAAGCAGCTCTACACGCTTGACCTCGGCTCCCTCGTGGCCGGCTCGCGCTACCGCGGTGACTTCGAGGAGCGCCTGAAGAAGGTGCTCAAGGAGATCAAGACCCGCGGCGACATCATCCTGTTCATCGACGAGATCCACACCCTGGTCGGCGCCGGCGCCGCCGAGGGCGCGATCGACGCGGCGAGCATCCTCAAGCCGATGCTGGCTCGCGGCGAGCTGCAGACGATCGGTGCGACCACCCTCGACGAGTACCGCAAGTACGTCGAGAAGGACCCCGCGCTGGAGCGCCGTTTCCAGCCGATCCAGGTGGGCGAGCCCTCGCTGGAGCACACGATCGAGATCCTCAAGGGGCTGCGGGACCGGTACGAGGCGCACCACCGCGTCTCGATCACCGACTCCGCGCTGGTGGCCGCCGCCACCCTCGCGGACCGCTACATCAACGACCGCTACCTGCCGGACAAGGCGATCGACCTGATCGACGAGGCCGGCGCCCGGATGCGCATCCGCAGGATGACGGCTCCGCCGGACCTGCGCGAGTTCGACGAGAAGATCGCCGACGTGCGCCGGGAGAAGGAGTCCGCGATCGACGCGCAGGACTTCGAGCGGGCCGCTAAGCTCCGCGACTCCGAGAAGCAGCTGCTCGGCCAGAAGTCGGAGCGGGAGAAGCAGTGGAAGGCCGGTGACCTGGACGTCGTCGCGGAGGTCGACGACGAGCAGATCGCCGAGGTGCTGGCCAACTGGACCGGCATCCCCGTCTTCAAGCTCACCGAGGAGGAGACCTCGCGTCTGCTCCGCATGGAGGACGAGCTGCACAAGCGGATCATCGGTCAGAAGGAGGCCGTCAAGGCGGTCTCCCAGGCGATCCGCCGCACCCGCGCCGGTCTGAAGGACCCGAAGCGCCCGTCCGGCTCGTTCATCTTCGCCGGCCCGTCCGGTGTCGGTAAGACCGAGCTGTCCAAGGCGCTGGCGAACTTCCTGTTCGGCGACGACGACGCGCTCATCCAGATCGACATGGGCGAGTTCCACGACCGGTACACCGCGTCGCGGCTCTTCGGTGCCCCTCCCGGCTACGTCGGGTACGAGGAGGGCGGCCAGCTCACCGAGAAGGTGCGCCGCAAGCCGTTCTCCGTCGTGCTCTTCGACGAGATCGAGAAGGCGCACCAGGAGGTGTACAACACGCTGCTCCAGGTGCTGGAGGACGGCCGCCTGACCGACGGTCAGGGCCGCACGGTGGACTTCAAGAACACCGTGATCATCTTCACCTCGAACCTGGGCACGCAGGACATCTCCAAGGCCGTCGGCCTCGGCTTCGCCAGCAGCAACACGGACGGCTCGAACTACGAGCGGATGAAGCAGAAGGTCCACGACGAGCTGAAGAAGCACTTCCGCCCGGAGTTCCTGAACCGGATCGACGACATCATCGTCTTCCACCAGCTCACCCAGGACGAGATCATCCAGATGGTGGATCTGATGATCAACCGGGTCGAGGTCCAGCTGCGCAACAAGGACATGGCGCTGGAGCTCACCCCGCTGGCCAAGAAGCTGCTGGCCAAGCGCGGGTTCGACCCGGTGCTCGGTGCCCGGCCGCTGCGCAGGACCATCCAGCGCGAGATCGAGGACCAGCTGTCGGAGAAGATCCTGTTCGGCGAGCTGGCCCCCGGCCAGATCATCCTCGGCGACGTCGAGGAGTGGGACGGCGAGGGCTCGGACGACCGCGCCCGGTTCGTCTTCCGCGGTGAGTCCCGCGGTGTGACGGTGCCGGACGCGCCGCCGGTCGACGTCGTCGCCGACGGCGACGCCGAGTAAGGCGCCGGACCGAGCAACAACAGCGACAACCGATGGGGCGGGTGCGGAGAACGCACCCGCCCCATCGGCGTTTCGGGCACTCTGGAGACGTGCGCCCGGAGACGACCTACCCCGCTCACGCCGTCGAACGCCCGGCGGAGCCGATGCGGCGCACCCGCGGTGGCGTGGCGGTCGGCCTCCTGCTGTGGCTGTTCGTGGTGCCCTACTTCGCGGTGAGCCTGCTCCGGCTGCTCGGCCTGGACGGTGGGCACGGCATCTCGGTCGCGGCGGTGGCGCTGACGCCCTACGCGCTGCCGTTGGGGGCTGTGCTCACCGCGATCCTGCTCTTCACGCGCAGGTGGATCGTCGGGCTGGTCTCGTTGCTGCTGACGGTTCTGCTCGTCACCGTGGTCGCACCGCGCACCATGGCGGCGGCGCGCCCCAACGGCACCGGTCAGGTCCTGCGAGTGCTCAGCGTCAACATCTCGATGGACCGGGGCGACGCGGCGGCAGTGGTGCGCCTGGTCCGGGAGCGCGCGGTCGACCTGCTCAGCATCCAGGAGCTGACCCCGGGCGCGGAACGCGCGCTCGACGCGGCCGGGTTGGCGGAAGTGTTGCCGCACAGGGTCTTCAAGGCCCAGCCGGGTGCGGTCGGGGGTGGGCTGGCGTCCCGGTTCCCGTTGCGGGAGAAGGTGATCACCAAGCCGACCACGGCGGAGCATCCCGCCGCGCTCGTCGACCTGCCGAACGAGCCGGACGTGGAGATCGTCTCGGTACACCCGTGGTACCCGGTGGGGCCCAGGGGAACCGAGCCGTGGCTGCGCGACCTGGCCGGGCTGCCGGTGCCCGACGCCAGGCGGACCCCGAGGATCCTGGCCGGGGACTTCAACGCCTCGCTCGACCACTCGTCGTTCCGGGGGCTGCTCAACCAGGGCTATCTCGACGCGGCGGAACAGGTCGGGGCCGGGCTGACCCCGACCTGGCCCACCAACGTGCGTTACGTGCCCGCCCTCGTCGCGCTCGACCACGTCCTGGTGGACGACAAGAACTTCCTCGTGGAGTCCTTCAGCACGGCGGCGGTCCCTGGGACGGACCACCACGCGGTGCTGGCCGAGGTCAGGCTGGCACGCGGCTGATCGATCAGGGGCAGAAGCTCTTGGACTTCAGCGCGTTGGCCACCTCGGAGCCCTCGGGCAGCACCGCGCCCTGGACGCAGGTGTTGGCGACGTGGCTGAAGGACAGCTTCACGGTCTGGCTCTGGCCCGAGCGCGCCGGCCGGTAGGTGCTGTCCCACTTGTAGGAGCTGCCCTGGCGGTAGCCGAGCTTGACCCAGACCTCGCCGCCGCTGGTCTTGGTGTAGGTGACCTCGATCTGGTTGCCGGTCTTGTGCGCGCAGACCTTGCCGTTGCTGTGCGTCTGGCAGTTCGAGCTCGACGCGAGGGCGGTACCCGGCGCCAGGAGGGTCGCACCCGCGACGAGGGCCGCCAGGCCCAGGACCGTTGCCTGCTTGCGCATCACACTTCTCCTCGATCTCGTGATCCGCTCCGGATCACCAACTGGTAACGACGCTATCCGGAGATTCGTGAGAAGTTAACCGCAGGACGGTATCAGTGGTTTGAAACTTACCTTGCATTGCGCTGTGGCTGGTGAGGGGTGGTGCTTCGGGATGATCCGGAGTGTCGGTTCGACTGCCCGATGGCTCACAGGCGGGAGATAACGTCAATATATCTTCACTGGAGTTTGGCGTTTGCAGCACTCGACTTGCGATCTTTGTCCCGGCCCTGAACTGCGGTTTTGATGCCCCTGGTGTCCCTGGTTTCGGTCTGGGTCGAATTCCCTGCGATCAGCGATTCTGTGGGTCCATCCGTCACTCGGCCGTGGTGGAGGGGGCGGGTCGGCTACTTACCGCCCACGAACTCCCACGGTTAGTGACCGTTATCCCTGTCTGAACCTGCACATTACGCAGAACGTATTGCATCCAACCGCGTGAGCGTGGTCAGCGCGTTCGCCGGAATCGACACGCCTCGGCCATGTCGAACTTCGGCTTCGCGCGAATTGATCCTGATGAGCGATTGTGAAGCCGCGCTGGCCAGTTCGGCGTACCTGCGCACGGTGGGGATGGCTTGTCCGGCACCGATCTCGACGACCACGAGGCGCTTGCCGTGCAGGCCCCTGCGCCACGCGTTGAGCGCGTCGAGCTGCGCCTGGCCGCGATCGGGCACCCAGTGGCCGTCGCCGAACATCAGGATGTTCGGCCGTGCCAGGTCGCCGCAGTCCGGGCACTCCGGCAGCGGGGCGCTCGCGCGCATCGTTCCCGGATCGACCGGCACGTCGAGGTCGTCGGCGGGGCGGATGCGCCGGGAACAGGGGAACACGCACTGGAGGTGGTGGATCGAGCCGTGGCACTCGGCGATGAGGTCCTCGGCGAAGCCCGCGCGCTGGAACTGACCGTCCACATTGGACGTGAACACCCGGACCCCGCCTGGGAGCTCCGAACCCCAGCGGCGCAGGATCTCGAAGCCCTGGTGCGGAACGGTGTCGCGGTAGAGGTGCATGCGGTGGCCGTAGAAGCCCCACGCCAACTCGGGATCGGCCGAGAAGTGCACCGGGTCGGCGAGCTCCTCGAAGCGCAGGCCGAGCCGCTCGTACGGCGGGTAGGCGCGCCAGAACCCCTCGCCGCCGCGGAAGTCCGGCAGGCCGCTGTCCACGCCCATGCCCGCTCCGGCGCAGACCAGCAGCGCCTCGGCCTCGTCGAGCAGGGCAGCGGCCCGCCGCAGTGCCTCGTCAGTTCCCGGCATCGGGCTTGGAGCCCAGCACGACCTCGAACTCCAGCAGGCTGGAGCCGGACGCGACCGGCTTCGCCCGCTCGCCCGCGTGCGCCTCCTTCGCGGAGCCGCCCATCCAGTTCCGGAAGTCCTCGTCGGTCTCCCAGTGCGTGACCACGAAGTAGCGGTTCTCGCCCGCGACCGGGCGGAGCAGCTCGAAGCCCAGGAAGCCGGGGGAGTTGTCCACCGCGCCCAGCCGCGCGGCGAAGCGCTTCTCCAGCTCGGGGCCCGCGCCCTCGGGAACCTCGATCGCGTTGATCTTCACAACGGCCATGGTTCCCAGCGTATCCGTCCCGCGTGGTAGATCTCGATGTGTGCAACGCCGCGATGTGGTCGACTTCGGTGGCTCCGGCCAGCCGATCCTGTTGCTGCACGGGCTGATGGGGCGGGCTCGGACGTGGTGGCCCGTCGCGCGGTGGCTCCAGCGCTACGGCCGGGTCTACGGCCTGGACCAGCGCGGCCACGGCCACAGCCCGCACCGGGGTTTCACCACGGTCAGCACCGAGGACTTCGTCGCCGACGCCGCGGAGCTGCTCACCGAGCTCGGCCCCGCCGTGGTGATCGGGCACTCGATGGGCGGACTGCACGCGTGGGTGCTCGCCGCGCACCACCCGGAGCTGGTGAGCGCGGTCGTGGTCGAGGACATGGCACCCGACCAGCGCGGCAAGACGGTGGACGTCTGGCGGGACTACTTCGACTCGTGGCCGGTGCCGTTCCAGGCCCTCGACCACGTGCGTTCGTTCTTCGGCGGTGGACCGGTCGGCGACTACTTCACCGAGTGCGTCACGGAGCGCGCCGACGGCTACCACCTGCTCGCCGACCTCGAAGACCTCTACGTGATCGCGGCGGAGTGGGGGAGGCGCTCGTACTGGTCCTCCGTCGCCGGCGTGCGCTGCCCGCTGCTGGCGATCGAGGCCGAGCACACCGCCATGCCACCCGGCCAGATCCGCGAGCTCGCCGACCGCGCGCCGGACGCCAGGTACGTACTGGTGGAGGGGGCGGGCCACGTCGTGCACCGCGACCGCCCGGACGTGTACCGAGGCGCGGTGGAAGCGTTTCTCTCCGAGGTGCTCGGCCGCTAGAGCAGCACCTCTGCCTCACCCGTGCGCGTGTTCACGATCGCGATCTCGGCGACGTCGGCCCGGATCGGCTCAACCGGGTGCAACGCGGTGAACCCGGTGACGACCTCGGCGTCGGAGCAGCCCTGGGCGAGCACGCAGTGCGGCAGCCACGACCCCGGCAGGTAGTACGCCGACGGGTTCTTCACCTTGCCCGCCAACACGTCGTGCACGGTGGAGTGCACCGCGAGCAGCTCGCCGTCCACGACCGCGCCGAGCATCAGCACGCTCTCCGTCGACGTGAACGTGCCGAGCGTCCGAAGCCACAGCGACGGCATCGCGAGCATGCCCAGCTCGTCCCGCAGCTCGCCCCTCGTCCGCTGCGGGATCGCGCTCGCCGCCGCCAGGGTCAGATGCGGCCGCTGGTCGCTCGGCGTCGGAACCCCCGCCGCGCTCAGCCTCCGCCACAACCCCTTGACCGCGACCTCCGCCTCACCGTCGAAGAACACCCGCACCACATCACCCACGCCCCCGATCGTGCCATTCGCGGGCTTATGGACCTCTCCGGAGCTCTGAACACGTCCATAAGCCCGCGAATGGCGGGGGAGGGGGCTCAGTGGTCGCCGGGGAGGGAGAAGAGGCCGTTGGGGGTTTGTTCGATCAGGCCGTCGACCAGGAGGGAGTCCAGGCAGCGGTCGCGTTGGCCAGGGTCGGACCAGGCGGCGTCCAGTTGGGCGCGGGTGACGGGGCCGGGGGCGTCGCGGAGCACGTCCAGGAGGCGCCCGCGGACCTGGCGGTCGGTGCCCGCGAACTTCTGCACCGCCTTGGCCGGGCCGGCGTAGGCCGGGCGTCCCGCGTGCTGCCACGCGCAGGTGTCGAAGACCGGACAGTCCGCGCAGCGCGGAGTGCGGGCTACGCACACGATCGCGCCCAGCTCCATCAGCGCGGCCGAGTAGCGCGCCGCGAAGCTGTCTTCCTTGGGCAGCAAGACTTCCACGTCGGCGAGGTCGCGCTTGGTCGACGGCGGTCCCGCGTCGCCCGCGCCGTGCACCGCACGGGCGACCACGCGGCGGACGTTGGTGTCCACCACGGGGCAGCGCTGCCCGTAGGCGAAGGCCGCCACGGCGCGCGCGGTGTACTCACCGATGCCCGGCAACGACAACAGAGTGTCCACATCGGACGGAACGATGTCGTTGTGGTCGGTCGTGATCGCCGTCGCCGCCGCGTGCAGCCGCAGCGCCCGGCGCGGGTAACCGAGCTTGCCCCAGGCACGGACCACGTCGCCCTGGCTCGCCGCGGCCAGCGCCGAGGGCGTCGGCCAGCGCTCCATCCACTCCAGCCAGATCGGCTGCACCCGGTTGACCGGGGTCTGCTGGAGCATGATCTCGCTGACCAACACCCCCCAGGCACCGCAGTCGGGCCGTCGCCACGGCAGGTCGCGGGCCACCTGGTCGAACCAGCCGACCATCACCTCTGGATCCAGTCTCACGCTCATCGCGCCGTCGATCCTGCCAGGTCCCTTCCCCGGCGCGGCGCTGACCTTTCCAGTGCCCTCCTAGGCGAGCGCAATCGCAGCTCAGAGCATCGGTAGGAGTTGGAAGGCACTGCGGGTGCGTCGTTGGAAGTGTCCGACGGGCCGCTTCCCCCGGATTGGTGCCCAATGGAAAGCGACATGACTATCGACCACCACGTCCGGCTTGAAACTGGCTTCACGGCTGTCGAGGGACTCGTGCACCGGCTAGCACCCCTGCGCATTGAGGTGCTGGCCCCGCAGACACGGGCCTGCGGCAACGCCAGACTTGATGCCGAGTTCAGTGAACTGCTGTTCAACACCCGCTTCGGCCGAGTCACCCGAGAACCGTCCTCGTACCGCCTATTTCCCGAAGGTTTCGACATGCGACGAAATGTGTCCGCAATCGCGCTTGCCGCGCTGGCCGTCACGCTGGGGAGCGCCCCGGTCGCCCTTGCCAAGACCACCGAGTCCGCCCGCGCGAGCTGCACCTTCACCCACACCTCCAAGTCGCCGGGTGAGACCGGCCGGGGGCTGCGTGTCGGTGCGACGGTCAAGGGCGGTTGCAAGGTCACGGCAAAGCTGGAGAAGAAGACGGACGGCTGGCACCAGGTGGAGTCCAAGAGCCAGTCACCCGGCAAGGACGGGGCCGTGATCTTCAACTTCGGTTGTCACGGCCGGGCCGAGTACCGCGTCAAGCTGACCATGTCGGGTGACAGCGCGACCGCTTCTTCGTCCCCGTACAAAGAGTGCTGACAAGCCCCTCAGCACACGAAGCGGGTTATCGACTCCGTGAGCCCGGCCGAGTCCAGGCCGTGGATCACGTCAGTGGTGCGCCCGAGGAGATCGCGCGCTTGATCGCGGCCCTGGAGACGGTCTACGCCCAGTGGCGAGCGAAGTACGTCCAGCTCCCCACCACGCGCACGCGCCCCTAGAGGCGTACTGACCGCCAGTCAACGCAAAACGGGCGCACGCTGACCAGCTCAGCGTGCGCCCGTTGGCGTTGGTGGCACTAGCGGGGGAAGTCCTCCGGCGCGGTGAACCACGCGATCTCGCCGACGTTCAGTTCATAGGTACGCGTCGCTAGTTCGGCCGTCTCGGCTTCGATTCGCGCGGCGGACTCCTCCGGGCTGGTCGGCCAGGGCTTGAACCCGTCGTCGATGTCGCCGGGAATCATCGCACCGTCGCGAACGAGCTGTGCGGCGGCGGCTGCGCCCTGCAACAGCAAGTCGGTCGGGTCCGCGTCTTCGTCGGCGTTCTCATGGAAGTACGCGACGATGTCGAGCAGGGTCATCCAGTCGTACGCGAAGGACGCAGCCACGTATTTCTTCAGGTCCTCGTAGTTCACGACGTGCCGTCCTGTTCCTCGTGGCTCACATGCACCTTCAGGGTCGTCTTCTGCTTACCGGGGACCGCAAGATCCATCGTTGGGTCATTATCTCCGCCGCTACGGCTGCTCGTGCGGTACGCGATCCTGGTGCCGTCCGGAAATCGGTACATACGACCCTTGTAGTGCGGGATGTCCTCCCGCTCAGCACCCACACGCAGCGTCGCGAATATCTCGTCCAGCTCCTCCACAGAGTCCACGAGTCGGATGGGCATTGACTTGCTGCCGCGCGGTTTCCGGCCGATGTCCTCCCCACCGTTGAGCACATGCTCCTTCGCGGTCTTGCCCTTCCAGCGTCCCAGCGTCGGCGGAGCCTTCGCCGGGTCCGGCCGCGCGGGCGCTGAGGCCGCCGGAGCCACGACAGATCCCGTCCCGGCTCCCCGCCCCGTCCCCATTCGATCAGCGAACGCGATCAGAGCGGCGCTGAGCGCTCCGGCGTAGTCGGCCGCGTCCCCGATCGCGGACACGGCGGTGGTCAGCACACCGACCACACCCGCGTGGATCTCCGGCTCGCTCCCGTCCAGCGCGAGCGCCAGGCCATCGCGTGCGTCGGCCGCCAGCTCCTGCGCCGCGAGCACGACCGCGCGAGCCGCCTTCACCGTGTCGGCCGTCGTGCGGACGCGGTCCCCAACTTCCCCCTGAGACACGCGTCAGCCCCGACAGGACCTGTTGCCGCGCATGGTGTTCGTCCCGACAATCGAGTTGTCTGCCGTCGTGCGGACCGTGACCGACATCAAGTCCGGCACGGTCGGTTTCGCCGCTGTGAACGCGGCGTCACAGACCTTCACCGCCGTGGCCTTGTCGGTCTTCACCAGGCTGGTGACCACGAGAACGCCGCGACCGTCCAGACGCGCGGAGGTCACGCTCCCCTTCCACGGCGCGGACGCCGAGTCGGCCGTGAATCTGTCGCTGAACGTCTTTCCGGCGTCGGAGGGAGCGGTCTCCGTGGTGATGTTCGGAGCCGGAGCGAGCCCCTGAGCACCGCACGCGGGCACGACGAGCACGGCTCCGATCACGACCGCGAACCAACCGCCAGCTCGCCCGATCGGAGTAACGACATGATGCACAGTAGCCCCCTGCTGAATACCGTTCCTGGGCTTCATCGTCGTGGCTGTGAGCCGCAGTTACCCGGGCTTGGAGTGCACCGCCTAGGCAAACGCTCAAGCCCCGCCCGTTTGCTCAATGCGGCTGTCCCTTGGTGTGCACACCACAAACGCCTTGGTGCGTATACGAAAAAAGCTCCGCCACCCTGGGATGGGTGGTGGGGCTTCAGTGGCTCGCAGGCGGGTGACAGTACCCAGGTATCGACGTGGTGTTACGCGGCTCCTGCTCCCATGACTCACGTCGCCGCGTTCAGGATGTCCGTCACCCGCTCGCCCAGCGCCTTGAACGCGAGCGCCAACGCGACCACAGGCGGGGTCATCCGCGCGATGCACGAAGCGATCTTGGACATGGGAAACGCCATCCGCGCCGGTAATGTGCCCGCGGTCCGAAGGGCAGGTGACATCATTCAGGACCTTGCCCGCTCCTTCGCAGAGTGGATCGAGGCGATCCGCTCCCAGAAGTGACCGAGGGCTCACCCCGGTCCAGTCGGAGAGCATGTCGCCGTGCAGGTCGAAGACACTACGAAGCGAGCAGGTCAAAATGGAATCCAACTGCCAGCAAGGCAATCCCCAGCCAGCGAATGAACTGCGCGGGCTTTTTTTGTGCCATCATAGGGTAAAGGAGCCATATAAATGCCAACCGCATGGAGTGCAACGTCAACAAGATCGTAGCCCCAAGGGCGAACGTGATCAAATAGTCGGCAACCATGGGGAATTGCGCCTCGATGTCGTCCCGCCATACGATGGTCAGTACAGTCAGGATTCCAAACAGTGCAAGGGCCAGCACGGGCAGCATGAATTTGGTGCGCCATTCTCGCTGTTCTAGGCGGTATCTCCAGCGATTGCCCCATTCCCCCAACTTCTCCGGGCCGATAACGTCCAGCAGAATGGTTGCGCCCCCTAGGAAGGCCAGGCACTTTCCCAGGCGTCCCCAGTAGAGCAACGGCCAGCCGAACAAAATCGTCATCTCGTCAAGCTTCTGCCCCGAGAACCAAGCAAACCACGCATCCACAATGTCGGTGACATGCACTCGGTGATCGTAACGTGCCACGGCGTCGTCATGGCTGTTTCGCAGCAAGTTCAGCACCGTTCAAGGCCGTTCGCAAGAGCTTAATCAGCCTGTTCGCGCACTGGTCGCGAAACAAAATAGCTGGTCACGCGGGTAGGTCATATGAAAAAATGTTTCACGCCCAGGGCGAGCGCAAAGAAGGCCGGGTCGTTCCGGCGGTCAGGCCGCCCGAACTTCCGACCCGCCCCGCGTAGCGCATGCTCCGCGTTCGCCTTGTCCAAGTGGCACTCACTGCACAGTGTCTGCACGTTCGCGGGCTCGTCACGGCCCCCGTCGACCAGGGTCGCAACGTGATCAACGCGGACGCGGTCGGCCTTATATATGTGGCCGCCCGAGCAGCGCCGGGCGCGGCTGACGCCGTTCACCGCACGGTGCGCGCTCTCCGTCCCGGACTCCCGCCGCCGTCCGCCGCAACGGGCGCACAGCGGTACTTCGCCAACGCACAAGGGAATCCGCTCAACGCGCTGGACCTCAACAGCGTCAACTTGATCCTCATCCTGGTTGCGCTGATCCCGCACTGGCGCCCGCGCAGGCTCGTCGCCGCCGTGCGCCCCGGCGGCCGCGGGTGTCCTGCTCCAGATCCCCTTGTACGGCGGCCTCTTCGGCATGATCGCCTACACCGGGCTGTCGTCGACGATCGCGGGCTGGCAGGAGAGCGTGCCGAACACGTTCTTCTGCCCGGCCCTGATCGCGATCTACTCGTGCGTGCTCGGCGTGCACCAGGGGTGGATGGTCGTGGCCTACGACCTCGGCGAGGCGAGCGCGAATCTGTTGCAGCCCTTCTGGACGCTGCCGACGCTGGCCGTGCTCGTGCTCAAGGCGCGCGACATCATGGGCTACACCTTTCCCACCGTGCTCGTGCTGGTGACGCTCCTCGTTCCCTGGCGCACCTCGTCGAGCAGTCCCGTTGCCACACCGAGGCGTGCGCACTGGCTGGCGCGGCTGGGGGACTTGCGCGTTTTGTCACCTTGTTGCGCGAGAAAGCGTTCCCAATTCGCGTTAGGGCTCCACAACACGAACGGGGGCAGGTGTGGTGGCGCTACTCGCAGGACACGGCTCAGACCACCTCGTCGAGCAGGCCCGTCGCCACGTCGTAGACGAAGCCGCGCACGTTGTCGGTGTGCAGGAGGAAGGCGCTGCGCCGCGCGCGTTCCACCGACACCCGCACGCTGTCCTTGACCTCGCGGAAGGCCTCGACCGCCCAGGTCGGCCGCAGACCGGTGTCCTCCCACACGTCGGTCTTGAACTCGTCGTCGGTGATCTGGGACAGCCCGCAGTTCGTGTGCTGCATGACGATCACCTCGCGGGTGCCGAGCTTGCGCTGGCTGATCGTCAGCGACCGGATCACGTCATCGGTCACCACCCCGCCCGCGTTGCGCAGGATGTGGGCCTCGCCGTGCTTGAGCCCGAAGACGTCGAAGACCTTGATCCGGGCGTCCATGCACGTGACGATCGTCAGGGCGAGGCTCGGTACCGGCGTCGGGATCTCCGGGTGGCCGAGGTCCCTGGTCCGGGAGTGCCTCGCGAGCAGTTCGTTGATCGCGGTCACGTCGCCGCCTCCTGAAGTCACTCGTGCACGGGCCGCGACGCTGCGGCATCTGTCACGACCATGAAAACCTGAGGTGAACCAGCTGACAACCGTTCCTAGTTGAATGTCACGCCGGTGCGACACAACCCGTCCGAGTTACAGTGACCTCCACCACTGTCCGCGGTCGCGGAGTTACGGTCAGCGCGTGTTGCAGCCGGTGGGTCCCCTACCCGAGTCGGTGTACTGGCGCCGACGCGCGGTGGCTATTGCGGTCGGCGTGGGCTTCCTCCTCGTCGGCGTCTGGGGCGTGGCAGCGTTGGCGGGCGGGGAGGACGACCCCGTGGTGCAGACGGCCTCGGCCAACCAGAGCGCGGAGGCGGTCAAGCCGCCGAAATCCTCGAATCCGCCGTCCGAACAGCCGCCGCCACCGAACCCCTCGGTGTCCGGATCGGCCGCGCCCACGTCCGGGCCGCCGCCGAGCGGGAGCTCGGAGCCCGCTCCGCCGCCCCCTCCTCCGCCACCACCGCCCCCGCCACCCCCTCCGCCGGGGCCCTGCTCCGACCAGGCGATGAAGCTGACCGCGGAGGTGGGGCAGCCGGAGTACCGCGTCGGGCAGCGGCCCGAGCTGCGGCTGGTCATCGCCAACTCCGGAACCGTCGCCTGCTACCGGGACCTGGACGCCGGTCTCCGTGAGATCGTCGTGACCAGTGTGGATGGTGGAACCCGGCTCTGGTCCAGCAACGACTGCTACGCCTCGAACTCGCCGAACTCGCGGTTGCTCCAGCCGGGCGAGAGCCAGATGTTCAAGGTCGCGTGGGCCGGACGGACCTCGGCGCCCGGATGCGCGGGCAAGCGCACGACGGTGCAGGCCGGTGACTACATGGTGGTGCCGAAGCTCGGCGCGCTCCAGGGCCAGCCGACCCCGTTGCGGCTGAACTAGCCGTAGCGCTCGACGATGGAGGACTCGGCGAGCCGGGACAGGCCCTCGCGCACCACGCGCGCCCTGGTCTCGCCGACTCCCTCGACGGCCTGCAGGTCGCTCACGGTCGCCGACAACAGCGCCTGCAACGAGCCGAAGTGCTCGACCAGCCGGTGCTGCACCGGTCCCGGCAGGCGTGGAACCCTTGCCAGCAAACGATATCCGCGCGGCCGGACCTGGGTCTCCAACGCGTTGACCTCCGCCGGGTAGCCGAAGGCGTACGCGATCGTGCACAGGTCCAGCAGCTCCGTGCTGTCCAGTTCGGTGAGCGCGGCGGCGACCCCGTCCAGCTCCGAGGGGTTGAGCTCCTCGACGACGTAGTCCCGCAGCACCAGCTCGCGGTCGAGCTCGACGCCGCCGATGAGCTCGTCGAGCTGCAGCTCGATCAGCCGCCCGTCGACCCCGAGCTCCACGACGTGCCCGGTGATCTCGTTCGCGATGCGCTCCACCATCTCCAGGCGCTGCACCACCGTCATCGCGTCCCTGAGGAGCACGAAGTCCTCTATCTCCAGGGCGGACAACGCCTGGGTGACCTCGTCCAGCCGCGCGCGGTAGCGCTCCAGGGTGGCCAGCGCCTGGTTGGCCAGCGACATGATCGTGGCGGAGTCGTTGAGCACGTGGCGCCCACCGTCGGCGTAGACGCTGATGATGCTCATCGACTGGCTGACCGAGACCACCGGATGGCCGGTCTGGATCGCGGTGCGCTCCGCGGTGCGGTGCCGGGTGCCGGACTCCTCGGTCGGGATCGTCGCGTCGGGCACCAGTTGCACGTTGGCCCGCACGATCCGCTTCGCGTCGGTGGACAGCACCAGCGCTCCGTCCATTTTGGACAGTTCGCGGAGCCTGGTCGCGCTGAACTCCACGTCCAGCTCGAAGCCGCCGTCGCAGATCGACTCCACCGCCTCGTCGTGGCCGAGCACGATCAACCCGCCGGTGCGTCCGCGCAGGATTCGTTCGAGCCCGTCCCGCAGCGGCGTGCCCGGCGCCAGCCGGGCCAGGGTCGCGCGGACCAGTTCGGACTGCCCCCGTTCACTCACAGTTGCCCCTCCCGCTGGTCTCCCCTGTTCCGAGTCTACGTACCAACACCTGCGGAAACCGGTTCGTTTTCAGGACGTGTATCCGTGCACGAGGCTGCGTCGCAGCGGCGGTATCGGCCACCTGGCGACGCAGCGTGTCCGGGCGATGACCCGCAAACGATGGCACCGGGCGCGAGCGCGGTGACCGGTGCTGAAAGGATTGGGGGGTATCGGCCGCGGTGCTCGGGGTACGAGGCCGGTCGTTTTGGTCGGCCCGCACGCAGCTCGGGGGCGTGCGGGCCGCCACTTCTCCCGGTCGCGAACGCCGCATCGTCCTGCGGCTCGGGGTGAGATGAGGCGCGGTTCATCCGAGGTCGCCATCACCCGGGTGGGCAACCGGCGAGGTGGTCAAGACTGCGGGCTATCGTGGTCACTCCTTGTGGTCGAGTGGGTTCGGAGCGCGCATGTTCGGTCGACGCCTGATGGTGCTTGTCTCCGTGCTCGCGCTCAGCCCGGTCAGCGGGGCAGTCGCCGCTCCGTCCACTGTGGACACTTTGTTTTCCTCGCAGGCCAAGGAACTTCCCGCTGACCTGATCGACGCGGTGCGCCGGGACCTCGGCATCGACGCGCCCACGTACCTGGAACAGGCGTGGCGGGCTTCCGGTCGGCCGGAGTCGCCGCTGGAGCGCCCGCTGCGGACGCTGCTGCCCTCGCGCGGCATCGCCGCGGGCATGGGGCTGCGGCTCACCGACGCCTCGCGAGCCCCCGCCGGTCTGTGCACGCTCGGCTTCCTCGCCGTGGACGGCAAGGGCCGCTCCACTCCGCTGACCGCGGGGCACTGCGCGGCACTGACCCGTGCCGAGAACGCCTCCCTGGAGCAGGGCGGCGTCGTCGGCCGCTTCGACACGGTCCGCTTCGACGACCTGGGTTCCGGTGGCAAGGGCGAGGACTACGCCACCCTGCGCGTCACCAACCCGTGGCTGCGCCCGGCGGCCGAGGTGATCGACCAGCGCGGCGGCCGGGTTCCGGTGGAGGGCGTGGTGGCACCGGTCGAAGGCATGCCGGTGTGCAAGTCCGGTCGCACCACGGGCTGGACCTGCGGCCGGGTGCGCAAGGAGCGAGTGCACGCCGTCTCCGGCACCACCGGCCGCAGGATCGCGGCGTTCGCGCACACCGCCTGCTCCGGCATCGGCGACAGCGGCGCTCCGGTGCTGTCCGGCACGATGGCCGTCGGCATCCTCCAGGGCGGCACCCAGGGGCCCGGTGGCCGCTGTCGCGCGGACTCCGGCGGTGAGGACGCCGCGGTGGCCGAGAGCCTGGTGCAGGACGTGCTGCCGAACTTCCCCGGCTCGCTGTACGTGCTGACCACGACGGGGGACCAGGACGGCGACGGAGTGCCGGACATCGACGAGCTGGCCGCCGACCCCACCGCCGTGCGCGATGACAACGGCAACGGGGTCCCGGCCTTCCTCGACCCGGCTGAGCGGGCGCGCTAGTCCTCGGTCTCCTTGCTCTCGTCCCGGAGCGCCTTGCCCTCCTTGCGGAGGATGCGCAGCGCCGCCTGGACGTCCTGGACGACGCTGACCCGCATCCCCGAGGGCATCGGGCCGGAGTCCGGTGGCACCAGCGCCCTGGTGAAGCCCAGCCGCATCGCCTCGGTCAGCCGCCGCCCGGTGCCGCTGACCCGCCGCACCTCGCCCGCGAGCCCGACCTCACCGATCGCCACCATGTCCGGTGGCAGCGCGATGTCCCTGGCCGCCGACGCCACCGCGAGCGCCAGCGCGAGGTCCGCCGAGGGCTCGGTGACCTTCATCCCGCCCACCGTGGCCGCGTACACGTCGGCGTTGCCCAGCCGCACCTTGCCCCGGCGCTCCAGCACCGCCAGCACCATCGCCACCCGCGCCGAGTCCAGCCCGCTCACCGCGCGCCTCGGCGTCGGCATGCTCGAACTGGCCACCAGCGCCTGCACCTCGGCCATCAGCGGCCGCTTGCCCTCGACCACCACCGTCACGGCGGTGCCAGCGACCGCCGCCTCGCGCTTGTTCAGGAACAGCCCCGACGGATCGGGCACCCCGACGATGCCCTCCTCGACCAGCTCGAAGCAGCCCACCTCGTCGGAGGGGCCGAAGCGGTTCTTCACCCCGCGCAGCAGCCGCAGCGTGGAGTGGCGGTCGCCCTCGAACTGGAGCACGACGTCGACCAGGTGCTCCAGCACGCGGGGGCCCGCAACCGAGCCGTCCTTGGTCACGTGGCCGACGAGCACCACCGGCAGGCCGCGCTCCTTGGCCAGCGCGACCAGGGCTGTGGCCACCGCGCGCACCTGGGTCACCCCGCCGGCCGAGCCCTCAGCGGTCGCGGTGGACATGGTCTGCACCGAGTCGACGATCAGCAGCCCCGGCTTGACCACGTCCACGTGCCCCAGCAGCCCGCCCAGGTCGCTCTCCGCCGCCAGGTAGAGCTCGTCGTGCAGCGCGCCAGTGCGCTCCGCCCGCAGCCGCACCTGGCCCGCCGACTCCTCGCCGGTGACGTAGAGCGCCGGGGTGCCGGAGCCAGCCGCCCAGCGGTAGGTGGCCTCCAGCAGCAGCGTGGACTTGCCGACACCCGGCTCGCCCGCGAGCAGGATCACCGCGCCGGGGACGAGACCGCCGCCGAGCACGCGGTCCAGCTCGGCGACCCCGGAGGTCTTCGCGCGCGCCGACTCCACGTCCACCCTGGCGATGGGCATCGCGGGCGCGGCCGGTGCGCCCGCCGCGACCTTGGCCAGCGCCGGTCGCGCCGCCGCGGCCTCGGCGATGGTTCCCCACGCCTGGCACTCGGGGCAGCGCCCGACCCACTTGGCCACTTCGTGCCCGCAGTCGGCGCAGCGGTAGATCGCTCGGGTTTTCGCCACGACCGCAACGCTAGGGCCACCCCCCGACAGCCCGGTGCGCGGCCGCCGCCCTCGGGGACAGACGACTGCGGCGTTCACCACATCGTGGTGAACGCCGCAGTCGGAACGAACGGGTCGGGCGGTGCCGTCAGTGGCCTTCGCCCGCGGGCTTGGTCCCGGGCTTGGTCTCCGCGCCGTGGTCCCCGCCACCGCCGTGGCCGGAGCCGTGGCCCGCGCCGCCGGTTGCCGGGGGACGGGGCTCGCTGTCGTTGGCGATCGGCACCTGGAGGGTCACCTGGCCGGAGTTCTGGAAGGTGAAGGTGACCGGGATGGTCTGGCCGGGGCGGATCTCCCTGGACAGCCCGGAGACCACGAGCTCGACGGTGCCCACAGCGGCGGCACCGGTGGGGCGCGCCGACGTGGCGGCGGGCGTCGTCGTGGTGCCGCCACCGGGGGGCGTCGTGGTGGTCGTCGGCGAACCGGTCGAGGTCGCCGCGCCGGAGGAGCTGGTAGGCGCACCCGAGGCGGAGGTGCTCGGCGCGCTCTCGCGCTCCAGGACCTTGCCGTTGAGCGCGAAGCCCGCGGGCAGGTCGGTGCTGCCGCTGATCCGCACCGAGGACGCGGCGGGGCTGCTGACGTTGAGCAGCTTGTCCGCCTTGGTGCCCTGGTTGACGATCGTCACCTTCAGCGGGGCGTCGGAGCCCGCGGTGTAGAACTTCTCGGCCGGGAAGGCGAGCTCGGCCTCGCGCAGCGCGATCGCGCCGTCCTTGGTCTGGCCGAAGGCGCCGTTGACCGCGGCGACCTGCTGGTCGGTCTGGGTGTGCTGACCGGCGCTGCACCCGGCGACGACCAACGCGACACCGAGTCCAACGGCGGCCGGGACCATCCGGAGGCGCGACGCCCTCGGGCTCCCGGCCGGGGCGACCATGCTGACGGCCTGCTCTGCGCGGCTCACGGTGCTCCGATCCTCCATGTCGATGATCATGTCGGTGATCGACTGCCGGTGGTCGGTACGCCGACCAACCTGGCGATCTGGCAGCGGGAAGCCTAACCGGGCCTCCGGAGTGCCTCGCGCCCGCCTCGGTTGTGAGCGCGGGCACGGTTTCCTTGCGGCGCGCGGCAATCGGCACCGCATTGCGCCGACGGTGGGCGGAAAGATTCCCCCAAACGGTTGCCCATGGCATGGGGTTCGCGGGTTTGTCAACCCCATGTCTGGGCGCTGACCTGCGGTTACGGATCGCCCGGCGGCCGATGCGGCAGCGGCGGACGTGTTAGGATGGTGTCAGCGAAAGGGGCAGAGGACACATGGTTTTTAAGGTCGGAGAGACCGTCGTCTACCCGCACCACGGTGCCGCTCTCATCGAAGCCATCGAGACCCGGACGATCAAGGGCGAGGAAAAGAAGTACCTCGTTCTGAAGGTCGCTCAGGGTGACCTGACGGTGCGAGTTCCCGCCGACAACGCCGAGATCGTCGGCGTTAGGGACGTCGTGGGTCAGGAAGGCCTGAACCGGGTCTTCGAGGTGCTGCGTGCTCCCCACACCGAGGAGCCGACCAACTGGTCTCGGCGGTACAAGGCAAACCTGGAGAAGCTCGCCTCCGGCGATGTGAACAAGGTTGCCGAAGTGGTGCGCGATCTCTGGCGGCGGGAGAAGGACCGCGGCCTGTCCGCTGGTGAGAAGCGCATGCTCGCCAAGGCTCGGCAGATACTGGTGAGCGAGCTGGCGTTGGCCGAAGGCACCGACGAGGACAAGGCCGAGGTTCTCCTCGACGAAGTCCTCGCCACCGCCTCCTGACCGCACGCCTGCGCAGCCGTCCACCGTGAGCGTTGTCGCGCTCGTGCCCGCCGCGGGGCGTGGTGAGCGGCTCGGTGCCGCTGTGCCGAAGGCGCTCGTCGAGCTCAACGGCGAGTCGCTCTTGGCGCACGCGGTGCGTGGACTGTGGGCGTCGGGCTGTGTGCAGCACGTGGTCGTGGCCGCGCCACCTACCCGAATTGATGTCGTGACCGCCGCACTGGGTTCGCTCGGTGCGGCGGTCACTGTCGTTCCGGGGGGCTCCGAGCGCACCGAGTCGGTGTGGCTCGCCCTCCGGGCCGCGGTCGCGGCGGTGCCGGACACCGAGGTCGTGCTCGTCCACGACGCCGCCCGCGCGTTCACCCCGCCGGAGATGATCCGCTCGGTCGTCGACGCGGTCCGCGGCGGCGCCCCCGCCGTCGTCCCCGTGCTCCCGCTCGCCGACACCGTCAAGCAGGTCGACGCCGACGGCCGCGTGCTCGCCACGGTGGACCGCGCGTCCCTGCGGGCCGTGCAGACCCCCCAGGGCTTCGCCCGCGACGTCCTGGTCCGAGCGCACGAGGCGGCGGCCGCCGCCGCGCTCGGCGCGACCGACGACGCCGGGCTGGTCGAGCGGCTGGGGGAGCCGGTGCTGACCGTCCCCGGCCACGTCGACGCCATGAAGATCACCACGCCGTTCGACCTCGCGGTCGCCCAGGCACTGCTCACCCAGCGAATCACCCACTGAGGACGTCCGTGACCCAGCAGAAGTGGCCGCGCGTCGGCGTCGGAACCGATGTGCACCCGGTCGAGCCGGGCCGGGAGTGCTGGATGGCCGGGCTGCTCTGGGAGGGCGCCGACGGCTGCGCCGGGCACTCCGACGGCGACGTCGCCGCGCACGCACTCTGCGACGCCATGCTCTCCGCGATCGGCCTCGGCGACCTCGGCGCCGTGTTCGGCACCGGTGACCCCCGCTGGTCCGGCGCGCACGGCGCGGAGCTGCTCGCCGAGGTGCGCAGGCGGGTCGAGGCCGAGGGCTGGCGGCTGGGCAACGCCGTGGTCCAGGTGATCGGCAACGCGCCGCGCATCGGCAAGCGCAGGGACGAGGCGCAGCGGGCGCTGTCGGCGGCCGCGGGCGGCGAGGTCGCGGTGTCCGGCACCACCACCGACGGGCTCGGGCTCACCGGGCGGGGCGAGGGCGTCGCCGCCGTGGCCACCGCGATGCTGGTCCCCGCCTGAGCGATCGGCGCACCTGGATCGGAATGGGTCTGGGGGTTCGCCGCGTTGGCGCGGGTATGGCCACTCTCAACGACAACGTGCGCGCGCTGCTCGACGGCACCAGCTACGTGACCCTGGCGACCCTCAACCCGGACGGCAGCCCGCAGACCTCGGTGCTCTGGGTGAAGCGGGACGGCGACGACGTGCTGTTGTCGACCGTGGTCGGGCGGAGGAAGGACAAAAACCTCCGACGTGATCCCCGAGCGAGCCTCACGGTGTTCGACACGGCGAATCCGTACCAGTACGCCGAGATTCGCGGTACCGCGGCACTGGATGAACGGGGTGGCCGGGAACTCATCGACGAACTCGCGAGGAAATACACCGGAAACGACTATCCGGGAGAGGCCGACGGCGTCGTGCGAGTTGTCGTGAGGATTACTCCGGAACGAGTAACCGGAACGCTTGCCTGAATAACGTGAAGGGGCTGACGCCGGGCGGGTCCCAAGCCGCCACCCGGCGTCAGCCGAACTCGGAGGGCGCGGTGCGCGCCAGCACGGTCATCGGGCGAATGGCCAGCTCACAGCTGCGGACGACCACGCGATCGCAGTGCGCGAGCGCCGCGGGCCTGCGGCGGGCACGGATCTCCCTGGTCGCGCGGCGAGCCTGTCGCCGAGCACGTGCAAAATGCAGTTTTTCGGAGTTGCGAATCGCGTCCCACACGAGCAGCGAAACCAACGCGGAACCGAGGAGCAGTGACACCAGGTCGAACATCGCTGGCCTCCTTTGCGATCCCCCGGCTGTGTCGTGCGTCTCGCAGTGGTTGATGTAGAAGGTCCCGGTTGATCGCCCGGTACTAAAGGGCTGAATAAAAGTTTGTTACCTTAAATTTCTGTCAACTGGGCTCAAGTTCGTCGCTCCGTGTTCTCGCGACTACGAGCCGTGTAGTTTTCGGTCTCCCGGCGGGGTCCGGGCAGCGAGGAGAGCGCGATGACGGACACCACCCCGATCGACGACGCGGCGCGGTCCCAGCCCCGCATCGGCACCATCGCACTGGCGAGCTTCATCGGCACCGCCATCGAGTTCTACGACTTCTACATCTACGGGACCGCCGCCGCCCTGGTGCTCAACGCGGCGTTCTTCCCGAACCTCTCGCCCCTGGCAGGCCAGCTCGCCGCGTTCTCGACCTTCGCGGTGGCCTTCATCGCCCGTCCACTGGGCTCGCTGCTGTTCGGCCACTTCGGTGACCGGGTCGGCCGCAAGTCGATGCTGGTGGCCTCGTTGCTGACGATGGGCCTGTCCACCGTCGTGATCGGTCTGCTGCCCGGCTACGACACGATCGGCGTGGCCGCGCCGCTGCTGCTGGTGGCCCTGCGCTTCGTCCAGGGCCTCGGGCTCGGCGGGGAGTGGGGCGGCGCCGCGCTGCTGGCCGCCGAGAACGCGCCCAACGGCAAGCGCGGTTGGTACGGGGCCTTCCCGCAGTTCGGGCCCGCCGTGGGCTTCTTCGCGGCGAGCGGGTCGTTCCTGTTGCTGTCCTCGGTGCTGTCCGACGAGGCCTTCCGCGACTGGGGCTGGCGGGTGCCCTTCCTCGCGTCGGCGGTGCTGGTGCTGGTCGGTCTGCTGGTCCGGTTGAAGATCGCCGAGACGCCCGCCTTCGCCGAGGTGCTGCGCAAGCAGGAGCGCAGCTCGATGCCGCTGGTGGACATGTTCCGGCGGGCTCCGGCCCGGCTGCTGCTCGGCGGCGGCACCGTGATCATCTGCTACGTGCTGTTCTACACGGCGACGACGTTCATGCTCTCCTACGGAACGTCGTCGCTGAAGATCTCGCGCGACACCATGCTGGTGCTGTCGATCGTGACGATCTGGGCGATGGTCGCCGGCACCGGGGTCTCCGCGCTCGCCTCGGACAAGTGGGGCCGCAAGCCGGTGCTGATCGCTGGTTGCGTTGTCGCGGCTGCCTCGGGGTTGTTGCTGTTCCCGCTCGTCGGCGGTGGTGACGTCACGCTCGTCGCGATCGCGCTGGCGCTGATGCTCGCGGCCATGGGCGCGGTGTACGGCCCGCTCGGTGCTTACCTGCCCGAGCTGTTCGACGTGCGCTACCGGTACTCGGCGTCGTCGTTCGCGTACAACCTCGGCGGTGTGCTCGGTGGCGGGCTCGCGCCGATCGTCGCCGCGGAGCTGGCCGCGAGCCGTGGCATCTCGGCGGTCGGGTGGTACCTGGCGGGCGCGGCCGTGCTGAGCCTGGTGTGCGTTCTCGCGTTGCCGGAGACCAAGAACACGAGCCTGCGGCCGGTCGGCGACGGCTAGCGTGGCGGAGTGACCATTCGCGGGGTGTTGTTCGACTTCTCCGGCACGCTGTTCCGGCTTGAGGCCACCGAGGGCTGGCTCGACGGTCTGATGGACGACGCGGAGGCGGCCGAGATGATGCGGCGGCTCACCGCGCCCGTCGCCTCGGAGGAGGGGCTCCCGGAGGACTTCGAGCGGCGAGACCTGGATCAGGCAGCGCACCGCTCGGTGCACGTGGAGATGCTGGTGCGCTCCGGCGTGCCCGGCTACGACGTCGCAGAGGCGATCTACGACCGGTTGCTGGAACCCACCTCGTGGCGGCCGTACCCGGATACCGCGTCGGCGTTGCGGACCTTGCGCGAACAGGGTGTTCCGGCCGCCGTCGTCAGCAACATCGGCTGGGACATCCGAGTCGTCTTCAAGCACTACGACCTGCTCGACCAGGTCGACGAGGTCTTCATGTCCTACGTCGAGGGCATGATCAAGCCGGAGCCGGAGTTCTTCCGCATCGCGTGCGAGCGCATCGGCCTGCCGCCCGATCAGGTGCTGATGATCGGTGACAGCGAGGAGGCCGACGGTGGCGCCGCCGCGCTCGGCTGCTCCGTCGCGATCGTCCCGCCCCTGCCCTCCGACCAGCGGACGGACGCGCTCATTGGTGCTTTGAAAGCACACGGACTGATCACATAAGGCACTTGCGGTCAATACCGCGAAGACGACGTCGAGCAGCGCCGTACCATCGACGGGTGAGTCTGCGCATATATGACACCGGGACGAGGAGCGTGCGGGAGTTCTCCCCGCTGCGGAGCGGAACGGCGTCGATCTACCTGTGTGGAGCCACCGTGCAAGGGGTTCCGCACATCGGGCACGTGCGCAGCGGTCTCAACTTCGACGTACTTCGACGGTGGCTGACGCACCAGGGCAACGAGGTCCTGTTCGTCCGCAACGTCACCGACATCGACGACAAGATCCTCACCAAGGCCGCCGCAGCCGGCCGCCCGTGGTGGGAGTGGGCCGCTACGCACGAGCGCGAGTTCATCTCTGCCTATGACGCGCTCGGCTGTCTGCCCGCCTCCGTCGAGCCTCGGGCGACCGGCCACGTGACGCAGATGGTCGAACTGATGCAGCGGTTGATCGACACCGGCCACGCGTACGCGGCGGGGGGCGACGTCTACTTCTCCGTCGCCTCCTTCCCCGAGTACGGGGCACTGTCCGGGCAGCGGCCCGACGAGGTCCAGCAGGGCGAGTCGGCGATGGAGGGCAAGCGGGACCCCCGCGACTTCACGCTGTGGAAGAGCGCCAAGCCCGGCGAGCCCTCGTGGCCGACGCCGTGGGGGCCGGGCCGTCCCGGCTGGCACCTGGAGTGCTCGGCGATGGCCGGCGCCTACCTCGGGCGCGAGTTCGACATCCACGGCGGCGGGCTGGACCTGGTCTTCCCGCACCACGAGAACGAGCAGGCCCAGTCCAGGGCGGCCGGTGACGGTTTCGCCAGGTACTGGATGCACAACGCCTGGGTCACCATGAGCGGCGAGAAGATGTCCAAGTCGCTCGGCAACACGGTGTCCATCCCGGCGATGCTGGAGCGCGTCCGCGCGGCCGAGCTGCGCTACTACCTGGTCACCCCGCACTACCGCTCGAACATCGAGTACTCGGAGGAGGCGCTCAACGACGCCACTCTCGGCTACCGGCGGATCGAGTCGTTCCTGCGCCGGGTGGTCGAGCGCGTCGGCGCTCCGGAACCGGGCGTGCTGGCCGGGGACTTCGTCAACGCGATGAACGACGACCTCGCCACCCCGGCCGCGCTGGCCGCGGTGCACACCGCCGTGCGCGAGGGCAACGCGGCGCTGGACGCGGGGGACCGGGACGCCGTGCTGGCCGCGGCCGGTTCGGTGCGCGCGATGATGGGCGTGCTCGGCCTCGACCCGCTCGACTGCTCGTGGAGCGGTAAGTCCACTGTGGACACCGGGGCGCAGAAGGTGCTCGGCGCGCTCGTCGATGAGATGCTCGAACAGCGCAAGAACGCCAGAAAGAACAAGGATTTCGCAGCAGCGGACGCGATCCGGGACCGCCTGATCGCCGTCGGCGTCGCCGTCGAGGACACCCCCGACGGTCCGAAGTGGACATTGAAGGACTGCTGATGGCAGGCAACTCCCGGCGCAAGGGCGCCATGCGTAAGCCCGGTACGAAGAAGGGGGCAGTGGTCGGTTCCGGCGGCCAGCGGCGCAAGGGACTCGAAGGCAAGGGACCGACTCCCTCCGCGGCGAACCGCCCGCACCACCCGGCGGCCAAGCGCGCCGCGGCCTCGGCGAAGGCGGATGCGGCTCGTAAGAAGAAGGAAGCGGGTCCCGAGCACGTCGCGGGTCGCAACCCGGTCGTGGAGTGCCTGCGCGCCGGCGTGCCCGCCACGGCGCTGTACGTGGCGCTCGGCATCGAAGCCGACGAGCGGGTGGCCGAAGCGGTCCGGCTCGCCGCGGACAAGGGCATCTCGGTGCTGGAGGTCTCCAAGACCGAGATCGACCGGCTGACCGGCAACGCCATGCACCAGGGCCTCGCGCTCCAGGTGCCGCCGTTCTCCTACACCCACCCCGACGACCTGCTGTCGCTCGCGGTGGACTCCGGGGACCCGCCGCTGATCGTGGCCCTGGACGGTGTGACCGACCCGCGCAACCTCGGCGCCGTCATCCGCTCGGCGGCGGCGTTCGGCGCGCACGGCGTCGTGGTGCCGCAGCGCCGCAGCGCCGGTATGACGGCGGTGGCGTGGCGGACCAGCGCGGGCACGGCGGCGAAGCTGCCGGTGGCGCTGACGGTCAACCTCAACCGCACGCTCAAGGACTGGGCGAAGGAGGGGCTGATGATCGTCGGCCTCGACGCGGACGCCACGGTCAGCGTCGACGACCTCGACGTGGCCACGTCGCCGATGGTGCTCGTCGTCGGCTCGGAGGGCCGAGGCATGTCACGGTTGGCGCGCGAGTACTGCGACCAGACCGTCGGTATCCCGATGGCGGCGGGCGTGGAGTCCCTCAACGCCTCCGTCGCGACGGGCGTCGTCCTCGCGGAGATCGCCCGCCGCCGCCGCGTGGCCGGCCGCGTCTAGCCCCCTTCCGCAGCCCGAAAAACGGCCATTCGCGGGCTTATGGACCTCACAGCTGGCGCTGGAGGGTCCATAAGCCCGCGAATGGCGTTCGGGGTGCCGGTTGAGCGGGGGTGATGCGTCGTTCGTTAGTTTCTGGTGGCGAACGGCGGACGGGGGGAGGACTGGATGTCTTTCGCGAGCCCGTTGTTCCTGTGGTACTTCATGCCGATCGTGCTGGGCGCGATCCTGGTGTTCCCCGGCCGGTGGCGCAACGCCGTGGTCGCCGTCGCCAGCCTGGTGTTCTACGCCAGCGGCGCGGGCGGGACGACGCTGCTGCTGCTCGCGTGCATCGTGGTCAACTACCTCGTCGGCCCCTCGCTCGAACCCGACGAGTGGGACCTGAACCCCCGGCGGCGGCGGTGGCTGCTGATCGGCGTGATCGCCTTCGACGTCACCGTGCTCGTGGTGTGGAAGTACGCGGGGTTCGCCACGCAGCAGGCCGCCGCGCTCGCCGGGCTGATCGGGCTCGACCTGCCCGTGGTGCAGCTGGCCCTGCCGATCGGGATCTCCTTCTACACCTTCCACCACATCTCCTACGTGGTGGACATCTACCGCGGTGAGCGGCCCGCGCTGCGCAACCCGGTCTCGTTCGTCACCTACATCGCGATGTTCCCGCAGCTCGTGGCCGGACCGATCGTCCGCTACCGGGAGATCTCCGACCAGCTCCCGCAGATCCGCACCCACCGCGTCGACGACATCGCGTCGGGGTTCCCGAGGTTCGCGCTGGGACTGACCAAGAAGGTCGTGGTCGCGGACTCGCTCGCGCCTCTGGTCGACGCGTGCTTCAAGACGCCGCCGGATCAGATGACCTTCGCCATCGCGTGGCTCGGCGCGATCGGCTACACGCTCCAGCTGTACTTCGACTTCTCCGGCTACTCGGACATGGCCATCGGCCTCGGTCGGATGCTCGGGTTCCGGTTGCCGGAGAACTTCGCGCGGCCGTACTCCTCGGTGACCGTCACGGAGTTCTGGCGGCGCTGGCACATGTCGCTGTCGCGGTGGTTCCGGGACTACGTCTACATCCCGCTCGGCGGCAACCGGCACGGCGTCGCCAAGACCTACCGCAACCTGACGATCGTGTTCGTGCTGACCGGTTTCTGGCACGGTCCGAACTGGACGTTCCTGGTGTGGGGCATGTTCCACGGGCTGCTGCTGGTGATCGAACGGTGGCGGCGGTGGGACTCCGCGCCGCGTCCGGGCTGGCCTCGCGTCGGCCGGCGCGCGCTGACTCTGCTGCTCGTGGTGTTCGGGTGGGTGTTCTTCAAGTCCAACGACCTCGGCGCGGCGTTCTCGATGATCGGGCACATGCTGGTGCCGGACTTCGGCGGAGTGACCGACCTGGTGGAGTCCGCCTTCACCAACCAGCGGACGCTGATCCTGGTGGTGGCGATGTCGGTGTTCTTCCTGCCGGCAGGGCCGGTGACCGGGCCGTACCTGGAGTCCGTCCGCGGGCGGCTCGCCACGTCGCTGCGCGTCGGCGTGATGACCGCCGGGCTGGCCTACTCCGCCATCCTCGTCGCCACCGGGACGTTCTCGCCCTTTCTGTACTACCAGTTCTAGGCGGCTCCGCCGTCGGGCTTGAGGGTTGTGGCCTTCGTCATGCCGACAGGGCTTCACTGTGGCCAGCACTCCAGGGAAGTACCGTGAGGCCGTGACTGTGCAGGACGGGCGGGCCGTGCCGGGCAAGGAAACCGCGGGTTTCACGCTGCCCCAGGTGCACGAGGCATGGCTGCCCCGAGAGCACTCACTGCACCGGCCGAGGCACGGCAAGCGGCAGTTCGTCGCGCTGGTCTCCGCGGTGGCGTTCTTCGCCACTCCGCTGGTGGCGTGGACCTTCGGGGCGCGGCCGGTGGCGTTCGAGAACCGGGAGCTCGTGGCGTTCCCGTCGCTGTCCGACGGGGCGAAGTTCTTCACCAAGCTGCCGCAGTGGGCCACCGACCACCTGGTGTTCCGGCAGGACGCCGTGCACGCGACCGACTGGATCAGCGAGACGTTCTTCGGCGAGCCCGTGCCGCTGGACGGTGGGCAGAACGGCGGCGGACCGGTGCCGGGCAACCCGGTCGCTCCGCCCGCTCCCAGCCCCGGGGAGCCGGCCGGGCCCGAACAGAGCCAGCCACCGGACAGCTCCGGCTTCGCCAAGGTGGTGCAGGGACGCGACGGCTGGCTGTACTTCGGCGGCGACGCGCAGAGCAAGTGCCAGCCCGCGCAGCCGTTGGACCGCACGATCGCCCAGATGAACCGGTTGCGGCAGATCGTGGAGCGTTCCGGTAGGCGGTTCGTGCTCGTTGTCGCGCCCGACAAGACCACTGCGGTGCCGGAGCGGTTGCCGTCGAGCTATCCGGGGAAGGACTGCTCACGGCAGCCGAGCATCGACTTCTGGAACCGGATCGTCGCGGAGGCCGGGGCACTGGACCTGCGACCGCAGCTGCGCGAGGCCGCCACGGTCGTGAAGCACGAGGTCTACCACCGACAGGACACGCACTGGACCGACGAGGGCGCCCTGGTGATGACCCGTCGCCTCGCCGAGGCCGTGCAGCCAGGGGTCACGCGGACCTGGGTGACCGAGGTCGAGCAGCAGTGGAAGTCCAACGGCGGCGACCTTTCCGCGCTGATGGGGCGGAAGGGCGAGATGTCCGGCGCGCAGTACCGGCTGCGGCCCGACGGCAAGGTCGACCGGACGCGCGCGCTCGGCTCCAAGTTCGTCGAGCCGATGGTGACGCGGACCGCGCAGGGCTCCGGGGTCGTTCCGCAGCGCGTCGCGGTGTTGATGGACTCGTTCAGCCTTGCCGCCGCGCGCTACCTCGGAGCGGGCTTCGCCAACCTGACGTTGCAGAACTACCTGGACTTCGCCAAGACCCCCGAGTCCGCCGCCGCGACCATCGCAGGGCAGGACGTCGTGGTCGTGGAGATGGTCGAACGGGCGCTCGCCGCCGGTGGGGGCACGCTGATCTCGCCGCAGTTCCTCGACCGGTTCGAGCAGCTGCTGCCGCCGAGGGGTTAGCCGCGGCGGGCGGAGAGCTTGCGCAGGCGGGCCGTGCCGACCACCCGGCAGACCAGGTAGATCATGAACGAGATCGCCGTGATGAACGCGCTCACCGGGACGCCGGGGGCGAGCGAGAGCAGGATCCCGCCCAGCGCGGCGACTTCGGCGAACAGCACCGAAAGCACGATCGCCAGCGTCGGGTTCGCGGTCAGCCGGGCCGCCGCGGCACCGGGCGTGACCATCAGGGCCAGCACGAGGAGTGCGCCGACGGTCTGCACGCCGAGTGCGGTCGCGACGCCGACCAGGACGGCGAACAGTGGCGTCAGCACTCGCACCGGGACCCCGCGGGCCACCGCGACCTCGGCGTCCACGCTCGCGAACAGCAGCGGCCGGTAGATCAGCGCGTAGACCACGAGAACCGCGAGCGCGGCGACCGTCAGCAGCGCCAGGTCCGCCGAGTCGACCCCGACAATCTGCCCGATCAGCAGACTGAACTTGTTTGCTGTGCGCCCGGGATACAACGCAAGCAACAGGACACCGAGGCCGAGTCCGAAGGACAGAACGGCGCCGATGACCGAGTCCCGTTCGCCGTCGCGCTGGCCGAGCAGCCCCAGCAGCAACGCCGCGACAACCGATCCGGCCAGCGCGCCGCCGCCGACGCTGGCGCCGACGAGCAGGGCAGCCGCCGCGCCGGTGAAGGCGAGCTCCGCCGTGCCGTGCACGGCGAAGGACATCCGCCTCGCGACGACCATCGGCGCCAGTGCGCCGGAGACGAGGCCGAGCACGGCCGCCGCGAGCAGCGCGTTCTGGACGAAGTCGTAGCCCAGCAGCTCGAAGGTCGCGTCGATGTCGAAGAGCTTGGAGAAGAACTCGCCCACGCCCGTCAGCCTCCCGTCTCGACGTGGTGGTGCACGTCGGTGGCGCCCAGCGCGCCGTCCTGCTCCGCGCCGACCACCACGAGGCGGTCGTGCACCCGCAGCACCTCCACCGGGGTCCGGTAGAGCTCGCTGAGCGTCTCCGAGGTCATCACCTCGTCCGGAGTGCCGATCCGGAAGCGCCCTTCGACCAGGTACAGCACCCGGTCCACGAACGGCAGGATCGGGTTGATCTCGTGGGTCACGAACAGCACGCCCGCTCCGCGCAGCCTGGCCTGCTCGGCGATCAGGCCGCTGACGATCCGCTGCTGGGCCAGGTCGAGTGAGAGCAGCGGCTCGTCGCACAGCAGCACCTCGGGCCCGGCGACCAGGGCCTGGGCCACCCGCAGCCGCTGCTGCTCGCCGCCGGAGAGCAGGCCGATCGGCATGTGCGCGTAGTCCTGCGCCCCGACCTCGGCGAGCACCTCGTCCACCCGCGCCCGCCTGGAGCGACCGGCCCCGAAGGGCAGGCCGAAGCCCCAGCGGTGGCCCTCCAGGCCCAGCGTCACCAGGTCCCGACCGCGCACGCTGAGCGTGGCGTCGACGGCGCGCTGCTGCGGGATGTAGCCGACGCGGGTGCTGCCCCGGCTGACCGGCTCGCCGTGGATCTCCACGGTGCCCGAGGACAGCGGCTGGAGCCCGAGCAGCACCCGCAGCAGGCTGGTCTTGCCGGAGCCGTTGGGGCCGAGCACGGCGAGGAACTCGCCCGGCGCGACATCGAGGTCGAGACCGTCCCACAGCACGCGTGGCCCGTAGGCCAACCGCGCGTCCCGCAACCGCACGACACTCACGCTGTCCTCCTGTGGCCATTCGCGGGCTTATGGACCTGTTCGGAGCTCCGGAGACGTCCTTAAGCCCGCGAATGGCGCTTTCTCAGTGCTTCAGTGCTTGGGCAGGGCCTTGGCGAGGGCGTCGACCTGGTCGCTCATCCACTGCTGGTAGTTCTTGCCCTCGGGCAGCGTTTCAGTCAACTCCACGACCGGCAGGCCCGCCGCGGCGGCCTTGGCCTTCACCTGCTTGGTCACGCCGGACTCGGTCTGCGGGTTGTAGATCAGCAGCGCCGCCTGCTTGCCGGTGATCAGCTTCTCCATCTCCGCGACCGCGGCGGCCGGCGGGTCGTTGCCCTCCTCGACGGCCTTGCTGAACTGCTCCGGAGTCACGTCCTCCAGGCCCGCGTGGCTGATCAGGTTGGCCGCGACCGGCTCGGTCGCGATCACCTTGGCGCCCTTGTTGGCCTCGCCGAAGGCGTGCACGCGCTTGTCGAGCGCGCCCACCTCGTTCTTGAACTTGTCGGCGTTCGCGGTGAACTTCGCCCGCGCGTCCGGCTTGAGGTCGCCGAGGCGACCGGCGAGCTCGTCGGCCACCTTGCTGACCGTGTCCAGCTCGTACCAGACGTGCTCGTTGTGCTCGCCGTTGCCGTGCGAGTGGCCGTGCTCGTCCTTCTCGGCGGGGTTGTCCGGCTTGGTCTCGTTGAGGTGCTCGTCGAGCTTGGCCGCCTCGATCAGCAGCTTGTCCTGCGGGACCAGCTTGCCGATGGCGTCGTCGTAGCCGCCGCCGTTGACCAGGACCAGTCCCGCGTTCTTCACCGCGGCGCTGTCGGCCGGGGTGACCTGGTAGGAGTGCGGGTCCACCCCACCGCCGGAGATGAGCGCCCTGACCTCGACCTCCTCGCCGCCGACCGACCTGGCCACGCTGCCCCACACATCGGTGGAGGCGACGACCTTGATCTTGCCGGTCGCGGTGGTGGCCGGGGACTGGGGCGTGCCGCCGCCGCAACCGGTGAGCACGAGCGCGGTGGCGGTCAGCCCGGCCAGCGCGGCGGTGAGCCGAGAGCTACGGATGGTCATGGACGGCACTCCTAGGCGACGCTCGATCAGGTAATGGAAACCGTTGTCGAGTTCACTTTAGAAGTACGAGACCGGCCCCCGTCCACCTCGAGGCGGACGGGGGCCGGAATTGTGATGCGATAGACGCTGGAGGTCAGCCCTCGATGCGGGCGCCGGTCTCCGGGTGGAACAGGTGGATCTCGCCGGCGTCGCGCAGGCCGACCCGGACGGTCTGGCCCAGCGCCGGTGGGGTGCGGCCGTCGACCCGGACGATGAAGCGCTCCGGCCGGTCGGCGATGCGCACCGAGCCGTAGACGTAGGCGTCCGCGCCGAGCTCCTCGACCAGCTCGACGGTCAGCTCCATGCCCTCCTCGTCCGCGCCGACCAGGCCGAGCGACTCCGGACGGACACCGAAAGTGACCTCCTTGAGGCCGTCGGCGCCGACCTTGTCCAGCGTGGTGCGCGGCAGCGGGACCTCAAGGCCGTCCAGCTGCGCGCCCGCGGCGGACAGCGGAACCGTCTTCAGGTTCATGCCGGGCGAGCCGATGAAGGCCGCCACGAACGCGTTGGCCGGGGTCTCGTACAGCGCGCGCGGGGTGTCGCACTGCTGGAGCAGGCCGTCCTTGAGCACCGCGACCCGGTGGCCCATGGTCATGGCCTCGACCTGGTCGTGGGTCACGTAGATCGTGGTGGTGCCCAGCCGCCGCTGGAGCGCGGCGATGTTGGCGCGGGTCTCCACCCGCAGCTTGGCGTCGAGGTTGGACAGCGGCTCGTCCATGAGGAACACGCTGGGCTCGCGCACGATGGCGCGGCCCATCGCGACGCGCTGCCGCTGGCCACCGGAGAGGGCCTTGGGCTTGCGGTCGAGGTACTTCTCCAGGTCGAGCATCTTGGCCGCCTCGGCGACCTTCGCCTTGATCTCCGGCTTGGGCACACCGCGCAGCTTCAGCGCGAAGCCCATGTTCTCGCCGACGGTCATGTGCGGGTACAGCGCGTAGGACTGGAACACCATCGCGATGTCGCGGCCCTTGGGCGGGACGTTGGTGACGTCCTTCCCGCCGATCTCGATGGCGCCCTCGTCAACGTCCTCCAGGCCGGCGAGCATCCGCAGCGCGGTCGACTTGCCCGAACCCGACGGCCCGACCAGGACCAGGAACTCGCCGTCGGCGATGTCGAGCTGGAGTTCGTCGACCGCCCGCACCGGCGGGCTGCCCGGGTACACCCGGGACGCGTTGACGTAGGCGACCTCGGCCATGTGTGGTCCCTTTCACTGTGCTGCGGGATACGTCAAGGTAACTGTTCAGAACGATTCCGTCAGCCCCCGGAGTGACACCGAAACGGTAAAGGTACAGACCAATTACCGAGTGTGTCCGAGGCCTCTACCCCTTCACAGCTCCTGAGGCAAGCCCGGCAACGAGGAATTTCTGGACCAGGTAGAAGACGATTACCGCGGGAATGGCGACCAGGATCGAGGCGGCCGCGAGGTGGCCCCACTCCGTCCGGTTCTGCTGGACGAACACCTGGAGCCCGACCGCCAGCGTCTTGGACTCGTCCGACGCCGACAGGAACGCCGAGGCGAAGGCGACCTCGCCCCATGCGGTGAGGAACGCGTAGAACGCGGTCACCGCCACGCCCGGCTTGGACAGCGGCAGGACCAGCCGCCAGAAGACCGAGAACGCCGAGAGCCCGTCGATCCGGCCCGCCTCGTCGATGTCGCGCGGGATCGCGTCGAAGTAGCCCTTGAGCATGTACGCGCAGAACGGAACGGCGGTCGTGCAGTAGACCAATACCAATCCGAAACTCGTGCCCTGGAGTCCCAACATCAGCAGGATGTTGTAGAGCGGCACGATCAGAACCGCGAACGGGAACATCTGGATCAACAGGAACGACATCATCATTCCCCGGTGGCCGGGGAAGCGGAACCGGCTCACCGCGTAGGCGGCGGTGGCCGACAGGAACACCGAGATGACCGTCGTGAGGATCGCGATCACCGCGGAGTTGGCGAACCACGCCAGGAACGAGCCCTTCTCGCCGGAGAGGATGCTCGTGTAGTTGTCGAAGCTGGAGTCGTTGAACAGCGTCGGCGTTGTCTCCGCTGCCTTGGCGTCGGGCTTCAACGAGGTGATGAAGACCCAGAACACCGGGAAGACGGCGATCAGCGAGGCGAACACGAGCGCGCCGTGCAGGCCGGCGCTGGCCAGCCGGGAGCGCTTCGCCCTGCCCATGGGTCTTGCGGCCGCGACGTTCTCCGTCGCCTTGATGGAAGCGGCGTCGAGGCTCATCACCACACCTCACCCTGCCGGCGCAGCGCCCGGCGGTAGACGGAAGCGAACACCAGCAGCACGGACAGGATCAGCACGCCGTAGGTCGACGCGATGGCGTAGTCCCGCGAGGCGCCGTTGAAGAAGCGCTCGAAGGCGTAGGTGATCAGCAGCCGCGTGTTCGGGTTGATGCCGGTGATCAGGTAGACCACCGCGAACATGTTGAAGGTCCAGATGGTGCCGAGCAGGATCACCGTGCTGGACACCGAGCGCAGCCCGGGCATGGTCACGTTGCGGAACTTCTGCCACGCGCTGGCGCCGTCGATCTCCGCCGCCTCGTAGAGCGAGCTCGGGATCGACTGCAGGCCGCCGAGGATGGAGACCATCATGAACGGCACGCCGAGCCAGACGTTGACCAGGATGACCGCGACCAGCGCGAGGTCGGACTGGCCCAGCCACACCGGGTCCGGAAGACCGAGCGCGCGCAGGACCTGGTTGATGATCCCGTACTGCGCGTTGAACATGTACTTCCAGGCGAAGGCGCTGATGAACGCGGGCACCGCCCACGGCAGGATCAGCAGCACCCGGTAGACCCCGCGGCCGCGCATCGGGCGGTTGAGCAGCATCGCCAGCCCGAGGCCGATCACGAAGTGCAGGAACACGCAGGCGAAGGTCCAGATCAGCGTGCGCAGCAGGATCGCCCAGAACCCGCCGTAGGACGCGTCACCGCTGAGGACGTTCGCGTAGTTCTCCAAGCCGGTGAACTCGTAGCTCGCCGGGCGGTCGAGCACCGGGTTGGCGATGTTCGACTCGTTGATGTTGGTGAAGCTGTAGAAGGCGCCCTGCACCAGCGGCAGGATCACCAGCACGCCCGTCACGATCACGGCGGGCAGCACCATCGCGTAGGCGTACCAGTGCCGGCTGAAGAACCCTCGCACTCTCGACTCCTGTGTCCAAGAACGGGAGGGCGCCCCTCATGTGAGGGGCGCCCTGTCCGATCAGCCCTGCGAGTACTCCTTGACGACCTGGTCCTTGTAGGTCTTGGCGACCTCGTCCATCGCCGCCTTCGCGGTCTTCTTGCCGGAGAGGACGTCGGCGTAGCCGATCTTCAGCGGGTCGAAGAGCTGGCCGCCCTCGGGGATCCAGGCGCGGGCGTGCGCCGACTTGATGGCCTCGGAGAAGCCGGTGACCACGGCCTGCGACTTGACGTCGGCGTTGTCGTAGACGGCCTTGCGGGTGGGCAGCAGGCCGAGCTCCTTGGCGATGGTGGTCTGGGACTCGACGCCGCTCATGCACTGGATGAACTTGATCGCGTTGTCCTTGGCCTTGGTGCCCTGGCGGATCACGTAGTTGTGCCCGCCGACCGGACCCGAGCCCTTGCCAGCGGCGGCGCCGGGGACCGGGGCGATGCCGAGGTTCGACGCGTCCTTGAACGCGTCGCTCTTGAGGATGTCCACCACGGCCCAGGGGCCGTCGATGATCATGGCGACCTGGCCGGAGGAGAACGCGGCCTTCATGTTGTTGTAGGAGTTGCTGGGGTCCTGCGCGGTCTGCGCGGCCTTCGCGTCCAGCAGCGCCTTCGCGGTCTCCACGCCCTTGACCGAGGCGGCGGAGTTCACGGTGATCTTCTTCGCGGAGGTGTCGACCAGGTCACCGCCGTCGCCGTAGATGAACGGCAGCGCGTAGTACGCGTCGTTGTTGATGAAGAGGGTCTTGTCGCCGAGCTTCGCGGCCGCGGCCTTGACCTCGTCCCATGTCTTCGGCGGCTGCACACCGGCGTCGGCCAGCATCTTCTTGTTGTAGAGCAGGCCGAGGGTGTCGGTGACCTGCGGAACGCCGTAGGTCTTGCCCTCGTAGGAGTTGGAGCCGACCGCCACGTCGAGGTAGTCCGCGCTGTCCTTGGCCAGGTCGGTCGCGGAGAGGTCCTGGATCAGGCCGTTCTTGGCGAACTCGGCGACCCAGGCGACCTCGGCGCGGAAGACGTCGGGGCCCTGCCCGCCCTGCGCGTTGGTCTTGTAGTTGCTGCGGGCCTGGTCGAAGGCGACCTGCTCGGGCTGCACCTGGTAGCCGCCCTTGGTGCCGCAGTCCTCGGCGAGCTTCTTGAACACCGAGTGCTCGTTGGGACCACTGGTGTCCCAGAAAACGATCTTGTTGGCGTTGCCGCCGGAGCCACCGCCGCAGGCGGTCAGGGCGAGCGCGCCGGCCGCGGTCAGCGCGGCGGCCCGGATGAGGTTCTTCGCGAGGGGTGTGCGTCGCATCGTTGCTGTCGTTCCCTCCGTGTACCTGCGCGTCCTGACGGCGGCAGGCGGGTCAGCTTCTGCAAGCTTTTGCGTTGAGGATGACGCGGATTTCATACCCGGAAGCCCTGTTTGGTCAAGAGTTGTCGCGTAACCAAGCCGTAACGGGCCAACATTCACTGCAACATTCTTCAGGGCATTGCAAAAACTTGCTGTGATCGGCAGGCTAGGCGCGTCAGGTCTGGGGACGCGGGCTAGGAAGCGGAGGGGCGCGTGGCGGGTCTTGCCGAGATCGCCAATGCCGCCGGCGTGAGCATCTCGACGGTGAGCCGGGTGCTGAACCGGCGCGCCGGTGTCAACGAGGCGACCAGGCGCCGGGTGCTGGAAGTGCTGGGGGAGCTGCCGTACAGCCCGCGCGGGCTGGGCGCCCTGCAGCGCACCGGCGTGATCGGCCTGCTGGTGCCGGAGCTGTCGAACCCGATCTTCCCGGCCTACGCGGAGGCGCTGGAGACGCGCGCCTCGCTCGCCGGGTACTCCTCGCTGCTGTGCAACACCCGCTCCGAGGGCTGGGCGCTGCGCGAGGAGGAGTACGTCCGGATGCTGCTCGCCCGTGGCGTCGAGGGCATGGTCTTCGTGTCCCCGGAGATAACGAACGTCGAAGCGGGCGGGGAGACCTACTACTCGCGGCTGCTGGCCGACGGGGTGCAGATGGTCTTCGTCAACGGCGGAGCCCCCGGGCTGGACGTCCCCGACGTGACCGTGGACGAACAGGTCGCGGGTTATCTCGCGACGCGGCACCTGGTGGAGCTGGGCCACAAGCGCATCGGCTTCGTGTGCGGACCGGCGAGGTCGCTGCCGACGCGGCTGAAGCGCGCGGGCTGGGCCGCTGCGTTGGAGGAGGCGGGGCTGAGCGCGGACGAGAACCTGGTCGCGCACGCCCCGTACGGTGCGGAAGGCGGCGCCGCGGCGATGGCGACGTTGCTGGACTCCGCTGCCGCCCCCACCGCGGTGATCTGCTCGTCGGACCACATGGCGCTCGGCGCGATGCGGGAGTCGCACCGGCGTGGCCTCACGGTGCCGACGCAGATGTCGATCGTGGGCTTCGACGACATCCCGCTGGCGGCCTACTGCACGCCCGCGTTGACCACGCTCGCCCAGCCGATCGCGGAGATGGCCCGCGCCGCGGTGGACGAGCTCGTCCAACGACTCACCCCGGGCGGCCGCCGGTCCTCGGGCACCTACAGCCGCGTCTTCCGCCCCCGCCTGGTCGTGCGCGAGTCCACCGCCCCACCCGCACCCTGACGCCATTCGCGGGCTTATGGACCTTCGCGAGCGCGCTCAGAGGTCCATAAGCCCGCGAATGGCTCAAGAGGTGGTGCGGCGGGGGGTGTCGTACTGGACGAGTTCGATGAGGAAGCCCGCCGCTCGGCCCAGGTAGAAGAAGGCGACCCGCATGCCTTCGCGGGCGCCCGCGCACGGCTCGGCGTCGAGCTGGACGAAGCCCTGCGAGCGCAGCCTGGTCATCTCCGCCGCGATGTCGTCGACCTCCAGCGCGATGTGGTACGCGCCGGGGCCCTTCTTGGCCAGCTGCGACTGCACCGAGGAGTCCTCGCGGGTCGGTGAGACCAGCTCCACCGCGACCTCGTCCGGCTTGCCGGACAGACCCCAGAACTCACAGGCGACGCCGTACTCATCCGCGGTGCCGGTCTCGCCCTGGGCCATGCCCAGGGCGGTCAGCAGCTTGCCCGCGGCCTCGGGGTCCTTGACCGCGACACCGACGTGGTCGATTCCGAGGATCAACTACTTCATCCCCGCGCTCACGGCCGCGGCCAGCTCGTCGACGGTCTTCGCCGAGTTGAACTCGCGCAGGTCGAGCTGCACGCCGTAGCGGCTCTCCACCTGGGACAGGATCTCCAGCGCGCCCATGCTGTCCCAGTTCTCGTGGTCACGGAGGGTCGGGTGGGCCTGGAGGTCCGCGCGCGGGATCTCCAGAACGTCCTCCAGGATGTCCAGAACCCCGTCGGTCACCGACTGCGTCTCCGCCATGACTTCGTCACTTCTCCTTGAGTTGGATCGAATCGGGGACGAGGTCGGCGGCGCCGTCCACGGCCAGCTCGTAGACCTTGGTCTCGTCCCGTTCGCCGACGAGCTCGAAGCCCGACTGCGACCACAGCTTCGCCGAGACCCCGTTGCGGGCCGACGGCGTGAAGTTCCCGCGCAGCGTCGGCACTCCGGCCTTCTTCGCCTGCCTGGCCAGCCAGCCGACCATGGCCTGCTCGACGCCCCTGCCGAGGACCCGGCAGCTCATCACGAGGTTGAGCACCTCCCACGCGTCCTCGGAGGTGCGCACCCACGCCGCGCCGACCATGCCCTCGTCGCCGAACCGGTCGGCAACCGAGCAGGACAGCACCACGTGGTCGGCGCTGTCCGCCATGGTGGTGGTCTCTGCCTGGTCGTAGCGCAGGCCGGTGAGGTTGAACTGGTTGGTGCGCGCGGCCATCTGCGCGATCCGGGGCACGTCGAACGGCGTGGCCTCGGCGATGGTCACCACGACCTCAAGGGCGCGCAGGTAGTCCTCGGCGGAACCGAAGCCCTCGGCGAAGGTGCCCCGCTCCGCGCGGGCCTTGTAGAGACCGGGCCGCTTGCGGTCGGTGTCGGTCAGCTCCAGCGTGTCGAACCAGCCGCCGCGCAACAGGTTCCGGACCAGGTAGGCAGGGTCGCCGTCGGCAGCGATGACCATGACTTCTGGCAGGGCCGCGGCGACCTCACCGCGCTCGAACCGCGAGTCGTCCATGAACACGAACGAGTTCGGCGACAGGCTCAGCTGCGCGGCCATCGCCTTGAGGTTGCCGGACTTCGGCGACCAGTTGACCGCGCTGGCGGAGAACATCTCCGGCCGCAGCAGCACCTCGGGGTGCTCGGTCAGCGCCGACTCGACGTGGTCGGCGTCGTTCTTGCTCGCCAGCGCCAGGATCACGCCCTGGTCGCGCAGCCGCAGCACGCTGCGCTGGAGCTCCTTGTAGGAGTTCCCGGGGTACAGCCCACCCAGCTCCACGCCGGCGGCGCCGACCTCGCCGAGGACCCCGCCCCACTGGGTGTTGTCGAGGTCGAGCGCGAGCACCTTGCGGGAGAGCCCGGTCTTGGCCTGGAGGAACCGCCGCACCTCGCGGGCGAGCACCAGCAGCGCGGCGTCGGTGTAGGGCAGGTCGGCGAAGCGCAGCAGCCGGTCGTCCTGCGCGGCGACGGCCTCGTCGGCGAGCGCGCTGACGAAGTCGGCGACGGCGATCGTCGAGTGCTCCTCGGCCAGCTCCAGGATCGCGGCGTTGAGCTGCGCCCAGCAGCGGCTGACCTTCGCCCGGCCCTGCCAGCTGACCAGGCCGTCGCGCACCACGGCTGGCAGCGGCACGGTGTGCGTGAGCACGGTCGTCTTGCCGCGCGTGACCACGTCGGCCAGCAGGCCGCGCAGTGCCTGGACGCGCTCGGTGATGAAGGAGGTCAGCGCGTCGACATCGCTGCCGCTCCAGTCCTTCGGCAGGAAGTAGGAGGAGTCCAGGGTGCAGAACAGCACGTCCTGGCCCGCGTCGAAGAGCGGGTCGTCCGACCGCGAGAGGGTCAGGTCGAACGAGGCGTAGTCGCCGACGGTGAACGTCGGCAGCATCCCTCCCGCGGCCAGTCCGGCGCGCAGGATGTGCTCAAGCGGGCCGACCGTGTAGGTGGCCAGCACCCCGACCTTCGGCGCGGTCAGCCCGGCGTCCTCCGCCGTTGCCGACCTGAGCGCCCTGCCGATCTTGCGGAAGGCCGCGGGGTCGTCGCTCTGGGCGAGAGCGGCCAGGTCCGTCCGGCTCAGGGGGCTCTTCGCCTTCGCCGCGGCCGTGAGGTTGGCGAGGAACCCGTCGGTCGCGTCCACCACGTTCTGATCCTCAATTCGCGTGCTCGGGGGTCTCGCGGTCCGGGCGAGTCTACCGAAACGGGTGAGGCGGTCCCGGGGCGATCCGACTGGTCAGGGCTCCATTGCGGGCGTGACAGTATGGCGCGCATGGCGAACCGCATTCACCCCACGGCGATCATCGGCGACGGTGTCGAGCTCGGCGAGGACAACGTCATCGGGCCACACGCGGTCATTCTCGGACCGACGCGGATCGGCGACGGGAACTGGATCGGGCCCGGCGCCGTCATCGGGACGCCGCCGGAGAACCGGGGCACCCCGCACGTGGTCGGCTGGGAGGGTGAGCAGGGCGAGTTCGGGGTCGTCATCGGCGACCGCAACCGGTTCCGGGAGCACATCTCGATCCACGGAGGGACCCACCGGGCGACGCGGGTCGGCGACGACTGCTTCTTCCTGGTCTACAGCCACATCGGGCACGACGTCCGGGTGGACGACAACGTGACCCTCGCGCCTTCGGCGCGGGTCGCCGGGCACAACCACGTGTGGTCCTACGCGAACATCGGCATGTCCGCGGCCGTGCACCAGCAGGTGGACATCGGGCCAGGAGCGATGATTGGGATGTCCGCCGCGGTGCGGAAGGTCGTCAAGCCGTTCACCACGTGCGTTGGCAACCCGGCCAAGGCCGTCGGCATCAACACCGTTGGCCTGTCCCGCCTCGGCTGTGACGAGGCGACCGTCGAGGCCGTGTCCGACTACCTGATGGGCGGGACCTCCGAGCTGCCCGCCGGAGTGCCCGAGGTCCTGGCTTCGTTGCTCAAGGAGTGGGCGGGCGCCTGAGCCCCTGCGGTGCGCGTGGCGCGGGCGCGTCACGCGCACCCGACCCGGTCCGGATCGCCTACCAAGCAGTACGGAGAGCGCTCTCTGCGGCGAAACGGGCAGCCCTGTCCCGGCAGGTGAACAGATGCGCAAATTGGTCTGAACCAATGACAGTGCAGTTCAGAGGCCTGACCAGCGGATTTGTTGACAAGAACACAGAGTGGTCACCTGGACTTCTCTCACTGGTTCTGAACCGTTACGGTCACGTCATGGCGCGGTCGATGAACACGCGGCGCCCCGCGACTTTGGCGTCACTCGCAGCGGAACTCGGGGTCTCGCGGACGACTGTGTCCAACGCGTACAACCGACCCGACCAGCTCTCACCTGAGCTGCGCCGCCGGGTGCTGGAGACCGCGCGGCGCCTGGGCTACCCCGGTCCCGACCCGGTGGCGAGGTCGCTGCGCACCCGCAAAGCGGGTGCCGTGGGGCTGCTGCTCACCGAGAACCTCTCCTACGCCTTCCGCGACCCGGCAGCCGTCGGGTTCCTCGAAGGTCTCTCGCTGGCCTGTGAGGAAGCCGGACAGGGCCTGCTGCTCGTCCCGGCCAACCCCGAGCGCGAGGACGTCGCCGCCGTGCACCGCGCGGGCGTCGACGGCTTCGTCGTCTACTCGGTGCCCGACGACGACCCGCACCTGGCCGCCGTGCTCGAACGGCCCGTGCCGACCGTGGTCTGCGACCAGCCCGACGTCGACTCCGTCGACCGCGTCGGCATCGACGACCGCGAGGCGATCGCCGGGGTCGCCAGGCACCTCATCGAGCTCGGGCACCGGCGGATCGGCGTGGTCTGCATGCGCCTCGCGCGCGACCGCAACGACGGGTTCGTGTCGCTGGAGCGGCAGCGCGACGCGCACTTCCACGTGCAGCGCGCCCGGCTCTCCGCGCTCGCCGACACCTTCGGCTCCGTCGGCGTGGACTGGGCGAGCGTCCCGGTCGTCGAGCGCTTCGACCACACCATCGCGTGCGGGGCCACCGCGGCCGCCCAGCTGCTGGACCGCGACCCCGAGCTGACCGCGATCATCTGCACCTCCGACATCCTCGGGCTCGGCGCCCTCAACGAGGCCCGCAGGCGCGGGCTGCGGGTGCCGCAGGACCTGACGGTCACCGGCTTCGACGGCATCACCGAGGCCGAGCGCGCCGGGCTCACCACGGTCCGCCAGCCCGTGCTGGAGAAGGGCAGGGCAGCCGGTCGACTGCTGATGGACAACGTCGACCCCGGCCGCCCGCGCACCGTCACCCTCGACACCGAGCTGGTCATCGGCTCCACCGCCGCCCCGCCGAAGCCCTCGGAGCAGTGGTACGGGCCCTGAGGGGTCAGCCGAAGGGGATCAGCGAGTCATCGGGCTCGTCGTCCGACGGCGGGTCCACCCTGGTGACCTTGCCGTTGTGGTCGACGACCGCGTTCCAGCCCCACGGCAGCTGCACGCGGTTGTCGCGGTTGGTCAGCTCCACGTCCTGCAGGCCGATCAGCTCGTCACCGATGGTCGCGTCGGCGAGCACCAGCGTGGCGATGGTGGACTCGTCGAAGAGCACGCCGTGGTGGAAGTTGGACCGCTGCATGTCCACGTACTTGGTCGCCTCGATGCCGAAGAACACCGGCGTGTCCCAGAACTCGGCCTCCACTGCCCGCAGCTCGCCGTGGAACTTGGCGCCGCTGAAGCTGATCGCGCCCCACACGTGGCACCGCCCGAGGTCGACGTCACCGCTGAACCGGCTGCCGTCGAAGGTGGCGTCCGCGTAGAGCTGGGCGTTGCGCAGGTTCAGCGCGCCGAGCCTGGCGTTCGGCAGCGACAGCGTGTCCAGCACCGCGCCGGTCAGGTCCAGGTCGCAGCCGGGCTCGTTGTGCAGCGCGTCGCCGATCAACCGTTGCGCGGCCATCCGGACCTGCCGTTCGCGGTCCAGCGCCGGGTCGTTGTCGAAGTCGCCCACGTCGAGCTCGTAGTCCGTCGGCACCTCGCTCTCGGAGTGGTAGCGGGTGCGCAGCGCCGAGTAGCGCGGGTGGTCGAAGGGCCTGCGCAGGTAGGAGCAGAGGATGTCCACGACGGTCTGGGTCCGGTGCGGGTGGCTGCGCGCGAGCCCGGCGAGCGCGTGCAGCGCCCCGACGCGGACCTGGTCGGCGTCGTGGCCGAGCAGCTCGATGGCGCGGGCGAAGCGCTCGTCCGCCGTCTTCTCGCGCTCGTGCTCGGTGCGCATCCGTTCGAGCTCCTGGCGCTGGTGCTCGATCCGCTGCCGGTCCTCCTCGATCACCTGCCGCGACTCGTCGGTGCGACGCCTGCGGTCGTTGAGCCACAACGCGTACAGCGCCACGATCGAGCCGGAGGCGAGCCCGCCGGTCTTCAGCGCCTCGGTGCGGTTGACGTAGGGATCGGTGGCGATCAGCCAGCCGACGACGAGGCACAGCGCCCCGGCCGCGCCGAGGATCGTGGTGGTCAGCATCGGTGCGTACTTGGCCGGGTTGGTCTCCGCCCGGCGGCGGTGCAGCACGAAGAAACCGATGGCCGCCACCAGGCACGCGGCGCCACCACCCGTCCACACCCACTGCTCCATACCGCGATTGTCGCGCGTGGACGGTCCAACACCGACAACGTTCACCTTGTTGCCCCACAACGAAAGGCCGCTCACCCCGGAAGGTGAACGGCCCTTCGTCCCGCGTTCGCTAGCGGTTCTTCTTGACCTTGGTGAAGGTCACCTTCTTCGGCGCGGCGGCCTTCGTGCCGCCGGGGGCCTGCGCCCGCCATTCGAGCGAGCCGACGTAGAGCTGGTCGTCGGCGTCGCGGAAGCTCAGCACCACCGTGTCGGGGCCGTAGCGGACCATGCTCAGCTCGGTCGCGGACGGCGCGCCGTTGTTCATCAGCTCCCACTCGGTGAAGCTGCCGTCCGAGAGCTGCTCGGCGAAGTACAGGTTGCCCGAGCCGTCCCTGGCGCCGATCGCGGGCACGCCGTTGGGGCTGGTGGTGGCCTGCGGTTCACCGACGAAGGTGCGACCAGGACCGACGATCTTCCATGTCGCGTCCCGGAACCCGCCCCAGGACGAGGTCCCGGTGATGACCCGGACCTGACCGTCCGCGCCGCGGGCGACGACGGACTGCCCGCCGCCCGGCTGCTCGATGATCGAGGCGCGGCCGGTGAACTTCACGTCCGAGGGCAACGGCTGCCAGTAGGTGCCGGTGTTCGGCACGTTCTCCGGCGCGATGTCGACGTACTGGAGGACACCGGTGCGGTCCAGCGCCACGAGCCTGCTGTCCCGCTGGGAACGCAGAACGGCGGGGGCGTCGGCGGTGAAGGTGGTTCCGGGGTGCGGGGCGAGCTTGCGCCACGGACCGAACGGGCCGTCCGGCCGGACCTGCGTGCGCTGCCAGAGGAGGCCGTCGCCGTCGAAGGCGAAGGCCGACAGCTGGTTGAGCTCGTTCCTGACCAGCGTCGGCGCACTGGCCATCCGGCCGCCGAACTCCTCGGCCCCCGTCCACTCCCCGGCGAGGCGGCCGGCGTAGACGTCGCTGCTGGTGTTGAGGGACAACAGGTTCAGCTCACCGTTGGCGCTCGGCGCGACGGTGGGCGTGCCCGAGGCCCCTCGGTGCCCCGGAGCCAGCTTGAACTCCAGCTCCAGGTTGTCCGGCCGGGTCTGGACCGCGTCGTAGACCTCGCGGTCGTGGCCGACGAACGTGTGGTGGATCCGCGAGTCCGCGGTCACGGTCAGCTGGGTGCGGGAGTTCGCCTTCCACGGCACCGACGGGCGCGGCGGCGCGAAGTCGGAGTTGAGGCGGCAGCCGTCGGTGGTCGCCGCGATGTCCGCCTCCGCCGTCCAGCCGGACACCAGGACCCTGCCGGAGCCCGCGGTGAGCTTGCCGTCGACGACCCGGTGCCACTTCAGCTCGCCGTTGGCGGTCATGCCGTAGATGACGTCGCCGCCGGGGGAGAACAGCCGGGTGAACTGCCCCCAGCCACCGCCGAGCGCGACACCGCTCTCCTGCAGCCAGCGCTGCGACGCGGCGTTGTACTGGTGCCGGAACAGCTGGCCCTGCTTGTCCCGTGCGTAGATCACGCCGTCGCCGGAGGCGAAGATCGCGTCGTAGCGGTCCCAGCCCGCCGCCAGCACCCGCGCCGGGGCCCACCTGCGGGTGCTCTCCTCGAAGCGGTGCCGGATCAGCTCGCCGCTCGGCTCGATCGTGTAGAGGTCGCCGTTGGCGTCGAAGGTCAGCCGGTTGCGGTACTCCGGGGTGACGAACTTCTTGATCCAGTCGCCGGTGGCGATCACGTCGTAGGTCTGCCCGGGCGGCGGCGCGTCCCAGCCGGTGCCGTTGTAGCGCCAGCGGTGGATCTCGCCGTCGGCGAGCACCGCGTAGACGCGGCCGTCCGCGCCCGTGATGGTGCGGCCGTACCAGTGCTGGCCGATCAGCTTGCCCCTGCTGGTCCAGTCGGCCGTGCCGTTCTCCGGGTCGGCGTGCAGGTTGTGCCAGAGCCCGCCGTTCGGGTCGACGCCGACGATCATGACGTCCTGGGCGCAGACGAGATCCGGGGCCGCCTTGGTCCTCGGCGCCGCGGTCGCGGTGCCGGAGAGCAGCAGCGTCGAGCCGACGGCAGCCGTCAGTGCGAGTGCGCGTAAACGCGCACTCGTGTTACCGAGTGTCATGTTTCCCCCATGCCAGGCCGGGCCTAAAGGCACCGGCGCCCCTGCCGATCCGCCTCACCAGACGGACCGTCGGGAGAGAATCTCTCCCGAAAAGCCGGTCCGGTCAATGCGCCGAATGCCTCAACATGGGGTGGTTTCAACCCACGCGACAAAGGGATCTTCCCTGGTGGGACGTGGTCGTGAAATAGGTGGACCGATACTGCCCACTAACGCGACCATGGCCTGTCGCTCTCCCGTGAGCGACAGGCCATGGTCAGGTTTTCCGGTGTTGCTTCGAGATTTCTCCTACTGCTTGGACAGCAGCTGGGCGCAGCGGATCAGCCCGATGTGGGAGTAGGCCTGCGGGTGGTTGCCCAGCGAGCGCTCCGCGATCGGGTCGTACTCCTCCGGCAGCAGCCCGGTCGGCCCGGCGCAGTCGACCATCTGCTGGAACAGTTCCTCGGCCTCGGTGCGGCGGCCGGTCAGCAGGTAGGACTCGATCATCCACGCCGCGCAGATGTGCCAGCCGCCCTCGGTGCCGGGAAGGCCGTCGTCGCGGTGGTAGCGGTAGACGGTGACCCCGGAGCGCAGCTCGGCCTCGGTTGCGGTGACGGTGGCCTGGAACCGCTCGTCCTGCGGGTCGATCAGCCCGGACAGTCCGATGTGGAGGGTCGCGGCGTCCAGGTCCGGTCCGTCGTACGCGGTCGCGTAGGACTGGACCTCCTCGTTCCAGCCGTGCTCCAGCACGTCGGCGCGGATGGTGTCGCGCAGCTCCGGCCAGCTCGCGTCCGCCGTGCGGCCGTAGGTCTCCGCCAGCTTGATCGCGCGGTCCAGCGTCACCCAGCACATGACCTTGGAGTACACGCGGTGCCGCGGCGCGGCGCGCTCCTCCCAGATGCCGTGGTCCGGCTCGTGCCAACGGCGGCTGACGGCCTCGGCCATGGCCTCGACCATGCGCCAGTCCTCGTCGGTGAGCTTGCCGCGAGCGTCGGTGACCATCGCGACGAGGTCCACGATCGGGCCGAACACGTCGAGCTGGACCTGCTGGTTGGCCAGGTTGCCCACCCGCACCGGACGCGAACCCGCGTAGCCGGGCAGCGTGTCGATGACCGCCTCAGGACCCAGGTGCGTGCCGTGCAGCGTGTACAGCGGGTGCAGCCGCTCCGGGCCCGGCAGCGTGGCGAGCACGCCGTGCACCCAGTTCAGGTACTTCTCGGCCTCCGCAGTGGAGCCCAGCGCGACGAGCGCCTGCGCGGACAGGGCGGCGTCGCGGATCCAGCAGTAGCGGTAGTCCCAGTTGCGGACACCGCCGATCTCCTCCGGCAGCGACGTCGTCGCCGCGGCCAGGAACGCGCCGGTCTCGTCGTGCTGCAAGCCCTTCAGCGTCAACGCGGACCGCGCCACCAGGTCGCGCTGGACCTCCGGCAGCTTCAGCCCCGCCAGCCAGTCCGACCAGTAGGCACCCGCACGGGCGCGGCGGTCGGCCTCGCTGACCTTCGCGGGGCTCAGATCGTCGCTGCCGCACCGGAGTTCGAGCACGATCGGCTGTTCCGGGGTGACCTCGACGACCGCGCGGGCGGACTCGTGCAGCCCGTCGGAGGTGATGGTCCACTCCACGCCGGGCGCGCGCAGCACCATCGGGTCGGAGGTGCCGAGCACGCGCAGGCCGTCCGCCTCGGCGGAGAGCCGGACCGGGACCTGGCCGAACTCCGGGCGCGGCGCGAAGTCGATCACCGCGCGGCTGGAGCCGGAGATCACCCGGACGATCTCGGTGCGGTGCTGCGGGGCGTAGTGGTCGAGGTAGTCGGTCACCAGCAGCTTCGACCACCGGGTCTCCACCGTCATGGTGCCCGGCAGGTAGCGCTGGCCGAGCGGAAGACCGTTGTGCTCCGGCTTGATGCCGAACACGCCGGCGGTCGGCCCGCCGAGCAGGTCGGCGAACACCGCGCCGGAGTCCGGCTCCGGGTGGCACAGCCAGGTGATCTTGGCGTCCGGGGTGAGCAGCGCGACGGAGCGCTCGTTGGCCAGCATCGAGATGCGCTCGATCGGCACGGCCTGCTCACCGTAGAGCCAGGTGCGCCGCTCCTCGACGAGGAAGGCCAGCGCCTTGGCGACGTCGGTGGTGTCGGCGATCTTGTGCGCCGCGAGGGTCTCGCCGTCGCCGACCTTGATGCCCAGGTCCGGGCCGGTCAGCCGGGCGAAGGCCTTCTCGTCGGTCACGTCGTCGCCGAGGAACACCGCCGCGGTCGCGCCGACCTGGTGCCGCAGCACGTCCAGCGCGTGGCCCTTGTCGGTCTGCACGACGGCCAGCTCGATCACGGCCTTGCCCTCGGTGACCTGGACGCCGTCCCAGGTGCACGGGCCACGGCGAACGGCGTCGAAGACGCGCTCGCCGGTCTCGGCCTCCGCGCGGCGCACGTGCACCGCGACACTGGCCGGCTTCAGCTCCAGGTGCACGCCTTCGGCACCGTCGATGAGCTGTTCCAGCTCGTTCTTGATCTTGGTGAGCAGCGTGCGGGCCGTGGCGTCCAGCGCGTGCACGAAACCGACGTCGAACTCGGAGCCGTGGCTGCCGACGAGGTGCACCTCGGAGGGCAGCCGGGACAGCGTGGCGAGGTCGCGCAGCGCGCGTCCGGAGATCACCGCGACGGTCGTGGACGACAGGGTGGCCAGTGACCGCAACGCGTTCACCGACTCGGGCAGTGGGCGGGCCTGCTCGGGATCGGCGACGATGGGAGCCATCGTTCCGTCGTAGTCACACGCGATCAGCAACCGGGGAGTGCGGGCCAGCTGCACGAGCGCGCGACGAAGCTCGGCGGGAAGGGCATCGGCGGTCAACGCCTGCTCCTACGGGGGCGTCGAAGGGGCAACGGAAATATGTGGAAAGTCGTTGTCCGACAACGTCTTTCTTTATGCGCTATGCGTTGTGCGTCTCTTGCGCGCCGAGTGCCTCAAGGAACGAGCGTGCCCAGCGGTCGACGTCGTGTGTGAGAACTTGGCGGCGTAGAGCGCGCATCCTACGGCGGCCCTCGGCCGGGTCGACGTCGAGGGCGGCCTGCAGCGCGTTCTTCACGCCGTCCAAATCGTGTGGATTGACGAGGAACGCACTGGTGAGCTCGGCGGCGGCGCCGGCGAACTCACTGAGTACGAGCGCACCCCCCAGGTCGTGTCGAGTGGCGACGTACTCCTTGCACACCAGGTTCATACCATCCCGGACCGGCGTCACCACCATCACGTCGGCGGCGCAGAAGTAGGCGACCAGCTCCTTGCGGTCGACCGACTGGTGCAGGTAGTGCACCGCGGGATGGCCGATCTTGCCGAACTGGCCGTTGATCCGGCCGACGAGGCCCTCGATGTCGTCGCGCATCTGCTGGTAGTGCTCGACCCGCTCGCGACTCGGCGTCGCCAGCTGGACCATGATCACGTCCTCCGGGTCGATGCGGCCCTCCGCCAGCATCTCCCCGAGCGCGTGCAGCCGGACGTCGATGCCCTTGGTGTAGTCCAGCCGGTCGACACCCAACATGATCTTCTTCGGGTTGCCGAGCTCGTTGCGGATCTCCTGCGACCGCTTCTGCACGTCCGGGTCGTGCGCAAGCGCGTCCAGCCCCGCGGAGTCGATGGAGATCGGGAAGGCCCCCACCCGCACCATCCGGTCCCCGTTGGGCACCACGCCCGGCCGGGTCCGCACGCCGACCGCGCCCCGGCTCGGCTCCAGCCCCAGCAGCCTGCGCGCCAGCCACAGGAAGTTCTGCGCGCCACCCGGCCGGTGGAACCCGACCAGGTCGGCGCCGAGCAGCCCCCGGATGATCTCCGTCCGCCACGGCAGCTGCTGGAACAGCTCCACCGGCGGGAACGGGATGTGCAGGAAGAACCCGATCCGCACGTCCGGCCTGCGCTCGCGCAGCATCGCGGGCACCAGCTGCAGCTGGTAGTCCTGGATCCACACCGTCGCCCCGGGCGCCGCGGCCTCCGCGGTGGCGTCGGCGAAGCGCCGGTTCACCCGGACGTATGCCTCCCACCAGTGCCGGTGGTAGACCGGCGGCGCCACGACATCGTGGTAGAGCGGCCACAGCGTGCCGTTGGAGAAACCCTCGTAGTAGTCGGCGACCTCCTTGGCCGACAACGGAACCGGGTGCAGGTGCACCCCGGTGTCCTCGAACGGCTCGACCTCGACGTCCGGCACGCCCGGCCAGCCGACCCACGCCCCGCTGCGGCTGCGCAGGAAGGGCTCCAGCGCCGAGACCAGCCCTCCGGGACTGCGCTTCCAGCGTTCTGTGCCGTCATCCAGCCGCTCCAGGTCGACCGGCAAGCGGTTGGCTACAACGATGAAATCGGCCTTCGACACTGGCGAGCTCGCCACCGGAAAACGCCTCCTCGGCTGCCTGGCTGGATGAGCGCGGAGATACAGGCGACCAAGGGGAGATTAGCCACATTCGACACACCCCACGCGCAGCCGTTATCGCCGTCACATTCCGTGAGGTCATCGGCGCCCGAGCGCGCGCCTTGAGGCTCCGATCGGCGGCTTGACCTGCGCCGAGTGCTGGCAGTGATCATCTCTAGGTCGGTTGTGCCGGGGGGCCGTCCCGGTCTGCACGCTCCATCGGTGTGCTTACGATGTGCACGGGTCACGCGACCCAAGCTGGTGTAGCTCAATTGGCAGAGCACCCGCCTTGTAAGCGGAAGGTTGCGGGTTCGAGTCCCGCCACCAGCTCTTGACTCGCTGTGTTCGTCGGCCGTTGGCCGACTTCCCGGTCTCCTCGTGTCTGCCCGGGGGCCGAGCCCCCGGAACCCCCACGGTGCGGGCTCCTCGCCTTCCGGCGTTGTGCCGTTGGGGCTTGACCAGCTTCCGTTCGTCGGGCTTGACCAGCTTCCGTTCGTCGGGCTTGACCAGCTTCCGTTCGTCGGGCTTGACCAGCTTCTGATCGTCGGGTCGTGGGGCCTGATCGGCTTCGGCTTTGGTCGGTCGTGGGTGTTGTGTGGGTTGTAAGCCTGCGGATGATGGGTGGGGGCTGGGCGCTTAAGCTCGGGGCAGCGATGCCGACCCGTGATGGGAGCTCCATGCCCTACCAGGCCGAACCCAGCCGCTACGACCGCATGACCTACCGCAGGTGCGGACGCAGTGGACTGGACCTGCCCGCCGTCTCGCTGGGGCTGTGGCAGAACTTCGGCGCCGACCGGGGCTACGAGGGCGGGCGCGAGATCGTGCTGCGCGCCTTCGACTGGGGCGTGACCCACTTCGACCTCGCCAACAACTACGGCCCGCCGTACGGCTCCGCCGAGGAGAACTTCGGCCGGATGCTCGCCACCGACCTGCGCGGCTACCGCGACGAGCTGGTGATCTCCACCAAGGCGGGCTACGACATGTGGCCCGGCCCGTACGGCAACGGCGGCTCGCGCAAGTACCTGCTCAGCTCGCTGGACGCCTCGCTCGGCCGGATGGGCCTGGACTACGTCGACATCTTCTACTCGCACCGCTTCGACCCGGACACGCCGCTGGAGGAGACCATGGGCGCGCTCGCGTCCGCGGTCACCCAGGGCAAGGCACTCTACGTCGGCATCTCGTCGTACTCGCCCGCCAAGACCCGCGAGGCGCACGCCATCCTGCGTGAGCTCGGCGTGCCGGTGCTGATCCACCAGCCGTCCTACTCGATGCTCAACCGCTGGATCGAGGCCGAGCTGCTGGACACCCTCGGTGAGCTGGGGATCGGCTGCATCGCGTTCTCGCCGCTGGGGCAGGGCATGCTGACCGACCGCTACCTCGACGGCGTTCCCGAGGGCTCGCGCGCCAGCCTGGCGGGCTCGCTGCGGCCCGAGCACCTCAGCGAGGAGAACCTGGCACGGGTGCGGGCGCTCAACGAGATCGCGGCCGCGCGCGGGCAGAGCCTGGCCCAGCTCGCGTTGTCGTGGGCGCTGCGTGATGACCGGGTCACCTCGGTGCTGATCGGCGCGAGCTCGGTGCGGCAGCTGGAGCAGAACCTCACCTCGCTGGACCGCCTCGACCTCTCCGCTGACGAGCTGACCGAGATCGACAAGCACGCCGTCGAGTCGGGCATCGACCTCTGGGCGACCTCGCGCACCTCCGACTGAGCGCCTCTAACAGAGGCTCTCACGCGAGGGCAAGCGTTACGTAGTCCTTGTCACGCATGTTTTTGTGAATGCGCAGGTAAGCGCGATCCGTGATCATGCCGGGCTGGCGTGAAATAATTACTCTGTTACGTTCACATGACATGGCAGAAGTCCGCCAGCAACTCCTACGGATCGATCAGCCGACGCTTGTCGACGGTGCCGCCATGTGGCGCATCGCGCGCGATTCCGGAACCCTCGACCTCAATGCTCCCTACGCTTACCTGCTGTGGTGCAGAGATTTTTCACAAACTTCCGCGGTAGCACGTTTCGACTCCGGTGGAAGTGGGTATGAAAACGGGGTTGGCGGGTTCGTGACCGGTTACCTGCGTCCCGACGCGCCCGACACCCTGATGATCTGGCAGGTCGCCGTCGACGCCGCCCACCGTGGCAAGGGAGTGGCATCCGCGCTGCTCCAGGTCGTGGTGGACCGTGCGATCGAGCAGGGGGCGCGGTGGTTGGAAACCACCATCACCTCCGACAACCGCGCCTCGATCTCCCTGTTCTCCGCACTCGCGCAGTCCAGAGGGGCACGGTTGTCAGTCGGTGGGCTCTTCGGTGACGAGCTGTTCGCCGACTCCCATATCGCAGAGGATCTCTACCGGATAGGTCCTTTCGTCTAGTCAATCTCCTCCACAAGTATCCCGAGTCCGCTGACGGATGATCGGACGGTTTCGCATGGACATTTTCGAGTCGCTTGAGTCAGAAGTGCGGTCGTATTGCCGTGGTTGGCCGACGGTATTCGACAACGCCTCCGGCAGTCATATGACGGACGAAGACGGCAAGACCTACCTCGACTTCTTCGCCGGTGCCGGGGCGCTCAACTACGGGCACAACCCGCCCGCGCTGAAGCGCGAGCTCCTCGACTACCTCCAGCGCGACGGCGTCACCCACGGGCTGGACATGAGCACCACCGCCAAGCGGCGGTTCCTGGAGTCCTTCCAGCGTCGCGTGCTCGCGCCGAGGGGCCTGGACTACAAGGTGCAGTTCCCCGGGCCGACCGGGGCGAACTCGGTGGAGTCCGCGCTGAAGCTGGCCCGCAAGGTCACCGGCCGCGAACCGGTCATCAGCTTCACCAACGCCTTCCACGGCATGACCCTCGGGGCGCTGGCGGTCACCGGCAACGCGATGAAGCGCGGCGGTGCCGGAGTGCCGCTGGCGCACACCATGCCGATGCCCTACGACAACTACTTCGACGGGCGGGTGCCGGACTTCCTGTGGTTCGAGCGCCTGCTGCAGGACAGCGGCAGCGGCCTCGACGAGCCCGCCGCGGTGATCGTGGAGACGGTGCAGGGCGAGGGCGGCATCAACGTCGCGCGCCCGGAGTGGCTGAGAGGCCTCGCCGAGCTGTGCCAGCGGCACGGCATGCTGCTGATCGTCGACGACGTGCAGATGGGCTGCGGCCGGACCGGCCCGTTCTTCAGCTTCGAGGAGGCCGGGATCACCCCGGACATCGTCTGCCTGTCGAAGTCGATCAGCGGCTACGGACTGCCCCTGTCGCTCACCCTGATCAAGCCCGAGCACGACGTCTGGGAGCCGGGCGAGCACAACGGCACCTTCCGCGGCAACAACCCCGCCTTCGTCACCGCGACGGCCGCGCTGGAGAACTACTGGGCCGACGACGCGCTGGAGCGGTCCACCCTCGCCAAGGGCGCGTGGATCAACCAGGAGCTGACCGCCCTCGCCGCCTCCGGCGAGGGGATGTCGGTGCGCGGCAGAGGGCTCGCGCAGGGGCTGGCCTTCGAGCAGCCCGACCGCGCCGGCAAGGCGTGCCGCGCCGCGTTCGACCGCGGCCTGCTCGTGGAGACCTCCGGTCCGGAGAGCGAGGTCGCCAAGCTGATGCCCGCGCTGACCATCACCGACGCCGAGCTCGAACAGGGGCTGGCCCTGTTCGCCGATGCCGTGAGGAGCTGCCAGTGATCGTCCGTTCCCTCTCCGACGTCGAGAACACCGAGTACGACGTCCGCGCCGAGACATGGCGCAGCAGGCGGATCATCCTCGCCAAGGAGGGCGTCGGGTTCTCCGTGCACGACACCGTCCTCTACGCGGGAACCGAGACCGCCATGTGGTACGCGAACCACGTCGAGGCCGTGTACTGCATCGAGGGCGAGGGCGAGCTCATCAACGACGAGACCGGTGAGGTGCACCCGATCTCGCCGGGCACGCTCTACCTGCTCGACGGCCACGAGAAGCACCGCCTCCGTTGCAAGACCGACGTGCGCACGGTCTGCGTGTTCAACCCACCGGTGACCGGCAGGGAGGTGCACGACGAACACGGGGTCTACCCGCTGTTGACCGAGTCCGCATGACACGACGCGAGGAGCGTGAGATGACCACCTTCGACACCTTGGCCGACACCACCGTCGAGGACAGGTACCCGACCCGCTGCAAGAACTACCCGATGATGCTGCGCAGGCCGGACCCTGTTGTGTGGCCCGCGGAGTCCGGCGCGACGAGCACCGGTCCGATCGACGCGGACACCGTCTCCGACTACGACGCCAAGGGCTTCCTGACCGTCGACTCGCTGCTCTCCTCGGAGGAGGTGGCGCGCTACCGGGACGAGCTGGACCGGCTGGCGAGCGACCCCGCGGTCAAGTCCGACGAGCGCACGGTGGTGGAGAAGACCTCCCAAGAGGTCCGGTCGATCTTCGAGGTGCACCGGATCAGCCCGGCCATCGCGGAGCTGGTGCGCGACCCCAGGGTCGTCGACCGCGCGCGGCAGCTGCTGGGCTCCGACGTCTACGTGCACCAGAGCCGGATCAACTACAAGCCGGGCTTCAAGGGCGGCTCGTTCTACTGGCACTCCGACTTCGAGACCTGGCACGCCGAGGACGGCATGCCCGCGATGCGCGCGGTCAGCATCTCCATCGCGCTCACCGACAACCACCCGTTCAACGGCGGCCTGATGATCATGCCGGGCTCGCACCGCACGTTCGTCAGCTGCGTCGGTGAGACCCCCAACGACCACTACAAGGAGTCGTTGCGGGAACAGGAGATCGGCACGCCGGACAACGACAGCCTCACCGTCCTGGCCGGCCGCTACGGCATCGAGCAGTTCACCGGCCCAGCGGGTTCGGCGGTGATGTTCGACTCGAACTGCATGCACGGCTCCAACGGAAACATCACGCCGTTCCCGCGCTCCAACATCTTCGTGGTGTTCAACAGCGTCGAGAACACGCTCGTCGAACCGTTCGCCGCACCGCAGCCGCGGCCGCCGTTCATCGCGAGCAGGGACTTCACCCCGGTCGGGAACGGGTGAGGAAGGTGGTGGCGGACCATCACACGGGGTCGATGGTCCGCCTCCACCGACACAGCACTGGAGGGCCGTCATGGGGATGGACGGCCCTCCAGCACTCCCCGAGCGAGGGTCTGGACATCAGTAGGGCGGGACGTTGTTGCCGTTCATGGCGGGGTTCACCATGGGCTGCTGCTCCTCGTGCCTGCGCTCCTCGAACTGCGCGCTGGTCTCCTGGGTGAGCCGCTGCGAACTCTGCCGCTCCCGGATGTTGCCGAGCACCGACAACGTCACAGCGTGCGCGGCCCCGAGCAGCAGCAGGATGATGCCGAGCTTGGTCACGACCTGCTGCACGGGGCCATCGACCGGGATGTCGACCGTCGAGATCAGCATCAGTACGCCCAGCGTCACGATGTGGAAGAGCACGCCGATCATGCGGCCCATCGAGCTCGCGGCGCCCTCGTCGGAGTGCGCGGACCGGAGGTAGGTCCGGCCGGCGCGCATGATCAGCTGGCCGTCCGCGGCGACCAGGATGGCGCCGAGTACGAGAAACGCGATGTAGGCGCTGAGGTTTTCTTCCATCGACCTCCGCCTTTCGTCGCGCTGACTGCGATCAGCCGGGGAGTACCCCCTCCTGGCGGAGGGGAAACCTCAGCGCACGCCGTCCAGCAGGCCGTGCAGCCGCTCGACCAGAACTCCAGGACTGCCTGGCACAGCGTGAATCCAGCTCTGTCCACTGTGGTCAGTGCTGGTGTAGGTGACCCAACGCCCGTCCACGGTGTCGACATAGCTGAGCGTCCCCGCGCTGCGGCGACGCGTTCCCGACCCGACCCGCCGTGCCGCGACGAGCTGGCCGCCGCCGAGCCGGGGCCGCGCCATCAGCGCCCGCAGCGCATGCACCTCAGGATCCTCCTTCGGCCTGGCGAGCCCGGTGAACTCGTCCGAGTCCGGCTCTGGGCGCTCTCCGTCGAAGTCCGCCTCGCGCACGCTGATCGAGCGGTTCCGTCCCACCGTCGCGACCGGCAACTGCATGCAGACGCACTGCGCCAAGTCCTTGGTGGGCAGGGGAGAGATCTGCACCGTCTCGGCATTCCGGCTCACCACAACACCATCCTCCTCGGCTGTCGCCGCGAGGACGCTGATGTTGGCCGTGCGCAAGGAAAACCATCCGTAGATCTCGGTGTCGGGCCGCGCCACCACCCGCATCGCGCTGAGCAGCCAAGGGGCCAGGCGCCGTTGTCTCGCCAACCCGCGCTGCGACAGCTCCGCCCAGGCGCGCTCATCGGCCGCATGGCGCGCCTCGTCGCTGAGCCACAGCGGTTGGCTGCCAAGGACATTGTGCGGTTCGTCAACCCCGTGCCAGCGCAGCGCGGTGATCAGGCTGTCCAGGGACACGGTCATGTGCGCCACGCCTTCACTCCCCGATGACGGGCGGAGCGGTCAACGGCAGTTCCCCGACGAGGTCGCCGCTGTAGTCACCCCGCAGATACTCCTTGATCGCGTGCTCGTCGTCCTGCTGCCCCTGTCCTGCCGCCGCGCCGGGAGCACCGGTCATCGCCCCGCCAGTCGCCGCGTTCCGTCCCGGCGTAGCGGAATGTGGCTCTGCGGCACGGTTTGCCGGTCCGGCACCGCCACTTCCCGCGCCTGGTGGGATGCGTCCCGCTGTGCTGCCTGCGCCTCCTCCGGAGGTCATGCCGCCGAGCATCCCCGCTCCTGCGCCCGCCGCGACCGCGCTACTGCCACCGCCGAAACCCCCGGCTCCCGCCGCGCCGCCGATGCCGTCGTTGCTCCGTTGCGTGCGCTGATCCCATTGGGAGCCAAGGGAACCATCTCGTTCGTCTGGCGCGCCCTGAAGCTCGGTGTGCCCGTACTTCGGGCCACCGTGATCGACCTTCCCGCTCTCCCAGTCAGAGCCCGGTGGCGGGGCTTGTTCAGGGATTCCTTGCGGGACAACAGGTTGCGGAGCCTGTCTGCCCCAGCTTCCACTGCCGACTCCGCCACCGCGACCTCCGGGGAGCCGACCTCCTGGACGAGGAGGGCCAGGTTCCGGCCCGGGCGACGGCGGCTTGTCGATGGGGATCTCCGAGTCGTCGTTCTTGAGATCTCCGTAGTCGGTGGGCAGGGACCTGGCATTGTCCTCGCTGGCACGGTGGTAGGTGCCGTAGACGCGGACGTTGTGGCTGGCGTCGGCCTCGTGCTTCTCGATCGCCCGGTCCAGGTCCGTTTTCCACGGTGTGATGTCGTTGAGGAAGTTGCTCTGCGGTGCTGTGGCGCTCACAGGTCGCACATCGTGGTACGCCCTGGTGAAAGAACCGCTCTGCTTGAACAACGCCTGCTCGGTTCTCTTGAGCTCCTCCTTCGAGCGCTCGATCGCGTCGAGCAGCGGTTGTGCGTTCTTCTGTGCGGCTTCGGACGCACTGCCCTGCCACACTTCGGCTGTCTTCCTGATGAGCTCGCCGACGCGTGCGCTGATGTCGCCGTGCACCTTGCGCAGCTCCTGCGTGACGTGCTGCGCGCCGTCGAGGCTCTTCGTCCCGGGGCCGGTACGGATCCGGCGGTAGATCTCTGAAGGGGTCATCAGAACACACGGCTCGATGTTCACGGCTACCCCTTCTTCATTGTTGTCAGAACTGCGTCTGCGAACTTCCTCGCCGACTCGCAGGGATGTGCTCGCTCCGGGCCGTCGGGGATTGAGTTGGTGACGGCGAACGTTAGTTGGTCGCTGACACCGACGGCGATTCCGCACTCGCCTTTTGAAAGGAGTTCTGGGGTTGACGTAAAAATTATCGCAGGATGGTCCTGGATGTCCGGAATTCGCTCTAGGTGAATTTCATTGTCGTCCCGTTTCTTGTCGTAAAGATTTTGCAGTCCTTTGGGGTTGGCGGTGTTGAAATGTAGGGCGAAGTTGGTGAGTTCGATGTCGTTGGACCAGCTGCACTGCGGTGCGAGCGGGTTTTCGGTGTTCTCTCCCCTCGGGTTCAGTCGCAGTGCGACTGCCTGGACTTCGGTGAGTACGGCGCAGGGGTCTCGCTGGAAGCGTTCAGTGTTCAACGGTGTTCGGACGCTGGGAGCGTCGTTGTGTGCGGCCCGCGTCGGAGTAATGGGATTCGCAGCTGGTTCAGGCTCTGGCGTGGAGCATGCGGAGAGTAGGAGTACGGATGCGGCGATCGTGGCCGCGGCCTGTTTGATGGGCATGGATGACATCCGTTCTACCTCTGAGTCTCCTCGATTTGACCTGCTGTGAACTTCTCGCGGCTTCGATATGTCGCCAGCGTGCTCTTGAGCTTCTTGATGTAGCTGGCCACGTATTCGCATGTGGCGTTGTTGTGTCTTATGTATGCCTTGGCTGACTCTTTGGTGGCTCTGGCTACCCTTGTGCTGACTTCCTCATCCCCAGGGCCCTTGACGAACTCAAGTGAGCGCGCAAGGTTGCGGGCTTTCAGCAGGTCCTTGAACAGGAGTTCCCACTCCTTGATCAGCGCTTCCAGCTTCGCCTCGTCCAGCTGGTAGCCGCCGTTCGGACTCGTTGCCGGGAGCAGTTGTGCGGTGACCGGATCCGGCGCCGGGCGCGCGGCGATGTCCTTCTCAGCCATTTGACCGACCCCCCGTGGTCGCACACATAGCGTGACGTGATGGTAGCCACATGTGTTGGCCGGTTGGTCGAAAGTGAACCGCCGAAGCATTGGCAATCGCCATAGGTGGCGGGGGCGGGCAAATGCCCGGTTCAGAACTGGTAGTAGGCCTCGTCGAACTGGGTGCCCATGCAGGAGGCGGCGAGGTCCCGGCCGACCTGGTCGATCAGGTCGGACAGTTCGAGGCGGCCCACCCATTCGCGGGGCAGGGCCGCGGCTCCGTGCACCGCGCCGAGCAGGTTGCCGGTGATCGCGGCGGTGGAGTCGCTGTCGCCGGAGTGGTTGGCCGCGAGCCGGAGCGCGTCGGGGAAGCGCTCCGGGGTGCGGTAGGACAGGGCGGCGTAGACCGCGATCGCCAGCGCCTCCGGGCCCAGCCAGCCCGCGCCGAGTCGCTCCACGGAGCGGTGGGACGGGCCACCGGTGATCGCCTCGCGGCCGAACGCCTTGGCTTCGCGGGCCTGTTCCGCGCGGGAGCTGTCGTAACCGGCGAGTGCGGTCGCGGCGGCGAGGGCGTGCGCCGTCTCGCGGTCGTCGCGCAGGACCCGGCCTGTCGCCTGGTCGACCGCTTCGACGAGGGAGCGCCTGCGGACCGCGACGAGGTGGACGATCATCGCCAGCGCGCCGCCTGGCGCCCAGCCGCCGGGGTGGCCGTGGGTGAGCGCGGCGAACTCGCACCCAAGGCCGTAGGCGGTCTCCGCGGTCGGGGCGAAGCCCGCGGGGGCCGCGCGCATCACTCCGCCGCAGCCCCGGGAGTCGTTGATCGGGTGCTCCGGGTCGGGGACCTCGGTGACCTCGTTGGCCGCCTGTAAGACCCGCAGGCAGGTCACGCCGGGGGCGCGGCTGGCGTAGAGGCGCTTGTCGGTGAGCAGGCCCACCGCCGCCGGGTCGGGGACGCGTTGCTGCTGGGTGTCCAGCCAGCGGCGGTAGCTCAGCCACACCATCGCCGCCGGGCCCCACATGCCCTGGTGCTTGCCGCGCACCCAGGCCCGCAGGTAGCCCTCCGCGGTGAACAGCGTCATCTGGGTGTCGTCGGTGATCAGGCCGAGCCGGGGCGGGTGGGTCACCCCGGCGGTGCCGTACTCCTTGCGGATCTCGTCGAGCCGCATGAACTCCACGGGGGCACCGAGCGCGTCGCCGAGTGCCCCGCCGAGCAGACACCCCGCGCCACGGTCGGCGACGACGGTCGGGTCCAGGGGCACAGTGAAGACCCTAGTGGGCACCAGAGGTCTGAAGACCTTCTTGTGGACAGCCTGGCCGTTCGACCCCGGGCCGGGATCCGGCTCGTCGTATTGTTTGCGGGTGCGATCACCGGCGGGGGAGGCAAGGGAGCTGGAGTTCCGGCTGCTCGGCCAGGTCGAGGTGCTCGCGGCGGGCGTACCGGTCGCGCTGGGCGGGGCCGGGGTGCGCAGGCTGCTGGCGCTGCTCGTCCTGGAGGCCAACCAGGTCGTCGGCCGTGGCCGGATCGCCGAGGTGCTGTGGGAGGACGAGCCGCCCTCCACCTCGCGGACGATCATCCAGGGCTACGTCTCCAAGCTGCGCAAGCTGCTCGGCGCGGTGGATCCGGCCGGGCGAGTGGAGATCATCACACGGTCCTCCGGCTACCAGCTGCGGGTCGACCACGACCTGATCGACCTGCGCCGGGCGACCGCGCTGATCGACAGGGCGCGCGGGTTGCCGCCTGCCGGGCGGGCGGAGCTGCTTGCCGAGGCGCTGCGGTTGTGGCGAGGCCCCGTGCTCGGCGGGGTGACCGCCGGGCGGCTGGAGCACGTCGTCTACGAGCTGGAGGAGCTGCGGCTGGTCGCGCTGGAGGACCGGATCGCCGCCGACCTGGAGCTGGGGCGGCACGCGGAGCTGGTGGTCGAGCTCTCCGGACTGCTCTCGCGGCACCCGTTCCGCGAGCGGATGGTCTCGCAGCTCGTCCTCGCCCTGCACCGCAGCGGCAGGCGCGCGACGGCGCTGAGCACCTTCCAGGGCTTCACCACCCGCCTGGCCGACGAGCTGGGCATCGACCCCGGTCCGCAGCTGCGGGCACTGCACGAGCGCGTCGTGCGGGACGACCCGTCGCTGCGGTGGGCGCCCGCCACGAGCGAGCAGAGCTCCTCTGTCCCGCGCAGGCCCGCCCAGCTGCCGCCCACTCCCGCCGGGTTCACCGGCCGGGAACGCGAGGTCGCCGCGCTGGACGCGCTGCTCGTCGGACGGGATGAGCGGCCGAGCCCGGTGATCGCCACCGTGGTCGGCGCGGCCGGTGTCGGCAAGAGCGCGCTCGCGGTGACCTGGTCGCGGCTGGTCGCGCCGGAGTTCCCGGACGGGCAGCTCTTCGCCGGGCTGCACGGGTTCGACCCGGAGCACCCCGCCGCCGAGCCGACGCAGGTGCTGCGCAAGTTCCTCATCGCGCTCGGCGTCGCCCCCGAGGCGGTCCCGGTCGAGGAGGACGAGCGCGTCGCGCTGTACCGGTCGCTGCTGGCGGGGCGGCGGATGCTGGTGCTGCTGGACGACGCGCGCGACTCCGAGCAGGTCCGGCCGCTGCTGCCGGGGGACAGCGGGTCGCTGGTGCTGGTGACCAGCAGGCGGCGGCTCGGGGGGCTGGCCGTGTCGGTCGGCGCGAGCGTGCTGACGCTGGACACGCTGCCCGAGGCCGAGGCCGTGCGGATCATCGAGGCGGCGGCGGGGGACCGCGCGGTCAGCGAGGCACCGCAGCTGCGCCTGCTCGCCGAGCTCTGCGGTGGTCTGCCGCTGGCGCTGCGGATCGTCGCAGCGCGGCTCGCGGTCAACCCGGACCGCCCGGCCGCCGATCTGGTCGCCGAGCTCTCCGACGAGCGGGACCGGCTGGCGGCGCTGGACACCGAGGACGACGACATCTCCGTGCGCGGGGTCTTCGACGTCTCCTACCGGCACCTCTCCGAGCAGGCCGCGACGCTGTTCCGGCTGATCGGCCTGGTTCCGGGGCGGGAGGTCACCCCGCTGCTGGTTGCCGCGATGGCGGGGATCGAACCGAGCGCCGCGCGCCGCGGGCTGCGCTCGCTCGCCGCCGCCCACCTGATCTCCGAGCAGCGCCCGGACCGGTTCGTCATGCACGACCTGCTCCGCCTGCACGGCAGGGAGCGGGCGCGCACGGACCTCACCGAGCGGGACCGGGCCTGGGCCCGCCAGCAGCTGGTGCTGTTCTACCTGGCCACCGCCGACCTGGCCCGGCGCTCGATCCGGCCGGCCGGTGACGACCTCAGCTTCCCAGCGGCGCCGGGGCACCAGCTGCCCGAGGTCGGCACCCCCGCTGCGGCGCTGGAGTGGTTCGACGCCGAGCTGGGCAACCTGCTCGAACTCCAGCGCGGCCTGCTGGAGGACGGCCAGGACGCCGAGGCGTGGGTGCTGCCGAGGCTGATGCTGAACTTCCTGTCCGCCCGCTTCCTGGTCGACGAGTGGATCACCACCCACCGCCGCGCGCTGCCCGCGACCGACCGGCTGGCCGACCCGCACGCCGAGGTCTCCACCCGCATCGGCCTGACCGTGGCGCTGGCCAGGGCGAACCGCCACGCCGAGGCCCTCGAACAGGCGATGGCGGCGCGCACCGCGGCCAAGGCGCTCGGTAGCGCCAGGGACATCGCGACGACGACGGCGAACGTGGGCATGGTGCTGATGGAGCTGGCCCGCTTCACCGACGCCTTGTCCTATGTGGACGAAGCGCTGCGGCTGGCCGAGGCGTCCGGGGACACCCTCAACCAGGCCAGCTGCATGCTCAACCTCGGCTTCATCCAGAAGGCGCTCGGCGACACCGGGGCGGCCGTCGACGGGCTGCGCAAGGGGATCGAGCTCAGCAGGCGCACCGGTGACCGGGAGACCCTCGCGCTCGGCCTGGTCTGGCTCGGCGACACCATGGTCGAGACGGGCGATGTCGCAGGGGCGCGACGACTTTTCGCCGAAGCGCTGGAGATCTCCGAGCACCTCGGCGTTCCGGTCGAGCAGGCGCGGGCGCGGCGCGGGCTTGGCGATGTCGCGCTGGCCAACGGTGACCCGGCCACGGCGGCGGGCGAGTGGTCCCGGGCCCTCGAACTGTTCGAGCGCCTCGGACTTGCCGAGGTGGAAACCGTCCGGAGCAGGCTCTCCGCCTTGTCCGCTCAGGAGAACCGCGGGTGAGCGAACTGGAGTTCCGGGTGCTCGGCCCGGTGGAGATCCTCGCAGGCGGTGAGCCGGTCGCGGTCGGCAGCCCCGGTGCGCGGACGCTGCTGGCCGTGCTGCTGCTTGAGGTCAACCAGGTCGTCCCGGTGGCGCGCATCGAGGACGTGCTGTGGGACCACAACCCGCCGTCGACCGGGCGCACGATCATGCAGAGCTACATCTCGCGGCTGCGCAAGCTGCTCGCCGAGATCGCGCCCGGCGGCGAGGTGGAGATCCAGACGCGCGCGCCCGGCTACCTGCTGCGCGCCGACCCGGACCTGATCGACGTGCACCGCGCGCAGTCGCTGGTGGACGGCGTCGCCGACCTCGACGCCGAGCGGCGCTCCGTCGTGCTGCGCAGCGCGTTGTCCTTGTGGCGCGGGGAGGTTCTCGCCGATCTGCCGTCGGAACGGTTGCGCAGCGGCGTCGCCGCCGACCTTGAGGAGTTCCGGCTCGGCCTCCTGGAGGACCGCATCGACGCGGACCTGGAGCTCGGCAGGCACACGGAGCTGCTCGGTGAGCTGTCCGGCCTGCTCGCGCGCCAGCCGTTCCGCGAGCGGATGATCGGCCAGCTCATGATCGCGATGCACCGCTGCGGTCAGCGCGCCGAAGCGCTCGGCACCTACCTGCGCTACCGCCGCCTGCTGGCCGACGAGCTGGGGGTGGACCCGGGCAGCAGGCTGCAGGAGCTCTACGCCAGCCTGCTGCGCGACGACGAGGAGGTCCGGCCCGCCGAGGAGCCCGTTCCGGAGCGCACCGCGGTGGTGCTGCGCCCGGCGCAGCTGCCGCCGGAGCCCGCCGGGTTCGCCGGGCGGGAGGCGGAACTGTCCTGGATGGACAGTCTGCTCAGCGGGCGGACGGGCTCCGCGCCCCAGGTCGCTCTCGTCGTCGGCAACGGCGGCATGGGCAAGAGCGCGTTCACGGTGAGCTGGGCCCGCCGCGTCGCGGGCCGCTTCCCCGACGGCCAGCTCTACGCGTCGCTGCGCGGCTTCGACCCGGAGCGGCCGCCGGTGGAGCCCGCCGAGGTGCTGCGGCAGTTCCTGGTGGCACTGGGGATCGCTCCCGCGGGCGTGCCGGTGGACTTCGACGAGCGCGTTGCGCTGTACCGGTCGCTGCTCGCCGACCGGCGGGTGCTGGTGCTGCTGGACGACGCGCGCGACGTCGAACAGGTGCGCGACCTGCTGCCGGTGGCGTCCGGGTCGCTCGCGGTGGTCGCGAGCAGGCGCCGGCTCGGCGGGCTCGCGGTGTCCTCGGCGGCACGGGTGCTGACGCTGGACGCCCTGCCCGCCGACGACGCCGTGCGGATCCTGACGAACGCGCTCGGCGAGGACCGCGCGGAGGACCCCGGCGAGCTGCGGCGGCTCGCCGAGCTGTGCGGAGGTCTGCCGCTGGCGCTGCGCATCGTGGCGGCCCGGCTCGCGGTCAACCCCAACCGGTCGGTGGCCACGCTCGTCGCGGAGCTCACCGACGAGCAGCAGCGGCTTGGCGCGTTGGGCACCGAGGACGACGACATCTCCGTGCGCGGCGCTTTCGACGTGACCTTCCGCAGCCTCGACGAGTCGCACGCACGGGTCTTCCGGCTGCTCGGAGTGCCGCCGGGGCCGGACGTGACGCCGCACCTGGTCTCCGTTCTTGCCGGAGTGGACATCGCGACCGCCCGCCGCGTGCTCCGGGTGCTCGCCACCGCCCACCTGGTCACCGAGCACCGCGCGGACCGCTTCGCCATGCACGACCTCACGCGGCTCTACGCCCGCTCGCTCGCGCGCACCGAGCTGAGCCCGACCGCGCGCGAGGACGCCACCCGGCGCGTCGTCGACTACTACCTCGCGGGGCTGGACCACACCCGGCGCGCGCTGCGGCCGACCTTCACCGGCCCGCACTACGCCGCCGAGCACCCGGAGATCGTGCCCGCCGAGGTCGTCGACCGCAGGACCGCGATGGCCTGGCTGGACGACGAGTGGCCGAACGTGGTGGCGCTGCTGCGCTTCGCGCACGGCACCGGCAGGTACGAGGCGACCTGGGCGGGGACCCACATGCTCAGCGCCTACCTGTTCGCCAGGTGCCCGTGGGAGGAGTGGTTCGAGTTCACCAGGCTTGGCATCGACGCGGCTCGGCGGCTCGGTGACCGCTTCGCCGAGGTGCGGATGCTCAACATGGCGGGGCTGGCGTACCGCAACAGCGAGCAGAACGAGCTGTCGATGTCCTACTACCTGCAGGGCTACCGGCTCGCGGAGGAGATCGGCGACCCGCAGCACGTGGCCTTGATCGCGGTCAACATGGTGCCCGGCCTGTTCGAACGCGGGGACACCGAGGAGGCGGAGCGCTACTGCCGCCTCGGTGTCGAGCTCAGCAGGCGCATCGACGACCTGTTCGTGCTGCCGCTTGCCCTGACCAACCTCGGCGAGATCTGCAAGCGCAAGGGGGAGCACCAGCAGGCTCTTGAGCACTTCCAGGAGGTGCTGGAGCTGCACCAGCGGATGGAGAACACCGACCGCATCGGCATGGCGTGGCTCAACCTCGGCCAGGTCAGCGAGGCCATGGGCGAGCTGGCCGACGCCGAGCGGTACCTGCGCGACGCCGCGCGGGAGGCGGCCGCCGCGGACTCGGTGCTGCTGGAGGCGTGGTCCTGCCAGAGCCTGGGCCGGGTGCTGCGGATGCGCGGCGGTGACCTGGACGAGGCCGCGGTCGTGCTGGCCAGGGCACTGGAGCTGTTCGGGCGGCTGGGGCTCAGCGCGGCCGAGGAGGTCCGCGAGGAGCTGACCAAACTCGCCGCTGAACGAGCCGTTTAGCGATCGTTTAGCGCTCCGTCAGCCGGGCCTGGCAACCTACCCATAGACGTCGTTTGGTTCGCGCTGGATCGGCGTCACCGGGTGGTCCTGGGGGATCCCCTCTTCGGAGGTCAAGATCATCCGCTCGTCTCGGCCGGCACCCGCGTCCCCGGGTGCCGGCCGATGGCGGTTTCGGGGTCGTCCGCCGGAGGGTACCTCCGAGGCCATGGCCACTGACGTCGTAGAACTCATCCTCGCCGATCACCGCCGCTTCGAGGAGCTCTTCCGCGCCCTGCGTGACCGCACGAGCGACCGCGGCGCCCTCCTCGGCGAGCTCTCCGCCCTCCTCGTCGCGCACGCCGAAGCCGAGGAGAGCGAGGTCTACCCGGCGCTCAGGCGTTTCAAGAAGGTGGACGACGACGAGATCGACCACGGAGCGGAGGAGCACGCGGAGGGCCACCAGGCGCTGCTCTCGCTGCTGGAGGTGCGGGACACGGCCTCCCAGGAATGGGAGGACAAGCTGGAGGACCTGGTCAAGGCGCTCAGCCACCACGTCGACGAGGAAGAGCGGACCATCCTCAACGACGCCAGGGACACGGTGCCCGACCAACGCCGCGCCGAACTGGGCAAGGCCTTCACGAAAGCCCGCGGCGACCGCCTGAACGCCGACTGCGGCTCCATCACCCACGTCCGCACCCTCGTCAACACCCCCTGACCCCGTCCCCCTCCGGCCATTCGCGGGCTTATGGACCTGTTTGAGGGCGCGGGGAGGTCCATAAGCCCGCGAATGGCGCGTTTGGGTCTTAGCGGTCGGCCGCGCCACCGCAGCTGGACTCCGCCAGCTCGGCGAGCTCGGGGCGCTTCGGCTGGATGTTGTCGCCCGCGGAGATGCCGCGCAGGTGCCTGCCCAGCCACGGCACCAGGTGCACCCGCGCCCAGTGCAGGTCGTCGCGGCGCAAGGTCACCCAGGTCGCGGGCGGGACCTCGGGCAGCGGGGCGGACCAGTCCTCGTCCACCGGGACGCCGAGCACCTCGCACGTCCGCAGCGCGACCCGGTGGTGGCCCTCCGGGGTGAGGTGCAGCCGGTCCTCGCTCCACATCCTGCGGTCCTGGAGCACGCGCATCGACCACATGTCGACGACGAGGCAGTCGTGCCGGTCGGCGATCGCGCGCAGGTGCGCGTTGTACGTGGCGACCTTGCCGCGCACGCGGCGCAGCACGGGGGTGTCACGCGTGTCGAAGCCGGTGAAGACCACCACCTGGCTGCCCGCCGCGCGCAGCTGGCTCACCGCGCTCTCGTAGAGCTCGGCGAGCGCGTCGGGGTCGGCGGCCGGCTTGATCAGGTCGTTGCCGCCGCCGCAGAAGGTGACCAGGTCGGGGTGCAGCGTGCTGGCCAGCGGGACCTGCTCGGCGACGATCTCGTCGAGCAGCTTGCCGCGGATCGCCAGGTTCGCGTAGCGCAGTCCCGGGTTGTTCTGGGCCATCCGCTCGGCCGTGCGATCCGCCCAGCCGCGGTACTGCCCATCGAGACCAGGGTCGTCCAACCCCTCCGTGAAGGAGTCACCGATAGCGACAAAAGTTCCCCACTGCACGACGTCCCTCCCAGTCCTGCCGGTCCTACACCGCCGTAACCCTCCCACCGTAACTTGACACACCGTCAGATAACCTGCGCGACCCCCCGATGCGGGGACCGTCACGTCGGACGCGAGAACCCCCGAGATCCAGGGCGCGGACCTCGGGGGTTCTCGGGTTCCGGCGCTACGCCGCCGCCGGTGCGGGCAGTGCCGCACCCCGTAGCGCCGCCTCCGCCGCCTGGCCGGCGCCGAGGGAGTCCAGCCCCCAGAGCGCGGCCCCCACCACCGGCGGAAGGTCGACCAGCCGCAGCTCCGCCCGCGGCGCGACCTCCTTGCACCTGCGCTCGACGTCGGCGAGCAGCTGGCCGGACGCGCCGGTCAGCACGCCGCCGCCGAGCACGACCGGCACCGGCTGGCCGGTCAGGCCGAGCCGCCGCAGGCTCACCCCGGCCAGCAGCCCGATCTCCTCGGAGAGCCGGGCGACGACCCGCGCCGCCACCGGGTCCCCGGCCGCCGCCACCTCGAACAGCACCGGTGACAGCGCGTGCTGGGCCACACCCAGGTCGAGGTCGCCGAAGTGCAGCCCTTCGATCACCTCGGCCATGCTCGTCGCGCCGAAGTGCGCGAGCACCGCGGGCAGCAGCTCCGTGGGCTCGCCCCGCCCGTCGTCGGCGCGGACGGCCAGCCACAGCGCCTCGCCGCCCATCTGCGCACCGCCGCCCCAGTCGCCGGAGATCCGGCCGAGCGCGGGGAAGCGGTGCGTGCGCCCGTCCGGTGCCACCCCGACGGCGTTGATGCCCGCGCCGCACACCACGGCGACACCGATGCCGTCGCTGGTTCCCGCGCGCAGCAACGCGAAGGTGTCGTTCGCGACCACCGTGGTCGCCGACCAGCCGCGCGCGCTCACCGCCTCGCTCAGGATCTGTTCCTCGCGGGGGAGATCGGCTCCGGCGAGGTACGCGGCGGTGTGCGTGGCGAACGGTGCCTCGCCGGAGAGGCCCGCCGCGCGGGACGCGCGGGACGCCAGCTCACCGAAGCAGTCCAGACTCCGTTGCAGACCAACGGTTTGCGGTGACGCGCCGGGGCCGCGCACCCGAGAGAGCACGGTTCCCTCCGCGTTCACCAGCATCACGTCCGTCTTGCTGTTGCCGCCGTCGATGGCGAGCACGATCTGCTCGGTCTTCACGTCGTCTCCCCCTGCCGCCTGATCGCGGCCAACCCGCGGATGGCGATCTCCCGTGCTCGGTCCGCTGTCCGGAAACAGGGGAAGCCCGAGTGGGAGCGCTCTCTTCTTGGGCGCACCTCCGCGGCCAGCAGCTCGCGGAGGGTCCTGATCGGCCGACCCTCCTGCTGGTTCACAACTTGGCCCAGGGCAGGTGGTCGCGGTTCTCCGCGACGAGGTCGTCGGCCAGCTTCTCCGCGAGGGAGAACTGGCCGATCAGCGGGTGAGCGAGCAGCGCGTCGGCGACTCGGTCCCGGCCGCCGTGCACCGCCGCCTTCAGTGCCAGGTGCTCGTAAGCGGTCACGTGGGAGATCAGCCCGGAGAACTCCGGCGGCACATCGGCGACCGGGAGCGGCGTCGCACCCGTGGTGTCCACAGTGGATGGAACCTCGATCACCGCGTCGGACGGCAGGAACGGCAGCGTGGCACCGTTGCGCACGTTGACGACGTGCTCCTCCGCGCCGCCACCACTGGTCAGCGCGTGCACCAGCTGGACGGCCGCCTCGGAGTAGTACGCGCCGCCGCGCTCGGCGAGCTCCTTCGGCTTGGTGGACACGTTCTCGTCGGAGTAGATCTTCAGCAGCTCGTGCTCGACGTCGGTGACCACGTCGGCGCGCGGGCGTTCCGTGCGCTGCTTCCGCACGATCTCGTCGTGGGAGTAGAAGTACTTCAGGTAGTACGACGGCAGCACGCCGAGCCGCCGCAGCAGCTCGACCGGCAGCTCCAGGTCCTCGGCCAGCGCCTCGCCGTGGTCGGCGATCAGCTGCGGCAGCACGTCCTGACCGTCCACGACCACCCGCCGGGTCCAGGTGAGGTGGTTGAGGCCGACGTGGTCGAGCTTCACGTCATCGGGGGCGCGGTCGAGCAGTGTGGAAACCAAGCGCTGCAAGGTGATCGCCACGTTGCACAGTCCGACCGCGCGGTGCCCGGCCTCCAGCAGCGCCCGCGTCACGATGCCGACGGGGTTGGTGAAGTTGACGATCCACGTGTCCGGACCGGTGACCGCGCGCACCCGCTCGGCGATGTCGAGCACCACCGGCACCGTGCGCAGCGCCTTGGCGAGCCCGCCCGCCCCCGTGGTCTCCTGGCCGACGCAGCCGCAGTCCAGGGGGAAGGTCTCGTCGGAGCGCCGTGCGGCCTGGCCGCCCACCCGCAGCTGGAACAGCACCGCGGACGCGCCCTCCGCGCCCTCCTCCAGGTTCGAGGTGGTGCGCACGCGCGCCGGGTGCCCGGCGTGGTCGAGCAGGCGCTGGGAGAACGGCCCCACGACGGAGAGGCGGTCGTGGTCGGGGTCGACGAGCACGATCTCGTCCACGGCCAGACTCGTCCGCCTGCCCGCGATCCCGTCGATGAGTTCCGGTGTGTAGGTCGACCCGCCGCCGACAACGGTGAGCTTCATCCTTTGACCCCCGTGAACGTGATGCCTTTGACGAAAGACTTCTGGGCGAACAGGAACAGCACGATGGCCGGGGCCATGATCAGCACCGTTGCCGCCATGGTCAGGTTCCACTCGACCTGGTGCGAACCGCGGAAGGACGCCAGCGCGAGGGACAGCGGCCAGTTCTCCGGGTTCTCGCCGGTGTAGAGCAGCGGGCCGAAGTAGTCGTTCCAGGTGAACAGGAAGCAGAACAGCGCGGTGGCGGCGATGCCAGGCCGCGCCATCGGGACGAGCACCCGCACCAGTGCGGTGAACTCCGAGCAGCCGTCGATCTTCGCCGCGTCGATGTAGTCCTGCGGGATCGTCAGGAAGAACTGGCGCAGCAGGAACACGCTGAACGCGTCGAAGAGGAAGTACGGGATCACCAAGGGCCACAACGTTCCGGTGAGCCCGAAGCTGATCCACATGTCGTACAACGGGACCGACACCACCTGCGGCGGCAGCATCATCGCCGCGACCACGAGCAGGAAGACCACGTTGCGCCCGCGCCACTTCATCCGCGCCAGCGCGTAGGCGGTCGGGATCGCCGACAGCAGCACGCCCGCCGTTGCCAACAGCGAGTACAGCAGCGAGTTGGCCATGTACTCCAGCATCGGGGCCTTCTCGAACACCCGGAGGAAGTTCTCGAAGTGCCACTCCTGCGGCCACAGGTTCGACGACAGCGCCTGCTTGTCCGACATCACCGCGGTGAGGAAGACGAACACGATCGGTGTCGTGAAGCCGACCGCCAGCGCGATGCCGATGCTGTGGGTGGCCACCCAGTGCAGCTTGCGGTCCCAGGAACCCTTGGGCCGCTTGGCTTTGGCGCTCAGGACTGCGGTGCTCATGTGCCCTCCTCGACGTGCGAGGCCCGACGCATCTGGCGCACCAGGATCGCGGTGAAGACGAAGGAGACCACGAACAGCAGCACCGCCATCGCCGCCGCGTAGCCCATGTTGAAGTAGCGGAAACCCTGTGTGTACAACCACATCGGGTAGGTCAGGGTGGAGTTCTGCGGGAAGCCGAGGATCTTCGTCGAGCCCGCGACGTCGGCGGAGCCGGAGGCGACCGAGCCCGCGACGACGGCCTGGGTGAAGAACTGCAACGCGAAGATGATCGAGTTGACCACGCCGAACATCAGCACCGGCGAGATCGTCGGGAGCGTGATGTGCCAGAACCGGCGGACGGCGTTGGCGCCGTCCAGCTCAGCCGCCTCGTACTGCTCCTGCGGCACGTCCAGCAGCGCCGCCAGGATGATGATCATCAGCTCGCCGGAGCCCCACAGCACCAGCAGGGTCAGCGCGGGCTTGGCCCAGTCGGGGTCGCTGAACCACAACGGCGACTCGATGCCGACGAAGTTCAGGAACGCGTTGACCGGACCGAACTCCGGGTTCAGCAGGAAGCTGAACACCAGCGTCGCGGCCACGGGCGGCGCGAGCGACGGCAGGTAGCACAGCGTCCGGACGATGCCGACGCCGCTCTTGAGCCGTGCGATCACCGAAGCGACCCCGAGCGCGAAGAGCACCCGGGCGACCGTCAGCACCACGACCAGCCACAGCGTGTTCCACGCGGCGACCTTCACCAGCGGCTCGCTGGTGAACATCCGCACGTAGTTGTCGAACCCGATCCACTCCGGGGCGTTGATCAGGTCGTAGCGGGTGAAGGAGAAGTACACGGTGGCGATCAGCGGGTAGCCGAAGAAGACGACGAACCCGATGATCGCGGGGGACAGGAAGGCCAGCACCGTCCAGCGGTGCCGCGACCGCACCCGCGCCCTGCCCTCGGCGGGACGCAGCGGTCGCGACACGGCTCCGCGCTCCAGAGTCGCGGTCATGGGCTACTTGCCGCTCTGGGCGAGTGCGTCGTTGATCTGCTGGTCGACCTTCTTCAGGCCCTCGTCGAGGTTGGCGACCTTGCCCGCCTGCCACTCCGCCGCGAAGTCGTTGACCGCCTTGAGGTGCGCGTCGCCGATCGGGGTCGGCGGGTTGGACCACAGCTTGCCGCTGCCGTAGAGGTCGATGAAGGTCTTGAACTGCGGGGTGATCTGCAGCCGGGGGTCCTTCAGCGCCGCCTCGGTGCTCGGCACGTTCTTGATCGCGTTGGACAGGTTGACCAGGGTCTCGGTCTCCAGCGACATGTGCTTGATCAGCTCCCACGCCGCGCCGGGGTTCTTGGCGCCCTTGGGGATCCCGATGATCGTGCCGGTGGCGAACGCGCCACCGTCGCGGTCCGGCCGCGCCGCCGAGTGCGGGAACGGGGCCGTGCCGAAGGAGATGTTCGGCGCCTGGTCGGCGATGAACGCGGTCCGGTACTCGCCGTCCATGATCATCGCGAGCTTGCCCTGCTGGAAGGCGTGGTCGGCGGAGTACTCCTGGCCGAGCCCGGCGCGGAAGCGCTCCAGGTTGTCGTAGCCGTAGAAGTCCACCAGCTTCTTCTGGAACTCGAACATGGCCTTCCACTCGGCGCTGCCCGCGAGCGCGGACTTGCCGTTGCCGTCGAGGTAGCGCGCGCCCCAGGACGGCGCCCAGATCTGCGCCTGGTTGTTGTAGAAGGGCATCGACGGCAGGAAGCCCGCGACCTTGATCGAGCCGTCCGGGTTCTTCTGCGTCAGCCGCTTGGCCGCGTCCAGCAGCTGGTCGGTGGTCTTGGGCACCTCGGTGATGCCCGCGGCGGCGAACTGGTCCTTGTTGTAGAACAGCCCGTAGACGTCGGCCAGCATCGGCAGCGCGCAGCGGGTGCCCCGGAAGTCGGTGTACTCGCGCACCGCCTGCGGGATCACGTTCAGGTCGATCTTGTCGCGCTCGATGTAGCCCTTGAGGTCCTGCCAGGAGCCGCTGGAGCAGAACTGGCCGAGGTTGTCGGTCATGAACGTCATGGCGACGTCCGGCGGGTTGCCGCCGCGCACCGCTCCGGTGATCTTGTCGTCGTCCTGGTTGCCCTCGTGCTTGATCTCGATGTTGGGGAACTTCGACTTGATCGTGTTGAGGGCCTTGGTGACCTCCAGCTCCTCCCGGTCGGAGTACTTGGAGAACACGGTGAGCGTGAGCTTGTCGTCCTTCTTGGGCGGCTCGGCGACCGCGCCGGAGCCACCGCGGGCGCCACCACCGGCGCACGCCGTCGCCAGCACCGCCGTGGCCGCACAGAGCACAACGGCGCGTGAGGTCTTGCGCATCAGCCCTCCAGGAACTGATCAGGCGGGTCTCGGGGACCCGCGGAAGGGTTCGGCAGTGGCGGCGGTGAGTCCAAAAACCTTCTCCCTGGCCAGCGCGAGCGCGGAGTGCAGCGCGCCGGAGCGCACCGGGTTCCCGGTGACCAGGGTCGGAGCGACCGGGGTGCGGGGCACCACCAGCCGGTGCAGCTCGGCGGCGACGAGCTCGCAGAGCTCCTCCCCGCCCGCCTGACCGGTCTCCCCTGCCAGCAGCACGAGCTGCGGGTCGACCACGCTGACCACCCCGGCGACGCCGGTGGCGATCCGCCTGGCCAGGTCGGTCAGGAACGGCTTGCCCTCCTCGCCCGAGGCGAGGGCCTTGCGCACGGCCGTCCACGCGTTGCGGGCGGGCAGCCCGTGCGCGCGGGCCAGCTTGACCACGGTCGGCGAGCCCAGCAGGTTGCCGAGCCGGACGCCGGTGCGGTCGATGCCGGTGTCCGCGGTGGCCAGGTCCGGCACCCGCATCCAGTCGATCTCGCCCGCGCCGCCGGTCGCCCCGCGCAGCAGCCTGCGGTTGATCACCACGGCGGAGCCGATGCCCAGGCTGAGCCAGAGCAGCACGAAGTCCTCGACCCCGGTGGCCCGCCCTGCGGCCATCTCCTCCAGTGCGACCAGGTTGACGTCGTTCTCCACGGTGACCGGCGCGTCGAACAGCTCGCGCAGCCTGCCGGGCATGTCGAAGCCCTCCCAGCCGGGCAGGTGGGGGGCGAAGCCGAGGTGACCGTCCGCGGGGTTCACCGCGCCGGGCGAGCCCACGACGATCGCGCACAGCCGCGCGGGGGTCAGCCCGGCCCGGCCGACGACCTCGCGCACCGCGTCGGCGAAGGCGAGCACCACGTCGGGGCCGCCGCCGGTTGGCAGCTTCGCCTGGTGCTCAACCAGGATCGCGCCGGTGACGTCGGCGACCACGATGTCGGCGTGGCTCGGCGTGAGGTCGACGGCGGCGACGTGCGCCAGCCCGCCGTTGACCGCCCACAGCTGGGCGCGCGGGCCCCGGCTGCCGCCGCGCAGGCCGTCCCGGACGACGGCGCCGTCCTGTTCGAGCCGGGTCAGCAGCTGGGCGGTCGCGGGCTTGGAGAGTCCGATGATCGCCTCCAGCTCGGAGCGCGTCATCGCGCCCCGCTGCAGCAGCGCCTCGATCGCCGCGCGGTCGTTGATCTCCCGCAGCAGGCGTGGGCTCCCCGCTCGCATGGCCGCCTCCGTCCCGGACTGGTTCGGTCTTGTCTGTTAACTTTCCAGACGATTTCCGGTCACGGTAGTGAGCGCGGTCACCGCGGTCAATCCCCGAAGCAGGCCGGAGCCGGGAGAGGGGTGGGTCACAAAGGGTTGCCTAAGTGGTGTTGGCGGAAGGGGGATTCGGGCAGGCTGGAGGGCGTGACGGAACGGTCAACCGCCCAGCCGGCCGCGAACCCCGGCGAGGAGTCGCTCGCGACCCTGCTCGGTGGGCGCCGCGCCGCCATCGACGCGACGCTGCCGCCGGTGGCCTTCGTCATCGGCTGGCTGCTCTTCGACGACTCCGTGCTGCTCGGCGCGGTGGCCGCGGTGCTGGTCGGCGGTGTGCTGGCGATCGTCCGCCAGCGGCGCGGCGACCGGCCGCGCGCGGTGCTGCTGGGCATGCTCGGCGTGGTGGTCGCCGCCCTGATCCCGCTCTACACCGGTCGCGCGTCGGACTTCTTCCTGTTGCAGCTGATCGCCAACGCGGGCAGCGCACTCGCCTGGGCGGTCAGCATCGTGATCCGCTGGCCGCTGCTGGGCGTCGTGGTCGGCACGGCGCTCGGCCAGCGCACCCGCTGGCGCAAGGACCCCGCGCTGCTGCGCGCCTACAGCCTGGCGAGCTGGTCGTGGGTCCTGCAGTACGTGATCAGGCTGGCCGTGTTCATCCCGCTGTGGTGGATCGACGCGACCGTCGCGCTCGGCACCACCCGCGCCGCGCTGACCTACCCGTTGGTGGCGCTGAACCTCGCGGTGAGCTGGTGGATCTTCCGCCGGGCGCTGCCCGCCGATCACCCTGGCATCCGGCACCCTCAGGTTCCCTGAAACCCGGGTACTCTCCCGCCACGGACAACCGGGAGATCGACTGCGATGACCGAGGTGAACCCCGGGACCGACCCGGACAGCGCGAGCTCCCCTGCCGAGTACGTCACGCTGCTGCGCGCGCTCAAGGACCGGTCGGGGCTGACCTTCCGGCAGATCGAGCGCCAGGCCGAGAGCCTCGGTGAGACGCTGCCGCGCAGCACGGCCGCCTCGATGCTCACCCGCACGACCCTCCCGCGCGCGGAGCTGGTGTCCGCGCTGCTCAAAGCCTGCGGTGAGAACGACGAGACGGTCCGCGCCTGGCTGCACGCCTACGACCGCCTCGCGAGCCAGGCTCCGGCGCGGTCCCAGGCCGCCGAACCCGAGCAGCCGCACCAGGGAGCACCCGTCACGTACGAGGAGCGGCCGAAGCGCCGGTGGGCCTGGCCGGTCGGGGCCGCCGCCGTGGTGCTCGTCGCCGTCGCCGTCGTCGTCCCGATGCTCTTCACCGCCGACCGCTCTGAGGACGAGCCGCACGCCATCAGTCCCAAGGCGAACCCCGCTGCCCCGGCGGAGGGCAGCTACCTGATCCGCGCGGTCCATTCGAACCTGTGCCTGTCCGAGCGCGCGGGCTCCGACAGCGGAAGCCTCTACCAGAAGAACTGCGCGGACACGCTGCCCCGCTTCTCGCTGGACCGGCTCAACGACGGCTCGTACCGCATCCGCACGGACCACCCGGACTACGGCCCGGGGTGCACGGGTGTGCGCAAGGGCGGGATGAGCGTCGACGGGGTGGTCTCCGACGGCGAGTGCAACGCGGGCAACGCCGAGCTCTACAACCTCGAATCCGCGGGCACGGCGGGCTTCCACATCCGGGCCCTGCACAGCAACCTGTGCCTGGGCGTCGTGAACGGTTCGAAGGACGAGTGGGCCAACGTGCGCCAGGTCGTGTGCGACTCGCCCACGTCAGGCACCGTTTTCGCCTTCGACCCCGTCAAGCCCTGATCCGCGTCCTCAGCCCAGGAGCTTCGTGTGCAGCTCCTGGCGCTGTGACTCGTCCTCGACCAGCTCCGTCGCGGCGAGCCAAGCCGCCCCTGCCGCCCCGTCGCGGGCCTCGCCGATCTCGGTGAAGCCGTTCGCGGTGAGGCCGACCCGCAGCGCGTCGCCGAAGGGGTTGCCCGCCTCGGTGAGGCTGCCGATCAGCACGACCGGAGTGCCGTCCGCGGTGGGGGCGGCCGCGAGCGTGATGTCCACCAGGTGCAGCACGCCACGGCGCACGATGTCCTGGGCGATCTCGTCGCCCGCCGCCGCTGCCGTGCTGACCAGCGGTGCGAACCTGGCGAGGCGGACCGGCTCGTCTGCGTTGGAGCGGGTGATCAGCAGCCGCCTGCGGTCGGTGGAGTCGGTCCCGCCGACCTCGGCGAGCACCGCGTCGGCCAGCGCGGTGAACGGTGCGCGGCCCTCGATGGCCTTCAGCGTCGCGCGCACCGCCTCGCGACCCACCCAGTAGCCGGAGCCCTCGTCGCCGAGCAGCCAGCCGTTGCCGCCGAAGATCGCCGTCATCCGGTGGTCGACGATCCGCATCGCGACCGAGCCGGTGCCCGCGACCAGCGCCGTTCCGGTGGCCTTCGGGGTGCCCGCCGCGTAGCCGACCTCGCAGTCGGTCACCACGCGCATCGGGCAGCGCAGGCCGACCTCGTGCCACATGTCCGTGAACAGCGCGGCGATCACGGGGTCGGACATCTTGCTCGCGCCGGCCATGCCGACCACGGCGGCCCGCACCCCGGCGGGGTCGCGGCCGTCCAGCGCGGCCTTGAGCGCGCCCGCCACCTCGGCCGCCGCCTGCTCGGGGGCGTGCGAGTTCGGGTTGCCGCCGCCCGCGCGGCCCCAGCCCAGCCGGTTCCCGTCCAGGTCGGCCACCAACGCCCTGGTGGAGGTGCCACCGATGTCAACGCCGAGGATCACGCACCGACCCTAACCGCGCGCTTCCGTGGGAAAAAGACCAATAAGGGCCTACTTATCGTGAATCTTGGCCACGACAAGTAGGCCCTTCGGGTGCTACGGCTGCATCGGCACCAGCGCGGCGCGCTGACCGCGCAGGTTGTGGTGGTGCAGCACCAGCAGTTCCTTGGGCGTGGTGCCAGGCCCCGGCTTGACCTGCAGCGTCGCCCGGTCGCGCGCGAGGTGCGCCACGGCGGGGGCCGACCCGATCACCACACCCGGCTTCAGCGGGTCGTACGTCACCGGCGTGCCGCTCGTGTCGAGCAGGCCGTCGGAGTCGCTCGGCGCCACGTAGTACCCCCGGACGCCGATCACGTACTTCAGCGGGGCCGAGGTCGCCCCCGGTGCGATCCCGAGCGCCTTCAACGAGGTCGGCAACGCGATCACGTTGGTGTCGTAGACGTTGGTGTCCACGTCGCCGTACTGGGTGTTGACCGGTTGGGCCTCGATGAGCGCGTACGTGCCGTCCGGCTGGCGATTGGTCAGGTCTCGGGTCTGCGCCAGCAGCAGGTCGGTCTGCGGCTGCCTGCCGACCTCGACCCGGCGGTCCGGCTTGTTGTCGCCGTTGGTGTCGATGTCGATGAACGGCACCGTGTTGCCGCCGAGGCTCGCCCAGTCGCCCCAGGTCGCGATGCCGAAGGTGACCAGCCCCTGCGGCGTGCTGTTCGCGCCGAACCACCGCAGGTCGCCGCCGCGCGCCGTCTGGTTGATCGTGCAGTTGTCGACCACGGTGCCGCCGCACTCGCGCTGCTGCGGCGAACTGCCGTGCAGCTCGAAGACGCTGACCAGCGAGCGGTACGCCTGGCCGCCGGTGCCTTGGTCGAGCGCGCGGCCGGTCAGTGAGACCAGCCGCTGCGCGCCGACGTCCAGCTTCTGCGCGGTCATCTGCGCGACCGGCTTCGGCGCCGCGTAGACCGGGACCCGCAGCGGGGAACCGCCGTTGGGCGTGACGGTCAGCCAGCCTGAGGAGTCGGCGAGGAACTGCCGGGCCTTTCCGCCCTGCTTCTCGTCCATCGTCGGGTCGATGGCCTTGCGCAGCATCCGCGCGTCGTCGATCCGCAGTGTGACGGTGAAGGTCCTGGTCAGCTTCGGCCCTAGCTCCAGCTCGTTCGGCGTGACCTCATAGCGGACTCCGGGCATCTTGGTCGCCGCGACGTAGTCGATCTTCACGCGGGCGGCCCGGTCGCCCTTGTTGACGACCTTGACGGTCCTGGTCGCGCGGACCCGGTCGATCACCTCGACGGTGCCGAAGGAGACGCTGACCGAACGCGAGTCGTCGTCGGCCATCGCCAGGATCTGGTTCTGCTGCGCGGCGAGCGCGTCGACGCGGCCGGAGCCGACCCGCTGCGGGCCCTCCGCGACCTTCTTGTCCGCCGCCGCGGTGATGGTCGCGGTCGCGGTGTTCATCACCGACGCCTTGACCTCCTCCGGGCTCCAGTCCGGGTGCGCCTGGCGGACCAGCGCGGCGATGCCCGCGACGTGCGGGCTGGCCATGGAGGTGCCGCCGAGTACGAGGACCTCGTTGCCGCTGCCCGCCTTCGCCGAGGAGATCGTGTCGCCGGGGGCGGCCACGTCCGGCTTCACCGCCGGCCCTCGGCCGCCGCGGGAGGAGGACGGCGTCACGGTGTCGGCGATCTTCGGCTCGACGTTGGGGGTCGAGCCGCGCAGCGAGCCGCGCAGCCGCACGCTCAGCTGGCCGAGCACCGGGCGCAGCTGCTCGCTGGCCTGGCGGGTGAGCTGGAACATCGGGACGTTCTTGTTGCCCGCGATGCCCGCGGTGAACTCGAAGACCGTGCTGGGCAACAGGACCGCCTTGGCGCCGGCGGCCTCTGCGTTGTTGGCGCGCACCGCCGAGCCGCACTTGCGGGTGGCGTCGTCGTCGTCCCAGTCCAGCCAGACGATCTTGTCGGCGGCCGCTGCCTTGTCCGAGGCGGAGTAGGCCTTGCAGCCGTCCTTGTTGGCCTCGTCCGACATCGTCACGACCTGCCTGGTGAGGTCCAGCGAGTCGAAGCCGGTGTACTCCGAGCTGTACTGACCGGCCTTGCGACCGGCCACTGTGGACGGAGCGGTGACGTCGAGTCCGTCCCGCAGCGCGTAGGCGTCCCTGGTGTTCGCGACGGCCAATGTGGACGGTGCGTTGGCCGGGGAGCCGCCGACGTCGTTGATGTCGCCGCCGTTGCCGTTGGCCGCGACCACCAGAACGCCGTGCTCGGCCAGGGTCTTGATGATCTTGTTCTCGGGGGTGTCCGGGGTGCCGAAGTCGGTGCCGAGCGACAGGTTCACCACGTCCAGCCGGTCGCTGAAGTCGCCGTCGCCGTTGGGGTCGAGCACCAGGTCCATCGCCTTGGACGTGACGCTGGTGCTGCCCTTGCAGCCGAAGACCTTGTAGGCGTAGATCTTCGCCTTGGGCGCGGTGCCCGGTCCGATCCGCATCCCGGCGAGCTGCTGGCCGCCAAGGGTGTTGTAGTCGCCCTTGAAGGTGCTGCCGTCGCCGTTCACGCCGTACCCGGCGGCGGTGCCCGCGACGTGCGTGCCGTGCTGCCCGCAGGCCAACGGGTTCGGGTCCGGCTTCGGGGTGCGCGAGCCGAAGCGGCCGGAGGCGTCGTAGTCGTCGCCCGCGAGGTCGGTCCCGCCGACCACCTTGGCGGTGGGGAAGTACGAGGGATCGGTCTTGGTGGAGTCGATCGCCTTGTACGCCGCCTTGGTGCCCGGTCCGCCGAAGGTCGCGTGCGTGTAGTCCACGCCGTCGTCGACGATGCCGATGCGGATGTTCTCGCCGAGCCGCCCGGTGGACTTCCACGCGGTGACGGCCTTCGTGAGCTGCGCCGCGCTCGCGTTCATCCGGCCGGTCGGCAGGCTGCGGCGCACGGAGCGGACTTCTGGCAGCTCGCCGAGCGCGGCCAGCTTGCGCGCCTCCCCGCTGACCATGAGGCCGCTGAGCGCGTTGCTGGTGCGGTAGAGCTCCGTGCCGCCGGAGCCGAGCGCCTTGACCACGCGGTCGGCCTGCTGGCTCATCCGGTCGCGGTTGGCGCGCACGGCTTGCGCGGTCTGCTCCGTGGTCGCGCGGTTGCGGCGCTGCTCGGCGTAGACGTCGACGAGCGGGCGCTCGGTCAGCTCGACGAAAGCCGTTGCGGTGCCGTCCATCGCGAGCAGGTCGGGATCCACCCGGTCGCGCTCGGCCAGCGCGGGCCACGGCGCGGTCGGCGGCGCCGGGGTGAGCGGGTCGGCGGGCGGGGTGGGCTGTGCGGTCGCGTGTCCCGCGAAACCGGTCGCGACGAGGGCGGCGACGAGCACCACCGCCCCGCCGCGCAACGTGTGTCCTCGGCGGCGTGCCATGCGCGTCCTCTCCGAAGGGGGTGATCACCGACCGGTCCATCAGACCCGTACCGGGGCCCCGGCGACGGCGCAAGGCCGGGGAACCACCCGTTGGGGGAGGTCGGCGCGGTTGTCACAAGAAGTTGATCATGCGGCGGTACACGTCGATTCATCGGACCTTCCTGCGGATCGTTGGCGAGAAGGGTCTGGACTTCGCGGAATCGGAGGGTTATACATCGGATGTCTGGGAGAGCCGTCCAGCGAGGAGGAACCGCCAGTGCAGCTCATGCGACTTGGTCCGCCCGGAGCGGAGCGGCCGGTGGTCCGCGGCGACGACGGAGTGCTGCACGACCTGGGTGGGCTGACCGCCGACATCGGCGGCGCCTTCCTCGCCAACGGGGGCATCGGCGTGGTGCGCGCCGCGCTGGAGGCGGGAACGCTGCCCGTGCTCGCCGACGCGGACCCGCGGGTCGGGCCGCCCGTCGCCACACCGGGCAAGATCGTCTGCATTGGGCTGAACTACCGCGACCACGCGGCCGAGACCGGCGCCGCGATCCCCGCTGAACCGGTGGTGTTCATGAAGGCCCCGGACACGATCGTCGGCGCGAACGACGAGGTGCTGGTCCCGCGCGGCTCCACCAGGACGGACTGGGAGGTCGAGCTGGGCGTCGTCATCGGCAGGACCGCGCGCTACCTCACCGGCGAGGACGACCCACTGTCCTATGTGGCCGGTTACGTGCTCTCGCACGACGTCTCGGAGCGGGAGTTCCAGCTCGACCGCGGCGGCACCTGGGACAAGGGCAAGTCCTGCGAGACGTTCAACCCGCTCGGGCCGTGGCTGGTGCCCGCCGACGAGGTGCCCGATCCGCAGGACCTGGGGCTGCGGCTGTGGGTCAACGGCGTCCAGCGGCAGGACGGCAGCACCCGCGACATGATCTTCAGCGTCGCCGAGGTGGTCCGCTACGTCAGCCGGTTCATGGTGCTGCGGCCGGGCGACCTGATCAACACCGGTACTCCGGCGGGCGTCGCGCTCGGGCAGCCGGAGCCCAAGCCGTACCTGCGCGCGGGCGACGTGGTGGAGCTGGAGATCGACGGCCTCGGCAGGCAGCGGCAGACACTGGGGCAGGGCTGACATGGCGCGCATCGTCGACGTCGACGTCATGGACATCCGGTTCCCCACCTCGCGGGAGCTGGACGGCTCGGACGCGATGAACCCCGATCCGGACTACTCGGCCGCCTACGTCGTGCTGCGGACGGACACCGACGCCGAGGGCCACGGCCTGGCCTTCACCATCGGCAGGGGCAACGACGTGCAGGCGGCGGCGATCCGGGCGCTCGCCCCGCACGTGGTCGGCAGGCAGGTGCCCAGGGACGCGGCGGCGCTCGGCGCGTTGTCCCGCGAGCTGGTCGGGGACTCGCAGCTGCGCTGGCTCGGCCCGGAGAAGGGCGTCGTGCACATGGCGGTCGGCGCGGTGGTCAACGCCGCGTGGGATCTCGCGGCCAAGCTCGCCGGTCGTCCACTGTGGATGTTCCTGGCGGAGATGCGGCCGGAGGAGCTCGTCGGGCTCGTCGACTTCCGCTACCTCAGCGACGCGCTCACCCGCGACGAGGCGCTCGCGATCCTGCGCGCCGCGGAGCCCGGCCGCGCGGAGCGGACGAAGCTGTTGCTGGACAAGGGGTACCCGGCCTACACCACCTCGCCGGGCTGGTTGGGCTACTCCGACGCCAAGCTCACCCACCTGGCCCGCAGCGCGGTCGCGGACGGCTTCGACATGATCAAGCTCAAGGTGGGCGGTGACCTCGGCGACGACGTGCGGCGGATGCGGCTGGCGCGCGAGGCGGTCGGCGACGGCGTGCGCATCGCGGTGGACGCCAACCAGAGGTGGGACGTGGCGGACGCGGTGAGCTGGATGAGCGCGCTCGCCGAGTTCGACCCGTACTGGATCGAGGAGCCCACCTCGCCGGACGACGTGCTCGGGCACCTCGCGATCGCGCGGGCGCTGCGCCCGATCCGCGTCGCCACCGGCGAGCACGTGCACAACCGCGTGATGTTCAAGCAGCTGCTGGCCTCCGGCGCGATCGACGTGCTCCAGCTGGACGCGGCGCGGGTCGGCGGCGTGAACGAGAACATCGCGATCCTGTTGCTGGCGGCCAAGTTCGGCGTCCCGGTCTGCCCGCACGCGGGCGGGGTCGGGCTGTGCGAGCTCGTCCAGCACCTGGCGATGTTCGACTTCGTCGCGGTCTCCGGCACCTGGGAGAACCGGGTGATCGAGTGGGTTGACCACCTGCACGAGCACTTCACCGACCCGGCGACCGTCCGCAACGGCCGCTACACCACCCCCACCACCCCCGGCTTCTCCGCCCAGCTCCGCCCCTCCTCCCTCCACCACTTCACCTACCCCTCCGGCCCCGCCTGGGCCCCCACCCCTGGCCATTCGCGGGCTTATGGACCACTTTCAGAGGCGCAACACGTCCATAAGCCCGCGAATGGCGAAGAAGGGGACGAAGGGGGTACTGCGTGATGAGGGACTTCGAGGGACTGGTGGCGGCGGTGACGGGTGGGGCTTCGGGAATCGGAGCCGCCACGGCGGAGGAGCTGGAGGAGCGGGGAGCGCGGGTCGCGAGGCTGGACATCAACCCCGGCCAGGACGGGATCCGGTGCGACGTCACCGACGACGAGTCCGTCCGCGCGGCCGTCACCGAGACCGTCGAGCGCTTCGGGCGGCTCGACGTACTGATCAACAACGCCGGGATCGGCGCGCAGGGCGACGTCGGCGCCAACGACGACGCCGAGTGGCACCGGGTGCTCGACGTCAACGTCGTCGGCATCGCTCGCGTCAGCAGGGCCGCTCTGCCGCACCTGCGCCGATCCCCGTCCGCCGCCATCGTCAACACCTGCTCCATCGCCGCGTGGGCGGGGCTGCCCCAGCGCGCGCTGTACTCCGCCTCCAAAGGAGCGGTGTACGCGCTCACGCTGGCCATGGCCGCCGACCACGTGCGCGAGGGGATCAGGGTCAACTGCGTCGCGCCCGGCACCGTCGACACCCCGTGGGTCGGCAGGCTGCTGGACGCGGCGGAGGACCCGGCAGCGGAGCGGGCCGCGCTCCAGGCCCGCCAGCCCACCGGCCGGTTGGTCTCCGCCGAAGAGGTGGCACAAGCGATCACCTACTTGGCCAGTCCGCTCTCCGGGGCCAGTGTGGGCACCGTGCTCGCCGTCGACGGCGGCATGCACGGGCTGCGGCTGCGGCCGCACAGCTGAACCGGGTCCACAACGACACAAGAGGAACTCCATGCAACGACGCAGAATCCTCAGCATCGTCTCCGGAATCGCCCTGCTCGGCTCCGTCGCGGCCTGCGGTGGTGGCGCGGCGGGCGGCGGTGGGCAGATCGGCGTTGACTTCCCGCGCGCGGACTCCGACTTCTGGAACTCCTACATCAAGTACACGCCGCAGTTCGCCAAGGAGCTCGACGTGCGGCTGATGTCGCCGACGAACTCGCAGAACGACGTGGCCAAGCTGGTCGCCAACGTCCAGGCCATGACCAGCCAGGGCGCCAAGGCGATCGTGATGGCGCCGCAGGACACCGGGGCCATCGCGACCACGCTCGGACAGCTGGAGCAGAAGAAGATCCCGGTCGTCACCGTCGACACCCGCCCGGACAAGGGCAAGGCGTACATGGTGGTGCGCGCCGACAACAAGGCGTACGGCGAGAAGGCGTGCAAGTACCTCGGCGAGAAGCTCGGCAACAAGGGCAAGGTCGTGGAGTTCCAGGGCGCGCTGTCCTCGATCAACGGCCGGGACCGCTCCGAGGCGTTCGCCTCGTGCATGAAGCAGAACTACCCCGGCATCACCGTCTTCGAGGAGCCGACGGACTGGCTGGACACCAAGGCCGCGGCGGCGTTGCAGACGAGGCTGACCCAGCACCCGGACATCAACGGGATCTACATGCAGGCCGGTGGCGTGTACCTGGCGTCCACGCTCCAGGTGCTGCGCTCGGCGGGCAAGCTGTTCCCCGCTGGCGACCCCCGGCACATCACCATCGTCTCCAACGACGGCATCCCGCAGGAGTTCGACGCGATCCGCAAGGGCGAGATCGACGCGACGGTCTCCCAGCCCGCCGACTCGTACGCGAAGTGGGCGCTGTTCTACGCGAAGGCCGCGATCGAGGGCAAGACCTTCAAGCCGGGCCCGACCGACCACGACAGCACGATCATCGAGGTCGGCAACGGGGTGCTGGAGGACCAGCTGCCCGCGCCGCTGGTGACCAAGGACAACGTCGACGACCCCAAGCTGTGGGGCAACCAGATCGGCAAGTAGATGAGCGCAGTGCAAGCCACTGGAGTGACCAAGCGCTACGGTTCGACCGTCGCGCTCGACGACGTCGGCATCACCGTCGCCGACGGGGAGTCGCACGCGCTCGTCGGGCGCAACGGCGCGGGCAAGTCCACCCTGGTCTCCATCCTGACCGGACTCAACCGCGCGGACGCCGGGGAGGTCAGCTTCAACGGCGAACCGGCTCCGGCGCTGGCCGACCGGGACGCCTGGCGGCGCAGGGTCGCCTGCGTCTACCAGAAGTCCACGATCATCCCGGCGCTCACGGTCGCGGAGAACCTGTTCATCAACCGGCAGTCGCTCGGCCGCCGGTCGCTGATCAACTGGAGGTCCTTGCGCACCAAGGCTTCCGAGGTTCTGGAGTCCTACGGCGTCGAGGTCGACCCCTCGCGACCCGCCGCCGAGCTCAGCGTGGAACAGCGGCAGCTGGTGGAGATCGCCAGGGCGCTGTCCTTCGGCGCGCGGTTCATCATCCTCGACGAACCGACCGCGCAGCTGGACGGCCCGGCGATCGAACGGCTCTTCGAGCGCATGCGCGGCCTCCAGGACGCCGGCGTCACGTTCCTGTTCATCTCCCACCACCTCCAGGAGATCTTCGAGATCTGCCAGACGGTGACGGTGTTCCGCGACGCGCGGCACGTGCTCACCAGACCGGTGGCGGAGCTGTCCACCGACAGCCTGGTGGCGGCGATGACCGGGGACGCGGTCGGTCTCCGCGTCGGGCACACCCGCCCAGCGCTGCCCGCGGACGCCCCCGTTGTGCTGTCGGTGTCCGGCCTCGGCGCGAGCGCGTTCCGGGACGTCGACCTCAGCGTGCGCGCGGGCGAGGTCGTCGGCGTCGCGGGCTCGGCGAGCAGCGGCAAGGTCGAGCTCGGCGAGGCAATCGTTGGTCTGCGCAAAGCGACGTCTGGAACCGTCCACGTAGGACAGACGTGGGTGCGGCCGGGGAGCGTCCCGGCCGCGCTGAAGGCCGGGATCGGCTTCGTGCCGGAGGACAGGCACAAGGAGGGGCTGGTCCCGACACTGGGGGTGGGCGAGAACGCGACGATGCCGATCACCGACCGGCTGGGCCGCTTGGGTGCGATCTCGCCCACCCGCCAGCGCGCCGTCGCCGAGAAGATGATCACCGACCTCGGCATCAAGACCTCGGGGCCCGAGCAGCCGGTGTCCGGGCTCTCCGGCGGCAACCAGCAGAAGGTCGTGCTGGCCCGTGCGCTCTCCAGCGACCCGGCGGTGCTGGTGCTGACCGATCCGACCGCGGGCGTGGACGTGCGCTCCAAGGAGTCGCTGCTCGGCGTGGTCGACCGGGTCGCGGCGGAGGGCACGGCGGTGCTGGTGATCTCCGACGAGCTCGACGACCTGCGCCCGTGCGACCGGGTGCTGGTGATGTTCCACGGCGAGGTGACGGCGAGCTTCCCGCACAGCTGGACCGACGGGGAGCTGGTCGCGGCGATCGAAGGCGTTTCCCAAGGAGCAGGACATGACTGAGACGGCAACCGCGCCGAGGCTGCGGTTCGCGCGCTTCCGGGACCTCGCGCTGCTCCCGGCGATCGTGGTGCTGATGATCGTGGGAGCGCTGGTGGACCCCGTGTTCCTGAGCGCGGACAACCTCACCAACGTGCTGCAGCAGCGCACCGAGCTGAGCCTGCTGGTGCTCGGCCAGGCACTGGTGCTGATCAGCGGCAAGATCGACCTGTCGCTGGAGTCGACCATCGGCCTCGCCCCGGCGCTGGCGCTCGGCCTGATCATCCCGGCCTCCGCGCACGGGCTCGGCGTCGAGCTGCCGGAGTGGACCGCGATCCCGCTGTGCCTGCTGATTGGCGTGCTGATCGGCGCGTTCAACGGGTTCCTGATCCTCAAGCTCCAGCTCTCGGCGTTCATCGTGACGCTCGGCATGCTGACCGTGCTGCGCGGTCTGCAGATCGGCTTCACGGAGGGCCAGAACCTCTTCGAGGTGCCCCTGTCGTTCACCTACCTCGGCAGCGCGCGGTGGTTCGGGCTGCCCGCCTCGGTGCTGATCTGCCTGGTCGCCTTCGTGCTGGGCATCGTGGCGCTGGCGTACTTCCGGCAGGGGCGGTCCATCTACGCGATCGGCGGCAACGTCGAGGCGGCCCGCGCCGCGGGTATCCGCACCGAGCGCGTGCTGTGGACGGTGCTGGTCATCGCCAGCCTGCTGGCGGCGCTGGCGGGGCTGTTGATGACCGGGCGGCTCGGCTCGGTCGGACCGGCCCAGGGCCAGGGAATGATCTTCACGGTGTTCGCGGCCGCGGTGATCGGCGGCGTGAGCCTCGACGGCGGCAAGGGCACGCTCTTCGGCGCCCTGACCGGTGTTCTGGCGCTCGGGCTGATCGAGAACATCCTGACCCTGGGCGGGGTCTCGCCGCACTGGATCCAGGCGATCTACGGTGCGATCATCCTCATCGCGCTGATGCTGGCGCGGCTGACCTCCGGCAAGGCGCAGGACTAAGCGATGGAGGTCGCGCTGCACACCCGGCTCCGCGAGGGTAGGGAAGCCGAGTACGACCGCGTGCACGCGACGATCCCGGCCGCGCTCGACGAGGCGTTGCGCGCGGCCGGGGTACGGTCCTGGCGGATCTGGCGCAGCGGCCGGGACCTGTTCCACCTGGTGGAGTGCGAGGACTACACCGCGATGCGGGCGTACCTGCGCGACCACCCGGCCAACGTGCCGTGGCAGGCGCGCATGGCCGAACTGCTCGACGTCGCCGACGACTACTCCGGAGCCGGGTCCGGGGTCGGGCTTGTCTGGGAGCTTCCATGCGAAAAGTCCCATTAGGACGAACATCGGTCGAGGTCAGCGCCTTGGGCTTCGGCGCTGCCCCGATGGCCGGGCTCTACCGGTCGGTGTCCGAAGAGGTCGCGGCGGAGTCGGTGGCGGCGGCGCTGGAGGCCGGGGTCTCGTACTTCGACACCGCGCCGCACTACGGCCTCGGCCTCTCGGAGCGGCGGCTCGGCAAGGCTCTCGCGTCCGCCTCGGACTTCGTCGTCTCCACGAAGGTGGGCCGACGGCTGGAGCCGATTCCGGTGGCGGGGGACGACCTGGCGAACGGGTTCGCCGTTCCCGCGACGCACCGGCGCTTCTGGGACTTCAGCGCGGCCGGGGTGCTCGCCTCTGTTGAGTCCTCTTTGGACAGACTGGGGCTGTCGCGGGTGGACATCCTGCTCCTGCACGATCCGGACGACCACTGGGACCGGGCCGTCGGCGAGGCCCTGCCCGCTCTGGAGGAACTCCGCGCGAAGGGTTCCGTCGGCGCGATCGGCGCCGGGATGAACCAGTGGCAGATGCTGGCCCGCCTGGTCGCGGAGACGTCGGTGGACGTGGTGATGCTGGCGGGCCGCTACACGCTGCTCGAACAGTCGGCGTTGGACGAGCTGCTGCCGCTGTGCTCGCAACGCCAGGTGTCCGTGCTGGCGGCGGGCGTGTTCAACTCCGGCCTGCTGTCGCGCCCGGTGGTGGCGCCCGACGCGAAGTACAACTACGAGGAAGCACCGCCCGAGCTGATCAAGACCGCGCGGCGGATGGCGGAGGTCTGCGGCCGGTTCGGAGTGACGCTGCCGCAAGCGGCGTTGCAGTTCCCGCTGGGGCACCCGGCGGTGGCGTCGGTGGTGATCGGCGCGCGGACCGCGGAGCAGATGGCGGAGAACGCCCGGCTGTTCGCGTCGCCGGTGCCGCAGGAGTGCTGGGCGGCGCTGAAGTCCGAAGGGCTGCTGCGCCAGGACGCCCCGGTGCCGAGCTCATGATCGACGCGCATCAGCACTTCTGGGACCTGGGCGTACGCGACCAGGAGTGGATCACAGGTCCGTCGATGGCTCCGCTGCGACGGAACTTCGGCGTAGCGGATCTGGCGGCGGTGGCCACCGGTGTGCGGGCGACCGTGCTCGTGCAGACGGTCACGGTCGCGGAGGAGACCCCGGAGTTCCTTGCTGTGGCAGAGGAATCCGACCTGGTTGGCGCGGTCGTCGGCTGGGCGGACCTGACCTCGCCCGCGGTCGCCGACCACATCGAGTCCTATATGGATGGACGAGGCGGTCGTTGGCTGCGCGGGATCAGGCACCAGGCCCAGGGTGAGCAGGACCCGCGCTGGCTGTGCCGACCGGATGTCCGCCGTGGGCTGTCGGCGGTGTCCGACCGTGGCCTGCTGTACGAGCTGCTGACGCTGCCGCACCAGCTCCCCGCGGCGGTGGAGACCGTCGCAGCGCTGCCCTCGACGCCGTTCGTGCTTGACCACTGCTCGAAACCGCCGATCGCGTCGGGGGAGCTTTCCCCCTGGGCGGAAGGCATTCGGGACCTCGCGCGGAACGAGAACGTGATCTGCAAGCTCTCCGGTCTCGTCACGGAGGCCGACTGGACACAGTGGACGGTTGACGACCTGCGCCCGTACTTCGACGTGGTGCTGGAGTCGTTCGGGCCGTCGAGGTTGATGTTCGGCTCCGACTGGCCGGTCTGCCTGCTCGCGGCGAACTACACCGAGGTGGTCTCCGCCGCGCGGGCGCTCACGGCCGAGCTGACACCGTCGGAGCAGAACGCGATCTTCGAGTCCACGGCGGCGCGGACGTACCGGATCGCGTAGTACCTCGCAAGCGTTTTGGCTCTGTTCAAACGGGATCGCCGGTTCCTTGACCAGGCGCGGGCGCGGTCATCAACCTGGCTGACGGGTCCCACCCCTGCTGAGGAGCCAACGATGAGAATGCGCCCCGCCACCGCGCTGGCCGCCGCCACCGCGCTCGTCCTGACCATGTCGGGCGGCACCGCGTCCGCCGCACCGCGCCCGAACTTCCAACTGCCGTTCGCCTGCGGGCAGACCTGGGCGATGACCACTTATGTCGGCCACGCCCCCGACGACAAGAAGGTGGACATGTTCCACGTCGACGGCCCGACCGAAGGCGCGCACGTGGTCGCGGCGGCTCCAGGCGTGGTCAACGAGATCCACCCCAACTCCGGCGGTGTGGAGATCAACCACGGTGACGGCTGGTTCACCCTGTACCTGCACATGAGCATCCGAACGGTCAACGTCGGCGACCGCGTCCTGCGCGGCCAGCGCATCGGTACGGTCGGCAAGGTCAACACCAGCGTGGCCCACCTGCACTACGAACTCCTGCGCGACGCCAACGGGAACAACAACGGCGAAAACGGCGAGTGGGTCAAACCCATCTTCAACAACGTCGAATACACAATGGACCCGAATCGCCCGTTCAACCTCCGGAGCAATAACTGCTGAGGTTGATCCCGGAACGAAGACCCCCCGTTTCAACGCTGCCATGAGGCACGGACAACGACGCTGACCAAGCCGCGCGCAGCACGGAGTTGTCCACAACCGTCCCGCCTGTCCACAGCCTGACAACCGCAGCTCCATGACGCCCCCACCTCTGCCGATAACAGGAGTGGGGGCGTTTTCGCGTGCCGCCGCGCCGGCGCCTGCCCGGACCAGGGGCTGCGGGATACCGAAGTACGACACCGATACCGAAGCGGCGATCGACACCGCGCGGTGCTTCGGGTTTCTCCGTTGTCCGCAACGGTTTTCCCGACCCACTATTGGGGGGCCTTGGCAGCAGCACCCCTTATCGCCCTCAATAGCAAGGAGTAGGGACATGTCGATTTCCGCGAAGCGTGTCGCGGCCGGTATCGCCGCCGTCGCCCTGTCCGGTGGGATCCTGCTCGGCGCCGCTCCGGCGTTCGCCGCCCCGACGGCCAGCACCTCCGCCGCCGCCGAGATCGTGCTGAACAGCGCGACCGTGGTCTCGGTGGACGCCGGCAAGGTCAGCCTGAAGCTCAGCACCGGCGCCAGCGCGACCGTGAAGGTCACCTCGGGCACCAAGATCACCGGCAGCCTCGTGGCCGGTGTGAAGGTCAAGGTTCTCTGCGTCCAGGTGGACGGCTCCCTGGTCGCCAACACCGTCGTCGTCCTGTAGTCCACAACAACGAGGCAGGCGCCCTTCCCCGAAGGGCGCCTGCTTCTTGTGTTGCTACTGCCCGCGATCGCTTTCCTGGAGCGCGATCCCGAGCTGGGACCGCCGACTGATCCCGAGCTTGCGGTAGACCCGCGTGAGGTGCTGTTCCACCGCGCGCTGCGTGACCAGGAACGCCTCCGCGATCTCCCGGTTGGTCATGCCGCGCACCGCCAGGTCGGCGATCCGGCGCTCGTGCGGAGTGAGCCCACCGCTGGGGCAACGTCGGGGAGTCCCACCGTCACGCGCACCCCGGACGGCGGCGATCACCGCCTCCGAACCGCAGCTGGTCGCGATCTCCATCGCCACCCGCAGGTGCGGGTCGGCCTCATCCGCCCGCCCGGCCCGAACGAGTTCGGCGCCGAGCTCCGCCAGCGACCACGCACGCTCAAGCCGGAACGTGGACGAGGACAGGGTGCACGAGGACGCCGCCAGCAGCTCAAGCCGTTCCGGCCCTTCGGCTACCAGCCCGGCCACTCGCAGCGCCGCACCGAGGCGGACTGGACCCGCCCACTCCCGCGCGTGCCCCAACTCGACGGCGGCCAGCTCGCGGGCCGCTCCGGTCTCTCCGAGCGCGTGGTGCGCGAGCGCCGCCAGCATCCGCCAGCCGAGGGGATCGCGACCGGTCATCCCGCGCTGTGCGTAGCGACGACCGCATTCGAGCGCGTCCTCCAACGCCCGCCGAGGTTCACCGAGCGCGAGCCAGAGCCGTCCCCTGGACACCAGCAGGTAGTTGTACCGCCAGGACGGCGGCAGTTCTCCGGCCAGTGCCCGCCGTTCCAGCTCAGCGGCGGCCTCGCCGGGCTTGCCCTGGTCGATCAGTGTCTCGACCAAAGTGGACAGTGCGAAGACCGTGCCCGTCCTGGTGCCGGTCCTGATCTCGTCCAGCACGGCGAGCGCCGACCGCGCGTCGTTTTCGGCGGCGGCCAGCGCCCCGGACCGGAAGCGGGCCTGGGCGCGCAGCGCCTCCGACGCCGCGCTGCCCAGCGAGAGCCCGAGCGCGGTGGTCTCGGCGAGCATCTCCGAGCAGTACTGGTCGGCCAGCTCCAGCTTCTCGGTGATGATCAGCGATACCGCGAGGTACACGTACTGCCAGCCGCTGGTGACGTCCCACGGCGTGCCCTGCCACGAGCGCGGCGGAACCCGCTGGGTCCAGGCCGAGGTCACCGCCTCCGACGCCCTGGCGTAGGAGGCGCCGCCGACCGAGGAGAGGAAGGTCAGCAGCGCGTTGAGGAACCGCGTCGTGTCGGGCGGCAGGTTGTCGTGCTCGCGGATCTTGGCGAGCCGTTCGTCCAGCGCGGACGCCACGTAGTGCGCGTCGAGCGAGACGCAGAGAAGGCACAGCTCCAGCCGTACCGCGACATCCCGGTCCACGGGCCGGACCTCGTTGGCCGCGGCGTCGAGCAGCTCCATCGCCTCGGTGTAGCGCTCCCGCTCACCCAGCTCCTGCGCGAGCACCACCGCGATGTTGGCCCTGGCCAAGGGATCCACGGCGCGGGCGTGCGCCTTGGTGAGGTTGTCCAGCGCGGACTGCGGGTCCAGGCTCAGCTCCGCCATGCCCAACTGGAACAGGAGGTTGGGCATGGCGTGCTCGGACAGCGGTTCCCGCAGCGCCCGCCGAAGGCACGCGGCGGCGACCTCCGGAGCGCCGCCGAGCATCGCCTCGCGGCAGGCCCGCTCCAAGGCGCCGACCACCCACGGGCCACGTGCCACACCGGTGCGCAGCAGGTACGGCGCAATCTGCCCCGCGGTCGCCCCCGTGCCGTGCAGGTGCTCCGCCGCGCGGGCGTTGGCCAACTCGTGGTCCACAGTGGACAGATCCTCGGCGACGGCTGCCCTGACGATCGAGTGCTCGAACGCCAGCGGCTTGCCGACCCGGAACACCCCTCTGGCCACCAGGGTCTGCACGGCCTCGCCCGCCGCGGCGAGGTCCAGCTCGGCGGCGGCAGCGGCGATCGCCAGGTCCGGTTCACCCAGCGCGGCAACGGCGCGGGCCATCGCCGCGAGCGCGGGATCCCGCGCCCGTAACCGCGTCAGCACGGTCCTGGTGAGCTGCGCCGGACACAGGTCGTGCAGTTCCTCCGCCGCGGCCGGGTTCGGACGTGTCCCACCGGCCGCGAGTGCCTTCGACAGCTCCCGGACCAGGAAAGGGTTGCCACCGGTGGCCGCCCGGCACGCCGCGGTGAACTCCAACGCGGGCGACTCGCCGAACTCCTGCTCGATCAACGCCTCGCAGCCACCGTGGTCCAACCCCTCCACCGCGATCCGCACGGCATCCACCGTCAGCCCGGCGAGCTGCGTCGGGTCGGTCCACTTGCTGCCCGCGCCCACGGTCATCGCGACGGCGACCGGCAGTGCGCTCATCCGTCGCGCCAGGTACGCGAGCCACCGCAGCGAGCAGGCGTCGGTCTGCTCGACATCGTCGACGGTCAGCAGCAGCGGCTGCCGCGCCGCCAGGTTGACGGTCAGGTGGAACAGCCCGTGCAGCGTCGCGTAGACGTCCGGCCCCGGCGCCTCCTGGGCGGTGACACCGGAAACGCCGAGCACCCGCTCGGCGGGCTCCGCCATCCCGGACAGCAACGCCCGCCGGTCCCGCTCGGGAACCGCGAGGACACCCGGTTCCAGGAGTTGGCGCACCACTCCGAAGGCGAAGTCCTGCTCCGCCGTTGACGCCTGCGCGTTCAGCACCAGGAAACCGGCGTCCCGCGCCTGCTCCGCAGCGGCTCGCAGCAGCGTGGTCTTCCCGGCTCCGCTCGGCCCCTCGATCACGAGCAGCGCCGAAGCGCCCCGCGCCGCCCGATCGAGGTGCGCCGCGACCGCATTCAGCTCACGGTCGCGACCGACCACCGTTGGTTCCGTTCGCGCCGGCATGTCGCCCGATGTCGGCACGGGGTGCCTCCGTTGCTCTCACCCACCCAGACCAGCCGAAGCTAGTTCGTGCCAAGTTCGACCAAAAGGCCGCATCGGGAACTCAAGGCAAGCCCTTTCCTGCTGGTCAGTGCCTGAAGTACCCTGCGCGTCGACGCGGTGTCACTCCCGGATCTCGCGCAGCCACTGCTCGACGCCCGCCACGTGCACGGTGGACCACGAGCGCGCCAGCTCCGGCTCACCGGCGGCCAGCGCGGCCACGATCGCCCGGTGCTCGGCGATGGTCCGATCGGTCGCCCCGCCCTGGCTGATGCCGCGCCATATCCGGGCGCGCACCGTCGGCCCGGCGAGGGTGTCCAGCAGCTGCGCGAGGTAGGCGTTGCCCGACACCTGGGCGATCCGCCGGTGGAACTCCAGGTCGTGCTCCACCAAGCGCTCCACCGAGTCGGCGGTCTCGCTCTCGTCGCACAGGGACCGCAGGACCGCGATGTCCTCGGTGCTCGCCCGAGTCGCGGCCATCGCCGCCGCCGCCGGTTCGAGCACCCGGCGCACTTCGAGCACCTCCAGCACCGAGTCATCGCCCCGGTGCAGGTCGAGCACGAAGGACAGCGCGCCGAGCAGCTCGTCGGCCCGCAGGCTGGACACGTAGGTGCCGTCACCCTGGCGCACGTCGAGCACGCGCACCAGCGACAGCGCCTTCACCGCCTCTCGCAGCGAGTTGCGGGACAGGCCGAGCCGCTCGGCGAGGTCGGCCTCGCGGGGCAGCCGGTCACCGGGCCGGAGCTCGCCGGAGACGATCATGCCGCGGACTCGCAGGATCGCGTCGTCGGTGACAGCCACGTGGGTCTCCCGGCTGGGTCGAGGAGGCAGGCGAAACAGACCTCCGATGTTTGAACACTCTAAGTCTCGACGTTCGCCGGCCCCGGCTGGTTCCCGTGGCGCTCGTTGCTCCATTTGGCGTAACCTCAACCCGGCCCGCCTCGTCCCGCCCCCTCGACGAGGCGGGCTTTGACATTTCTCCTCCCGTCTTGGTGAATGATTCACTGGACTGACACGATTCCGGGCCGCATAATGGTCTAAACCATTGGGAGGGCAGTTTGGACGCCGTTGTCGCAGCTCAGCGCGCACTGCTCGGTCGGGAGCTGGTCGGCCCGGTGACGGTCCGCATCAGTGCCGGCCGGATCACCGAGGTCACCGTGGGTGAGCCGCCCGGCTCCGACGCCACCCACGTGCTTGAGGACGGGGTGCTCAGCCCCGGCCTGGTCGACGTCCAGATCAACGGTGCCGTGGGCGTCGACTTCGCCGAGGTCGACGCCGAGAGCATGGCCGCCGTCGCCTCGGCCCTGCCGCAGACCGGCGTCACCAGGTTCGTGCCGACGCTGATCACCGCGCCGGTGGACACCATCGTCAAGCAGTCGCACGCGGTGCTCGACGCCGTCGCCGCCCTGCCACTGCGCCCGGCCGCGCGCCCGCTCGGCCTGCACCTCGAAGGCCCGTTCCTGTCGCCGCTGCGGCACGGCGTGCACGATCCGAACCTGATGGCCGACCCGGTTCCGGCCCACATCGACCAGCTCCTCGGTGACGAGCGACTGCGCGCGGCGCTGCGCGTGGTCACCCTGGCGCCGGAGCGGCCGGGTGGCCTCGACGCGGTGCGGCGGCTGACCGAGGCCGGGGTGCTGGTGTCGGTCGGGCACACCGACGCCACCGGCGAGCAGACCAGGGCGGCCGCCGAGGCGGGCGCTGCGATGGTGACGCACCTGTTCAACGCCCAGCGCGGACTCGGTCACCGCGAGCCGGGCGTCCCCGGCACCGCGCTGGTCGACGAGCGCTTCACCCTCGGCCTGATCGCCGACCTCGCCCACGTCGACGCTGACGTGTGCCGCCTGGTGTTCAACGCGGCCGCCGAGCGGGTCGCGCTGACCACTGACGCGGTCGCCGCCGCCGGGATGCCGCCGGGTCGGTACCAGCTCGGCGGATCCGACGTGCTGCTGACGGAGGAGGGCGTTCCGCGCTCGCCCGAGGGCACCATCGCGGGCAGCGCGCTCACCATGGACCGGGCGGTCCGCAACATCGTCTCCCTCGGCGTGGACCCCGCGGTGGTCCTCGCCTCGGCGAGCACGGTGCCCGCGGACGCCCTGGGGGAGCGTGGGCTCGGCCGCATCGAGCCCGGTGCCGTAGCCGACCTGGTGTGGTGGGATCCCGAACTTCGGCCACGCCAGGTGTGGGTGGACGGCGAGGTCGCCTTCGACGCCCGTGGCGGTCGCGCCACCCGTCACAACGCTGTGAAGGCCGGGGAGGTGCGCCTCCCCGCCGCCGGGCGCTGACCGGCGGTCCTCGCTGGTCCGTCCACTTCGTCACTGGCCCTCCTCCGCTTCCTGTGCCCTGGCATCGACGATCCAGGCTGGAGCGGGGGAGGGCCAGCGCCGTTCCGCGATCTGTGGACAGCGGGGCCCGATGGGGACAACTCGCGATCATCGGCCACGTTGAACGGCTTCGATGTCGGTGGCTCGTGCTCCGCACCACAAAAACGGACCGTGGTCCATTTAGTCTTGACCTAAACGGACCGTGGTCCTTATCGTCGTCTCGTCGAACAAGCGGACTGTGGTCCGATTCTGAGGAGTGCGACGATGAACAAGGTGCTGCACATCTCCGCATCTCCGCGTGGTGAGGCGTCGGAGTCGCTGCGGATCGCGCAGGAGTTCCTTGACGCGTACCGAGAGGTCAACCCCGGCGACGAAATCGAGCACTGGGACCTGTGGGACGGCTCGCTGCCGGACTTCGCGGCAGGAGCGCGGGCGAAGATGACAGTGTTCGGCGGCGGGGAGCCGCAGGGCGAGGAGGGCGACGCGTGGGCTGCGGCGCGCCGGGTGTTCGAGCGGTTCGATTCGGCTGACCGACTGCTGTTCAGCGTGCCGATGTGGAACTCGTCGGTGCCTTACGTCCTCAAGCAGTTCATCGACGTCGTCAGTCAGCCCGGTTGGGTCTTCGGCGTGGATGTGGAGACCGGCTACCAGCACCTGCTGGCGGGACGGGGCAAGAAGGCCGCCACCGTCTACACGAGCGCGGTGTGGGCGCCCGGGATCGCGCCGGAGTTCGGCAGCGACTTCCACTCCTCCTACTTCAGCGATTGGCTGCGCTGGACCGGCATCACCGACCTCAGAGAGGTCCGCTTCCATCCCACGTTGACCGGCGACGCCGACGCCGAGCGCCGCCGTGCGCACGCGCAGGCGCGTGAGCTCGGCAAGTCCTTCTGACACCCCTGCAACGACCTGGAGCCGTCATGCACGCGACACGTCCCGAAGACGTGGATTACCTGCTCGCGCACGCCTTCAACGCCAACGATCTCGAAACCGCGACCAGCCTCTACGAGTCCGAAGCCAGCGTCCGCAAGCTCCCAGAGTCGGGCGGCAGCCTTGCCACTGGCAGCGCCGCGGTCCGCGAGGTCATGGCGAGCTACGTGGGGCTCAACCCGCGTATGGACCTAGTCGTCCACCACGTCACTCAGTCCGGAGACATCGCGCTCCTGCGCTCGCAATGGCGAATCACCGGAACGGGTCCTGACGGCGAACCGGTCGAGCTCAAGCACCACGGCTGCGAGGTAGTGCGCAGGCAGGCCGACGGCACGTGGCGCTTCGTCATTGACCACCCGTTCGGCGCTGACCCGGAACTCGCTGTCGACTACGACGCGATTCCCGAACTGCCATCGGTCGCATCGTGAACGGCCGGTCCTGCTGACCAGCAGTACAGGGCTGGTCAGCAGGTACTTGCTCCAGCGGCTGACGGACTTGGGCCACCAGGTCGAGCCCGCCGCCGAGCACTTAAGCCGTCACGCACGTTCAGGGCGAACTCGGGTACACCTCTCGAAGAGGGGCTCGCCGACTACATCGCCTGGATCGCGGACGCAGATCAGCGCTCCGGCCGTTCCAGGTCCGCCATGCTGACGGCGAGCCCGATCCGAAGACGCCTGGTCGACAGTGAACCAAAGGCTTACGAACGTTCGAGATCGGTGACCCGGCGGGCGATGTGGTGCACGCCGGGCGTGGAGAAGCTCGTTGGCGGGACACTACGACGCAGAAAGACAAGAACCGCGTTGGTCGTGACCAACGCGGTTCTGAGTCGTCCGCTCAGCGGGTCTTGGTGACCTTCAGGAGGCCACGCGGGCTGTCCGGGTCGCCACCGCGAGCGAGCGCGAGCCCGAGCGCGAGGCGCTGCAACGGCAGGATCTCCAGTACCGGAGACAGCTCCTCCGCGCACACCGGAACGTCAATCCGCAGTGCTGCGGCCACATCCGCCGACGCCGAGCCGACCGCGCACACGTCGGCGCCCCGACCCCGCACAACCTCAAGGACCTCGCGCATCGCCTCTCCGCCCTTGCCCGCGCTGGTCACCGCGAGCACAGCGGTCTCACCGTCCACCGCGGCCACTGGGCCGTGCAGCAAGTCGGCGCCGCTGTAGGCACGTGCAGCGAGGTAGCTGGTCTCCGCGAGCTTCAGGGCTGCCTCGGCCGCGCTGGCGTAGGAGTAGCCACGGCCCGTGGCGAGGATCCGCTCCACGAAGCGGTAGCGCTGCACGGCCTCCGCGACCGCGACCTCGGAACCATCCAAAGTGGACTGCGCGAGTGATCCGATCTCCAGCGCGGACTCCGCCTTCCCGCCCCGGATCGCGTCCACGAGCAGGTACAGCGCGAGCAGCGTCGTGCTGTAGGTCTTCGTCGCAGCGACCGCCAGCTCCTTGCCGGCGCCCACGTCCACCGACAGCTCGGCGACCTGGTTGAGCGGCGAGTCGCTGGTGTTGGTCACCGCGACGGTCAGCGCGCCACGGCGGCGGGCCGACTCGGTCACCTCGACCAGGTCGGGCGAGCCGCCGCTCTGGCTGACCGTGATCAACAGGACGTCGGTGAGGTCCGGCTGCGCGCCGTAGAGCGTCGTGGTCGACGCGGACACCAACCCCGCAGGCAGCTGGAGCAGCACCTCGATCAGGTACTTGGCGTACAGCGCGGCGTGGTCGCTGGAGCCGCGGGCGGCGAGCAGGACGAAGCGCGGCTTGCGGCGGTTGATCTGCTCGGCGATCGCCGCGATCTCAGCGGCCCGGCGCACCAGGTTGTCGAACAGCACCGGCTGCTCGGCGATCTCTGCCGTCATGTGACGGCCCGGCGCGTTGGTGGTGTGGCTGGTCATCGGCTGTCCTCCCCCGCCGCGTGCGCGGCGAGCAGCTCGGCGGCGGCGCGCAGGCACACGTACGAGCCACCGTGGGTGTCGATGCGGGCGGCACTGCCCAGGTCGGGACCGGGGACGCCCGTTTCCACGTGCACCAGGTCTAGACCAATCTTAGCTAGGTCCGTGACCAGATCGCGAGCTTCAGGATGCCTCTGGGCGTCCCGCGTCACAACCACAACGGGCCGGCCCCGTGCCGCGGCGAGCACCTCGGCGGTGCCCCGGCCGGTGGTCCGCAGCACCTCGGTGCCCGGGACCAGCTCCGACAGGTGCGGTCCCAGGCCCCACGGAACCGGTCCCGCGGCGATCGTCGGGGCCACCTCCACGTCCACCACCAGCGGTGGAGCCGTCAGGTCGAGCGAGCCGGTCACCCGCAGCGCCCGCCGGGCGGCGAGCATGCCGAGCGCGGGGTCCCACGTGCCGTACGGCGTGACCGGCCCGCCCAGCGCCCGCGCCCGCTCGGCCGCCTCAGCCAAGCGTTCCTCCGGGAGCCTGCCCGCGCGCACGGCAGCGACGAGCGCTTCGGCCAGCCGGTCGACGATCTCCGCGTCGGCCAGCTCGCCGCCGACGCACAGCACGTCGGCTCCGGCCAGCAGTGCCTGGACCGCGCCGTCGGAGATCCCGGCGGTCCCCGCCACCGCGCCCATCTCCAGCGCGTCGGTGATCACCGCGCCGGTGAAGCCGAGCTCGCCGCGCAGCACCTCCGTCAGCGCCCTCCGGTTCGTCGTCGCCGGTTCCGGACCCCACTCGGGAACGACCAGGTGGCCGCTCATGACCGAGCGCACGCCCGCGTCGACCGCTGCGCGGAACGGTACGAGCTCGGTCTCCCACAGCTCCTGCTCCGTCCGCGGCAGCACGGGAAGCGTGTGGTGCGAGTCCACGGTGGACGCGCCATGGCCGGGGAAGTGCTTGGCGCAGGCCGCGATCCCCGCGCTCTGCATGCCGGACACATAGGCGGCGACATGCGCTGCCGCCCGGTGCGGGTCGGAGCCGAACGCGCGCACCCCGATGATCGGGTCCTCCGGGGTGAGCGTGAGGTCGGCGGACGGGGCGAGGTCGACGGTCACGCCGCACGCCGCCAGCCTGCCGCCGAGGGCCGAGGCGACCGCCGAGGTGAGGCCGACGTCGTCCACCACGCCGAGCGCGAGGCTGCCTGGCACCAGCGAGCCGGTCGCCGCGTCGAGCCGGGTGACGTCGCCACCCTCCTCGTCGATGCCGACCACCACCTCGGGCCGCTCGGCGCGCAGCCGCGCGGTCAGCGCCGCCACCTGCTCGTCGTCGGTGACGTTGCGGGCGAAGAGCACCACGCCCCCCAGACCCTCCGCGACCCGCCGCAGCACCCAGTCCGGGGGTGTCGTGCCGAGGAAACCGGGCAGCAGAACGGAATCCACGAGCTGCCGAAGCTCCATAGCGGAGTTATCCCTTCACGGCGCCGGCGGTCGAGCCGGCGACCAGGTTGCGCTGCACGATGAGGAAGAACGTCAGCACCGGGACCGCGAAGACCACCGAGGCCGCCATCGCGCCGCCCCAGTCCGTGCCGAACGCGGTCTTGAACGACGACAGCCACACCGGCAGCGTCTGGTTCGTCTTGTCCCGCATGAACACCAGCGCGTAGAGGAACTCGTTCCACGCGGTGACGAAGGCGAACACCGACGTCGAGACCAGCGCCGGCCCCAGCAGTGGCAGGGTCACCCGGCGGAACGCCTGCCAGCGGCTGCACCCGTCCACCATCGCGGCCTCCTCCAGCTCGGCCGGAATCCCGTTCACGAAGCCACGAAGGGTCCAGATCGTGAACGGCAGGGTGGTCGCGAAGTAGACCAACAGCAGCGATGGCAACGTGTTCAGCAGGTCCAGGTCCCGCATCATCAGGTACATCGGGATCAGCAGCGCTTCGAGCGGTGCCATCTGGGCGATGAGGACCAGCAGCAGGAAACCCTTGCGGCCACGGAACTTCAGCCTGGACAACGGGATCGCGGCGAGCAGCCCGGCGACCAGCGCGAGCAGCACCGCGCCGATGGTCACCACCAGGCTGTTGGTCAGGAAGTTGCCGAAGTTCGGCTTGGTGACCGCGGTGACGAAGTTGTCGAAGGTGAACTCGAACGGGACCAGGTCGTAGCGCGAGCTCAGCACCTGGCCGCTCGGCTTGAACGCGGTCGAGATCATCCAGTACGTCGGGAAAGCGAACAGCGCGGCGATCAGCAGAGCCAACGCCGACAAGGAGAATCGCTTCACAGTTCCTCCTTGCCGGAACGCAGCAGCATGCGCAGGTACTGCGCGGTGAACACGACCAGCACCAGCGTCATCACGACGGCGACCGCGGCGGCGACACCGAAGTGGCTGCTCGCGATGCCCTTGAGGTACTGCAGCACCGGCAGCGTGGTGCTCCCGCCGTCCGGGCCGCCCTCGCGGATCGCCCAGACCTGCGCGAAGACCTTGAAGTCCCACAGCACCGACAGGAACGTCGACATGGTCACCAGCGGCGCGATCGACGGCCAGGTCACCGCGCGGAAGGTCTGCGGCGCGCTCGCGCCGTCCATGCCCGCTGCCTCGTAGAGGTCACGCGGCACCGACAACAGCCCGGCGTAGAGGGTGAACGCGATGAACGGCACGGCCTGCCAGATGATCAGCAGAGCGATCACCACCAGGGTGGACGCGCCCGTCGCGAACCACGAGTGCCCGGCGAAGGAGTCGAAACCCAGCAGCACCAACGTCTTGTTCAGGATCCCGTACTGCTGGTCGAAGATCCACTGGAAGACGGTGGTCGCCGCCAGGATCGGCACCGCCCACGCCAGCACCAGGGTGATCTGCAGCGTGATGCGCACCTTCGGGCCGATGTGCCGCATCAGCACCGCGATGCCCAGCCCGGCCAGCATCGTCCCGGCGACGCACCCCGCGGTGAACAGCACCGTCCGCAGCGTGATGCTCCAGAACTCCGGATCGGCCATCACCTCGGCGTAGTTGTCGAATCCGGTCCACACCACCTCGCCCCGGACCAGCTCCCCGAGGTCGAGCTTGCGGAAGCTGATCAGGACCACCTGCAGCGCCGGCCAGCCCAGCATCACCAGCAGCGCGAGCACCGCGGGAGCGAGCAGCAGGTACGGCAGGACGCGCTCACCGACAGGGCGGCGCCTGCGCACAGCGGGAGGCGCCGGGGGGACGGATCCCGCCGGCGCCACCGCGTTGACCGTCGCGGTCACGGCCGACTCAGCCGAGCAGGCCGTTGAGCTTGGCCGCCGCGTCCGCTGTCGCCTTGGTCGCGTCCTTGGCGCCGGTGAGGTACGCGGTCAGCATGTCCTTCAGCGGGTTCTGGCCCTCCTCGACCGTGCTCCACTTGGGGCTGGCCGGGACGGCCTTGCCGTTGCGCGAGGCTTTGGCCATGGCGGCGCCGAACGGGGTGGCCTCCAGCTCGCCGGTGTCCTTGGAGGTGCCGGGCACCATGCCCGCCTTGGCCAGCTGCGACTGGTACTTCGCGCTGGTGATCAGCTTCAGGTAGTCCTTGGCCAGGTCGGCGTTCTTGGTGCCTGCCGGAATGGCCAGGTTGGAGCCGCCCTGGAAGACCGGCGCGGTGCTGCCCGCGTTCTTCGACGGGATCGCGAAGGCCGCGGAGTTCTTCTTGATGTCCGGGTTGGTCTTGGCCGCGGTGTCGACCTCCCACGGCAGGCCGATGATCATGCCGACCTTGCCCTGGCCGTAGACGCCCGCCTGCTCCGGCTTCTGCTCGTCGGCGTCCTTCGGGGCCTTGGTGCCGGAGACCTCCACGAGCTGCTTGTAGAACTCCAGCGCCGACTTGACCTGAGCGGTCTCCAGCGTGGCGGTGAACTTCTCGCCCTCCTGCTTGGCGATGTCACCGCCCTCGTCCCAGATGAACGACAGCAGCGAGTACCAGTTCTGCCCCGCCAGGTACAGCGGCTGGAACTCGGGGTCGGAGGCGTTGGCCGCCTTCAGCTTGCGGATGGCCTCCAGCCACTCCTCGCGCGAGGTCGGCTCCTTGATGCCCGCCTTGTCGAAGAGGTCCTTGCGGTAGATGACCTCGCGGTTGGCCGCGTAGAACGGCACGCCGTACTGCTTGCCCTGCCAGGCCCCGGACTGCTTGAGGCCCTCCAGCCACTGGCCGCCGCTGAGCTCGCTGACGTCCGCGGAGACGTCGGTGAGCACGCCCTCCTTGGAGAACTTCGGGTTCTGCGTGTTGCCGAGCTCGACGACGTCCGGGGGTTCGTTGCTGGCCAGCGCGGTGGTCAGCTTGTCCTGGATGCCGGTCCACTGCTGGATCTCGTACTTGACCTTCACACCGGGGTGCTTGGCCTCGAACTCCTTGTGGAGCTCGTCGGTCAGCGACGTCGGTGCCGACCCGTTCATCAACCACACGGTGAGCGAGCGCTCTCCGCCCGCGGCGTTGTTCTGTCCGGAACCGCCGCCACACCCGGCCACGGTCAGGGCCACCGCCATGGCGCCCGCCGCCGCTTTTGCCCAAGCCTTCACTGATGCCGCCCTTCACAACAGCCCGGCCACGGTGTCCACACGCGACGAGATCGGCCTGGGACTGTCTCGCCACAGTCCCGCTGCCCCGACGGCCGCCCGTCACGCCTGATCAGTGGCCAGGCGAACAGAAGTGGTGTAGACCAATGCGTGCAGAGTGGTCCGGACCACTCGGGCATGTCAAGGCAGTTGCCAAGACGTTGTAAAGCCGAGCGCCGGAGGGGTTCCACCGAGGACGGCGCTGCTTAGGGCATGCTTGTCAAGAAGAGAACCGGGTTGTGTCGATGCCATGGAAGGGAGCGGGAGGCCATGCTTGACGCGACGTCGTCGGAAGCCGGGGTGAACCCCCGGACCCAGCGCGAGCCGAAGTACTGGGGGCTCAAGCGCCACCTGCTCGACCTGCTGCGCTCGATGCCGCCGGGCTCGCCGATCCCGACCGAGCGCTCACTCGCCTCGGACTTCGACGTCTCGCGCACCACGGTCCGGCAGGCGCTCGCCGAGCTGACCGTCGAGGGCAGGCTGCTGCGGGTCCAGGGCAAGGGCACCTTCGCCGCGGCGCCCAAGGTCGCCCAGCGGCTGCAGCTGTCCTCCTACACCGAGGACATGCGCGCCCAGGGCCGCCAGCCCGCCTCCCGGCTGCTGGAGTCCAGTGAGCAGCCCGCCGAGGCCGAGCTCGCCAGGTTCCTCGGGGTGCGGCCGGGCGCGAAGGTGCTGCGCCTGCGGCGCCTGCGGCTGGCCGACGGCGAGCCGATGGCCATCGAGACCACGCACCTCGCGCTCGGGCGCTTCCGGGGGCTGCGCCGCTACGTCGGCGTCGGCGGCTCGCTCTACCAGGTGCTGCGCGAGCGCTTCGGCGTGGAGATGGCGCACGCCGACGAGACGATCGAGACCGCGCTGGCCACGCCGGAGGAGGCGGAGCTGCTCGGCGCGGACATCGGCCTGCCGATGCTGCTGCTGTCCCGGCACTCCTTCGACACCGAGGGCAACCCGGTGGAGTGGGTGCGCTCGATCTACCGGGGCGACCGCTACAAGTTCGTGGCGCGGCTGAACCCGCCGGCCTCCGGCTGAGGCGGACAATGCCCGTATGAGCGCGGGCACTCTCACCTGGGGTTCGCCCCAGGCCAAGGCGGTACTTGCCACCACCATCCTCGGCTCCGGCATGGCCATGCTGGACGGCACGATCGTCAACGTCGCGCTGCCCGTGATCGGCCGCGAGCTGGAGGCCTCCGTCGCCGGGTTGCAGTGGATCCTCGACGGCTACCTGCTCTCCCTCGCCGCGCTGATCCTGGTGGCCGGGTCGCTCGGGGACATCTTCGGACGCAGGCGGGTGTTCGTGGTCGGCACGATCTGGTTCGGCCTCGCCTCCCTGCTGTGCGGCCTCGCGCCGACGACGGAGCTGCTCGTGGCGGCCCGCGTCCTGCAAGGCGTCGGCGGCGCGCTGCTCGCGCCCGGCGCACTGGCGATCCTCCAGTCGGCGTTCCGGCGGGACCAGCGGGCGCGGGCGATCGGTGCGTGGTCCGGTCTTTCCGGTGTCGCAACGGCTGTCGGTCCGCTGATCGGCGGGCTGCTGATCCAGGCGGGCTCGTGGCGGCTGGCGTTCCTGATCAACCTGCCGCTGGCCGCGGTGTGCGTCTGGCTGGCGGTCCGGCACGTCCCGGAGTCCAGCGACCCGGAGGCCGCCCGCCGCCCCGACGTGCTCAGCGCCGTTGTCGGAGCCCTCGGGCTCGCCGGGGTGACCGCCGCGCTGGTGGAGGCTCCAGTGCGGGGTGTGAGCGACCCGTTGGTGCTGGTCGGCGGCATCGGCGGGCTGGTCGCGATGACCGTCTTCTGCGTGCTGCAGACCCGGCGCGCGGTGCCGCTCGTGCCGCCAGGGCTGTTCGCCAACCGGACGTTCCTGCTGTCCAACGCGCTGACCCTGGTGGTGTACGCGGCGCTCGGCTCGATCATGGTGCTGCTGGTGCTCCAGCTCCAGGTCTCCCTCGGCTACTCGCCGACCGCCGCCGGGCTGGCCGGGCTGCCGATCACCGGGCTGATGCTGGTGCTCTCCGCCCGTTCCGGGAAGCTCGCGCAGCGCATCGGCCCGCGCCTGCAACTGGTCGTCGGACCGTTCCTGATCGCGGCGGGCATCGCGCTGCTGCACCTGGTGACGCCAGGCGCGAGCTACCTGACGGGGGTGCTGCCGGGGCTGATCGTGTTCGGCTTCGGTCTGGCCGCGGTGGTCGCTCCGGTGACCGCGACGGTGCTCGCCGCCGCTCCGGACCGGTACGCGGGAGTGGCGTCAGGGGTGAACAACGCGGTGGCGCGGACCGGCACGCTGCTGGCGGTCGCGGTGCTGCCCGCGGTGGCGGGACTGACCGGTGACGCCTACACCGACCCGGTGGCGATGACGGCGGGTTGGCAGGTCGCGCTCGTGGTGTGCGCGGTGCTCGCGGCCCTGGGCGGAGTACTGGCGCTCGGCATCGACAACTCCGTGCTCGGTTCCGAGGAGCAGCCCGCCGAGGTGCCTGAGCAACCGCGGCCAGGAGAGTGCCTGTCCTGCGGGGTGGAAGGTCCACCCACCCACGTCCGCAACCCAGTGAACAAGCCAGTTTGACGTTCACTGGGTTGCGTGCCCGCAGGTCAGACGAGTCGTGCGAAGAGGTCGGCGTCCATGTTGCCGCCGCTGACCAGGACGACGGTCCGGCCGCGCGGCAGCTCGTCAGCCCGGTTGAGGTAGGCCGCGACCGGGACCGCGCCGCTGGGTTCGGCGACCAGTCGCGCGTTGTGCGCCAGCCAGCCGACGGCCGAGGTGATCTCGTCTTCGCTCACGGTCACGATGTCGTCCACGCGAGCCGTGAGGTGCGCGAGGGTCCGCTCGGACAGGTAGCTGCGCAGACCGTCGGCAATGGTGCGACCGCGCTGCTCGGCGGTCCACCGGTCCAGGGTGCCGGAGCGGAAGCTGGCCTGGGCGTCGGCGGCCAGCTCCGGCTCGACGCCGATCACCTTCGCTCGGGGGCACAGGGCCTTGACAGCGGTCGCCACGCCGGAGAGCAGCCCACCGCCGCTGACGGGGACGAGCACGAGCTCGACCTCCGGCAGGTCCTCGGCGATCTCCAGCCCCGCCGTGCCCTGGCCCGCGATCACGTGGGGGTTGTCGTAGGGCGGGATCATCGGCAGCCCGCGCTCCCGGGAGATCGTCTCCGCGGTCTCCTGGCGCACCGCCAGCTCGCACTGCACGATCTCGGCGCCGTGCCGCCGCGCCGCGTCGATCTTCGCTTGCGGTGTGCCGTAAGGGACCACGACCACCGAGGGCACGCCGACCACCTTCGCGGCGTAGGCGAGCGCTTGCGCGTGGTTACCGCTGGAGTGGGTCACCACCCCGCGTTCGCGCTCTGCGTCCGACAGGCGCAGCAACGCGTTCACCGCACCCCGGATCTTGAACGCGCCCGTGGGTTGCAGGCTTTCCGGTTTGATCCACAGTGGACGGTCGGAATCCCCTGCGAGACAAGGCAGGAGCGGCGTTCGCACCGCGGTGCCGCGCAGGAGCTCCGCCGCGGAACGGATGTCGTCGATCGTGATCAGCTCGGGCATGGCCCCATCATCTCCTCATGGTGGCCGCGCTCACGTGCCGACAACCCTTCACGCCGTGTTCCCGTCCACGTTGGTGGGAAGACAAAGAGGGCGAGCGAGAGAGCGGACGAAGACGGCGCGTGGGGCGATGAGCGAGGAAACCAAAGGAACCAAGGGAACCAAGGAAGAGCGCAAGCTGGACATCACGACCACCAAGGTGGTCGCGGGCGCGCTGGCGGCGGTGACGGCCGCCGTGCTCGGCGCACAGCTCGGCGTCGCGGGAACCGTGATCGGCGCGGCCCTCGCCAGCGTCGTCAGCACCATCGGCGGCGCGCTCTACCAGCACTCCCTCGACCGCAGCCGGGACGCGGTCCGCACGAAGATCGCCACCAGCAGGACCGCTGAGAAGTCGCTCGACGCTCCCAGCGCCACGATCGACCTCAACGCCCCTTTCACACCGGACGACGCGCCGACCGAGGTGATGGCCAAGCCGGGGGCGCGACGCGAGCCGTGGTGGACCCGGCGGCGCTGGCAGGTGGTCGCGGCGACCAGCGCGCTGGCGTTCCTGCTGGCGATGGCCGTGGTCACCGGGATCGAACTGATCGGCGGCCGGCCGCTGTCCGGCAACGGCTCCGGCTCCACCATCGGCAAGATCTTCCAGGGCGGCTCCACCGAGCGCCGCGACCGGGATCAGCCCGTCGAGCAGCCGTCGCCGACCAGCGAGAAGCCCGAGACCAGCTCGCACCAGCCGCCGCCGACCACCTCCATGGCCCCGACGACGACCGCGCCGCCGACCACCACCGCGCCGCCGGTCACCACGATCAGGCCGTCGACCACGGCCCCGCCGACGCGAGCGACGACCCAGCCCGGCGGGAACGAGCCCCAGCAGGAGGGCTGACGCGCGTTGCCTGTCAACACGCTGGACGACGTGAACAAAACGGACCTACCGGCTAGTGCTCGACGCTCCCTACGAAAGTAGGGATATGACACGACACGCCGCGAAAGCGCGTGAACTGACATCTGTTGCCCCGAATGGCGGATACCAAGCGCGGTCACGGCTACATAACGTCCCCCAAAAGTGATTCAGCTCTCACTGTGAGTCACCGTGCGAGTGCAGCTCTGCTCACCAGGAGGACGTCGCATGGGCCATCACGGCCTCGCAAGCCAGCGTCGCGACCGGCCGCGCCTCACCCCTGCGTGGCATGTGCCGACCTCCTAGCTCGAGATCTTCCGCGGGCGCCCCCTGCCCTGGCCCGCGGATGAACCCTGCAGCAAGAGGGAGATGTCATGAAGCCGAAGAACGCGGTCCGCTTCGTCGGAACCGCTCTGCTGGCCATCGGGTCGGCGGCGGCCCTCACCCTTCCGGCGGTGGCCGCCGAGAGTGACTCGGTCGCTTCCCCGGAGATGCTCACCGCGATGCAGCGCGACCTGGGCCTGACCGCCCACGAGGCGAAGGCCAGGGCCGCGAACGAGATGAAGGCGGCCGAGACCGAGGCCGGCCTGCGCGGCGTGCTCGGCGACAGCTACGCCGGCGCCCACTTCGCCAACGGCAGCTCGAAGCTCACCGTCTCGGTGACCGACGCGGCCAAGGCCGACGCGGTCCGCGCGGCCGGTGCCGACGTCCGGCTGGTCGCCCGCAGCGCCGCCCAGCTCGACGCGGTCAAGACCACCCTCGACAAGGCCGACCAGCACGCCAACGGCGTGAGCGGCTGGTACGTGGACACCGTGAACAACCGCGTCGTGGTGACCGCGAAGGTCACCGCGGACGGTGAGAAGTTCGTCAAGGCCAGTGGGGTCGACGCCAGCGCGGTCACCGTGCAGCAGAGCGACGAGACCCCGGTCCCGCTCTACGACACCCGCGGCGGCGACGCCTATTACATGGGCGGCGGCCGCTGCTCGGTCGGCTTCTCCGTCCAGGGCGGCTACGTCACCGCCGGTCACTGCGGCACCGTCGGCACCGCGACCCAGGGCTTCAACCGGGTCGCCTCCGGCAGCTTCCGCGGCTCCAGCTTCCCCGGCAACGACTACGCCTGGGTCGGCACCAACTCCAACTGGGTCTCCCGTGGCGTGGTGAACCGCTACAACGGCGGCACCGTCGCCGTTGGCGGCTCCACCGAGGCGGCCGTCGGCGCGTCGATCTGCCGCTCCGGCTCCACCACCGGATGGCGCTGCGGCACCATCCAGGCCAAGAACCAGACCGTCCGCTACCCCCAGGGCACGGTCAACGGCATGACCCGCACCAACGCCTGCGCCGAGCCGGGTGACTCCGGTGGCTCCTGGCTGTCCGGCAACCAGGCCCAGGGCGTGACCTCCGGTGGGTCCGGCAACTGCACCTCCGGCGGTACGACCTACTTCTACCCGGTCAACCCGATCCTCTCGCGCTTCGGGCTGCGCCTGGTCACCAGCTGAACGAGCTGATCACGGGGAGGGGCCAGACCGCCGCCCTCCGGCGGCGCCTGCCCCCACGAAGAGCACCCACGGGAACCCTGCACCCGTGGGTGCTCTTCTTTGTGCGCTGCGTGCCCGAAGAGCGACCTAAGTGAGATGGATTAAAAACTTTTAGCCCAAAAGGGTGATAGCAGGGGTTCATATGTTGCACAGAGTCGCATAGCTTGCCGCCAGACGGGCTAAGGCTCGGTCCACCTGACGGAAGGACGACTCGGATGTCTCGACGCACCGCGACTCGTGCCCTCGGCGTCGCACTGCTTGTGACCGCTACCGCTGGTTCCCTCTCCGCGCCCGCCTTCGCGGTCGACAACACCTCGCCGAACGGCGCAGTCCTCTCCGCGATGCAGCGGGATTTCGGCCTCTCCGCTGAGCAGGCCAAGCAGCGCGTCCGCCAGGAGACCGACGCCGCCCAGGTCGCGGCCCGCGCCAGCGCGGACGCGAGCTACGCGGGCTCGTGGATCGAGTCCGGCAAGCCGGTCGTCGCCGTCTCCGACCCCGCCCGCGCCGACGCCGTCCGCGCCACCGGCGCGGAGGTCCGGGTCGTCCGCGGCAGTCGCGCCCAGCTCGACGGCGCCAAGGCCGAGCTCGACCGCCGCACCAGCTCCTCGCCAGCCGAGGTCGGCAGCTGGTACGTGGACGAGCCCACCAACTCCGTCGTCGTCACCGTCACCAAGGGCAAGCGCTCCGCGGCCACCGAGAGCTTCGTCGCCGAGGCCGCCAAGACCGGCCAGAACGTCCGCGTTGAGGAGACCGAGGGAGTCGCGGTCGCCACCAGTGACCTGGTCGGTGGCAACGCGATCTACATGGGTGGTGGCACCGCGGGCCGCTGCTCCGCGGGTTTCGCCGCGAAGACCTCCTCCGGCGAGCCGCGGCTGGTCACCGCGGGCCACTGCTCCAAGCCCGGCCCGGTCGTCGCGCTCGGCAACCTGGGCATCGGGGAGTTCGTGAACACGAACTGGAAGGACGGCAACGACTTCGCCGCCGTCGCCGTGAACCCGCTGACCTGGACCGTCCAGCCGCTGGTGAACCAGTGGGACGGCAACAACGTCACGGTGAAGGGCTCGGAGGAGGCCCCGCTCGGCGGCACGGTCTGCAAGTCGGGCTCCACCACCCAGTGGACCTGCGGCACCATCCGTGCCCGCAACGTCACCGTGAAGTACGGCCAGGCCGACGGCTCCACCGTGGTCGTGCGTGGCCTCACCCAGTACACCGCCTGCGTCGAGCAGGGCGACAGCGGTGGTTCCAACATCTCCGGCGACCAGGCGCAGGGCCTCACCAGCGGCGCGCGGCTGAAGGACGTCAACGGCAAGCTCCGCTGCTACGCCAACGCCGAGCCCGGCATGAACTCGGTGTCCTGGTTCCAGCCGATCAACGAGGCGCTGAAGGAGTACAGCCTCACGCTCGTCACCGGCTGAGCCGCTCCAAGACGGAAGGTTGCCCCAGCGCGCACTGGGGCAACCTTCTTCTATTGCGCTGTCTCGCTCAACAACCGGTTCACCTGTCCGACAAGAACCCGGAAGTCGGCAGGTGCCACCGTGAGCCATCCACGGAGTTCTTTGATCAGGTACCGTCCGTGCGCGGTATCGAAGTAGGACACCACGTGATCGCCTCGCCGCCGGATCCCGTTGCGCCCCAACACAGTCACGCCGAACTGTCCACTGCTGTGCCGGTCCTTGACCATCAACGCGAACTGTTCCGAGTCTTCAGTACGCACCCCAAGCCGGATGAGCTCGGAACAGAGCACGCTCTCCGAAGTACCGGCCACCGAGGCCGCCGTGGCGACGACATCACTCGGCACACAAACGGAACTGCCCGGCCCCGAAGAGGCTGCGGGCAACATTCCAACGGCAGCACGGCACATGTCGTACGGGCTGATCTCGGCGATCCGCACGCGATCGCCGCTGAGCACAGCGATCACAGCGTGCTCGTCGTCGGTCGCCGCCAGCGCCCGAACCATCGGCAGGCGCGCGTCCACTGAACGCGACGGCCGCGCGAGTACCCGTAGCGCGTGCTCCAAGCCGTCGGCGTCAATCCCGCTCAGTTCCTCCAGCGCCGCATGGACCACGGCCCGCCGCTGGGCCTCTTCGACACCAGCGGGCATGACCAGCAGCTCGGGCGGCATGTCCGGCAGGTCGAGCCGCTCCCACGCGACCTGAAAGGCCGACGCGGACATGCCGAACTCACGCTGAGTCTCGGTGAACACGGCTTACCTGTCGTCGGTGTGCTCGCCGATGACCGCCGGAGCGACCAACGGCAACTCACCGACGATGTCCTCGATGATCGAGTACTTCCGCGTGTGCTCGGAGTCCTCCTCGCGCTGCGCCTGACCGAGCGCGGACTGCATGAACGACTGCCCCGGCTTGCCGGAAGCACCACGTGCGACGGCGCCTTTACCCGCTGGCGCGTTGCGAGGTGCTGGCATGGCCTTGTTGTTCGGCCCGCCGACCGGGACACCGCTGGCCCCACCGGCAGACCTACCGACGCTTCCAAGCCCACCAGCGCCACCGAAACTGTTACCAGCCATGGGGATTCCGGCGAAACCGCCCGGCGTGCCAACCGCCCCGCCAGCGGTGATGGGTGACGCGCCCTGACCCATTACCGGCGGCGGTGTGACCGGCATCGGCGCGGCCTGCTGCTGCTCGACTCCGCCAAGATCGAGGTTTCCGCCGTGATCGTCCGGTACAGGAACCGCGTTGACGGACTGCTCGCTGGTGTAGCTGGTGTCGGTGCTGCCGCCCCGGAATCGAGGAGCTGGGCGGGAACCCCCGCCTCCGATGGGCGGACGCGGTGCGGGAACGGGCGCATCCGGCACGTCGACGCTGACCTCCGGCGGCGGGTTGTACGCGGTGAAACCGCCCACCGTCCCGGCGGAGCTCTTCGAGTAGGTCTCCATGACCTCGGCGGCCCGCAGGTGCGCCTGTTGCGCCACGGCCTCATGGACGTGCCGGTCAACGGGAATGGTGAGGAACCCCGCGAGTGACTTGATCAGTTCGCCGCCCGGCATCGGTGGCACAGGCTCTGGCTTGGGCATGCTGTTGCGCGCCTGCGCGTAGTGCCCCATCTGCGTCGTCGTCGACGAGCTCCGGCTCCTGGACGCTTCCCCGGCATGGCCCGCCCACGGCGAGAACTGCTCGATCCTGTCCGCCGCGGAGCTGGCCGCGATGCCCTCCCAGGAGATCTTGAGATCCCGGAGTCCCTGCTCCAGCCTGCTGCGGATGGCGACGAACTTCGCCTCCATCGCGCGATAGGTGGCTTCCGCGCTGTGCGCCCCCGCCACCCCCGGGCCGTTGTGGATGTCGTCGTAGAGCTTCTGGTGCGGAATCGCCAACCAGTTGATGTTGACGTCGAGTTCCTCGGTCATCACGTCCCCCTCAAGCCGTGTGGTTCCGTCAGCGCATCGCCATCAAGGTGGTGACCGCCGCTTCCGCCCCCTGTTTCGCCTTGGCGCAGACCTGCTCCCGCGTCAGGCGTTCCTTGTCAATACTCTTGTCGAACATCGTGTGCAGCACCTGTCCCTTGGCGACATCCACCACGATCGTGCAGAAAGGGTCGAGGTGAGAAGCGAGTGGGGTGAACATTTCACGAGCTCGAAAGCCGATGATGTCGAGATCGCGTAGTTCTGCGTTGATGTTCTTCTTGGCAAAAAAGTCGATTCCTGCGTTTTTGATCAAAGTGAACGAGAGACCTGATCGGTCGGCCCAGGCTGAGTAGTTGCATACGGAGCCGTTTTCAAACATCGTACTCGTCGCTGGTCGTCCTGGTGCATCGATAGCGAATGTGCGTTGCTGCTCGGATGTGAGCAACTGACACGGATCGACCTTGTCGAGTGGTAGATCTCGCGGGCGCTGTACGGTAGGCGGCGTGTCTTGTGGCGGCGATGCGTTGCCGCCGACGGCCTGTTGGCAAGCGGTGCAGATCATCGCGAGAGCGGCAGCGCTGGCAAGCGTTCGCGTCACTTTGTTGTCAAACACGTGCGCCACCGCGGAAGCTGGCTCGGTTGTTCGCCTCAAGCCTGCGGTAATGGGCCAACGTTGCCTCGAGTTTGTCGACTATTGCTGCTAGTTGATTTCGAAAAGCCTGTACAGCTCCCAGCGCGGAATCTGTGCCGTCCATGCCCTTGCGGCTGAGGACCTCGGCCACCTTTGCGCTCACCCTATCGGCGGCCATCGACAGGAACTGCAGCGTGCCCCGCGACTCCTTGAGCAGGTCGTCCACGTCGTCGCGTGCCTGTTTGAACAGGGCTATGGCTGCTGGGAGCTTGTCCCGGTCGACGTGGAGTCGGTTGGTCGCGACCGCGTAGGGCGATGGCGCGCCGCTTTGGTCATGGTGTTTCCCCCCGTTGTTGCCCATGGGCGGAGTGTAACAATGGTGAGTGCTTTCGCAAACGGTGTATGACCTGGTCGGGGGCAGATTGAGGGGAACTACCTAGATGGCGCTGATGGTCGGGCTGTCCGCTGCGGGTCATGTCCCCCTCAAGTGGTGTGGTTTCGTCAGCGCATCGCCATCAAGGTGGTGACCGCCGCTTCCGCCCCCTGCTTCGCCTTGGCGCAGACCTGCTCCCGCGTCAGGCGTGGTGTGTTACCTCTCTCGCTGAACATCGCGTGCAGAACCTGATCTTTGGCGGTGTCCACCACCACTGTGCAGAAGGCCCAGAGCTCGGGTGCCAACGGAGTGAACATTTCACGCGCCCGAAAGCCCCTGATGTCGAGATCACGCAGTTCTGCGTTGACGTTGTTCTTGGTGAAGAAATCAATCCCCTTGTTCTTTACCAAGGTGAACGAGACGCCGGTGCTCTGAACTTCGGACGAGTAGTTGCACACGGGTCCGTTGTCGAACGTTGGGCTCGTCTCCGGTCGCCCTGGTGCGTTGATCGCGAAGTCGCGTTGCTGCTCAGGCGTGAGCAGCTGACATGGAGCAACTTTGTCGAGCGGTAGGTCTCGCGGTCGCTGAGCAGGAAGAGGTGCGGAGGGCAATGTGGATGCCTCGCCGTCAACGAGCTGCTGGCAAGCGGTGCAGGCGATCGCCAATGTGACCGCGCTGACGAGCGTCCGCACTGTCTTGTCAAACATTCGTGCCACTGCGGATACCGTCTCGGTTGTTCGCCTCGAGCCTGTGGTAATGGGCCAGCGTCGCCTCGAGCTTTGTCACGATGTTTTTGAGCTGTGTGTGGAACTGTTGCATGGTTCCCAGTGCGGAGTTGGTCCCTCCCATCCCCTTGTGGTTCAGGACCTCGGCGACCCTTGTGCTCACCCGGTCGGCGGCCATCGGACGCATCTGGATGTTCCTGCCTGATTCGCTCAGCAGCTCATCCATCTCGTCGCGTGCCTGTTTGAACAGGGCTATGGCTGCTGGGAGCTTGTCCCGGTCGACGTGGAGTCGGTTGGTCGCGACCGCGTAGGGCGATGGCGCGCCGTTCTGGTCATGGTGTTTCCCCCCGTTGTTGCCCATGGGCGGAGTGTAACAATGGGGAGTGCTTTCGCAAACGGTGTATGACCTGGTCGGGGGCAGATTGAGGGGAATTACCTATACGAAGTCGGTGGCTTGGTCTCCGCCGTGCGCAAGCGGGATGCGAAGTGTTCGGCGGCCGCTTTGGGGTCGGCGGCTTCGGTGATCGCGCGGACCACCACCACCCGGCGGGCGCCTGATTCGATCACTTCGTCCAGGCGGGTCTCGTCGATGCCGCCGATGGCGAACCACGGGCGTTCGTGGTTGCGCTGCCCCGTGTGGCGGACGAGGCCCAGGCCCGCGGCGGGGCGGCCCGGCTTCGTCGGGGTCGGCCAGCACGGACCGGTGCAGAAGTAGTCGACGCCAGCCTCGTGGGCCGCGTGGTCGGACTGCTCGGGGTCGTGGGTGGAGCGGCCGATCGCCACGTCCTCACCGAGGACCCGCCTCGCCCATGCCACCGGCAGGTCGTTCTGGCCGAGGTGGAGGACGTCCGCTCCGGCGGCGAGAGCCACGTCGGCGCGGTCGTTCACCGCGAGCAGCGCGTCGTGGCGGGTGCACGCCTCCGCAAGGACCTCCAGCGCTTCGAGCTCCTGCTTGGCCTCCAGGTTCTTGTCCCGCAGCTGGATGATGTCCACTCCGCCCGCGAGTGCGGCGTCGGCCAGGTCGGCGAGGTCGCCTCGTTCCGTTCGCGCGTCGGTGCACAGGTACAGGCGCGCCGCCTGGAGCTTGCGGCGGATCTCCTTGCCATCGCGTAGGGGCATTCGGTCACAGTACAAAGCCGTGCCGGGGGAGCGGGTATGGTGGGAGGCGGTCCGCACGGGAGCCTGGAAAGACCGGGCTGAGAGGGAGTCTGGCGACTCCGACCGTCGAACCTGATCCGGGTAATGCCGGCGCAGGGAGCGTGAGGTCGTGTCCAGTGGTGCGCGTGGTTCGGTCGCCGTCGTGGGCGGTGGTGTCATCGGCCTGTCCGTGGCGTGGCGGGCGGCTTCGGCGGGGTTCGCCGTCACGGTGTTCGACCCCGCCCCCGGTGCGGGGGCTTCCGCTGTCGCCGGAGGCATGCTGGCGCCGGTCACGGAGGCGTGGCCCGGTGAGGAAACCCTGCTGGAGCTGGGATCGGAGTCGTTGCGGCGCTGGCCCGGCTTCGCCGGGGAGCTGGCGGCGGCGAGCGGAAGGGATCCCGGGCTGCGTGCTGAGGGCACGCTCGTCGTGGCCGTGGACGCCGCCGACCGGGCCGAGCTCACCGCGTTGGCGGAGTACCTCGGCACGCTGGGGCGGGACACGGAGGCGCTGACGGGGCGCCAGGTCCGCGCGCTGGAGCCCGCACTCGGGCCGTCTGTCCGAAGTGGACTGTCCGTCCCCGGGGACCTCGCGGTGGACAACCGGATGGTGCTCGCCGCGCTGCTGGCGGCCTGCGGGGAGATCGACCGGGCAGAGGTCGCCGAGGTCGGGCCTGGGACAGTGCGGCTCACCGACGGGGCCACGAGGGGCTTCGACACGGTTGTGCTCGCCGCGGGTGCGTGGAGCGGCCGGTTGTACGAGCCGTTGCGGCAGGTGGTGCGGCCGGTGAAGGGGGAGATCCTTCGCTTGCGCGCCACGAGGTTCACGGTTCCTCCGCCCACCAGGACCGTGCGCTGTTCGGTGCAGGGCAACCACGTCTATCTGGTGCCACGTGACGACGGTGGGCTGGTGGTGGGTGCGACGCAGTACGAAGCCGGGTTCGACACCGTGGTCACAGCCGGTGGGGTTCGCAACCTGTTGCGGTGGGCCGAACAGGTGTTGCCGTCGATCTCGGAGTACGAGTTCGTCGAATGCGCCGCCGGGCTTCGGCCGGGAAGCAAGGACAACTTGCCGTTGATCGGCGAGCTCGAACCCGGACTGCTTGTCGCGACAGGGCATCACCGCAACGGCATGCTGCTCGCGCCGATCACCGCCGACCTGGTGCTGTCCTGCTTGCTCGGCGAGAAACCGCCTACTGGAGGAGTGCTGTGAGGATTCGGCTCAACGGCAAGGAAACTTCGGTCGAAGTCGGGAGCACGGTGGCTGATGTGGTCGCGTCGCTCGGGGCACCGAGCTCCGGGGTGGCGGTCGCGGTGGACGGTGACGTGGTACCCCGGGGCGCGTGGGCGGAGACGCCCGTGCGTGACGGGGCGGTCGTGGAGGTTCTCACCGCGGTGCAGGGAGGTTGAGGCGATGTCGGACGACCAGCTGGTGATCGCGGGCCGTGAGTTCGGGTCCCGCCTGATCATGGGGACAGGCGGCGCGAGCAGTCTCTCCGTGTTGGAGCGGGCCTTGGTCGCCTCGGGGACCGAGCTGACCACTGTCGCGATGCGCAGGATGGATGCCGAGGGTGGTACCGGGGTGCTGGAGTTGTTGCGGCGCTTGGCGATCCAGCCCCTCCCGAACACCGCGGGCTGCCGCAGCGCCGCCGAGGCCGTGCTCACGGCGCGGCTGGCGCGCGAGGCGCTGGGCACGGACTGGGTGAAGCTGGAGGTCGTCGCGGACGAGGACACCTTGCTGCCCGATCCGCACGAGCTGCTGGATGCCGCGGAAACCCTTGTGGCGGACGGGTTCTTGGTACTGCCGTACAGCAACGACGATCCAGTGCTGGCCAGCAAGCTCCAGGACGTGGGCTGCGTCGCCGTGATGCCGCTGGGATCGCCGATCGGGACCGGGCTCGGCATCCGCAACCCGCACAACATCGAGCTGATCGTCTCCAGGGCGACGGTTCCGGTCGTCCTGGACGCGGGGATCGGCACGGCCTCCGACGCCGCTTTGGCCATGGAGCTGGGCTGTGACGCCGTGCTGCTGGCCACTGCCGTGACCAGGGCTCAGCATCCGGAGCTGATGGCCGCCGCGATGCGGGCCGCGGTCGAGGCCGGCCGTCTCGCACGGCGGGCCGGACGCATTCCCCAGCGGTTCTGGGCGCATGCGTCCAGCCCGGCCCGCGAGAGCTAGACCGTCAGCACCAGCTTTCCGGTGACCCGGCCCGCTTCGCCGAGCTCGTGCGCCTTGGCGGCCTCGGCGAGCGGGAAGGTCTGCTCGACGACGACGCGCAGCTTGCCCGCCTCGATCAGCTCGACCATCGCCTGGAGCTGCGCGTGGTCCGGCTCCACCAGTACGCCGGAGGCGCGGACCTTGCGCGTGGCGGCGGCCTCGGCGAGCTCGAGGGAGACCCCGCCCGCGACCGAGACGATCAGGCCCCCCTCGCGCAGAGTGCCGACCGCGGGTTCACCAGCGAGGTGCAGGACCAGGTCGACGTCGCTGACCGTCTGGTTCACGTCGACCTCGTGGTAGTCGATCGCCTCGTCGACGCCGATGGAGCGCAGGAAGTCGTGCTTGGCCGCGCTCGCGGTGCCGATCACGTACGCGCCGTGCGCCTTGGCGAGCTGCACGGCGAGGTGACCGACGCCGCCGGCCGCCGCCTGCACCAGAACCCGATGCCCCGGCTGGAGATCCGCCACGTCGAAGAGGATCTGGTATGCGGTGAGCCCGGCCAGTGGCAGCGCCGCCGCCTCCTCGTGGCTCAGCCCGGCGGGCTTGCGGACGAAGTGCCGTGACGGCGCGGTCACGTACTCCGCGTAGGCACCCGCCCTGCGCGGAAACCACGGCATGCCAAGGACTTCGTCGCCGACCTCGAGGTGCGAGGTGCCGAAGCCGACCTCCTCGACCACACCGGAGACGTCCCAGCCCAGGACCAGCGGCGGGTCGCCGAGGAACCACGCCATGCCCGCGCCGGAGCGGGTCTTCCAGTCGACCGGGTTGATCCCCGCCGCGCGCACCCGCACCAGGACCTCGGTCGGGGCGGGCTCGGGCCGGTCGGTCTCGATGACCTCCAGGACCTCGGGCCCGCCGAACCCCCGCTGCGACACCGCCCGCATCCGTGCTGCCATGGAACCGCTCTCCTCGTGTCTCGCCGAACGTCTTCCTGGAACACGGGAAATTCTGGGAGAGTTGGTTCCCAACCGCTAGAAGGCACTTGAAGGTGGTGTAGGTACCTGATGGAAACTACCTGTGAACAGCGAGGAGTGCTGCACAGCGTCTACCTGCGCGGGTGTCCGTCCCGGGACCTGCTCGAACTGATCGCCAACAAGTGGACCGCGCTGCTCGTCGGAGCGCTGGAGGAGGGGCCGAAGCGCTTCGGAGAGCTGCGCCGCCGGGTGGAGGGGATCAGCCAGAAGGTGCTGACGCAGAACCTGCGCACCCTGGAGCGCGACGGCATGATCACCCGCACCGTGTTCCCGACGACGCCGCCGAGCGTGGAGTACGCGCTGACTCCGCTCGGCCGCACCGTCACGATGCACCTCGCCGCGATCCGGGGCTGGGCCGAGCAGCACACCGCCGAGATCTACTCGGCGCGCGCCGCATTCGACGCGCGCGCGGCCCAGTCGCCGGAGCCGGTCAGCTAGCGCGCTCCTCCCGCATCTCCCGCAGTTCAGCCCGCAGCGCCTGAACCTCGGCGAGCAGCATGTCGTTGGAGATCAGCGTCTCCTCCTGCTGCTCGCGCTCGGCGGCGACCTGGTGCTCCATCGCGCTCACACCGACCGCGATGAACAGGTTCAGCACGGTGAAGGAGGTGATCAGGATGAAGCCGACGAAGAACACCCACGCCCAGGGCTGCTGCTCCATGATCGGCCGGGCCACGTCCGACCACGCCTCGCCGGTCATCACCTGGAACAGGGTGAACAGGGACCGGCCGAGGTCGCCGAAGTACTCCGGCGAGATCTCGCCGTAGAGCTTGGTGGCCATGACGCCGCCGACGTAGATCACCAGCGACAGCAGCGCGGCGATCGACGCCATGCCGGGGATCGCGGTCAGCAGCGCCGAGACCACCCGCCGCATGCTCTTGATCATCGAGACCAGCCGCAGCGCGCGCAGGATGCGCAGCGCGCGCAGCACCGCGAACGAGCCGGAGGTCGGCAGCAGCGCGACGGCGATGATCACCGTGTCGAAGCAGTTCCACGGGTCTTTGAAGAAGCTCCCGCCGTGGGCGTAGAGCCGCAGCACCAGCTCGATGACGAAGATCGTCAACGCCAGCCGGTCCAACCCGTGCAACAGGGTGCCGTAGCCGGCTACCAGCGCGTCGGATGTCTCCAGTCCCAACGTGATCGCGTTGATGATGATCACAACGATGACGAGGTGCTGGAAACGAGGTGCGTCGACTAACCGCCGAAGGCGAGCACGCGTCATGAGCCGGGCTCCAGGTGGTGAAACGATCAACAGGGCTGGAGCGGAGCCTAATGCTTCATCAGCACAAAGTGCTCAGTTGGTGACTGACAGTACCCGTGCGTGGACCGACCGCCGACGTGCGAGCTCGAACCCGCACCGCTGGTAGATGCCGAGCGCGCCGGTCGGGTTGTTCGCGTCCACGGAGAGCGCCGCCCTGGCGAAGCCCGCCTCGCGGCTGTCCGCCAACGCTCGCGTGATCATCACTGTCGCCAGGCTGTTCCCGCGCCACGCGCGACGGACACCGATGGTGTCGTACCGGATCTCGCGCACGCCGGTCACCGCCGTGTCCGCCTCGAACTCCTTGGACAGCAAGTAGCCGACGACCTCCTCGCCGTCGAGCACGAGGTAGGACAAGGCCGGGCGGAACCAGCTGTTGCCCGTGTACCACTGCCGCCAGCTCGACGGCTCGACCTCGGAGCTGCCCCAGTGGTCGAGGAAGGCCTCGTTGTGGGCGAGCCGGACCGCGTCGTCGTAGCGCGCGTCGTACGGGACCAGCCGCAGGCCCTCGCGCGGTTGTTGCCGCGGGAGGTCGCTCCCGCCCGCGATGGCCCGCTCCATCTCGAAGAACCACCGCTGGGGCACGAAGCCCGCGGCGTCGACGAGCGCACGGAGAGCCGAGTTGTGCTCACTGCAGGCGATGCTCACCTCGCCGGGCAGGTCGGGGCGCTCCGCCTGATGGATCTCGGCCGCGCGCCTCTCTGTCCAGGCGAGCAGCTCGGTGCCGATCCCCCGGCCGCGCCAGTCCGGGTGCACGGTGCTCTCTGAAGGCACGCGGTACTTGCCATCCGGCGTGACTCGCTTGTGCAGCAACGAATACGCCACCAGCGTGTCCGCGTCGAGCACGGCGATCGTGTCGCGCTCGGAGTTCAGCTCGGGGTTCGCCCACTCCTCGCGGAGGTCGTCCTCGCTGTAGTTCTCGCCCAGCTCGTCGACGCGCTCGGACGCGGCCAGCAACGCCGCCCACCCGGGGATGTCGCTCGCCGTCATCGGCCGCCACAGCAGGTCCATGGTGGCCGAAGCTACGGACGAGCTTGTCCCGCCGCGACCGAATTTCACTTCCGGGCAGTCGGTTGTGCCGCTATATGGGTTTTGTCGACACCCGCCAGAACGTCGACACCGGGCCGACTCCCGCGCCGAGCGGGTAGGAGTGCGCCACCGCGCGCTGCACGAACCGCTTCCCGAAACGGACCGCATCCAGCACGGACGCGCCCCGTGCCAGCGCCGAGGTGATCGCCGAGGCCATGGTGTCGCCGCCGCCGTGGGTGTGCGGGGTGTCGAACCGCGCGCCGGGCAGCTCGTAGAACTCGGTGCCGTCGAAGAGCAGGTCGACGCACTCGGGGTCCTCGGTGAGGTGGCCGCTCTTGATCAGAGTCCACTGTGGACCCAATGCGTGCACGGCGCGCGCCGCGTCGGCGAGCTGGTCGCGGGTGCGCACGTCGACACCGGTGAGCAGCCGCACCTCGTCCAGGTTCGGTGTCACGAGCGTCGCCATCGGGAAGAGCTCGTCCCGCAACGCGTCCAGCGCGTCGGCGTGCAGCAGCGGGTCGCCGTGCATCGACGCCGCGACCGGGTCGACGACGAAGGGCGCCGCGGCGTCACGGCCGATCCCGGCCTGGTGGCACGCCTTGGCGACCGCCCGGATGATCGACGCCGATGCCAGCATCCCGGTCTTCGCCGCGTCCACCCCGATGTCGCTGGTGACCGCTTCGATCTGCGCGGCGACCGTCTCCGCCGGGATCTCGACGAAGCTCTTGACCCCCAAGGAGTCCTGCACGGTGACCGCCGTGACCGCGGTCATCCCGTGCACCCCGCAGGTCAGGAACGCGCGCAGGTCGGCGTGCATGCCCGCGCCGCCCGCCGAGTCCGATCCCGCGATGGACAACGCGCGCGGCGGTGTCTCCCAGGTCGCGCCCGAACACAGGGCGCGACCCGGGAGGCCGGGTTGGTTCACGGGTTCACCACTGGTAGGTACACCCTGCCGCCCTGCTCCTCGAACTCGTCCGCCTTCTCGCGCATCCCGGCCTCGATGGCCTCCACAGTGGACAAACCGTGCTCCTCTGCGTACTTGCGGACGTCCTGGGTGATCTTCATCGAGCAGAACTTGGGCCCGCACATCGAGCAGAAGTGCGCGGTCTTGGCGGGCGCGGCCGGCAGCGTCTCGTCGTGGAAGGAGCGCGCGGTGTCCGGGTCGAGCGAGAGGTTGAACTGGTCCTCCCACCGGAACTCGAAGCGCGCCCTGGACAACGCGTCGTCGCGCTGCTGCGCCTTGGGATGCCCCTTGGCCAGGTCGGCGGAGTGCGCCGCGATCTTGTAGGCGATCACGCCCGCCTTTACGTCGTCGCGGTTGGGCAGGCCGAGGTGCTCCTTCGGCGTGACGTAGCAGAGCATCGCCGTGCCGTGCCAGGCGATCTGCGCGGCTCCGATCGCGGAGGTGATGTGGTCGTAGGCGGGTGCGATGTCCGTCGCGAGCGGGCCGAGCGTGTAGAACGGCGCCTCACCGCACAGCTCCTCCTCCAGCCGGACGTTCTCGGCGATCTTGTGCATCGGCACGTGGCCGGGCCCCTCGATCATCACCTGCACGTCGTGCGCGCGGGCGATGTGGGTGAGCTCGCCGAGCGTGCGCAGCTCGGCGAACTGGGCCTCGTCGTTGGCGTCGGCGATCGAGCCGGGCCGCAGCCCGTCACCGAGGGAGAAGGTCACGTCGTAGGTGCGCAGGATCTCGCAGAGCTCCTCGAAGTGCGTGTAGAGGAAGCTCTCCCGGTGGTGCGCCAGGCACCACGCCGCCATGATCGAGCCACCCCGCGAGACGATGCCGGTGACCCGGCGCGCGGTCAGCGGCACGTACCGGAGCAGCACGCCGGCGTGCACGGTCATGTAGTCCACGCCCTGCTCGCACTGCTCGACCACGGTGTCCCGGTAGACCTCCCAGGACAGCTTCGCCGGATCGCCGTCGACCTTCTCCAGCGCCTGGTAGATCGGCACCGTGCCGACCGGCACGGGGGAGTTGCGCAGGATCCACTCGCGCGTCTCGTGGATCCGCCTGCCGGTGGACAGGTCCATGATGGTGTCAGCGCCCCACCTGGTCGCCCACACCATCTTCTCGACCTCCTCGGCGACCGAGGAGGTCACCGCGGAGTTGCCGAGATTGCCGTTGATCTTCACGAGGAACCGCTTGCCGATGATCATCGGCTCGGTCTCCGGGTGGCACCGGTTGGCCGGGATCACCGCACGGCCGATGGCCACCTCGTGCCGGACGAGGTCCACGTCGACGCCCTCGCGCGCCGCGACGTACTCCATCTCGCGGGTGACGATGCCCGCCTTGGCGTACGCCAGCTGGGAAACCGCGCCGTTGACCGGCTCGCGCGCCGCGATCCACGGCGCGCGCAGCCCGGGAAGTCCACTGTGGACGTCGATCTTCGTTTCGGGGTCGGTGTAGGGCCCCGAGGTGTCGTAGATGTCCAGGTGCTCGCCGTTGGTCAGTTCCACCCTGCGCTGCGGGATCCGCAGTCCGCCAGGGGTTTCGGTGTAAACCTTGCGCGATCCGGTGATCGGACCGGTTGTCACGGTCGGACTGACAGAGCTGTCGGCGAAAGCCGTCATGGCGAATCCTCCCTACGCCGGCATTACCCGGTACAGGTTCAGGCGGTCGGCGGCGCCGGGAGTTGTCCCAGCCGCCCTCTCAGCCCGCTTCGCCGCGAGCTCCCGCGTTCGGTGTGAAGTTGTGCTCCTCGGTGCCCGAGGCTAACCACAGCCGCGCCGCCCTGCCAGACCCGGGCCGGGTTTCCGCTGGTCGCCTCGTGGAATTCCGCCGAAACGACCAGCGGGCGCGCTCAGTGACCGAACGGGTCCTCGACCTCGCCCGGCATCCAGGACAGCCCGGGAACGCCCCAGCCGTTGCGCTTGAGCATCCGCTTGGACTCCTTGGCGTGCCTGCCGACCAGCCGGTGCAGGTACAGGAAGCCGTCCAGGTGGTCGGTCTCGTGCTGCAGGCAGCGCGCCAGGAAGCCGGTCGCCTCGACCTCCACCGGCTTGCCGTCGCCGTCGAAGCCGGTGACCTTGGCCCACCGCGCGCGGCCGGTCGGGTAGGACTCGCCGGGGGCGGACAGGCAGCCCTCCCAGTCGTCGTCCGGGTCCGGCATGGTCTCCGGGCGCTCGGAGGTCTCCAGCACGGGGTTCACCACGACGCCGCGGTGCCGCTGACCCTCGTCGTCGGGGCAGTCGTAGACGAACAGCCGCAGGTCGACGCCGATCTGGTTGGCGGCGAGGCCGACCCCGTTCGCCGCGTCCATCGTCTCGTACATGTCGTCGATGAGGGTGCGGAGCTCGTCGTCGAAGGTCTCGACGGGGCGGGTCGGGTTGTGCAGCACCGGGTCGCCCGCGATCCGGATCGCGTGAATGGCCATGCGCGAAACCCTAACGGCGTGTCTCGCCGTGACGCGCCGGGTTGTACCCGAGCCAGTGTCGGTCCCTCGTGATGTAATGGAAGTCCTGGAAATCACATCTCTGTGATTACCGCTGGCCGAGGAGATCCCGACCCTGGGGACGAGGAGCAGGATGGACGCCGAGTTGAGGGCCCAGGCCCGCGACCAGGCCACTTCCGCGCCGGGAACCGGCGGCCTCAGTGCCAGGGAGCACGAGATCCTGGCCTTCGAGCGGCAGTGGTGGAAGTACGCCGGCGCGAAGGAGCAGGCCATCCGGGAGCTGTTCGACATGTCGGCGACCCGGTACTACCAACAGCTCAACGCGCTGATCGAGAAGCCTGAGGCGCTCGCGGCCGACCCGATGCTGGTCCGCAGGCTCCGCCGGTTGCGCACCGGCCGCCAGCGAGTCCGCTCCGCCCGCCGCCTCGGCCTGGATCCACGCTGAGCACCGCGAAGAAGTGCCGCACTAGGAGGCAGCTGAGATGAGTTCGGTCGAGCCGCCAAGCGCACCCCGCCCCCTGTGGGTGGCCGGGGTCGTGGCGCTCGGGGTCGCCGCGGTCGCGCTGGCGTTCGGCGTCTTCTCCCTGTTCGGCGGGGACACGCCAACCGACCCGCTCGGTCAGCAGACGACCACGACAGCCGAACCGGCGCCGGTGACCACACCGCCTCCCGCGGTGACGACCACCCAGGCGCCGCCGGTGACCACCACGTCGCAGGCGACGACACCGTCGCCGACAACGACCCAGGCCCCGCCCACCACCAGCTCCAACAGCGGCGGCGGGGGCGGCGTCCCGGCGAAGCCGCGCACCGGCATCCGGGTCTACAACAACAGCACCATCCCCAAGCTCGCCGACCGCGCCGCCCAGGACATCCGCGAGGCGGGCTGGACGGTGGACGCGGTGGACAACTACCCGCACGGCGTCATCTACACGACGACGGTCTACTACACGCCCGGCTCCGACGAGGAGACCACGGCGCGCGGGCTGGCCAGCGAGTTCGGCATGCGCGTCGAACCCCGTTTCGACGGCATCAAGGACGCGAAGGCCGGTGTGATAGTGATCGTGACGAAGGACTACAAGCACGCCGACAGCGCCAAGTAGCCACCCACGACGTGAAGCCCGGCCCCGGACACCTCGGGGCCGGGCTTCCCCGTGTCAGGGGCGGTGCGCGGCGGCGTAGGACTCCAGGGCCGCCAGCTGCGCCGGGTCGAGGGAGGGGCGCACGGACTCGCGGGCCCGGTTCAGGTGGGCCAGGCCGACCTCCGCCGCCGCCAGCGACTCGCGCATCGCGGTCAGCGCCGCCTCCCGGATCAGCGCGGAGCAGTCCGCCGCCGAGTAGCCCTCCAGCTCCTCGGCCAGGCTCACCAGGTCCACGTCGTCGCCCAGCGGGGTGTGCTTGGCGGCCGACTTGAGGATCTCCGCGCGGGCCGCCGCGTCCGGCGGCGGCACGTAGACCAGGCGCTCCAGCCGACCCGGCCGCAGCAGCGCCGGGTCGATCAGCTCGGGCCGGTTGGTCGCGCCGACCACCACGACCTCGTTCAGCGGTTCCACGCCGTCCAGCTCGGTCAGCAGCGCGGCGACCACGCGGTCGGCGACTCCGGAGTCCGACGACTGGCCGCGGCGCGGCGCGAGCGCGTCCACCTCGTCCAGGAACAGCATCGCGGGCGCCGCCTCGGCCGCTCTGCGGAACAGCTCCCGCACCGCGCGTTCGGACTCGCCGACCCACTTGTCGAGCAGCTCCGCGCCCTTGACCGACATCACGTTGAGCTGTCCGGTCCCGGCCAGCGCGCGCACCAGGAAGGTCTTGCCGCAGCCGGGAGGGCCGTAGAGCAGCACTCCGCGTGGAGGCTGAACACCAAGGCGCGCAAAGGAGTCCGGGTACTGCAACGGCCACAGGACCGCTTCGGTCAGCGCCTGCTTCACCTCGGTCATGTCGCCGACGTCGTCCAGGGTGAGGCCGCCGGTGGACAGGTTGTCCGAAGTGGACATCGAGATCGGCCGCACCGTCTCCAGCGCGCCGAGCAGGTCCTCCTGGCCGATCCTGGGCTCGTCGGAGTCGCGCTGCCGCAACGCCGCCCGCACCGCGGCCTCACGTCGCAGCGCCACCAGGTCGGCCGCGACGAAGCCGGGAGTGCGGTCGGCGACGGCCCTGAAGTCGATGCCGTCCTCAAGGGGCGCGTCACGCAGCAGGACCCGCAACAGCTCGGTGCGCACCGGCCCGTCCGGCAACGGCAGGCTCAGCTCGCGGTCGATGATCTCGGGGCTGCGCAGCTTGGGGTGCACCGACTCCGCGGCGGCGGTCGTGGCCACGACGGCGAGCTTCGGGGTCTGGATCGCGGCGCGCAGCGCGTCGAGGACCACAGTGGACAGTGGGGGCGGGTTGTTCGCGGGCAGCAGTGCCTCCACATCGGACACCAGCAGCACACAGGCGGTACCGCTGCGAGCGGCCGAGACCGCGGCGTTGATCGCGTCGTGCGCCCGCTGCGACGCCGTCGCCGGTTCGAGCGCGGCGGCGCTGGGCGCGACCAGCTCGACGACCTCGGCCTCCACCGCGGCGGCCACCGAGCGCACCAGCGTCGCCTTGCCGACCCCGGACGGACCGGAGACCAGGACGCCGAGCCGGGACTCCGCGCCGAGCTTCGCCAGCAGCTCCGGGCGCCGGAACGCCAGGTCGAACCACTCGGTCAACCGGCGCACCGCGTCCTTGGCGCCCGCCAGGTCCGCCAGGGCGAGCGCGGGCTCGGCCTCCGCCTGCTGGGCGACCGGAGCGGGCGCGGAGGCCATCACAGCGGGAGGCAGCGCCGCGGTCCGCGCCCCGTCCCGCCAGCCGACCACGGTCGCGGGCTGCACGGCGACCACACCGGGCGGCTCGACCCCGGTGACCGTGAGCAGCTCGTTGGTCCACGTCATGCCGATCGCCAGCGACAGCTTGCGGCGCGCGGTGCTCACATCGGAGCCGGGCGGTGGCGCGAGGTCCTGCGGCAGCAGCGACACGGCGTCCCCGACGGTGAGCACCTTGCCCATCAACGCCAGCCGCAGGGTCTCCGGGGTGAGCGAGGCCGAGGCGAGCTGCGATCCCGCCACGGTCACCGACCGCGCCGTGGAGACCTCGACCGGGGCGACGACGACCTCGGAGTCCTCGGTGAGACCGAGGTTGGACATGGTGATGTCGTCGACCAGGACGACCCCGGGCGAGTGCGACCCGTCCGACGCGGCGGCCAGCGCGGCGGTCTCCCGCGTGCCGGTCAGCCGCACGGCGTCCCACGCCCGCAGTCCCAGCGCGTCGAGCACCTCGGGATGCAGCCGGACGACGCCCCGGCGGGTGTCCAATGCGGACGGGGACAACCGGATGGTCAGCGTGATCACGCCGCAGACCCTACGCCGCACCGATCGCCATTCGCGGGCTTATGGACCGCTCCGGAGCACCGAAAGAGTCCATAAGCCCGCGAATGGCCGTCAGTCGCGGCGGTCGCGGCGGAGGCCCAGGCGGCGCCAGCTGGTGCGGGACGCGGGGCCGGGGCCGGTGGTGCCGTTGCGGCGGGGGAGGCGGGGCAGGCGGATCGCCGCTCCCGCGACGCGACGGCGCAGCGGCGGGCGCAGGCCGAGGCGGCGGGTGCTGCGGGCGCCGCGACGCAGCGCCCTGCGCTCCGCGGGCTCCACGTCCCACGCCTCCGGGTGCCTGGACAGCCAGTAGTAGCGGTAGACCGCGTACGGGATGTGCGCCAGGTACAGCGCCACCACGACCGCCAGCATCAGGAACGGGTAGGTCAGCAGCGCGGCCCCGGCGATGCCGATGATCACCAGCACCGGGGCGATCGCCTTGGCAGGGATGCGCAGCTTCTTCAGCGACAGCGTGGGAATCCGGCTGATCAGCAGCATCGCCACCAGCAGGGTCCACACCAGCAGCACCGGCTTGGTCGACCACCAGCCCTCACCGGCGCCCAGCGTCACCACCAGCGGCAGCAACGCCAGGACCGCCCCCGCGGGCGCGGGGACGCCGACGAAGAACTCCTTGGTGAAGGAGGGCTGCTCGGTGTCGTCGAGCAGGGTGTTGAAGCGGGCCAGCCGCAGCACCATGCACACCGCGAACACCAGCGCGACCAGCCAGCCGGTGCGCTCCCCGTCCCAGCCCCAGATGAACAGCACGATGGCGGGGACGACGCCGAAGGAGATGCCGTCGCACAGCGAGTCCAGCTCGGCGCCGATCTTGCTGGTCGCGTCGAGCATCCGCGCCAGCCTGCCGTCGAGGCCGTCGAGCACCGCGGCGACGCCGATCGCCAGCACCGCGGCGCTGTACTCCTTGTTCAGCGCGAACTGGATCGCCGAGAGTCCCGAGCACAGCGCGAGGATGGTGATCGCGTTGGGCAGCAGCCGCACCCCCGGCGCGGTGCGTGCGTCCACTTAGGACTCCGCTCCTGGCAGCCGGCCGAGCACGGTCTCGCCGCCGATCGTCTTCTGGCCGGGCTCGACCAGCACCTCGCTGCCCTTCGGCAGGTAGACGTCGACCCGGGAGCCGAAGCGGATCAGGCCGTAGGTGGCGCCCGCGGCGGCCTGCTGGCCCTCCTCGACGAAGCAGACGATCCTGCGGGCGATCAGCCCGGCGATCTGCACGACCGCGATCTGGTGCCCGTCCCCGGTCCGCAGCAGCAGGCTGTTGCGCTCGTTGTCCTCGCTGGCCTTGTCCAGGTCAGCGGAGAGGAACTTGCCGGGGCGGTAGGAGATCCTGCTGACCTCACCGGTGGCGGGCATCCGCTGCACGTGCACGTCGAAGATCGACAGGAACACGCTGACCCTGGGCACCGGCTCCGAGCCGAGGCCGAGCTCGGCGGGCGGGACGGCGGGGCCCACCGTGGAGACCGTGCCGTCGGCAGCGGAGACCACCAGGCCGGGCCGGGTCGGGGTGACCCGCTTGGGCTCCCGGAAGAACCAGGCGCACCAGGCGGTCACGACCATGCCGATCACACCGGCACGGCGGGAGAACCGCCTGATCAGGAATGTGGCGACGGCCGCGCCCAACACGAACGGCCGGCCGGCGGGGTGCATGGGGGGAACCGTGCTGCGGGCGAGTTCGACAAGGTGTGCGAGCGGGCCCGAACGTTCTTCCGCGGTCATCGTCAGGTGATCCGTGATCCTCGGCCGTGAAGAGAGCTGAATGGACTCTTCACCGTACGCCAGCGGCCCGCCCGGCTCACCTGCGGGACTGCACCAGCCGGACGATCATGAGCAGCAGGATCGAGCCCAGCGCGGCGACGCCGAAGCTGCCGAAGCTGAACTCGAAGTCCCACCGCTCCCCGGTCAGCAGCTTGTAGACCAGGCCGCCCAGCGCCGCGCCGACGATCCCGACGACGATGCTGAACAGGCAGCCGAGCGGGCGCCGGTCACGCCCGCCGACGACGAGGTTGGCCGCCCAGCCCGCGAGCGCGCCGAAGATGATCCACGAGAGGAAGCTCACGCCGTCAGCCTACGGGCGCGGGACCCGCCTGTGGGGCCACGCCGCCCCGCGCCGCGAAGGACTGCTGGACGAAGCCGGTGAGGCACTCGAACGCCTCGTCGGTGGCGCCCCGCAGCTCGACCTGGCTGCCGTCGGCGAGGACCAGGTTGAGCCGGCCGCCGCCGCTGAGGAACTTCTTGTCCGTGGCGTTGACGATCTGCTCCGCGCCGATCCACCGCGCGTTGGGCAGCCCGCGGTTCTCGCTCGCGGACGCCTCGACCAGCGGGGTCAGCCGCTTGCGCCGGATGCCAGCGCCGACGCCGATCCGGTCGCCGGACTGCTCCTTGAGCACGGTCCCGAACGGCAGCCGGAGCAGCAGCAGCCCGGTGTCGTAGGCCAGCAGGTCGTGCCAGGTGTTGCGCCCGATGGTCACCTGCGTGCCGAAGACGTGGGTGAGCTGCGGCTCACCGCTGATCTTCGGGTCGTCCGCGCTCGGCCAGCGCACGTACCCGAACGGGACGCCGAGGGCGGTGAGCCGCTCCCACAGCTCGCCGACCTTGGCCGGGTCGTGCGCCGCGGGCGCGACCAGCTGCTCGGCGTCGAGCTCCGAGCCGTCGTCCAGCCGCAGCACCCAGCCACCGCCCCAGTTCAGCTCGTGCCGCGCCCTGCCCTCGGCCAGCAGCGCCGCCACCACCACGTCGGCGAGCAGCTCGGTGGCCACCGAGCGGGCGGCCCTCGGCACCTCCTCGAAGGGGATGGTCGGCTTCAGCAGCGGCTTGACCAGCTGCTCGACCTGGCCCCGGCCCAGGGCCTTGAGGATGTCGCCGAGCACACCGCGCGGCGCGACCTGGCTGTCCGCCGCGGCCTTGGCCAGCATCGCCGCGCCCCGCTCCGCCGACCGGGCCCCGGCGAGCCGGACGATCTCCGGCCACTGCGCGCGGGGGCCGAGGCCGTCCACCAGCAGGGCGCCCTCCACGAGGGGGACGCTGTTCTGCGGGTCGTGCAGCAGCGACCACGCGGGCCGGTCGTCGCCGGGCGCCGGGCGGTCGGCGAGGCGGGTGATCGTCGAGATCCGCTGGCGGATCGGCGGGTGGCTGTCGAACAGCGAGGTGGACTCGGCGTCCAGCAGCTGCTCCTCGGCCTGGGCGACCCACTCCTTCTGGTTGGGGTGCAACAGGAACGCGCGATAGCCCAGCAACAGGTCCGGCGTGCGGCCCGCCATCCCGGCGAGGGAGACGTAGCGCTGCGAGAAGGCGTCCCAGGTGTGGCTGAGCGTCGGCAGCTTGCGCAGCGCGGCGATCGCGACTGCCTGCCCGGAGGTCCGCACCATCGCCCGGTCCGCCTCGAGCTCCTGCTGCCGGTTGGCCGAGCTCGCGACGAGCATGTAGAGCTTCGCGTAGTTGGTGAGCAGGAAGCGGGCCGGCCCGCCGTCCAGCCGGGCAACGGTCCGCTGCAGCGTCTCGGTGCCGCGGTAGGTGACCGCGAGCATCCGGGTGTGGCCGCCGCTGTAGTGACCGAGCTCATGCGCCAGCACCGCGCGCAGCTCGTCGACGCTCATCCCGGCGAGCAACGGGAGGCCGATCATCATGTACCGCCTGCCCGCGCGCAGCCCGAGCATCCTGGAGTCCTCGGAGACCGCCGCGTTGACGTCCGGGATCAGGATGATCTCGTCGGGGGAGCGGGTCTGCACCTGTGCGGAGAGCTCGTCGACGCACGCCCACAGCTGGGGCTGCTCCTGCCTGCTCAGCCGCGGTCCCTGCGGTGGTTCCACCCGGGTCCGCAACGCGCTGACCAGCGCGATCCCGAAGGTGATCAGCACGCCGACGCTGGCGACGAGCAGGTAGGCCAACGCCCGGCCGCTGGCCGAGAACGCCAGCACGATCCCGCCGACCCCGATCCCGACCACCAGGAACGGGAAGGCGATCAACAGCGCGATGGCGACGAAGGCTCGGAAAGATCGCACGGTGTTTCCTCCGCGGTGACGACTCCGCTCTCCCCCCTTGCGGAGAGCAGCGCGAGAGTCTGCGGTGCGGCGGCGGGATTGGCAAGTTCTGCGCGCGGTGGCCACAACGCCGGCTCAGCCGGCTGGAAGATCAACGCGTCAGCAGCACCGTGACCTCGGCTCCCGCCTTGAGATCGGTCTCGTCCTCGGTGATCTCCATCAAACAGTTCGAAGCCGACAGCGCGGAGAGCAGGTGCGAGCCGGGGCCGCCGACGACCGACACCGTGTTCGCGTCCGCGTCGTGGAACCCGCGCCGGTACTGCCGCTTGCCGAGCGCCGAGCGCAGCGGCTCGGTGAGCCGCGCCCGCCGGGTGGGCCTGCCGGGGTCGGCATCCCCGGCCGCCGCGCGCAACGCCGGTCTCACGAACACCTCGAAGGACACCAGCGAGCTGACCGGGTTGCCGGGCAACGTGATCACCGGTGTGCCCTCGTAGGTTCCGGCCCCCTGCGGCATTCCCGGCTGCATCGCGACCTTGACGAAGTCGACGCCGCGGCCGGAGAACGCGTCCTTGACCACCTCGTAGGCGCCCGCGCTCACCCCGCCCGAGGTGAGCACCAAGTCCACAGTGGACAGATGAGGGGCGAGCGCCGCGTGGAACTGCTCGACGTCGTCGGGGACGAAGCGCAACAGGCGTGCCGAGCAGCCGGCCTGCTCGACGGCGGCCGCGAGCATCACCCCGTTGGACTCGTAGATCTGCCCGTGCCGCAGAGGTTTCCCGGGCTCGACCAGTTCCGAGCCGGTGGACAGCACCAGCACACTCGGCTTCCGGTGCACGGGCAGCTCGCCCGCCCCGACGGCCGCGGCGAGCCCGAGCTCGGGCGCGCCGAGGCGGGTTCCCGCGGTGAGCACCGTCGCGCCCGCGCGCACGTCCTCACCGGCGCGGCGGATGTGGGCGCCCGCCTCCCTGGCCTGGCGCACCGCGACCCGCTCGACGCCGCCGTCGGTGAGCTCCACCTGCACGACCGCGTCGGCTCCCGGCGGAACCGGCGCGCCCGTCATGATCCGGTGCGCCGTGCCGGGAACCAGGGCCGGTGAGTCGGTGCGCCCGGCGGGCACGTCCTCGGCGACCGGAAGCACCACCGGCGCGTCCTCGCTCGCCGTCGCGATGTCCGCGGCCAGCACGGCGTACCCGTCCATCGCGGAGTTGTCGAACGGCGGCAGGCTGATCGCAGCGCGCAGGTCCTCGGCGAGCACGAGTCCGAGGCAGTCGGTGAGCGGGCGGGACTCCACCTGCGTCCTGGCGATCAGCGCGGCGACAGCGGCGCGGTGCTCGGCGACCGGGCGCAGGGTGGTCGATGGCATGTTCGGCACCAGCCCATCCTGCCGTGTCAGACTGCTCGACGCGCTTGCGGCGGTCGTCGTACGGAGGTCTTCATGCAGGTCCGGACCAGGCACACGCCGAACTTCGGGGTGGCGAGGCTGATCCTGGCCCCCAGCGAGCCGGTGCGGTCGGAGCCCGGCTCGATGGTGGCGACGAGCTACGGCGTCGCGGTGGAACAGCGGGCATCGGCCGCGCTGCTGAAGTCGCTGACCAAGGCGGGCTGGGGTGCCGACCCGGTGCCGTCGGCCACCTACACCGCGCCGCCGCAGGGCGGATGGGTGGACGTCGCCCCGCACCTGCCGGGCGACCTGCACGTGGTCGACCTGACCGGAGCGGCGGGCGGTGGCTGGTGCGTCGCCCGCTCCCGGTGGCTGGCCTCCGCCGCGACGGTGCTGCTGGACAACGCCTGGCCGGGCTTCCGGTCGCTGTTCGGCGCGGACAGCGGGTTCCTCGTGCACGTCGGCGGACAGGGGCCGCTGGTGCTGTCGTGCTTCGGCGCGCTCGACGTGATCACCTTGCAGGCGGGCGAGCTGGTGACCGTCGACTCGGGACACCTGGTCGGCTACTCCGATGGCGTGCAGGCGCGGCTGCGCGCGCTGTCCCAGAGCGGCCCGCAGTCGATCAAGACCGGCGAGGGGCTGGTCTTCGACTTCGCCGGACCCGGCGAGGTGCTGACGCAGACCAGGAACCCGAGGACGCTCGCGTCCTCACTGCACTCGGCGGGCGGCGGTTCTCGTCTGTAGCAAAGGAATCCGCGTTCTGGAAGCCTCGATTTCGTAGGGGACTTCTGTGCCGTGCTCGGGTAGCGTTGACCGCGCTTCATCGGATGCGGCAAGGAGGATCCGTGGCTCAGGGCACGGTCAAGTGGTTCAACTCGGAAAAGGGCTACGGCTTCATCGCCACCGACGGTGGGCCCGACGTCTTCGTGCACTACTCCGCCATCGAGATGGACGGGTTCCGCACCCTCGCCGAGGGTGACCGGGTCGAGTTCGAGGTGCAGGACGGCGGGGACGGCCGCAAGCAGGCGGCCTCGGTCCGCAAGGCCTGAGCGCCAGCCGAGCCGGTGTTTCCGCCACGACTTGTGGGGGTTACTCCTTCCCTCCGGCGCGACAAGCCCTAAGCTGCTCGTTTGTGTCGGAGGACCTCACCGGACGCCGTCTTGGTCACTACCGCATCGACGGTGTGATCGGCCACGGCGGTATGAGCGTCATGTACCGCGCCACCGACGTCCGGTTGGGCAGAAAGGTCGCGCTGAAGGTGATCGCCGATCACCTCACGGTCGATGCCGAGTTCCGTGAACGGTTCGTCGACGAGGCGCGCAACACCTCGGCGATCGACCACTCGCACGTGGTGCCGCTCTACGACTTCGGCGAGGTCGACGGGCTGCTCTACATCGCGATGCGGTTCGTCGACGGCTCGGACCTGGCCAGCCTGATCAAGGACGGCCCGATCTCCCCGGAGCGCACGCTGCGGCTGATCGGCCAGGTCGCCGACGCGCTGGACATGCTGCACGGCAGGGGCCTGGTGCACCTGGACATCAAGCCGGCCAACATGCTCGTCACTCAGCACGAGTCCGCGAGCGAGCACGTCTACCTCGCCGACTTCGGGCTCACCAGGCGCGGCGCGACCGGCCACCGCACCAGGGGCGGCGACTTCCTCGGCTCGCCGACCTACGCCGCCCCCGAGCACCTGCGCGGTGAGCCGGTCGACCCGCGCACGGACGCGTACTCGCTGGCGTGCGTGCTCTTCGCCTGCCTCACCGGCCGCCCGCCGTTCCAGGGCAAGGTGCCCGAGGTGATCCAGGGGCACCTCGGCGGAGAGGTGCCCGCGGTCAGCTCGCTGGTGACGCTGCCGCCGTCGATCGACGAGGTCATCCGCAGGGGCATGGCCAAGGAGCCCGCCAAGCGCTACGCGAACTGCCGCGAACTGGTGGCCGCCGCGACCGCGGCGCTGGCGAACCTGCCCCAGCCGACCGTGCCGCCCACGCGGCGCCCGCCAGCGCAGAAGGCCGCCGCCGCGCCGCCCCCGCCGCCCAAGCCGCAGCAGCCCGCGCCGCAGGGCCTGGTCAGCAGGCCGCAGATGCCGCACCAGGGCTATCACCAGCAGCCGCAGCCGCAGCAGCAGCCACCGCACCAGCAGCCGCAGCAGGTGCAGCAGCCGCCGCGCCCGCTGCCCCAGCCCGCCTACCAGGCCCCGCCGTCGAGCGGGGAGCCGATGCGGCTGCGCCCGCCGATGCCCGCTGGAACGACCGCCTTCGGCAAGAGCAGCGACAGCGGCCTGGCGCGCTGGGTCATCCCGGTGCTCGCGGTGGTGGCCGTCGCCGTGGTCGTCCTTGTGGTTGTGCTCATCGTCAACGGCGGTGGCGGCGAACCGGAAAACCCGGTGCAGCCAGGCACGACGACCTCGCGCGGGCTCCCAACGAAGGTGCCGACGGTCACCCGCTGAGCTTGCACTCACCCCCGTCGAGTGCTAAACCTGGGCTTAGCACTCGCTACCGGTGAGTGCTAAGAGGTCGGGACGGTGAGTCCGGTGATCGCCGGGCGTCCGTCGCGGGCACCGAGCCTGGCCGAGCATCGTGTCATCCATGCACCGGAGGACTACGCCGCAATGGCCAAGATGATCGCGTTCGACGAGGAAGCCCGTCGCGGTCTCGAGCGGGGCATGAACACCCTCGCCGACGCCGTCAAGGTGAC